>JAFWEX010000131.1 GCA_017512705.1 Paenibacillus sp.
AAACCGGGAGGTAGAGTACTTTTCAGTGTACCTAATGGGTATTCTATTCCAGACCCGGACCACTGTAATATATTCACCAAAGAAATTCTCGATAACTTAATTGATTTTACCGTAGGTTATCGTTTGGAATGGATCAATGAAGTGCCAAATGAATGGATCATGGGGATGCTGGTAAAACAGAACAATGAATCGGAAGCTAACTTACAACCTCAGGGAATTATTGATGATATATTCTTACCACAACCTTTTTCTATTGCTAAAAGTGAAGCGATGGTTACTGTAATTATACCTACGTATAACCGCAAAGAATTTTTAGTAGAGACAATAGAGTCAGTCTTACATCAGACACACAATAATCTGCAAATTATTGTTGTTGATGATGGTTCTGTGGATTCTCCAAAAGACATCCTGACTCCCTATATGGATAGAATCGAATATCTTTATAAAGAGAATGGAGGTAAATCCTCAGCTCTTAATTTTGCTATAAACAAAGCTAAGGGTGAATTCATTTGGGTTTTTGATGATGATGATATTGCATTGCCTTTAAAGTTAGAATTACAATTGAAACGATTTACTTTAAATCCTAAATTAGGTTTAGTGCATACAAGATCTATAAATTTTGTCAATGGAACTGGAGAGATTAATAGTCTTCATGATCTTACTCCTTATCGTGGCGCATTAGATTACAAATTGCTTATAAAAGGTTGCTTTATACATGGACCAACAGCTGTCTTTAAAAGAGATTGCCTCAATGAGGTTATTGGGTGGGATGAAGAATTAATCCGAGCTCAAGATTTTGATTTTTGGTTAAGAATTGCAAAACATTATGAAATGGAGTATTTACCCGTTCCTACTGTCAAATATCGTCTCCATGAAGGTGCACGGGGATCTGCTAATAATCCAGTAGCGTACAATGAAATTGTGTCGGCAACAAATGAGTATGAAAAAATTATATTTAGTAAGCTTTATAGAACAGTCCAAATCAATGAGATTTATCCAGAAGAGTTTGCCTCAGATGAAGTAACACCTATGCTTGAAGCGTTTTTGGATAGAGCAGTAGTTTTTGCTAAAAAAGGATTACTGAATGAAGTTAAACTCGATATATCAATTGTAAGAGATAATGCGGTTAGTTATGGAAATCCATGTTTTAGTGCTAATGGAATTCAAAACATTCACAATTTAGCGAATATAGCTGTAAAAGGAAACTGGAGTGATCAAGAGTTAGTGAATAACGTATTGGAGCTATTGAAGATGGTTTCCACAAAAGATTAAGTGAGTGCTAAAGCAGTTAATTTTCAAAAGAATATACCTCTATCTTGAATTTAGGTAGAGGTATTTTTTTAATATGAGGTGATTATAATGAAAATTGCAGTAATTGGTACTGGTTATGTTGGACTGGTAACTGGTGTTTGTTTAGCAGACATAGGGCATCAGGTAACATGTATCGACATTGATGATAGTAAAATTGAAGCGTTAAATTCAGGGAAATCCATAATTTTTGAACCCGGATTAGAAGAGCTAATGGAAAAAAATTGTGCTGAACATAGGTTGAGATTTACTAGCGAATACAAAGATGGGCTAGAAAATGCTGATGTAATATACATTGCTGTGGGCACTCCTGCAAATGAAGATGGAACAGCAAACCTAAAAGCCCTTGAAAACGTCGCAGTTACGTTAGCTACCTATATAAAAAAACACGTAATTATTGTCACGAAAAGCACAGTTCCAATTGGGACAAACGATAAAATTAGACAATGGGTTGAGAATAACCTTACCTGTACAGCTACCTTTGATATTGTCTCGAACCCTGAGTTTTTGCGGGAAGGGTCTGCCATTCAGGATACTTTTTATGGTGATCGCATAATCATAGGGTCAGATAGTGTGAAGGCGGGAGATATTATTGAGGAAATTAATTCACCTTTTAATATCCCGGTATTTCGAACTTCGGTCCGTAGTGCTGAAATGATAAAATACGCGTCTAATGCATTCTTAGCTACAAAGATAAGTTTTATTAACGAGATATCTAACTTATGTGAAGAGTTGGGAGCAGACGTAACAGAAGTTGCTCATGGTATGGGGATGGATAAACGAATCGGTCCTCACTTTTTAGATGCAGGTATAGGTTATGGAGGATCATGTTTTCCAAAGGATACAAATGCCTTAATGCAAATAGCAGGCGATATTGATATGGATTTTGAACTGCTCAAATCGGTAATTAAGGTTAACAAGAAGCAGAATCAATTATTGATTAAAAAAGCCCAAAAAAGACTAGGGGATCTTCATGGCCTTCGTATAGCTGTTCTAGGTCTTGCCTTTAAACCCAACACGGATGATGTTAGGGAAGCGGCTTCGTTAACAATCATAAAAGAATTATTAAGCCGGGGGGCTCAAGTCATTGCTTATGATCCTGTGGCTGAAGCAAATGCAAAGCTATTACTCCCTGTAGAAGTAGAATATGCTGGATCAATTTCTAGTGCTATTAAAAACGCCGATTCTGTTTTTATATTAACGGAATGGCAGGAGATAGTTGATTTTGATCCGAGTTTTTATGAACTATTAATGAAGCGGCCTATAGTATTTGATGGACGAAATTGTTATAAGCAAGATCAATTAATTAATTTGAACATTGAATACTATTCAATAGGACGTCCAAATTTTAATGCTGCATCCTTTACATCCACTGGAATATAGATTTAAAATTTATTTTATATGACAAAGGTCAACATAATCCTTGATTAATCTACAAAAAAATACCAATAAAACATTTTCTTTACCAATTGACAATGGATAACTTTAGGTGATATCATCTGAAATGTGGGCTGGGGCCTTGGCCAGAGCTTCACTTCATTTGATGACGAAGGGAATGTTAGTGCATGCAAGGTAAAGTAAAATGGTTCAACGCAGAAAAAGGTTACGGTTTCATTGAGACTGAAGATGGCGGCGACGTATTCGTACACTTCTCCGCAATTCAATCCGAAGGATTCAAAACTTTGGAAGAAGGTCAATCCGTAGAATTCGACATTGTTGAAGGCGCGCGTGGACCTCAAGCCGCTAACGTAATCAAATTATAATCATCCGGACAATCCGACCTACATATATGGTTAGATGGTTACCAAATTGAATTATCGCTAGCATCAGACTCCGGTGATCCGGGGTCTTTTTTTGCGTTCATAGGATTCCGAAATGGGAGGAAGGGGCACCGTCGATCAACACCACAGAGTAGGGCAAAATAGAGCTCGTCGCAAGGATCATTTTACATAACAGATTGAGTAATCTCGAAAACGGTTAAATACATCATCAAGCACCGGATTTCACTCTAAAGAAATTTTTATTTTTGATCGAAAATGGCGAAATGACACGAAATTTGGCGTTAAATCGACATTGGCTGATGTGGATGAAAGAGATGTCATTATTCGGTCACCGGGAGTTTTTACATGGCGCTTACATTCGTGTTATAATGAAGGTGCAAAGATAAAGGAGGAGTGCCCTATGAATTTAAGTATTCGAGGTCAACAAATCGAGGTTACTGAAGCTTTGAAAGAATATGTCGACAAAAAGTTGAGTAGACTCGAGAAGTATTTTGATGCACCCCTTAACTCTGACGGTGCTGTTACATTGAGCACGACAAGAGGCTTGCATACAGTTGAGGTGACGATTCCTTTGAAAGGCTTTGTGCTTCGTGCTGAAGATGAGAGCGACGATATGTATGCCTCCATCGATGCCGT
The DNA here is from genome assembly GCA_017512705.1 of Paenibacillus sp. GTDB lineage: Bacteria > Bacillota > Bacilli > Paenibacillales > Paenibacillaceae > Paenibacillus. The sequence continues at coordinate 3,726 of JAFWEX010000131.1, forward strand.
TGTGGACAAGCTGGAACGTCAAATTCGCAAACACAAAACGAAAATTAACCGTAAATACCGTCAGGAAGGCAGCCTGAAGACACTCTTCGTGGAAGATCCGTCAGGCACTGTAGCTACAGCCGAACTGGACGCAGATACGGATGATGATGATTTTGAAGTGGTACGTACGAAACGCTTTATGTTGAAACCAATGGATGTCGAAGAGGCAATCCTCCAGATGAACATGGTTGGTCATAACTTCTATGTGTTCTCCAACATCGAGAATGAGGAAGTGAGCGTTGTTTACAAACGGAACGATGGCAAATACGGCTTGATCGAGCAAGGTTAAGACTATTTAAGACATCGCTTCAGTTGGATAGACCATTCTAATTTGTTGAATATAAGCAGGAGCATATGCTTCCTGAAGTTAACCTACCAAGAGCCTCCATCCTTTAAGGGATGGGGCTCTTTTGTGCGTAGAGGCTGTGGTGCTCTTCGTATTCTAATCAAAAAACCTGCATGTAATAGATTGGTGAAACTATTCTAGGTTCTGCTACGTCTAATAGATTAGGAGTTCAGAGGGTTTGGATTCGATGAAAGATTGTGGTTGATAAAGAGATATAGAATGGTTTTGTATCCGTAATAATGCAGGAATATTTAAGGATAGATAGAATATGAAATATAATCCATAATTCCCACAAATAAAGAACTTTACATTGCGACATTTGGGGAAAAGGAACAATCACCGTGCCGCTTCCGCTAACGACTATGATTTTTTGTACTTCAACTCGGTTTATTCAAGGGTTAAAGTTCAAAGAAGTCTGCTGCGGCGTGTTGCGGCGACCATTACAAACTGTTACAATTTATGCAAAGAGAATCATTGTCCTGATGAAGAATTGTCAACGAATGATCACTAATCATAATCAATGACAGGCACAGCACATGAACATGATTCAATAGGCTCGAACGACGTGAGATTCTTATTAAAACCAGTTCGAGGGAATACCGGATCAGCTTCATGAGTAACCATGGCAAGCCTGGAGTTGATTCATCTCATATGATTTTTGTTTGTCACCCCCGGGGGCAAATGGATCAACAATCCATTCGATGCTGCCGCATGTAGGCAGCAGGGGGTCTATTCTGTTTTGCACGAAAGGGGTATACCATGTTAGGACTTGTCAAAAAGATCTTCGGAGACATGAACGAGCGTGATGTGAAACGTCTGATGAAGACGGTCGATGTGATCAATAAACTGGAACCAGAACTTCAGGCGTTGTCCGATGAGCAGTTAAAAGGTAAAACGGAGGAATTCCGTGCTCGGATCGAAAAGGGAGAAACGACGGATGAGCTTCTTCCTGAAGCATTTGCAACGGTACGCGAGGCATCTCGTCGTGTATTAGGCAAACGTCATTATGATGTACAGATGCTTGGCGGAATTGCGCTGCACGAGGGCCGCATTGCTGAGATGAAAACGGGTGAAGGTAAAACACTGGTAGGTACACTGCCAGTATATTTGAATGCATTGATGTCCAAAGGTGTACACGTGGTCACAGTCAATGACTATTTGGCTCAACGGGATAGCGAAGAAATGGGACAAATCTATGAATTCTTGGGCATGACAGTTGGGGTTAACCTCAGTGGTATGGATCATGCGTTGAAGCAGCATGCATATGCATGTGATATTACGTACGGAACGAATAACGAATTCGGGTTTGACTACCTGCGTGACAACATGGTGCTATACAAAGAGCAAATGGTACAACGTCCATTGTTCTTCTGTATCATTGACGAAGTCGACTCTATCCTTGTGGATGAGGCTCGTACACCATTGATCATTTCCGGACAAGCTCAGAAATCGACGGATCTCTATTATGCAGCGGATCGTTTTGTGAAACGTCTTGTGCCTGAAGAAGATTTTACTGTCGACATCAAAGTGAAATCTGTAGCACTGACAGACGCTGGTGCAGCAAAAGCAGAGAAAGCTTTCGGTATCGAGAACTTGTATGATCATGCAAACGTGACGTTGAACCATCACATTGTGCAGGCTCTGAAAGCCAACGTAATTATGCGCCGTGATGTGGACTATGTAGTTACAGATGAAGAAGTTATGATCGTTGATGAATTTACTGGACGTCTGATGGCTGGACGTCGCTACAGCGATGGACTGCACCAGGCGATCGAAGCCAAAGAAGGCATCGAGGTTCAGAATGAGAGCATGACACTCGCAACGATCACATTCCAGAACTACTTCCGGATGTACCGCAAACTTGCGGGGATGACAGGTACAGCGAAAACAGAGGAAGAAGAGTTTAAGAAAATCTATGGACTTGAAGTTCTACAGATTCCAACCAACCGTCCTAATAAACGGAATGATATGGCGGACGTGGTATACAAGAGCATTGATGGTAAGTTCAAAGCCGTTGTAGAAGAAATCGTAGAACGCCACAGCAAAAACCAGCCGGTTCTTGTAGGTACGGTCTCCATCGAGAACTCTGAACGTCTGTCGGACATGTTGAAACGCCGTGGTATCAGACACCAAGTTCTGAACGCGAAGTTCCATGCGGAAGAAGCTGAAATTATCTCCGGAGCTGGTCAAGCGGGTGCAGTTACGATTGCAACGAACATGGCTGGACGGGGTACAGATATTATTTTAGGTGAAGGTGTTGCTGAAGTTGGCGGCCTCCACATTATCGGTACAGAGCGTCATGAATCACGCCGGATCGATAACCAGTTGCGTGGTCGTGCAGGGCGTCAAGGTGACCCTGGTTCTACACAGTTCTACCTGTCTCTGGGTGATGAATTGATGAGACGTTTCGGTGCAGACAACGTGCTGAATATGATGGAGCGTCTTGGTTTTGAAGAAGATCAGCCGATCGAGAGCAGAATGATCACACGTGCGGTAGAATCTGCACAGAAGCGGGTTGAGGGCAATAACTTTGACGTGCGTAAAGTGGTTCTCCAGTACGATGATGTAATGAACCAGCAACGTGAAATTATCTATAAGCAGCGCCGCGAGGTGCTGGAGTCGGATAACATTAAACAGATCGTTATGGATATGATCAAGCCATCCATCGAACGTATTGTTGAAGCACACTGCAGTGATGATATTCCAGAAAACTGGGAACTGCAGGAGGTTGCAGACTTCATGAACAGCAAATTGCTGGATGAAGGCTCTATTACCAAAGATGATCTGTGGGGTAAAGAAGCAGAAGAAATCATCGAGTATCTGTTCGAGAAAGTACATAACAAGTATAACGCTCGTGAAGAGCGCATTGGTGAAGAGATGGTTCGTGAGTTCGAGAAGGTTGTTGTACTTCGTGCAGTAGACAGCAAGTGGATGGATCACATTGATGCAATGGATCAATTGCGTCAAGGTATCCACCTCCGTGCATACGGCGGTACAGACCCACTTCGTGAATACCAATTCGAAGGTTTCGAGAGATGTTCCATCAGATGATCGCTTCCATCCAAGAGGAAGTTGCGACATATGTGATGAAAGCACAGATCGAGAGCAACCAGGAACGTCAGGCCGTGGTAGATGAGAGTCAGATCTCGACAAGCGGTGAACCTACGGAGAAACGTCCAGTGAGAGTTTCTGACCAAATTGGCCGTAATGATCCTTGTCCTTGTGGAAGCGGCAAGAAGTTCAAACATTGCCACGGTCAAGAATAGTCCTTGTCTCATTTTTCCCATCGAAGTGCGATAGGTAAGATAGCTTAGTCTAATGTATATCGTTTGACTTAAATGGCTCCTTGCGGCCGGGTGTTCAATAAGATAAAGTGAAGAATGCATAACCGATCACTGGTGCATATGAACATCATATGATGCTGAGTGAAGGCTGACGCCCCTGCTGGTAACAGTATGCGGTAGGCTTGCGGTATAATGTGTCTGAGACTTGATCTTATGGATTGAACTTCCCGGTTGCGGGGAGCTTATCTTAATGAAAAGAGGAATTGCACATGATTGATCCAAACGTGAAGCATGACCTGCGTGAAATAGGCAAGAAATTAACAAACCTTAGGGGGTCTCTTTGACTTAGATCTCAAGCAAGAGATGATTGAGAACTTTGAAGAGAAAATGTCCGCTCCCGACTTCTGGGATGACAACGAAATGGCCCAAGCTGTTATTGCTGAGATGAATGCGGTAAAGGGTTCGGTAGATCAATACACCAAGTTGCAACAGGATTATGACGATGCATTGATGATGGCTGAGCTGGCAGATGAAGAAGGAGACGAAGAGCTCGCTGCGGAGATTGGCAACAGTGTCGCTGCGATTGTGAGCAAGGTCGAAGGATTCGAGCTGCAGCTTCTCCTGAATCAACCGTACGACAAAATGAACGCCATTCTGGAGCTTCATCCGGGTGCTGGCGGCACCGAGTCGCAGGACTGGGGATCAATGCTGTTACGGATGTACACACGCTGGGCAGAGAAACATGGCTTCAAGGTTGAGGTGCTGGATTATCTTCCTGGTGATGAGGCGGGAATCAAAAGTGTGACATTGTCTATTAAGGGACATAACGCATACGGTTATCTGAAAGCAGAGAAGGGTGTTCACCGTCTGGTACGGATCTCTCCTTTTGACTCATCGGGCCGTAGACATACTTCCTTCGTATCTTGTGATGTGGTGCCGGAGATCGACGATACCGTCGAGATCGATATTCGCACCGAAGACCTCAAGATTGATACGTATCGTGCGAGTGGTGCGGGTGGACAACATATTAACACCACAGACTCAGCCGTACGGATTACACATATCCCGACCGGAGTCGTGGTAACCTGTCAGAACGAACGTTCACAGATCAAAAACCGTGAGCGGGCGATGACGATGCTTCGTTCGAAATTGTATGAGCGTAAAATTGAAGAGCAACGAAAAGAACTGGACGAAATCCGAGGGGATCAGTCGGATATTGCGTGGGGAAGCCAGATTCGCTCCTATGTATTCCATCCCTATAGTATGGTAAAGGATCACCGTACAAATGTAGAGACAGGTAATACAGGAGCGGTTATGGACGGCGACCTCGATGCATTCATCGACGGTTATTTGCGTAGCCAAATTAAAGTGGATACCGATTAATTCAAGTTCCTGTATAGACCCATGCGCACAGGCGTATGCTGGTGTATACAGGGGCTTTTTTTTGAATATTTTTATGAAATGTAGAGAAAATTACCGATCTGTTATACAAAAGGAGAGCGCGACAGCATGCAAGAGCAACAGCATTTATACCCTCAACGCAAAAAAAGGTTATCCACTTTCATCCCCCTGAACGGGCCTTGGCGAAATATCTTTGATACCCTGCTTATCATCGTAGGCTCGTTTTTGATTGCCGTAGCCTTTAATTTATTTTTATTGCCCAATCAAATCGCTTCTGGTGGTGTGTCCGGTATATCCATCCTTGGAGATGAGTGGTTCGGCTGGGAGCCGGCTTATACTCAATGGGCGATTAACATCCCACTACTGATTGCAAGTTTTCTCCTCATCGATAAACAGTATGGTTTCCGTTCCATTCTGGGCAGCATTATACTTCCACTCTTTGTGTATTTGACGAGTCATTGGGAGTTTCCTACCACCAACCCGCTACTTGGATCGTTGTATGGAGGCATTGGAGTTGGTCTGGGAATCGGGATTGTATATCGGGGTAGAGGATCAACCGGAGGCACGAGCATTTTAGCACGCATTGTTCAGAAGTACAGCGGACTCAGTTACTCTCTATGTGTTGTCATCATGGATGCGATCGTCATTATTATGGCGGCTTTTGTATTGTCGCTGGAACAGTCCCTGTATGCGCTAATCGGGTTATACGTGACAGGTAAAGTCATTGATGCTGTGGAGATGGGACTGGGCTATTCGAAGGTAGCATACATTATCTCCAACCAGACGGAACCGATTACCAAAGTCATTCTGGCCGATCTGGATCGGGGGCTGACCAAGCTGGAGGCTAGAGGTGGATATACGGATGACCAGCGGACAGTGCTGATGGTAGTCGTTGGGCAAAATGAAGTGACGAGACTGAAAGCGTTGATCCGGTCCGTAGACCCGGGGGCTTTTGTCATCATTAGTAATGCGCACGAAGTGCTTGGAGAAGGATTTAAGCGCGGCGAGCATGTATAAGTATAAGGAAGCAGTTAATAAGCGTTAAAAATGCATTAAAAAAAGCAAATACTCTCTTCATCCAGATGATGGATAAGGAGTAATTGCTTTTTCTTTTTGTGCCGATAGAAGAACACAGAATAAACTCGGAATAGTAGAGCGAGAAGCTCCTATATTGCTCCGATATCACCCTCTGCTTAAGCTTACAGGATCGGAGATAACAGGCGCGAGATCGCTTCCTTGAAACGAATAATGAGACTACGGCTTTGATATTCCTTCAGCGTCAGCTCCCGCGATACGTTTAGGTCGTGCTCAAAAGTCTGGACAAGTGCCGTTGCGATCGTTTCATCATACATAAAGGCATTAACCTCGAAGTTCAGCCTGAAACTACGATAGTCGATATTGGCAGTTCCGACGGAAGCAACGAGACTGTCGATAATCAATGTTTTTGCGTGAATGAAACCATTATCATAGACATACACTTTGGCCCCTACTTTTAACAACTCCCCAATATAAGACAGCGTAGCCCAATAAACAAAGGCATGGTCAGGTTTGTTAGGAATCATGATCCGTACATCAATACCTGACAGGCACGCAAGACGTATAGCTTCGAATACACTGGCATCCGGAATAAAGTAAGGTGTTTGAATGAGAACAGAATGTTTGGCACCGTTAATCATCTTCAGGTAGCTGTTTTTGATATGCTCAATCTCGGCGTCAGGTCCGCTGGACACAATCTGCATAGCCGTTTTGCCCGTTCCTTCTATATAAGGGAAATGAGCAGGGACGTACGGCGTATCATGTTGTTTGGAAGCTTCGTTCCAGTCGAGCATGAACCGTGTCTGCAGCGCATGAACGGCAGTGCCCTTGATACGAAGATGAGTGTCGCGCCAATAGCCGAATTTCGAATTCAGTCCGAGATATTCATCACCCACGTTGAAACCGCCGGTATAACCAAGGTTCCCATCAATAATCACAATTTTTCGGTGATTACGGTAGTTCATCCGCAGGTTGATCAGACTGAATTTGGATGGGAAAAAGACTTCAACAAGTCCACCCGCTTCGCGCAATTCTTTGAAAAATCGATTCGTTATACGCCGTGATCCAAGCGCATCATACAGTAGACGAACCTTCACGCCTTCTCGTGCTTTGCGGATCAGCGCATCCCGAATTCTTTTACCCAGCGTATCCGCTCGATAAATGTAATATTGCACGTGCACATGATCCTTTGCCGCCGCAATGTCATCCAGAAGCTGCTGGAATTTGTCTCTTCCATCCGTAATGATCTCAACGGCATTGTCCTCTGTCAGGAGTGCACCGTTTTGCTTGAGGTTCATGTAGATCATGTCCTGGCTGCTTTCCGTTGCCTTGTTGGAAAAAGGAGTTCGATTATCTTGCAGCTGAGCAAGCTGCGCCTCGATTCGTTCCTCCAAGCCAAGCTTTTTGCGGTCTTTCCATTGAAAGAGACGATATCGGGTCAGATTCTGCCCCGTCAAAAGATAAAGGATGAACCCGAAGACCGGAATAAAGTTCAATACCAACAGCCAAGCCCATGAAGAACTGGCATCCTTGCGTTCGAAAAAGACGACTGCGGCAGCAAAAATAATATTCAGGCCCAGGAGCACAACTAGTAGTATGGATTCGATATGCACGTTAGTCCTCCATGTCTCGTAATCATAATGACCTTCAGAGTGCGCTCCAAGTGCACTTTGAAGGACAAGGTATACATCGGAACAAGACCCTATATGTAATGTATCCTACTAGTATGTATTCTAACAGAAGAAGGCCTGTTCGTCCCTAAGGGAAAGAGATTCGTTCGGATTTGTTGGAAATCCGTGTTAAATTTCATGATAGATGGTTGTATTTATATAACCAGAGTCGTATAATAATACACAAATATGCATAGAAGCGACGGAATTGTCTGCTCAAGTAGCGCATACAACAGGATTGGGGGAGCGAGAGTGAATAACAAATTAAGAGTAGCAATCGTCGGTTCCACCGGCTACGGCGGGGTGGAACTGATTCGTTTTTTTCAGAATCATCCGCAAGTCGAAATTACATCGGTAATCTCTTCATCCAGTAGCGGGGAGTCCATCGCCGATGGTTTTCCGCATTTGACGGGCGTTATTCACAGGCCGCTCGACGGTGTCGATCCTGCAGAGATTGCAAGTCGTGCAGATCTCGTATTCACCGCGACCCCGTCTGGCGTAAGCGCGAAGCTCGTTCCGAGCCTGCTGGAGGCTGGTCTGAAAGTGATTGACCTGTCTGGTGATTTCCGTTTGAAAGACGGATCGGTATATGAGCAGTGGTACAAACATCCTGCCCCTCCAGCAGATGTGTTGGAGAAGGCTGTATACGGCATGCCTGAGGTGTACGGAGACGAAGTAAAGGGCAAAGATTTCATATCCAATCCCGGCTGTTATCCGACAGCGACGCTGCTGGGTCTGATTCCTGCGGTACAGGCGGGATGGATTGATCCTTCCACGATTATTATCGATGCCAAATCAGGTGTATCTGGTGCAGGGCGTGGAACTAGTCTGACGAATCATTATGCAGAAATGAACGAAAATTTCAAAGCTTACAAGTTGAATAAACATCAGCATATTCCTGAGATCGAGCAAGTTCTCGGCAATATTACGGGAAGCCCGGTAACAGTAACTTTTACAACACATCTTGTGCCAATGACACGCGGCATTATGAGTACGATGTATGCCAAGCTGACGGGTGAGCATAGTGATCAGGAGATTGTGGACTTATATCGTAAATATTATGAAAATAGACCTTTTGTACGTGTGCGTGAACCGGGCATTTGGCCATCGACGAAGGAAGTGTCTGGATCGAACTATTGTGACATCGGATTTTCGGTAGATCCGCGCACAGGGCGCTTGACGGTCATTTCGGTAATTGACAATCTGGTGAAGGGTGCATCCGGGCAAGCAATTCAAAATATGAACCTGATGATGGGATGGGAGGAGAACCTCGGGCTGAAGATGACACCGGTATATCCATAATCATATGACGAATGAGGATCGCAGGGGGCAGCGTGAATAAGCGAGCTTGAGTCATGTCATTAGGGATAGTTACGAATTATGGGTGGACAAATTCAGTTGAAGCAGGCGATTCATCAGCATATGGCTGAACGCATACGGGGGATATGATATGGGAGCAAAAGTGGAGCAACAAGCTTTTACCTTAGTTGAGAACGGAACAATTGTTACGCCGGGTGGGTTCACGGTTGGTGGACTGCACTGTGGTTTGAAAAAAACGTCACGCAACGACATCGGAGCGATTCGCTGTGATATTCCTGCAACTGCTGCAGCGGTCTACACGACCAACGTGTTTCAGGCTGCACCGCTCAAAGTTACAAAGGAGAGCCTGAGCAACGGACGTTTGCAGGCTGTGATTGTTAATAGCGGTAACGCCAATGCATGTACAGGACAACAGGGTGAAGAGGATGCGTATGCGATGCGTGCTGCAGCCGCTCGTGAGCTAGGCGTGCTTGAAGAAGACGTGGCGGTTGCTTCCACAGGAGTCATTGGTGAACTGCTGAAGATGGATGCAGTGCATTCAGGTATCAAGGCACTCCCGGAGCAACTGGGCAAGGGAACAGACGAAGCAGAGCAATTTTCACAGGCGATTCTAACGACTGATTTGGTAAAAAAAGAAGCTTGCGTCTCCGTCGTTGTCGGCGGCAAGACGGTAACGATTGCGGGAGCGGCCAAAGGCTCGGGAATGATTCATCCGAATATGGCCACCATGCTGGCGTTTATGACCTCAGATGCGGTCATTGGAGCAGATGCGTTGCAGCGCTTGCTGCGCCAGGCAACCAATCATACATTTAACATGATCACTGTAGATGGGGATACGAGCACGAATGATATGCTTGTAGCGATGTCCAGTGGCTATGCAGGTAATGAAGAATTGACGATGGATCACCCGGATTGGGATGCGTTTGCTGCTGGATTCACGTATGTATGCCAGGTGCTTGCCAAAGCGATTGCTCGCGATGGTGAAGGGGCAACCAAGCTGGTTGAAGTCGAAGTGACGGGTGCAGTTAGCGATGAGTCTGCACAGGCTATTGCCAAAACGGTGATCGGCTCAAGCCTGGTCAAATCCGCGATGTTTGGTGCTGACGCGAACTGGGGCCGGATCATTGCTGCGGTAGGTCGTGCGGGTCAGCCAGTGAACCCCGATACGGTGGATATTCGTCTTGGAGACATCCCGGTGCTCGCCCAGTCTCGTCCGGTTGTATTTGACGAAGAAGCGGCACTGGCATACTTGCAGACGGACACCGTGCGCATTGTAGTAGATCTGCATCACGGCGAAGGCAACGCTGTAGCCTGGGGATGCGACCTGACGTATGACTATGTACGTATTAACGCCGCATATCGCACGTAAAAAAGATGTTATGCCAGGCGATCGAAAGAACGATCCGAATCTGAAACGGCTTGATCGTCTAACTATAAGTGTTTTGAGTGTTAAGTCTTGTATCATTGTCTGAACGAAAGGGGTCTAGTCTCATGAATTCAACTTTACCTAACAGTAGTACTGCAACGGAAGCAGGTACGGAGAAACAGATGTTTGTGATGAAATGTGGTGGCAGTACGCTGGCCGCATTGCCTGAGTCCTTTTTTTCAGACCTGCGTGACTTGCAGTCTTCAGGAAACAGCCCGGTCATCGTTCATGGCGGCGGACCAGCAATCTCCGAGAATCTGGCGAAGCTTGGCATTGAAACGGAATTCGTCGACGGCCTGCGTAAGACAACGGAGCCTGTGCTGGACGTCGTGGAGATGGTTCTGGCTGGAAGTATTAACAAGCAGATTGTTCGGCTCATCCAGCGTGCAGGCGGTCGGGCTTTGGGCGTGTCGGGTGTGGATGGTGGCCTGATTCAGGCAAAACCTGTATCAAATCATGCCCAGATCGGCTGGGTAGGTCATGTGACCAGTGTCCAAGCAGAGATCATACAAGGTATCGTTAACATGGGTTACATGCCTGTCATTGCACCTGTAGGAGTGGATGCGAGCGGGCAACGTTACAATATTAACGCAGATACGGCGGCAGGAGCAGTGGCTTCGCATCTTGGAGTAAAACGTATGATTGTCGTGACCGACGTACCAGGCATTATGAGGACTATTGGAGGCCAGAAAAAAGTGCTGCCTTCTGTATCCGTTCAAGAGATCGAGGATATGATTCAAACCGGTGAAATCTACGGCGGTATGATTCCGAAGGTACGTGCAGCCATTGCGTGCATCCACGGCGAAGTACGCGAGGTAATTATCGTGGATGGAAGCGAGCCGCAGATTCTGAGCCGTGTGCTTGGCGGAGAGACGATCGGTACCCGGATTGTGCGAATGCAGTAGAGTCAACAAGAAATTCAGACTTTTGGCTTTTATTTATATAAAAAAAGAATTTGTACACGATGTTTTTATGAGAAAGTTGAATTTAGACGTTAACGAAGAAGGCAGAAAACCTGAACAGTGAAGTATTCGCGATTACCACTGGACTTTATCTTTTATCAATCTATATAAGTTGAACTATTTATTTACACGAATAACGGAGAGGACAGAAAAAACCTGGAAAAGCGTAGCGGTCGCCTAAAAGCTTTCGAAAGAAAGCTACATCGGAAGCATATGCTTATCACCGGATTTACACTTAACAAAGGGAATCAAAAAATCTGGGGATAACAGCGATTGGAAGGTTATTCTGTCATCGGAGTGGCCAGTGTAAACCATCTTCAGTTCCATATTGATAATCGAAAAATCAGGGTATAACAGTGATCGATAGGTTATTCTGTCATCGGAGTGACCCGTGTGAATAAAGGTTTTCTCATAATTGATCGCAGAGTACGAATCGACAAGGAGTGATACGGTCATGGCAAAAGGTAACGAACAGCCAGGTTCTGGCACAGCCGTAGCGGGCGCAGCAAGTACAGGTGCAGCGGCCGAGACGGGAAGCTCTCTTTTTCAAACATATGCACGGTATCCGATCAGCCTAGTCAAAGGAAAAGGCAGCTGGTTATGGGATGATCAGGGGAACCGCTATCTCGATTTCATGTGCGGACTTGCAGTAACGAGCCTAGGCCATGCACCGGAGAAGGTCGGAGCGAAGCTGAAAGCTCAGATTGATGAGCTGTGGCATGTGTCTAACCTGTTTCAGATTCCGGGACAGGAAAAGGCAGCAGCTCTGCTGACAGCCAATACCTGTGCGGACGCAGTCTTTTTCTGCAACAGTGGTGCTGAAGCTAATGAGGCGGCTATTAAGGTGGCTCGTCGTTATCAACAAAAGGTAAAGGGTGCGGATCGGTACGAAGTGATTACATTCGCTCAATCGTTCCACGGACGGACACTGGCAACGTTGACGGCAACGGGCCAGGATAAAGTCAAAGAAGGTTTCTTGCCGCTGCCCGCTGGATTTGTCACTGTACCGCTGCATGATATCCCGGCACTCGAAGGTGCGATTGGACCGAAAACCGCAGCGATTATGCTAGAGATGGTTCAAGCCGAAGGCGGAGTATATCCGGTAGAACCTGAATTCGTCAAACATGTGCGCAAACTGTGTGATGAGCATGGACTGCTGATGATTGTGGACGAAGTGCAGACAGGTATGGGACGTACAGGCAAGTTGTTTGCTCACGAGCATTACGGTGTTGAACCGGATGTATTCACTGTAGCCAAAGGAATTGGCAGTGGCTTTCCTGTTGGTGCAATGCTGGGTAAGGGTTTCCTGCGTGATGCCTTTACACCGGGCAGTCATGCCACGACCTTTGGCGGCACGCCGCTTGCTTCCTCCGTCGTTATCGCAACCATTGAGACGATGCTGGAAGATCGGTTGCCAGAGCGCGCAGCGGAGATGGGCGATTATCTGATGACGTCTCTACGTACTCGTCTGGCTGGCAACCCGTTTGTCAAAGAAGTCCGCGGGATGGGCTTGCTGGTAGGGATCGAGTGTGCAGAGCCGATCGGTGATATTGTGCTGGCAGGACAGAAGCGCGGCATCTTGTTCGTGTCGGCTGGACCTAACGTTATTCGCTTGCTTCCTAACCTCTATGTTAGTAAAGAAGAGATCGACGAGGCTGTGTCCCTGGTGGCGACATTAATTGAAGAGCACGTTGCGGCGAAAGCCTGATATATAAAAATGAATTTGCTGATCCGGGGGCCATAGCGGCCCTCGGAACGAAGCGAAGAAAAGTTAAAAGAATCCCTGTAGCCGTGCGGCAACCTATTCGCAGAAGAAAGATCTGATGAATATCAGCACAATCATCTGATTAGAAGAAAATGTTCTTAACCCATGTGTATGGCGTGGCTTCTGTCCATGCGGGTGCAGGGAACCGGAATTAAGGAGGAAATAAGATATGGCAGTCCAGCACACAGATAAGGTTCAGAAGATAGACCTCAGAGGCCGGGATTTCATCGAATTCACTGACTATACAGCTGAGGAAATACGTTACCTGCTCGATCTCGCCATTGAGATTAAAGGCAAGCAAAAAAGCGGTGTACCGTTTCAGCCCCTGAAAGGCAAAACGATCGGACTTATTTTTGAAAAATCATCCACACGTACACGTGTATCCTTTGAAGTTGGCATGTTCCAGCTGGGCGGACACGCGCTGTTCCTTAGCAAGAATGACATTCAGCTGGGACGGGGCGAGACGACACATGATACAGCGAAAGTGTTGTCCCGTTACCTGGACGGCATTATGATTCGCACGTTTGGACACCATAATGTGATTGAATTGGCAGAACATGCTGATGTTCCCGTCATTAACGGTCTGAGCGATGCAGCGCATCCATGTCAGGTGCTGGCAGATTTCCAAACGGTGCTTGAGCATAAAGGCAAGCTGGCAGGTCTGAGAATGGCTTATGTCGGCGACGGCAACAACATGGCACACTCCCTCATGCTGGGCGCAGCCAAAATGGGTATGCACGTTGCTGTGGCAACGCCGAAAGGCTATGAGCCGGACAGTGATGTGGTTGAGCAGGCTCGTGCCATTGCACAGGAGAGCGGTTCGGAAGTGCTTGTGACATACAGCGCACAAGAAGCAGTCAAGGATGCTGATATCGTGTATACCGATGTATGGGCGAGTATGGGCTTTGAAGAAGAGCAGAAGATCCGTGAGCAGGCGTTTGCAGCTTATCAAGTGGATGAGGAACTGATGAAAGGTGCCAAGCCGGACTACATGTTCTTGCACTGCCTACCAGCACACCGCGGTGAAGAAGTGAGCGCAGGTGTCATCGACGGCCCGAACTCGCTGATCTTTGATCAGGCAGAGAACCGTCTGCATGCACAAAAGGCGCTGATGGCCGCTCTGATGAGCGAATAGACGCAGTTTGTGGTTATGGGTTGATTTTAAACGCTAATTTGGCGATGATAGGATGAAATAAAGTATAGTGTTTGAATGATTGCAATTGATCTTGGGGAGGACCATACTACATGGCTAAGGAAAAAATCGTACTCGCCTATTCTGGCGGGTTGGACACATCTGTAATTTTGAAATGGCTGAAAGAAACCTATGATGCAGAGATCATTGCTTTTACCGCAGATATCGGTCAGAAGGATGAGCTTGATGGTCTGGAAGAAAAAGCACTCGCTACAGGCGCTTCCAAAGTATACATCGATGATCTGCGCGATGAGTTCGCGAAAGATTTCATCTATCCAATGTTCCAGGCAGGTGCCCTCTATGAAGGCCAGTATCTGCTGGGCACAAGTATTGCGCGTCCGCTTATTGCTAAACGGATGGTAGATATTGCTCGTGCAGAAGGAGCGATAGCGATCGCTCACGGCGCTACGGGTAAAGGGAATGATCAGGTTCGCTTTGAGCTGAATGCAGCTGCGCTCACACCGGATATCCAAGTGATTGCGCCTTGGCGTCTGGAAGAGTTCCGTAACCAGTTCCCTGGACGTGCTGAGATGATTGCCTATGCTGAGAAACACGGCATTCCGGTTACCGCTTCTGCGGCAAAACCTTATTCTACAGACCGCAACCTGCTGCATATCAGCTATGAGAGCGGTGTGCTTGAAGATCCATGGTTTGATCCGAGCACGGACGAGAACAAAGATATGTTCTTGCTGAGCAATGCACCTGAAGATGCGCCGGATCAAGCAGAGTATGTTGAACTGGAGTTTGAGCAAGGCAACTGTGTTGCTTTGAATGGCGAGCGTCTGAGCCCGCTGCAAGTAATGGAGCAACTGAATGAACTGGGCGGTAAGCACGGAATTGGCCGTGTCGATATGGTGGAGAACCGTTTTGTTGGCATGAAGAGCCGTGGCGTATACGAAACACCAGGTGGAACGATCTTATTCACTGCACATCGCAAAATGGAATCCATCACGATGGATCGTGAAGTGATGAACCTGCGTGACAGCTTGATCACACGCTACAGCACACTCGTATACAACGGTTTCTGGTTTGCGCCGGAACGTCTGGCGCTTCAAGCGTTGGTAACCGAGAGTCAGAAGAACGTCACGGGTACGGTGCGTGTGAAATTGTACAAAGGCAACGTTATTGGCGCAGGAGTGAAAAGCCCTGTCAGCTTGTACAACCCGGATATTGCTACGATGGAAGCCGACCCATCGGAGGCGTATGATCAAGGGGATGCAACAGGCTTTATCCGCCTGAACGCCCTGCGTCTGAAGGTACACTCTGGCGTGGAGCAGAACAAAAAATAAATGAAGAGCGTGATGCGTGTCACGCTGCATGATAATCACTGACAAGGCGGGCCGTTCTTGCATATTCTGGCAGGGACGGCTTTGTCCATGAGCGAAAGGGGATACTCACTGTGAGCAAGCTGTGGGGAGGACGTTTTACGAAGCAAACCAACCATTTGGTTGAGGAATATACGGCATCCATTAACTTTGACAAAGCTTTGGCGGAAGAAGACATCCAAGGAAGCTTGGCCCACGTAACCATGCTGGGCAAATGCGGTATTTTGCCTGCAGAAGATGTGGAAACGATCAAAGAAGGTCTGATTACCGTTTTGCATAAAATTCGTGCAGGTGAAGTGGAATTCTCCGTATCAGACGAAGACATTCACATGAACATTGAGAAAAATCTGATTGAGACGATCGGTCCAGTGGGCGGTAAATTGCATACAGGCCGCAGCCGGAATGATCAGGTGGCAACGGATATGCACTTATATCTGCGTGAGCGTGTCGTTGGATTCGTGGGCATGCTGCATGCGCTGCAGGAAGCACTGATCGGACAGGCTAAAGACAATCTGGATACGATTGTACCGGGTTACACGCATCTGCAACGTGCACAGCCGATTCTGTTCGCACATCACTTGATGGCATATGTGTCGATGTTCCAACGGGACGCTGAGCGTCTGATGGATAGCTACAAACGGATTAACGTACTGCCGCTGGGTGCAGGGGCGCTTGCAGGTACAACGTTCCCGATTGACCGTCACTTTGTAGCAGAGCAGCTTGGCTTTGATGGAGTATACGAGAACAGTCTGGATGCGGTAAGTGACCGTGACTTCATTGTGGAGTTCCTGGCAGCGGCATCCCTGATCATGACTCACTTGTCCCGTCTGAGTGAAGAGCTGGTGTTGTGGAGCAGTACAGAGTTTAGTTTTGTGGAGTTGGATGATGCGTTCTGCACAGGCAGCAGCATTATGCCGCAAAAGAAAAATCCGGATGTGCCTGAGCTAGTTCGTGGTAAAACCGGACGGGTATACGGCAATCTGATTGGATTGCTGACTGTGCTGAAGTCTCTCCCGCTCGCTTACAACAAGGACATGCAGGAAGATAAAGAGGGTATGTTTGACACAGTAGCGACACTGGAGGGGGCATTACAGTTGTTTGCTCCGATGATTGCTACGATGAAAGTGAACAAGGATCGCATGCGTCAAGCGGTGAATCAAGACTTCTCCAATGCAACGGATATTGCTGATTTCCTCGTAGGCGAGGGTCTGCCTTTCCGTCAAGCTCACGAGGTGATTGGTAAAACGGTATTGTATTGCATCCAGAACGGCAAATACTTGCTCGATCTGACAATTGATGAATTCAAGCAATTCTCACCGCTGTTCGATGAACGGATCTATGATGTACTGCAGCCGGAAGCGGTAGTCAACGCTCGTAATGTATACGGTGGCACAGCATCTGGGCAAGTGGCAGAGGCGATTGCTCGCAGTGAGAAGTTACTTACGCAGACAGAACAATGGATTGAAAACCGCGGTTAAGGATGTTCGTGGAATGACCGTGTAAAAGTGACCATACAAAAGCAGGCTGAAATGAAATGTACCTCTGGGTGATCTGTGGTAACAGAGGGGCAGTTCAGTTCAAGCCTGCTTTTTATTATTTTTACTTTTGTTGTGGCAGAGGTAACCACTGAAGTACATCTTGAATCTTCTTGTCCCAATAACCCCACTCATGTTCACCAGGTTCTTCCTCATATGTTAATTGGAAGTCTGTTTCAGCACAAGCTTTACGGAACGTTTGATTGTCTTCATACAGGAAGTCTTCTGTCCCACAGCACTGATAGAGAAGAGGACGCGGACCAGAAAAAGGTTCACTTTTTTTGATCAAATGAATCAAATCATTATCTGAACCTGCAAATTGAGGACCAAAGATGCGTAACAACTCGGTCTGCGGCAAGGCGGAAGGAACGTCGTTGTTCATATGAGCGGCCATATCGAGAGCACCAGATAGACTTGCGGCAGCTGCATACTGATCGGGTTTGAGGAGAGCCAGCTTGAACGCACCATATCCACCCATCGAGAGGCCAGCAACGAAATTATCTTCACGTTTAGGAGATAGCGGGAAAAAGGAGCGAGCAAGTGTAGGTAATTCCTCACTGATGAATGTCCAGTAACGCCCACCTTCTGCCATATCCGTGTAGAAGCTGCGATGAACCTGAGGCATCACAACTGCAATGCCGAGGGATGCGACGTAACGTTCAATCGATGTGCGGCGGAGCCAGATGGAATCATCGTCAGACATGCCGTGAAGCAAGTACAGCGTAGGGTGTAAACCGGAACCTGTGACATTTTCCATCCCGATTTGATTATGAGTCTGCTGTGGAAGAATCACGTGCATACTTGTACTTAATCCGAGTGTGTCCGAGTAGAAATCACATTTAATGAGTGCCATGTCGAAAAGTAACCCCTTTCATAAATGGATGTTCAAAATAATGTTCATTTGCAGCAGGGAGAACAGAGAATAAGGTATTTTGGGCTGCAACTCAAGGGTATACCCAAAATGGAGCAAATGCAATGATAGGGTACACTTATGCACCATACAAATAAGAGGGATAAATTTTTTTGGATTTGAACTTTCTTCCATCTTTACAACGTAACAATGTTTTGTTACACTGATTTTAATGAAAAGGGGGTCCTGAAATGACGGATGATTTGATCTCCAAAAAAGAGTTGCTTGATTTGACAGGCATTTCTTATGGTCAATTGTATCGTTGGAAACGAAAAAATCTGATTCCCGAGGAATGGTTTATACGTAAGTCCTCCTTTACAGGACAGGAAACATTTTTTCCAAAACAACAAATTTTACAACGAATCGATAAGATCCTGCACATGAAAGATGGTTTGTCACTGGATGAACTGGCAGACGTGTTCTCCCCAACTCTGGGTGACGTTGAGATGTCGGATCAGCAACTGCTAGATCGCAACATTGTTTCACTGTCTTCGCTTGACCTGTTAAATGAGGCTGGGCGACAGCAATCCTTATATGGTCTAGAACAAATTATGATGCTCTATGTACTTGAGAGACTGCTTCTGAGCGGGGATATCACTCAACAGGAAGGGTTACTGCTGGTGGATGTGATGTCCGAACACTACTACCGATTCCGAGACCGCGCCAGTGAACTGCTGCTTATTCGTAAAATGGGCGTACCAACATTTATGCTGGTGAACTCAGGGGCAGAGCTTTATTTTGATCCAGGTGTGAAAGTGGTGCTCCGCATTCCGCTGGCAACGTTCATGGAAGAATTGAAACTTAAATTGGGCTGAGGGGGATTATGCGAATGGAAGAACGTCATTTGAGAAACGATCTGAATGTTACAGGGTCTCGTAAAACTGAAGGAGGGGAATACCACCGGGTTAATATTGATGGGATGGCTAAACTGGATGGCGATCTGGATTGTTCCTTTCTGAGCGTTAATGGCACACTGAAAATCTATGGTTCCCTCGTCTCTGATAGTACAACGGTGAACGGAATGGCCAAAGTAGAAGGAGAACTGCGTACCCAATCTCTCGATGTCAATGGAACCCTTGGAGTCCTCGGAGCAGCTCGTGCCGAGAACACGAATGTTAACGGCATGTGTACGATTAACGGTCCACTAGTTAGCTCTCGCTTCCGTGTCGATGGTATGGCGACGGTAAAAGGGGACTTGTCATCACCGGAATTCACAGTGAACGGAAAGTGTAATGTGCACGGTAGTGTGGACGGAGAGCGTATCGATATTGGCGGTATGGTCACGATTGATGGAGATGTGCAGGGAGAGACGGTGAATGTTCAGGGGAATATTAAAGTGGGGGGATTGCTTAACGCAGACAGTGTGGACATTCGTTTATACACCTCCTCTTCAGCAAGAGAAGTAGGTGGGGAGCGCATTGATATTCGGCGTAGAGAACGAAGTGGATTCTGGAAAGCACTCGGCTTGGGCGGTGCACCATCCTTCAGTGCTCAATTGATTGAGGGAGATGAAATTGTGCTGGAAGATACCGAAGCCGGTACGGTTAGAGGTACTAGAGTTCATATTGGACGGGGATGCAATATCCAATTTGTGGAATATTCCGGAGAGCTATCCGTTGATCCGGAAGCGAAAGTGGGTCATAGCGTACGAATCTAGCCAAGATTGATTCGTATGTCCTTACGAGTCGCTTCGAGCGGTAGAAATCGTAAGTATGTGTCCCTCCAAGGTAGAGGGGGAAGATAGGGACCTTTGCTATAAAGCAATCAGTCCATGGACTGATTGCTTGTTGTGTCTTTTCAGATATAATAATGCAGTCATATGAATAGAACGGAAATGGAGAGATTGATAACAATGACTGCACGTCATAACAAGGTTGGTTTTGTGCTCGCAGGTCTGCTGCTCAGCATCTTAATGGCTTC
This sequence comes from Paenibacillus sp., assembly GCA_017512705.1. Lineage (GTDB taxonomy): Bacteria > Bacillota > Bacilli > Paenibacillales > Paenibacillaceae > Paenibacillus. The sequence goes on from JAFWEX010000131.1 coordinate 23,856, forward strand.
TATGGATAACACCATCGTGGCTACGGCGATGGGAGATATCGTCGGCAAGCTGGGAGGGCTCGACAAGTTTGTCTGGGTCACCTCCGCGTATATGGTGGCCGAGATGGCAGGTATGCCGATCTTCGGTAAACTGTCCGATATGTATGGACGGAAAAAGTTTTTTGTCTTTGGAATTATCGTGTTTATGCTTGGCTCAGCTTTGTGCGGAACCGCGACAACTATCGTGGAATTAACGATGTACAGAGCGATTCAAGGAATTGGTGCAGGTGCACTGATACCGATTGCTTTTACGATCATGTTCGATGTGGTCGCCCCGGAATCCCGGGGGAAGCTTGGTGGATTGTTTGGAGCAGTTTTCGGTCTCTCAAGTGTATTCGGACCGCTACTCGGGGCGTACATTACAGAGTATGCCACATGGGAATGGGTATTTTATATCAACCTGCCGCTAGGATTGATTGCATTTCTGTTTATCGCATTTTTCTATAAAGAATCTCATCAACATCAATCGCAGCAGATCGACTGGCTCGGTGCAGTTACGCTGATTGGTGCAGTAGTCTGTCTGATCTTTGCTCTGGAGCTGGGTGGTAAAACATATGCATGGGACTCCGCACAGATATTGGGGCTGTTTGCCGGATTTGTTGTGCTGGCACTGCTCTTCCTGTATGCAGAGACGAAGGCCAAAGAGCCCATCATTACCTTCAGCATGTTCCGCAAGCGGGTATACTGGTCAAGCAACGTAATCGCGATGTTCAGTGGTGCCGCTTTTATTACGGCTTCTGTGTATATTCCGATTTTCATTCAGGGTGTACTCGGCGGCAAAGCAACCAATTCGGGTCTAGTCCTGCTTCCGATGATGCTCGGATCTGTAGTAACGGCTTCCTTGGGTGGTGTACTCATGACCAAGATTAAGTACCGCAGCATTATGATTCCCACTTTAGCTTTGCTAGGTCTAGGTCTGGGCTTGCTCACTACACTGGATGAAAGTTCATCCCTGTGGACGATTCGGGTATATATGGTCATGATTGGTCTGGGTGTTGGTGCATCCTTCTCGGTGCTCAGTAATGCGGCTATGAATGCATTTGAACCACAACGACGCGGTGCAGCCAGCTCTACGTTGAACTTCCTGCGATCTCTGGGGATGACGATGGGCATCACGATCTTTGGGATCATCCAGAGCCAAGTGTTTACGCGCAAAATGACGGACAGTATGGCTAGTGCTGCTGGAGAAGTTGGTGCATCAGCTGGAGTGCCTGCTGGGGGCGTACCTGCGGGCATGAACCTGACAGACCCACATGCATTGTTATCACCGGAACTTCGCCAAGGCATTCCACCACAGGTGCTGGACGCAATTACTCATGCGTTGTCATCTTCCATTGTGCAGCTGTTCGCCTGGGCTGTTATTCCGGCAGTCCTCGCATTGATCGCATCCTTCTTCATGGGGAACGAGAAAATGGTTGTGGGAGAGGAGCAGCACGAGTACACTGCTGGGCATTAAAGTTGAAGAAGAAACAAACACATATATGAAAGAAAGTTGCCACATATAAAAAATTAAGAAACATGTCTCAATCCCGTGCATGGGTGTGAGACATGTTTTTTTATTTCTTACATATCATTCGTATCATTTGTAACATTCCTACGGCCTTAAAACTTATGTTCAAGTTGGACGTCCATTTACACTTCGATTTAAGGCAAATTCCCCTCACGAATGCCATCCTCCACGACAGATGGTTGTTCCGGATCGGGCATGCTCATGTGACCTGAACGTGCAATGAGACGACTCTGGGCCTTGTAGATATCGCGTGAGATCGTTTTGGATTCAACCACTTTGCCATCCACTTTTTTGATACGAACGGTCTCGACAATATAACCGGGCTGTCCATTCTGAAGGACTTGTTGGACCCCGTCAGGAAGCATATTGCTGGATACATATTTTACAGGTGCACTCAGTGTCTCGATCGTACGAGACTCCACCGCATAACTGACGTTCTCCGGGAATGTTCCGAAAAACTTCACGACCAGACGATGGTTCTCCACCTTCGCTTGTATCAATAAAGACTTCTCGGTGCTGTTACGAAAGCGAAAGTTGATCGCGCCGGAGGCAAAGGTAGCATCCAGTCCTTTCGGCAAATACTTCACTGGCACTGAATGATTACGCCGCTCAATAATATCCAGACCGGTCAGAAGGGCAGCGTTATAAACGGTGCTAGATACCTGACAGATCCCTCCTCCGATCCCCGGTGTCAACCGTCCATTAACAATGACAGGTGCTTCCTGGAAGCCATATTCCTTCTCCGCTTTCCGAATCACTTTTTCATAGTCGAACACACCGCCAGGAGGTAAAATCATTCCGTGAATAGCCTGGGCCGCCGAGCTGACATTATGTATCCGGCCTTCGCTGCTGTTTCCCAGTCCTGTAGAGAATTGAATAATTTTACGGTCGATGCCCTCCTTCTTTAATGAATCAATGGTTACATCCGGTTTTAAAGTGTACACAGGCAAGAGGATACGGATTGGATCATGATGTTCTCCATCTTTCACGTCATTCAGATCCCATTGCATCTTGTTTTGTATAAGGGTGCGGAGTGTTTTCCAATCAATTCGGCGCACGCTTTTCTCCGGAATGTATTGTACTTTGTCATTAGCGGTGATCCGGCGGACGGCTTCCGTTGGCACACCGAAGGTTTCTTTTTCCCAGGCAGGGCTAAGCAGTTGTTGTAAGGTCTGTTCGCTATAGTTCATATCCAAAAGGAAGCTCTGGGGAAACTGATATCTTGCATAAGCTCGCTCCCACAGGTTTCCCTCATCCAGCTGTTTGACGGCGGCCTCGAAGAGGTGCGCATTATAACTCAGCCCTAGATCGGCTGCGGTAATTGTCATCGTGATTGGGTCAGGTTCAGCTACCTCAAGGGTGACGGGCCAGTCCTCCAATTGTTCAATACGCTTGTGTAGTTCTGCCAGCACTTCCTTCCGATGTTTGCCATCAAGTACCCAGCCACTGATCTGCACGCCCTTGGGCAACGTTGGCTGATTCACGTACATATAGAGCAGTCCGTAGGATGCGGAGCCGATCAAAAGTAGAGAGAACAGGACGATGACCGTTACATGTATTTTTTTCATAAGCAAACGCCCCTTTTGGCTTCGGTTGTTCCGAAATTCGTAACATGTTCTATCTATATGATCCAAGTGTGAAAAACTTTCGGGTACTCAATAGGTAACAAATTTGTTACAATAAACTTCATATGAATTCATGCTTCACTATGAAAAGTGAGTCGAGGCTGATTTTTTCCTGATGAAATTCAGGTTCTTTTAAAGGAAATGCCGGGATTATGTCGAAATGATAATGGCTAACTATGCGAGCAGGAAGTGATGATGTGATAGAAATGCAGGACGTGTGGAAGACCTATGCCAATGGTACCCACGCATTACAAGGGGTGTCGGTGAAGATCGACCGCAATGAATTTGTCTATATCGTCGGTCCATCCGGTGCGGGCAAATCAACATTTATGAAACTGATGTACAGAGAAGAAGTTCCAACCAAAGGGCAGATATCCATCAACGGATTTAATATTGGTAAGTTGAAACCACGTAAAATTCCTTACGTGCGCCGTAACATCGGCGTGGTATTTCAGGATTTCCGACTGTTGCCGAAGATGACGGCATTTGAGAATGTGGCATTTGCAATGGAAGTCATTGAAGCGCCGAAGCGGCATATCAAAAAACGAGTTATGGAAGTGCTTGATCTGGTAGGTTTGCGCAGCAAAGCCAATCGGGAGCCTTCACAGCTATCCGGTGGTGAGCAGCAGCGGATTGCTATCGCTCGGGCGATTGTGAACAATCCTTCCGTTATTATTGCGGACGAGCCTACAGGGAATTTGGACCCGGAGACGTCATGGGGCATTATGCAATTGCTGGACGAGATTAATTTCCGAGGAACAACGATTGTTATGGCTACACACAACAAGGATATTGTAAATACGATGCGCAAACGGGTTATCGCCATTGAACGCGGACAGATTGTACGGGATCAGATGAGAGGGGAATACGGTTATGAATTTTAGTACTCTCTTGCGGCATCTGCGGGAGGGCTTCAAAAACGTATTCCGCAATGGCTGGATGTCGGTGGCATCAGTCATGTCGATTATCGTATCTCTGTTTATTCTTGGCGTGTTTATGCTTCTCGTACTGAATGTGAACTCTATGGCCAATCAAGTAGATAGCCAAGTGGAGATCAGTGCGTTTATGGAGCTGAATGTGGATGAGAAGCTGCGTAATGAAATTGGAGAAGAAATCAGTGCAATGCCTGAAGTCAGCGAGATTCGTGTCGTTCCCAAGGATGTAGGACTGAAGGAGTTCCGCGAACGTTTGGGAGAAAATGCCGATAATGTTCTAGGTGGTTTCGATGTGGATAATAATCCGCTGCCAGATACCATTGAAGTCAAAGTCATTGAACCGGAAACGGTCAACTTTGTAGCGCAGAAGATTGAAGCGCTGAACGAGAAGCATCCGGAGAAGCCGATCATGAAAGTGAACTACGGCAAGGAAACGGTAGATGTATTGTTTAAATTTACGAAGCTTGTTCGTAATATCGGATTTATTTTTGTCGGGGGACTGGGGCTTATGTCTATGTTCCTGATCTCGAATACGATTCGCGTAACGATTCTGGCTCGTCGCCGGGAGATTGGCATCATGAAACTGGTGGGAGCAACCAACACCTTTATTCGCTGGCCTTTCTTTATTGAAGGGGCACTCATTGGACTGATTGGTTCCGTCATTACGGTCGGGGTTCTGTTCTTCGGATACAGCCGCCTAATGGCAACGGTTGGTCAGGATGTCTTCATGCAGATGCTAAATTTGATTCCGCTCAGCGATATTTGGCTGCTCATGGGAACGTTGTTGATTGGGCTTGGTGTGCTTGTAGGTATTTTGGGCAGTACGCTGTCGATTCGCAAGTCACTTAATGTATAACTAACAGGTTCATAAATGAACGCTGTTTGACGATATGTAGGAGAGACACAACTGTTAAATCGGATGAAGAAAGCAAAGGAACATGCTGTTCGACCACCTGTGTAGGTTGCTTTCTTGTGAATTCATAGGATGGGGGATCATCATTTTGAAAAAAACCGCTTCGCTACTGGCCTTTGTGTTACTGGCTGGTATGACGTTTCAACCTTCTGACGGATATGCTAAGAACAGCATTAGTGACATTGACCAGCAGATTCAGCAACTGGAGAGCAAGGCGGCTTCTGCCAAACAGGAGCAAAAGAAAGCTGCGGCCAATAAAAAGGAAGCACAGCACTATAAGAACAAAACCAATGCTTATCTGAAGGTTGTCTTGGAGCAGATTAACGTCGTAAGTGATGAGCTGGCGAGTGTATCCTTGCAGATCGAAACCACGGAAGAAGATCTTCGTACAACCAAGAAAGACCTGCAAGCGGCAGAAGACCGCATCGTTGCAAGAGAGAAGTTGTTGGAGTCACGTGTACGTCTGATGTACACGGATGGAGCAGTATCTTATCTAGATGTCCTGTTGTCTTCCACAAGCTTTACCGATTTTCTAACTCGTGCGGATTCTCTCAAGACGATTGTTAATCAAGACCAAAATCTGTTAGATGAACATAAAGCGGACAAGCAGCTTGTCGTGAAGAAAAAGGCAGATTTGGACCGCCAGTACGCGGAAGCCAAAAGTCTTTATGCTCAGAAGAAGCAGCGTAAGTCGCAACTGAACGAAAAAGAGAAGGAAAAGCAAGTGCTTCTGGCCTCATATGATGCTAAGATTGAACAATCTGAAGAACTTACAGCAGAACAGGAAGCTGTGTTAATCCAGATTGCAAGCAAGCGCTCAGCTCTGTTGCAGGAGAAAAATAAGTTGCGCGAGCAACAGGCGGCAGCAGCAGCCAAAGCGCGTGCTGAAGCTGAAGCACGAGCCAAAGCAGCAGCCAAGAAGCCAACGCGTGTCAGCTCAACCGGCAACAGTGAAGTAACCTACTCGTCGGGCAATGGTATTTTTGCAAGACCTGTCTCTGGAGGACGTATATCTTCATCTTTCGGTCCACGGGTTCACCCGATTACAGGGGAAGTAGGCAAAATGCATAACGGTGTCGATTTTGCTGTTCCTGTAGGCACGTCTGTTCATGCGGCTTCGGGCGGAATTGTGATCATGGCTGAATGGTATAGTGGTTATGGTTATACGGTAATTGTAGATCACGGCGGAGGTTTGTGGACATTGTACGGTCACCTGCGTGAAAATGGATTCAAAGTAAGCAAGGGAGATACGGTGAACAAGGGAGATACCATTGCTGAATCAGGCAACTCGGGTAATTCGACTGGACCTCACTTGCACTTTGAAGTACGAGATAATGGTAGCGCGGTGAATCCGATGAACTATCTATAAGAAGTAAGAGACAACAGGTATTAATCGGATAAACTTCGAATGGAAATATCATAATCCGTACAAGCTAGACATATACTAAGCTGGCATGTTCAGGCAATGATTCGGAGCAGTCTGATTCGGATGAGCTTCATAACTAAAGGCGGTGACAAACAGATGATGAAAAAAAGATCGGCACTGCTGCTCGTTGTACTGGGGCTGCTTGGCGGAAGCCTATTAACGCTGGTGTTGATGACTTACCCCGGCATAACAAGTCAAACTTCACCGGGTGAGGGACTGCTGGCAAGTATAACAGGCAGTTCACAGCAGAAAAATGAATTGAAAAAGATCGAAACCGCAATGGATTTGATCTCGAAAAACTATTATAAAGATGTCGACCGCACCAAACTGATCGATGGGGCGATCAACGGTATGATGGAATCTCTTGGAGATCCATACTCTAACTATATGGGACAGGAAACTGCTGCCCAGTTTGAAGAGTCGATCGAAGGATCATTTACAGGAATTGGTGCCGAGGTTTCATCGCAAGATGGTAATGTCGTAGTCGTTTCCCCGATCAAAGGCTCACCTGCAGAAAAGGCGGGTATTCGTGCCAAAGACATTATTATGTCCGTTAATGGCGAATCTCTTCAAGGACTTGAGCTAAACAAAGCTGTGAACAAAATCAGAGGTCCGAAGGGCAGTTCAGCCAAAGTACAGGTGAAGCGTGCTGGGTCCATAGAGCCAATTGAATTCACCATTATCCGTGATGACATTGATCTGGAAACGGTCTATGCTCATATGGAAGACGGTGGGATTGGTGTCATTAATATCACTCAATTCTCTCTGAATACAGGCGAGCGCTTCAAGGAAGAGTTGGCTAAGCTGGAGAAGCAAAATATGAAAGGCCTGATCATCGATGTACGGAATGACCCGGGCGGTGTACTGCAAGTCGTTATTGATATTGCAGAACAATTCGTACCGAAAGGTAAAGTCATCGTTCAGGTGGAAGATAAAAATGGCAAGAAGGAACAAAGTAAATCCAATGGTTCTTCCAAACCTTATCCAATTACGGTGTTGATGAATAAGGGGAGCGCAAGTGCATCCGAGATTTTAGCGGGAGCTCTGCAGCAGTCCGCAGGTGCCACTCTCGTGGGTGAGAACTCATTTGGTAAAGGAACCGTGCAGACCAGCTATGACAAACAAATGGGCGATGGCAGCTTGCTGAAGATTACGATTGCCAAGTGGTTGACACCAAATGGTGATTGGATTCACGAAAAAGGGATCAAACCGGATATTGCAGTAAATCAGCCAGAGTATTTCTCCGTAGCGCCAATAAATAAAGAGAAGCTGCCGCTCAAGTATGACAGTAACAACGTGGATGTGAAAAGTGTACAGACGATGCTGAGAGGACTTGACTTCAAACCGGATCGTGTGGATGGATATTACGATCAGAAGACGGAAGAAGCGGTAAAGGCGTTCCAGAAGGAAAAAGGCATTCAGGTTACAGGTCAGATCGATGAGAAAACGGCCGAATCACTGGAAGCAGCTCTGATTGAACGAATTGCTAATCCTCAATATGATGCACAGCTGAAGCGCGCGATCGAAAATGTCTCGAAGGATATTTCGTCCGCTGTGTCGAAGCCATAAAGAAGGCTGATTTTCAGCCTTCTTTTTTTCTGAACCGGCTGAATGAGAGGAGCGAAACACTACAATGGAATGGGTATGGCCGTGGTTAACTACATTAGGGGAAGCATTGTTACAGTTGTTTATTCAGCCGTTTTATTATATGGCAGTTATTTTAATCGCTTTAATCTATCATCGTCAGTTGCTTCAGGAACGTAGACTCTTCCTCGTTCGTATGCAAAGCTCAATTACTCAGACGATACGAGCTGTTCTTGGAGGGATTGTGATTGGTGTCATGGTCTCCATCGTGTCACTATTCCTCGGCACTTATGTTACCATGGGAGCTGTGATTAGCATATGGATTGCAGCATTGGTTTTATCTCTGATCCGTATCCGATATTTATGCTTTGCCTATGCGGCAGGCACCCTGGGTATCCTTCAATTTGCATTGAATATGGCTTCAAGCTGGCAGCCCACAGGCGTGCTTGGACAGGTTGTGGAGACGATTCGTGCACTGGACATGCCTGCGTTACTTGTTCTAGCTGCGTTCCTGCACTTTGGAGAAGCTGTACTCGTTCGCATGCAAGGTGTGTCGATGGCTTCCCCGTTACTTATAGAAGGAAAAAGAGGGAAATTGGTAGGGGGATATCAGATACAACTTTTTTGGGCTATACCGCTACTGATTCTTGTTCCGACAACCGGAGGAATGGCTGGATTAGCGTGGACTCCACTATTTAACGCAGGTCAGAGTTATACACTTGTTGCTCTTCCTCTCCTCCTTGGATTCAGCGAGAGCACACAGAGTATGATGCCGGGACGCAAGATCCAGCTTTCATCCAAGCGTCTTCTGCTGTACAGTTTGGCATTACTCGTGTTCAGTTTGCTTGCCGTGTGGTGGTCACCGCTAATGGTGATTGCAGCAATCATTGCTTTTGCTGGACACGAGCTTTTGGTAGGGTATAGTGCATTGGAAGAGCAACAGCTTAGTCCAGCTTTTGTTCACCCTCAACATGGACTGAAGGTATTAAGCGTGATCCCTGGAAGTCCAGCGGCAGAACTCGGAATTGAGGCTGGTGAAACGCTTTATAAAGTGAATGGCGTGCTCGTACATAGTCCTGAGGAGCTGCACAAGGCACTCCGTATGAATCCCGCCTTTTGCAAGCTGGAGGTGCGGAATCATCAGGGAGAGAGCAAATTTATGCAGCGTGCAATCTATGAAGGTGAGCACCATCAGCTCGGCGTTATTCTGGCACCGGATAACCAGGAGGCGTGGGCAGTCCAGTTGCGGCCGGTTACCATTTTCCATATCATAACCCTCCGATTGTTTACTCATCGGAAAGAGCGGCGAATGGACGAGGCTCCGCTTGCCTTGCCAGCGCCTCCCGTAGTCAGCGAAAAAGGATCAGTCGAAATGTGACGAAAAAAGGTATTTCCAACCGCTTTTAGACGGTAAGGAAATACCTTTTTGTTTGCTCTATTGTTTGAGCATGTAGATGGCAATTTGAGTGCGGTCACGTAAGTTCAGCTTGCCCAGGATTTCTGTCACATAGTTTTTGACGGTGCCTTCGCTAAGAAATAACTTGGCGGCGATTTCCTTGTTGGACAACCCTTCGGCTATGGATTGCGCAACAGACAGCTCCGCCCGGGTGAGTCCATATGTTCTACTAGGCTCATGGGAAGGTGCAGGCACAGGAGTTTGCAGTAGACCCGTAAGTTTACGTGCAATATCCGGGTGAATTAGCATATCCCCGTTATGGACAGTTTTGATGCCCTGAACGATGCGTGGAGGCGGTACATTCTTGAGCAGATAACCGCTCGCTCCGTTCTGTAAGGCTTGGATTATGTATTCATCATCGTCAAAGGTCGTCAGCATTAGGACTTGAATCTCGGGGAAACGGGATTTGATCAGATGAGTACCTTCGACTCCATCACATTCGGGCATACGAATATCCATTAAAACGACATCGGCCATTGTTCCCGATTCAAGTAATTCGAGTGCTTCCTGACCACTCGAAGCCATGCCTGTAATCTCAATGTGTGCATCAAGACAAAGTACAACCTTCAGACTCTCGCGTATAAAATAATCATCGTCGACAAGCAATACCTGGATAAGTGAAGACTGTTCAGGCAATGATTTCGAACTTGCTTCGTTCGTTCCTGGCATGAGTTTATTGCCTCCCTTAATTTAAAGTGTATTTATTTTGTCTGAGACAGGAATGCGTGTAATGACAGTGTATGGATAATTGGACTGAACCTCGATCGTGCCTCCAATGAACTGTGTACGCTCACGCATACCCTCATGGCCAAGACCTATTTTACTGCCAGTAACAGGAAGGGGAGGAGTGTTGCCGTCATTACTAACGATCATACAGATCTCCTGCCGATCAAAGACTAGTTGTAATGTAATGGAAGAGGCGTTTCCATGTCTTAGTGCATTGGTTATCGCTTCTTTGGCGTTTTTGTACAACACAATCTGTGTGCTTGGGTATAGCGTACGTATCGGACCACGGGTTGAATAATTTGTTTTTACACCTGTATCTCGGCCAACTTCCTCCAGCAGAAGGTCTAGAGCGTAGGCGTTGGACGCATGGGTGGCTGGTTGTAATCTATGTAGTGTATTACGCATATCTTCCATGCTTACCGCCAGCTGATCTCGGATCTGTTCTACCATCTCGATTCCCTGTTCGGAATTCAAAGGTAGCGTGAGCAGTGCTGCTTCTGACATGATTTTGGTGCGGATTAGACGATGTCCGATGTCATCATGAAGCTGTCTGGATATACGAGTACGTTCTTCTGCCTGAGCGGCATCCTCCAATTGTCTTGCAAATGACAGTAATTGTGCACGTGCTTCTTGGAGCTCATAGTGTTTATGTCTTAACTCGTCATACACATGTTCCAGTTGCCCACGACTCGTTGCTGTGTTGGCACCTTGCCAGGAAAGGGTGGCTGTCAACAGCAATAGCAAATTGACTGCAATCCAAACCAACATGGATTCGGAGAGCCAGGTCATGGTGACAGCCTGGATTTCAGTTATATCCACAGACATCCAGGATGGGGGTGTATAATGCCAATGAAGTGCGAGGTTGCCAGCAGCCATCTGGATACCTAGCATCATCCATCGTCTAGCTCCAGAGAGCCGATACATATAAACATAGAGAACAGACAAACAGACGAATAACATAAAGGGGCCGTACAGAGCAAGTAACCAGCTGCTCCACAATATTTCCGCGAGGAATAATAGCGATTGCATTGCTAGGGAGCGTGTGAAACCGTTCATTACAGCGAGTCCCACGGCAATGAGAATATATAGCGTATATAGTGCTTCGCTTTTTGGGGGAAGCACCAAACCGTACAGCACTGCGGGCACAAAGAGTAAACCGTATTGCAGGAACCGCATTGGCATATGTAGATGACATCCTTTGTATAGAGTATGAAGACGAACAAGATTGAAATGTCTGAAACATGCATTCTTGATTATAACATAACCGGGTTTCGGGTCAGGAGATGACTTAAGTCACCTTCGGGTTATGACTTTGTGTACCTTCGAAAAAGATCGTTGTTCGTTACAATATAAATACGATATGAAGACAAGATAAGAGTTCAAATGGAGAGGACGTATATTCATGAATATATTGGAAGTGGATCACGTTGTGAAACGCTACGGTAGTAAATTATCGGTAGACCATCTCAATCTGAGTGTAAACAAAGGTGAAATCTTTGGTCTGCTTGGTCCGAATGGAGCAGGTAAAAGTACGACGATCAGTATGATTGCAGGGCTTTTGAAGATGGATCAGGGCGAGATCAGGCTGGATGGCATATCGGTTAAAGATCAACCACTGGAGGTAAAACGCAAGATCGGGCTGGTTCCGCAGGATTTGGCATTATACGAAACGATGAGTGCAGCGGATAATGTTACTTTTTTCGCCCGGCTATATGGGTTACGAGGGAAACTGCTCAAAGAAAGAGTAAAGGAATCTCTTGAATTCGTGGGCTTGCAGGATAAGGCGAAGGAGGCCCCATCTACCTTCTCCGGCGGAATGAAACGTAGATTAAACATCGCGTGTGCTCTCAGCCATCGACCAGATCTGATCATTATGGATGAACCAACCGTAGGCATCGATCCACAGTCCCGTAATCATATTCTTGAATCAGTTCGAACACTTAACCAGATGGGTTCGACCATTATATATACAAGTCACTATATGGAAGAAGTTGCAGCTATCAGTAATCGTGTAGCCATTATGGATCAAGGGAGAATTATTGCCTGTGGAACCGAGGCTGAGCTTAGAGAACGTGTTGCATCCGAGGAAAAGATTGTGCTCACTGCTTCAGGCATTCATGATGGTGCGGTGGAGGAATTGAAGCTTCATCCCCGCGTTCGAGCAGTTGAAGTTACTGAAGAAACATTGACCATTATGTTGCCTTCAGCACAACTTGCTCTGCAAGATATGCTCTTCATTTGTAGTAAGCATGATATGTCCATTCAGTCTCTACGGGTCGAAGAACCGGATTTGGAGACGCTCTTCCTCAATTTAACCGGACGCACGCTTCGAGACTAGGAGGGAATGAGATGAACATGTGGCATATCTGCATCTTTGAATTAAGACGTATTTTGAAAATTCGTTCTGTGGTTATAAATCTGTTTATTTTGCCCTTATTATTGATCTTTATCTTGGGGACAGCACTATCGAGCGCCATGGGAACAGGGGAAGAAAGCATACCTGATGTAGTCCATGTTGGGATTGTACAATCGGCTGAAGCGAAATCGTCTCCTGTTGGTGAAGCACTGAACGTATTCGTGGCTGCACCGGAAGTGGCAAAAATGCTGAAAGTTCAGCAGATAAGTTCCCAGGAAGAGGCAGTGAATGCGTTAAAACAAGGAGAAATTAACTTTGCGGTTATCCTTACCTCAGATATGGTGAAGCAGTGGATGGCAGGAGAAGAGGCCAAGCTGCAATGGATCCTTGGGAAAGATAGTACACTGAATGTGGTGGGGCAAACCTTGTTCACTCGCTTCACAGATGAGTTAAATCGACAAGTTGCCATGGTAAAAGTCCTTGGACCCGAAGCCATGGCGACTGCCGCTGCTCAAGTTGATACTAAATCGGCAGGACAGTCTAATGTCACGGTTACTAGTCCTGGGGATTCCGATCAATCCTATAGTGCCTCACAATATTACGCGGCAGCGATGCTGGCTATGTTTATGCTGTATTCAGGCATGACAACCATTAACAGCCTGTTTACTGAGAAAGATAAACGAACGCTAGCTCGTCTTCAGGCTGCTCCTGTAGGCAACGGAGTTATCTTTGCTGGTAAAATCGCAGGTAACAGCCTCCTTGCTTTTATGCAGGCAATCATTATTGTTCTCATGACACATGTATTATTTGGTGTGGACTGGGGTGGTCATCCATGGTTGATCGTACTGGTCTGTGTACTTATTACACTGGCGTCCATGACTTTAGGTGTTATTGTGGCATTCATTAGTAAAAGTGCTGCTTCAGCCACTGCCCTGATGCAGAGCATCATTATTGCGATGACATTTATTAGCGGCGGATTTACACCGATCGCTGTTGATTTCGTACAACGTATTAGCGAATTCACAGTAAATCATTGGGCTCTTCAAAGTTTCCTTAGCATGATGTTGGGTTCTTCCTTAGATGAAATAATGCACAATATGTGGATGCTGGGAGCTGTGTGTGCAGTGCTTGCTGCCGCTGCGGCAGTGATATACAGAAAGGTTGGATACCGCTATGAATAGTCTGCATATTGCTTGGCTGATGATTAGGAGAACGCTTGGGCGTAAACGCGGATTTATTACTTATCTGCTGCTCCCGTGTCTTGTTGTAACGGGAGCGGTCGCCCTTTTTGGAAGTGAGCAGGCAAGTCGTGCTGTGATACCTTATGTAAATATGGATCAGGGCACTGCGGGGTCATGGATGGTGCAAGAACTTGCTCGAATGAAAGAATACAGCTTCAAACCTGTGAACAGTGAGGAAGAGGTCAAGTCAGATGTAGTCAAGCAAAAAGGGAACATGGGTATCATTATTCCCGCCGATTACACACAATCACTGTTACAAGGGAAGAAGACCCATATTCAGCTGATTGAAATGCGTGTTAGTGAAAGTTCATATATCCTGCGGGCAGCCGTTGAAGGGATCGATGATGGACTGAAACAGTCTGCGTATGCAGCAACTACAGAAGAGAAATTTGAACAGCTTCTGGAGGAGGTTGGCAGACATACCCTATCAGGGGAAGCGCTGAACCTGCAACTGTATCCCAAACCAGGGCTAAATAACGTTACAGGGTTTACCATCATGTTTATGATGGGCCTGTTGACCAGTGCTGTGGCTGTGATTATGGAAGATCGTAAACAGCGTACGATGGCTCGAATGTATACAGCTCCTGTTAAGTCGTATGAGATTGCAGTGGGTAATTTTCTGGGCAGTCTGGCGATCGGGATCATTCAGATTATGCTGGTGCTCGGCATTAGCAGATGGGTGCTGCATTATGATGCTGGAATTCCGTTCGGTACTCATTTTCTAATTCTTGGCGCATTTATGCTAGTTTCCATGGGGCTGGCGAGTACCGTTAGCGGACTGATTCGAGAAACGAAAAATGCCAGTATGTTGAACTCCCTCATTATTGTACCGACTTGTATGATTGGAGGTTGCTTCTGGCCACTATCGATCATGCCGGAGTATATGCAGAAGCTGGCCAACTTCGTACCGCAGAAATGGACGATTCAGGCCGTTGAGACGATCTCTGCTGGAGGCACGTTGGCAGATATCGCTCTACCGCTACTAATTCTGACTGCTATGGCTATTATTCTGCTAGCTGTCGGCTCTGCGATCCTTCGTCCAGATCAGCCAGGAATGGATGCGTAGTAGTTGAAAACATAGATCGAGCGAAGATGATGGTTAATGGTTACTTATCATGAAATATAAATAGAACAGAACAAGCACGCCTGCCGATTAAATGCGGCAGGCGTGCTTGTTGTTTTATTCTTTTGCAGAAGTAGCCGCGAGGCTTGCAGAAGTATAATCAGAAGCTTGCTACAAATTACGTTGTTTTACGCTCGACTAGGGTTGCAGCTGACGAAGCACCGTAATCTCAACCCGGCGATTTTTCTGCCTTCCTGCTGGAGTTTGGTTGTCCCCGGTTGGACGGGTATCTGCGTAACCTGCATATTGGAAGTGATCTGGATCGAGTTTCTCCTGATCTAGGAAAAAGCGTAATACAGACAATGCTCGTTCACCAGATAACTCCCAGTTATCCTTGTACATGGAATTAGCTCCGATTGGCACATTATCCGTATGTCCTTCGATACTGACCACCATTTGAAGATTACGAAACAAACTTGCCAGTTTGTTCATTGTCGGGGAAGCTTCCTTTTTCAAAGCGGCTTGTCCTTGGTCGAATAGGAATCGGTCACTTAGTGTAATGGAAATGCCCTGCGGCTTGTCTGCAACAAAAATCTGATCTTCCAGTTTATTCTCCTCAATATATTGGGTAATCACATTGAACAGATTTTGCAGCTCCTGCTCCTGCGTCCTGAACTGAAGTTCACGTTCTGTAAGCGGACGATTGCTTTCATCTGCGGGATCTGTCTCTGGTATGGATTCAGGGTCTTGCTTATCTCCTGATCCCAACTGACCATCAGAGGGAGGTGTCTTGGTAATCACTTGACCAGGTTTATTATTAAGTCCATCTCCAAGCTCCAGAACAGAGCTGGATTCATTGAATGTGTTCTGAAGGGATTGGGTAACGACGTCATATTTACCCGAATCCAGATTGCTCATGGCGTACATGATGACAAAAAATATCAACAGCAGGGTAATGAGATCGGCATAGGTAATCATCCAGCGATCCCGATGATCCGCAGTTTTGCGTTTGGCACGCCGGTTACTGCGCCGACTCATCCAATCCCTCCTTTGCCAGTGGGGAATATACCACCTGACGATGTGTAAGCGTAAAGGATTCTAGCCGTTTACGGACGAGCTGCGGATTTTCGCCGTTTTGAATGGCAAGAATGCCTTCGAGCATCATCTCCATGGCTTGAACTTCGTCAGCACCTCTGGATTTAATCTTGGACGCAATGGGCAAAAAGATCAGGTTAGCACTGGCGACTCCATACAGAGTGGCAGTAAAGGCAACAGCAATAGCCGGTCCAAGTCCGGTGGGATCGGTTAAGCTACCCAGCACTTGAATAAGTCCCATTACGGTTCCGATGATCCCCATGGTTGGGGCGTAACCGCCGGCAGATTCGAATATTTTGGCATAACCCTCATGTTTCTGTTCCACAGAATCAATCTCCATCTCCAGAATCTGCCGAATGACATCAGGGTCTGTACCATCAACAATCATTTGAATGCCATCTTGTAAAAATGGATGAGGATAATCCACTACTCTGCGTTCCAGAGCTAGCACACCGGATCTGCGAGCAATAGACGACATTTCAATCAGATCCTCAACCGATTGCTTGGAATCATGATGATGACGTCCAAATGCCATTCGTAAAGCAGCAGGAATCGTGCGTAGACGATGACCAGGGAAGCTGGCAACAACAGCAGCTATTGTACCGCCAAACACGATTAGAGCAGCCGTTTTTTGTAACAGGCCAGACAATTGACCGCCTTCCCATAAAAAACCACTGATAATGGCGGCAATTCCGGCTATTATACCGATGAGTGTCGCAATATCCATAAATTAACCCACTCCTATCTTCATTTCACGTTTGCAACACTAAAACGAACAAGGTATAATTGAACGGGAACAAATATTCCTATTACTATAAGTTTTCCCAACTGGAAATTCGGGGAACTTCGACAATATATAGTGACTATTATTTTAGACGATAGGGTGAGATACGGCAATGAGCGATATTATAATGAGCGACAAAACGTTCGAAATCGAGTCAGAGTTTTCTCCCCAGGGTGATCAGCCTGCAGCCATACAGGAATTGGTGAAGGGTGTTCAGGAAGGGAAGAGATACCAGACGCTTTTGGGTGCAACGGGTACGGGGAAGACGTTCACCATTGCACAGACCATAGCCAAGCTGCAGCGGCCGACGTTGATTATTGCGCACAATAAGACACTGGCAGCCCAGCTGGCGAGTGAATTCAAAGAGTTTTTTCCGAATAACATGGTAGAGTATTTTGTCAGCTATTACGACTACTATCAACCGGAAGCCTACATTCCTTCATCTGATACGTATATCGAGAAGGATTCGAGTATTAATGAAGAGATTGATAAATTGAGACACGCAGCGACCAGTTCGTTGTTTGAACGTCGTGACGTCATTATTGTAGCTAGTGTTTCTTGCATATACGGTTTGGGTTCGCCGCATGACTATTCCAGCATGCTTTTGTCACTGCGGGTGGGTATGGAGAAGCCACGCAATCAGATTTTGTCTCGTCTTGTAGAGATACAGTATCAGCGGAATGATATTAACTTTGTTCGTGGTACGTTTCGTGTCCGCGGCGATGTAATCGAGATTTTTCCAGCCTCCAAGGGGGAACACGCGATTCGGGTTGAATTGTTCGGGGACGAGATCGAGAAAATTACCGAAATTGACGTTTTGACTGGAGAGCTGATTGGTGAACGTGAGCATATTGCTATTTTCCCGGCATCTCACTTCGTAACACAAGAAGAGACGATGCGTGTGGCACTGGTGAATATTGAGCGTGAATTGGAAGAACGTCTTGAAGTATTGCGTGAACAAGGCAAGCTGCTGGAAGCACAGCGGCTGGAGCAGCGTACACGTTATGATATAGAAATGATGAAGGAAGTTGGCTTTTGTTCGGGGATTGAGAACTATTCTGGACCGCTGACCTTCCGTGAACGCGGGGATACACCGTATACGCTACTCGATTATTTTCCTGATGATATGTTGATTGTGGTGGATGAGTCCCATGTGACACTGCCGCAGATTCGTGCGATGTATAACGGTGACCAAGCGAGGAAGACGGTGCTGGTGGATCACGGTTTCCGTCTGCCTTCTGCGCTGGATAATCGACCGCTCAAGTTCGAAGAGTTCGAAGAAAAGATGAACCAGATTATCTATGTATCGGCAACGCCGGGACCTTATGAGATTGAGCATACCGATACAATGGTGCAGCAGATTATTCGTCCAACGGGTTTGCTCGATCCTGTCATTGAACTCCGTCCAACAAAAGGACAGATTGATGATCTGATTGCAGAGATTAACGACAGAATTGCCAAAGACGAGCGCGTATTGATCACTACGTTAACTAAGAAAATGTCGGAAGATCTGACGGATTATCTGAAGGAGATTGGTATTAAGGTAAGATATCTACACTCCGAGATCAAAACGCTCGAACGAATGGCGATTTTGCGTGATCTTAGGCTGGGTACCTTCCATGTATTGATTGGGATCAACTTGTTAAGAGAAGGTCTTGATCTGCCGGAGGTTTCATTGGTAGCTATTCTCGATGCCGATAAGGAAGGATTCCTGCGTTCCGAGCGTTCGCTTATTCAGACGATAGGGCGTGCCGCGAGAAACAGCGAAGGTAAAGTTATTTTGTATGGAGACAAAGTGACGGATTCCATGGATAAGGCGATGAAAGAGACGGAACGACGTCGTAGCATCCAGATGGCTTATAATGAGAAGCATGGGATAACACCTCAGACGATTCGTAAAAAAGTACGTGATGTGATTGAGGCAACGAAGGTTGCTGAATCCAAAAATGAGTATCTGACTGGCGCTGCCGAGAAGATGTCGAAGAAAGAGCGTCAGTCGCTCATTCAGCGTCTGGAAGCAGAGATGAAAGATGCAGCCAAAAACTTGCAGTTTGAACGTGCCGCGGAGCTTCGTGATGCATTGCTGGAGCTGCGAGCAGAATAGATGTAGATTGATAGAGGAAGCTTCCTTGATTGAACATTTTGTGATAAGAGAACGGCCAGTTGGCCGTTCTCTTATTGGGTGAAAATGAGTAAAAAAATGCCTCAGTTAACCCGATAATAAGACATGTTGAAATTACAAATTCAGGTCTATACTGATAGAAACGATAAATTTGGTTAAAAGGTTTATAGATAAGCAATGAGAGGATGAATACTATTGGCGAGCGAGAACATTGTCATCAAAGGTGCGCGAGCGCATAACCTGAAAAACATTGATATCACCATCCCACGTGACCGCTTTGTCGTATTGACCGGCTTGAGCGGATCAGGCAAGTCCTCGCTGGCTTTTGATACGATCTATGCCGAAGGACAGCGGCGTTATGTGGAATCATTGTCAGCCTATGCACGTCAGTTTTTGGGCCAGATGGAAAAACCGGATGTTGATTCCATTGAGGGTTTGTCACCTGCGATCTCGATCGATCAGAAAACAACAAGCCGTAACCCACGTTCCACGGTAGGAACAGTTACTGAAATCTACGATTATCTGCGTCTCCTGTTTGCACGGATTGGTCATCCGCATTGTCCCGATCACGGGATCGAGATTACATCCCAAACGGTGGAACAAATGGTGGACCGTATTATGCAGTACCCTGAACGTACCCGATTGCAAATTCTGGCTCCGATTGTTGCCGGACGCAAAGGGGAGCACAAAAGTGTATTTGCCGATGTGTCTAAGCAAGGTTTTGTCCGTGTACGGGTCAATGGTGAACTTCGTGACTTGTCCGAGGATATCCAGCTGGAGAAAAACAAAAAACATACCATTGATGTTGTTGTTGACCGGATCGTTGTGAAGGATGATGTCCAGGCACGTCTGGCAGATTCTATAGAAACGGCGCTTAACCTTTCTGGTGGCCAACTGCTAGTGGATATTATCGGTGAAGAAGAACTGCGCTTCAGTTCGAACTTTGCATGCCCGGTCTGCGGATTCAGCATTGATGAGCTAGCACCTCGGATGTTCTCGTTTAACAGCCCTTTTGGTGCTTGTCCGGATTGTGACGGTTTGGGTGTCAAAATGATTGTAGACCCGGATCTGCTTGTGCCAGATCGCAGTAAATCTATTGAAGAAGGTGCGTTTGATGCCTGGACAGGAGGAACGTCAACGTATTATCCGCAGTTTCTTCGGTCCGTATGCGAACATTTTAACATCCCTCAGGATGTCCCCGTAGAAGATTTGCCTGCCGATCAGATGAACAAGTTATTGCACGGGACAGGCTCTGAAAAGATTCGTTTTCGTTATGAAAATGACTTTGGACAACGCAAAGAAGCATTAGTTACGTTCGAAGGAATCGTTAATAATCTGGAGCGTCGTTATCGGGAAACGGCTTCGGAAGGTATCCGGGAGTTCATTGAAGGATACATGAGTGCCAAGCCTTGTGGTACATGCAAAGGACAACGTCTGAAACGAGAAAGCCTTGCTGTAACCATTAATGATCACAACATGGCTTATGTGACCAGTCTGTCGATCGGCGAAGCGGGACGTTTCTTTGAGTCACTACAGCTGACGGAGAAAGAGCAGACCATTGCCAAACTGATCCTGAAAGAAATTAATAGCCGATTGGGTTTCCTTGTTAATGTCGGTTTGGACTACTTGACGTTAAGCCGTGCTGCTGGCACGCTTTCGGGTGGGGAAGCACAGCGGATCAGATTGGCGACTCAGATCGGTTCCAGCTTGATGGGCGTACTCTACATTCTGGACGAGCCAAGTATTGGTCTGCACCAGCGGGATAATGATCGTTTGATCTCTACGCTGGCACATATGCGGGATATTGGAAACACTCTGATCGTTGTAGAACATGACGAAGATACAATGATGGCAGCAGATTATATTATCGACATTGGCCCTGGCGCAGGTATTCACGGCGGTACAGTCATGTCACAAGGTACACCGGAAGAGATTATGAATGACGAGAAATCGCTAACGGGTCAATACCTCAGTGGCAAGAAGTTTATTCCTGTTCGTACAGAACGCCGAAGTGTAGGCGACCGCTGGCTGGAAGTGCGCGGAGCCAAAGAAAATAACTTGAAGAATCTGAATGTGAAGATTCCGGTAGGTGTATTTACTGCTGTTACGGGAGTATCAGGTTCAGGTAAATCTACACTGATTAACGAGATTCTGTACAAAACACTGGCGCGTGATCTGAACCGTGCACGAGTACGTCCGGGACAGCATAAGGAGATTCGTGGACTTGAGCATATCGATAAAGTTATCGATATTGACCAGTCACCGATCGGACGTACGCCACGCTCGAATCCCGCTACGTATACAGGTGTTTTTGATGATATTCGTGATCTGTTCGCACAGACGAATGAAGCTAAAGTGCGTGGATACAAAAAAGGACGGTTCAGCTTTAATATTAAAGGTGGACGATGTGAAGCTTGCCGGGGAGATGGCATAATCAAAATTGAAATGCACTTCCTGCCAGATGTCTATGTGCCATGTGAAGTTTGCAAAGGAAAACGATATAACCGTGAAACGCTAGAAGTGAAGTACAAAAACAAAAATATTGCGGATGTACTCGAAATGACAGTAGAGGATGCTACTCAATTCTTTGAGAATATTCCGAAAATTCATCGCAAAATGCAAACATTAATGGATGTCGGCCTCGGATACATTAATCTGGGTCAACCGGCAACAACGCTGTCCTGTGGTGAAGCACAGCGAGTGAAGCTTGCTTCCGAGCTGTACCGACGGAGTACGGGCAAAACAATCTATATTCTCGATGAGCCCACAACGGGTCTGCATGTTGATGATATTGACAGGTTGTTAACGGTGTTGCATCGTCTTGTGGATTCTGGTGAGTCTGTGCTTGTTATTGAGCATAATCTGGACGTCATCAAAACAGCCGATTATATCGTTGACCTCGGTCCAGAAGGCGGAAGTGGGGGCGGTACAATCGTTGCTACAGGAACACCTGAAGATATTATCCAAGTGGAGGAATCATATACTGGAAAATATCTGAAACCTGTACTGGAGCGCGATACGGAGCGGAGCAGAGCTCTACAGCTCACAGAATAGTCTAACAGACCTGCAGCGGCTACTGCCTAACAGGTTGTCTCTGTCCCTCTCTACCGTACCTCTCTATCATAATAGAGAATTAGCATGATGCCAGATGAAGCATGAAACATGAAGATATGCTGGGGTGTATATGAACCTTCTTCACTCGAGAAATAGGCTGTGGACGAAATTCACACTTGTTCTTTAGGGAGAAGGTTTTTTTATATACGGGTTCACGCAGGGAAAGTAACGTCAAGGCAAGTACTGATCGTTAGCGATTGTGACCGCGATCTGCTATCTGTGCTCCAGTTACTCGCTGAATAGGGATTGTTCATGAAAGTGTTTACATATTAGAAGGGGTAAGCTTTTGTCAGCGAAACAGGAACACTAGATTTTTTTCATTTTTTGGATGATAGGGCTTGCATTACTAAGAGGGTACAGATAACATAGAGGAAGAGTTTAGGGTATGCGTTAGTTGTTCAACTATGGTGAGGAGGTCTGTCTATCCATGCTGCTTGCAGAGGCTGCCACGGCGAGTACATCCAATTTTAATGCATTTGATATTTTTGTCATCCTGTTCACAATCCTGATATTTATCGGACTGGTTCGACTTCTTCGGGCACCGAAGAAAAATCTGTTTGCTATTGGGTTTACCATTGTCAGTCTGCTTGTATTTTTGATGACAGACTACGCGATGATCACGGGCTGGTTTAGTTAACAGAATCACACGCTAGTAGATGTAACCAGAAACACAACACATCGTAAGATACATCCATAGAGATACATCAATCATCAACATAATAAGAGCACCTTCCAGAAGCATCTGGAAGGTGTTTTTTAATCTTTGCATTCCTCCGAGGAGACGGTCATTTTTTGTCGAATTAGATCGAAAATTAAAACGATTGTATACCCATAATTTGTATGATACATTGAAGGATACTGGTATTGCAGATGAGAGAGAAGATAGATTCAGTCGTGAATCAGCTTAGGCTGTCCAGTCGCGTAAGAAGGATGTATAGAGAGGTCAGGTGAATTGATGAAAAGTGTAATAGTAAAAGCGACAGCCATGATCATGGTTATGGTGCTTTCTATCAGTATGACAGCGACTGTTGATGCAGCAACATCCAAGGCAGGCATGCAAGCTAAAGTGATCGATGGCCAAGTATATGTGAATACCAAAGACCTAGTGAAAATGTTTGGAGGCAGTGGGCAATACGATGCCAAGTCACAGACGTATACTTACAAGGGGAATACATCCATTCCACATGTGATTGAGAAGGTGTCTCCTTCAGTGGTAGGGATCATCGGCAGAACGATGGAAGGTAGTCAAGATGTGAAAGCAACCGACCGTTATAATTTGGCGCACGGCACTGGCGTCATCATTCGTTCTAACGGATGGATTGTTACGAACGCCCATGTCATTGATGGCTTGGTCGATCCGGTGGTTGTAACGACGAACGGCAATACATATCCCATCACAGAATCATTTAGTGATCCGTTAAGTGATCTTGCGCTGATCAAAATTAATGCCAAATCACTTAAGCCCGCAGTTCTCGCCAATGCTTCGGAAGCCGTTGTAGGTGAGACGGTCATTGCGATCGGTACGCCCATTTCCTTTTCATTACGTAATTCGGCAACGGTTGGTGTAATCAGTGGTTTAAATCGCGGAGTGGAAGCTTCCTACCGTTTAATTCAGACGGATACAGCCATTAATCCCGGGAATAGTGGAGGACCCCTGGTTAACCTGAAAGGTGAGGTCGTTGGTATCAACTCCATGAAATTCTCTGCCGTTGGCATTGAGAGTATGGGTTTTTCCATTCCGGTGGATACCGTGAACTATGTCATTAATCAATTTTTCAAATATGGCACTGTCAAACGGGCTGCTCTAGGTTTACAGCTGGAAGAGAGTTGGTCGGCCATTGTAGGTTTGCCTGCAGACGAACCATTGACGGTTACGGGTGTACTGAGTCCAGAAGCGAAGAAAGCCAAGATCCAGGAAGGCGATGTCATCTACAGTGTGGCAGGCAAGCGAGTATCTTCAGTTGTAGACATTAATGAACAGCTAAAAGCCTACTTACCTGGACAAAAAGTGAAGCTATTGGTGCAAACGGATGGTGACATCGTTAACCGCACATTAGTCCTTGTCGATCGTACTTCTCTTCAGCAGAACGAGTCAGATGAAACGCTTATGACAGATGAAGAGGAGTAAAATTCGGCAAGTATCCCGAATCTAGAGAGGACGAATGAACGGAATGAAGAAGTCATGGTTACGCGTGCTGAGCACGGGTGTAATAGCAGGGATGTTACTGGTTGGCACAGCTACGCCAATGTGGGCATCCAATCTGACTACTCATGAGCTGCGGATCAAAGCAGGGAGTACGAGTGCTTTTATTAACGGCAAGAAACAAAATATTACGAAACCTCTTATCGTTAAAGGTACCACAATGATACCTGTCGGTGTGTTTAAAAAGGCATTCGGCAGTGAGATCCGGCTGGAGAAAAACGATGTGATCAAGATTAAACAAGGGCCACATGTTGTAACCTTGACGATGGGCAGTTCGGTCGCCTGGGTGGATGGAGTGAAGGTGGAAATGGGCGCTGCTCCTCAGATGGTAAACGATGTGTTGTTGGTCCCTCTTCGCCCAGTTGCTGTAGGGATCGGCGCTACACTTGCACCGAACAGTACGGGAGAGATCGTTATTCGATTACTGCAAAAAGACGGTGGGGCTGAAGATAGTGGCACTATCGATCTAGACAAGGGTAAAACGCGCATTGGTAACAGTTATTATGGATGGTCCATCCATTATCCTGCTGATCTTATCGTGCTGCAATCCGGTGAACAGGAACGAATGGCGAGTTTTGGCGCTGCAGACGAAAGTTATTATCTCGAAGTGTATGTCAGTGATCAGAATGTGGCGCTGGATGCGGATGACTTGCTAACACAACTTGTGCAGCTGGCCAAACAGGCAGGAGACACGATACTTGATCGAGAAGCCGTATCCAAAGGCAACCAACCTTATGCACGAATTGTTGTGAAAGATACAGATGGTCTGTTATGGGAACTGCGCCAGTATATCCACGATGGTCGTCAGTATGATGTCTACTTAGCAGACTATGAAGCAATGAACTATAAAGATCTGGGTAAACATGCGTCTTTGCTCAACTCTTTTGAGCCAAGTTACTCGAAATCGGACCGAACCATCAACGACCTCTCCACTGTAGAGGAAGGCATGCGTGAAGTATGGAACGAAGATTATGGTATCCAATTAAAGGTGCCAGCTGGCTGGTCCATGGATAATCAAAACATGGTATACAAAGATGAAAACGGTGCGTATTTACAGTTTCGGGTGACTTCAGCCAAGTCTGGCGCAACGGTAAAAGACTGGAGTGATCAGCTCGAAAATTGGATGCGTGAAACCTTCACCGCAGAGAATTATCAGCGAATAGGTTCCTTTACAACGGAAGTTTCAGGAGAAACTGCTGAAGTGAATGAATTCCGGTATAACTTCGGGGCTGGTTGGCAGACCGAGTTTGACGTTCTTTTGCAGAAAAACGGGTATCGCTACTACGCCGAGTATACGTTTCCTGAAGGACAAACAGCAGACCGGGCTTGGTTTGATCAGATGTTGAAGAGCGTGGAGATTGACTTTGACACGGTGAAAGATAATTTTGGTCAAATGGACGAAGATCCATATCTAACAGACAAAAAGAAGACGATAACGCGTACGTCCAAACGGTATCATTATAGCGTAGATATTCCGCGCTACTGGACACCTTACAGTGACCGTTTCGAAAGCTCGCCTGTGGTCTACACCTTCACGGGTGGGGACTTCTCGATCGCAGCAACAGAGGACAAGTCCATTGAGATGACCGTGAGTCAGCTGAGAGAGGCATATGCAGAGGCAGCAAAAACACGAAAAAGTTTCAATCTGATCCGCAGTGAAGAATTGACCTTTGCAGGTGTGCCAGCCTTCTCCTTTACGTATCATGAAGTGGATAAGGGTGTGCCGTATACAGGACGCCAGATTGTGTTTGAAAAAGATGGAACCACGTATACAATCACAAGTGGTTTGAACGATGCAAACCGCACACAAGTACAGGCGGAAATGCTGGAAAAAGCGCTGAACTCATTTACGTTTATCAAATAAAATGCTGATATCCTGCCGGAGGTCCTGAGGACCTTCCGGTTTTTTTATTGTGCATAGGTAGATGAATATGTCAGTTCAACGAAGGTGAACGCTAAGATTGGTAAATGCTATAATTTTATGCACTGTCACCGATATTAATCGGTCAAAAAGGGGAAGCGGTTTTTTCAGGAAATCGTAGAAGAGTCCGTGCAGAAGTGTTAAACTATATTAGTTCAGGAGTTGTTCCTGCTGATTAGAGAGATAGAGAGACTGTAAGCCTGAATTTCAGGCAATACAGCATAATGGATAGATATCGTGATACATGACGGTGGAAATGCAGAAGTATGAAACAAAGTATCAAGGGAAGAAAACCGGCTCAGGCTGGTATGGGGAGGATCTACATGAAAACAGCAACATTACGAAGAGAAGACGTTGAGCTTCTGGCACCTGCAGGGGACTGGGATTGCATGCGTTCGGCAGTAGCCAACGGTGCAGATGCAATTTTCTTCGGGGTCGAAAAGTTTAATGCACGGGCGCGTGCGAACAATTTCCGTATGGACGAGCTGCCGGAGATTATGGCGTTTTTGCACAGTTATGGCGTAAAAGGGTTCTTGACCTTTAATATACTGATCTTTGAAAATGAACTGAAAGATGCGAAAGAACTGATTGATGCCTGCGTGGATGCGGGTGTGGATGCGGTAATTGTACAGGACCTGGGTCTGGTCAAACTGATCCGTGAGATCTCACCAGATTTCCCGATTCACGGTTCCACGCAGATGACGATTACGTCACCTGAAGCGGTGGAGTTTACGAAGCCATTTGATATGGAGCGTGTCGTGCTCGGGCGCGAGAACAATCTGAAGCAGATTCAGAAGATCGGTGAACAAGCGAAGTTGCCAATGGAAGTATTCGTGCATGGCGCACTCTGTGTATCCTATTCGGGTCAATGTCTGACCTCTGAGATGTGGGGCGGACGTTCTGCGAATCGGGGTGAATGCGCACAGGCTTGTCGTTTGCCTTATGATCTGATGGTCGATGGCGTTCAGCAGCCGATGGGTGATGTAGCATATCTGTTGTCTCCGAAAGACCTGGCAGCCATTGACATCATGCCGGAATTGATTGAAGCGGGTGTGACGTCTTTCAAAATCGAAGGCCGTCTCAAAACGCCAGAATACGTAGCGAACGTGGTAAGTAAGTACCGTAAAGCGATTGACCGTTATTTTGACGGTGACGATACACGTGCAAGCAAGGAAGAGATTCGTGAGTTGCAGCAGAGCTTTTCGCGTGGCTTCACACATGGTTTCCTAGACGGCACGAACAACAAAAAACTGGTGGACGGTACGTTCCCGAAAAGCCGCGGCGTTTATCTTGGCCGTGTAGACCAAGTGCTGCGTGACGGGGTTGTGTTGAAACTGGACGCACCTGTGAAACGTGGAGACGGTATTGTGTTTGACGCCGGTGATCCAACGAAGAAAGAAGAAGGCGGACGGGTATACGATGTACGCCGTAAAGGTGTGAAGATCGAAGGGGAAGCTGGCGAAGGTTGGATCGTGGATATCGTGCCAGGCCGCAGTGATGTGGATCTGCGCCGCGTAAAAGTGGGGGATAAAGTCTGGAAAACGAATGACCCAGCGCTCGACAAACGCCTGCGCCATAGCTTTGAGACCGATAAGCCATACCGTGTCTTCCCGGTCAAAGTGAAAGTCATCGGCAGCCCGGGCCAGCCGCTCAGCACGTGGTGGACCGACGTGCAGAAGGGAACGACCGTGCGGGTGGATTCGGAGATGGAACTGGACATTGCCCAGAAACGTCCGATGACCTATGAATTGCTTGAGGAGCAATTCGGACGTCTCGGTGGCACCGTGTTCCAGCTGGAGGAACTGGACGTCAACCTGCACGGTGACGTCATCATCCCGATGCGCGAGTTGAATAACATTCGCCGTCAGGCGGTCGAACAACTCGCAGGCGAGCGCCCGAAACCGCCCGTCTACGTGAAACGGGCGGTGGACGTGTACGGCGATGCGGTACAACCGGCATCGCCAGTCGCTCGCGGTCAAGCGGAACTGACCGCGCTCTGCCGCAGCCTGCCACAAGTGGAGGCAGCGCTGGAGGCTGGTGTCGGCATGATCTACGCCGACTTCGAGTTCATTAAGCAATTCCCGGCAGCGGTGGAAGCTGTACATGCTGCAGGCCGCAAAATTGCGCTGGCTACGCCGCGTATTCATATGCCTGGCGAGAACGGCTATCACAACAACATTCTCCGTCTGGAGCCGGATGCGGTACTGGTGCGGAACACAGGTGCACTGTACTTCTATCTGCGTCACCGGATGATGAACCCGGACGCGAAGCATCCGCAGCTGATCGGTGACTTCTCCTTGAACATCGCCAATCACAAGGCAGTGGAGTTGTTCTTGGAGGCAGGCTGCGACTGGATTACACCTTCATATGACTTGAACATTCAACAGATGGTTGATCTGCTGGGCAACTCCCGTACAAGTCAGACCGAAGTGGTTATTCATCAGCATCTGCCGATGTTCCACACCGAGCACTGCGTATACTGTACGTTTATGAGTGAAGGAACGGATTATACGAACTGTGGTCGTCCTTGTGAGGAAAAACGGGCATCTCTGCAAGACCGGATTGGTATGTCTCACCCTGTACGTGTGGATGAAGGCTGCCGTAACACGGTATATAACGCGGTGGAGCAGTCAGGTGCGGAATACCTGACCAACTTCATGGATCTGGGTGTATCCCGTTACCGGGTAGAATTCCTGGAAGAGACACCGGAGCAAGTGAAGGAAGTTATTGATCTGTACAACCGTGCACTGCGCGGCGAGATCAGTGGTACACAAGTATGGAAAACATTGAAAGCAACGAACCAGCTGGGTGTTACACGCGGTCAACTGGTGAAATAAACGGAGCAACAAGTTATATAAGTTGAACTATTTTTTTACACAAAAACGGAGAGGATAGAAAAAACCTGAAAAAGCGAAGCGTTCGCCTAAAAGCTTTCTGAAAGAAAGCTGCATCGGAAGCATACGCTTATCACCGGATTTTCCCTTTTAGGAAAGGGAATCAAAAAAATCTGGGGATAACAGTGATTGGAAGGTTATTCTGTCATCGAAGTGCACGTGTAAACGACTATATTTCAACTTAATAAGCAACCCCAATCTCTGCTTTACGGAGCTCTTGGGGTTTTTTCTATAAACGAGGCATCGGTACTCAAGGAGGTGTGAAGAATGGCTCCATTTTCGATGATGGATATTAAATTGCTGTGCGGAGTCACGGCATTTAAA
Organism: Paenibacillus sp.; assembly: GCA_017512705.1. Lineage (GTDB taxonomy): Bacteria > Bacillota > Bacilli > Paenibacillales > Paenibacillaceae > Paenibacillus. The sequence continues at coordinate 53,187 of JAFWEX010000131.1, forward strand.
CGTGGCCAAGAATATCAACAGTCAGGAAGGATCGGCAAGCTGGCTGTGAGTGAGGACGGCCGTCACTATACAGCCGTTGTCCGAGGGACAGAAAGCTACGAGGTCAAAGTGGATCTGGATGAACAGGGAGAGATTGAAGCGCACTGCAATTGCCCTACATACGGTAACTACTATGACTATTGCAAACATATCGCGGCTGTTTTGCTTGTTATTCACGAACGTGTGGACATGCCAGGGCCATCCGGTACCAACGGGACGACATCGAAAGTAGGTACATTGGTCGAGGAGCAGTCGTGGGAGCGGCCTTATTCAACCTTAACTCCAACGTCATCTTTATCCGTATCCTCACTTCCGTCTTCATCCACATCCTCATCTCATTTATCCTCAGCAGCAGATGAAAGTGAGAAGGTTCATGCTGAAACAACGAATTCCTCACAACATGTGAGCAATGATCATTTATCGTCTGCACGCGGGTTGCAACCGCCGCACCAGTCGCAGCAGTTACAGCAGTCGCAGAATCCGGAACAACTGAAGGATCTACAGCAGTCATTGCAGCCTAAACCGAAACAACCGGATGAGTCACAGCAGCCAAAGCAGCGCAATCCCGAACCCTTATCTCCTTTTGCCCAGGCAGGTCGCCCGAGTTCAGCGTCAGGATGGGGTCGCTCTGCAGATAAGCCATCTTATCGCACAGCAGATCAGATATTGTCCATGTTTGCCAAAGATCGCCGATTGCCACATGAACGGGAGCAACAATACACAGCACCTGTCCGTCGCTCCATACTGCGGGAGGAACTACAGGTACAGTTTATATGTAAGCTGGTGCATGTGCACAAGGGTGGAGCCAAGCTGGCACTTGAATTGAAAGTAGGCAACAAACGACTCTATGTCGTGCAGAAGGTCAAGCAATTTCTGAACTGTGTGGAGAAGGGCGAGCCGATGTCGTTCACGAAGCTGTTTCATTATGATCCGCTGCTGCATGTGTTCCGTGCTCAAGATCAAGCGATTCTGTCGATGCTCATTCGCATGAGACAGAGTGAAGAAGCATACCGTGAGTCGATTTCTGGATATTTGGGTGCTTCGGACGGGCGGGATATCTTGATTGCTCCAATCGTCTGGAAGCCATTGCTGAAGTTACTGTTGCAGGCAGATAGCCGAATGGAAGGGACAGGACTGGCTAATGGGCCGCTTACGCTGAGTGAAGGGGCTCTGCCTTTATTTTACCGGATCGCAGAAGGGGCTAATGAAGGGTATCAGCTGGAGGTGTCGGGACTGCGCGAGTTGATTCTGCTTCCGGCGTATGATGCTGCGGTCGTCGAAGGTCAGCTCTATATGCTGGAACCGATGCAGATGAGAAGTCTGGAGGATCTAAACAGCGCGCTTACCTCCTATGGCATTAAAGAGAGCATTGATATTTCATCGCAGCAGGTGGATGAGTTCGTGCAGCATGTCGTACCCGAACTACGGACGCTGGGGCATCTGTCTATTGATTCCCGTGTGCGCGAGCAAATTGCTGAACCCGAGTTGTCACCGAAGCTCTACATCGATTTTTACCGGGAACGCATTACGGCGCGTCTGGAATTCGATTACGGGGTGATGGTGATCAATCCTCTGGCGGAATATCTGATTAACGAGGAAGAGAAGAAGGTTATCTTGATTCGTGACCGCTTCAAAGAACAGAATCTCATCGAGAGACTGGATCGCTCTTTCCTGGAGCGAGAGGGCAGTGTCTGGGCAAGCGAACGTGAGGATGCGATCTATGATGTGTTATATCATCTGTTGCCCGAGCTGGAGAAGCTGGCCGATATCTATATGCCGAATGCGGTGAAAGCGATGATGCCAACGTATCCAGTACCGCCAAAGGTTCGCGCTGATCTGGGAAGAGGGCTGGACTGGCTAGAGATTTCCTTTGAGATGGAAGGGGTAGATGAACAGGAGTTGCAGGAGCTGATGCGCAGCATTGTGGAAAAGAAAGCTTTCTTCCGCCTGCGAAGCGGCGTCTTCCTGTCATTGGAACATGAAGGCGCCAGCAGCTTCGCTCGAATGGCTGACGCGCTTGGGCTAGAAGCGAAGGACATCCATAGCAGCCACATTCGGTTGCCTGCTGTAAGAGCTTTGCAGCTCCCTGGCAGAGATGAGGTTTCCGGCCATGTGAAATGGGGAGGCTCACTGAAACGTTTCCTTGATGATCTGCGTGACCCCGACCGGATGGACTTTGCGTTGCCGCAGACGCTGGCACCCGTCTTGCGGGATTATCAGGCAAGCGGGTATCAGTGGCTTCGAACCCTTGCTCATTACCGGTTTGGCGGCATCTTGGCTGATGATATGGGACTGGGGAAAACGCTGCAAAGCATCGCCTATATTACGGCATCGCTCCAAGAGAAGCCTATATACGAGCCTGATCAGGTGCGTGCCGGTGCAGATGAGACGTTATTCGGCTCCTCGGATGCTGAGACAGACAGTAAGATCTCGAACGGCTTATTTATGGATGAGCATACGCTAACGAACGCCGCCCACACCTTTGGCGTTTCTGATGACGGTTGGCACACCTCTCATCAAAAGGGGCTGACCATTCGTACGCGAATGACGCACCCGCCGGTTCTGGTAGTTGCGCCTGCTTCATTGACGTACAACTGGGCGAGTGAGTTTGCGAGATTTGCTCCGCATCTAAACGTATTTATTGTAGCAGGGCAAAAGGACGAACGTGCTAGCATGCTGGCTGATATGGATAAGGTGGACGTGATTGTGACATCGTACCCGCTGCTCCGCCGTGATCTGGATACGTATCTGGGCCGGACCTTCCATACTCTCATTCTGGACGAGGCACAGGCGATCAAAAATGCATCTTCCCAGACAGCGCAGGCCGTCAAACAGATTCAGGCGCCTCGGCGCTTTGCCCTGACAGGAACACCCGTAGAGAACTCACTGGACGAATTGTGGTCTATTTTTGAAGCGGTATTCCCGGGATTGTTCCCGAGTTACCGAAGGTTTCGTGATCTGCCGGCAGAACGGATTTCGCGCATGGTGCGTCCGTTTATTATCCGTCGTCTGAAGAAAGACGTACTGGAAGAGCTACCGGATCGCATTGAGACGGTTCAGCGCTCTGAGCTGACAGTTGAACAGAAGAAGCTGTATGCAGCTTACCTCTCTCAACTTCAGGATGAAACCTCTAAGGATATGGAGGACAATGGCTTCCAGAAAAATCGGATCAAAATTCTAGCTGGTATTACCCGCCTACGTCAGTTGTGTTGTCACCCGGCTCTTTTTGTGGATGGGTATCAGGGCGATTCCGGGAAAATGGAGCAGCTGCTCCAGACCGTTCAAGACTGTTTGGCTGCCGGTAAACGAATTCTGATCTTCTCCCAGTTCGCAAGTATGTTGGGTCTCATTCGTCAAACTCTTGCTGCACAGGGAATCAGCCTGTTTTACCTGGATGGGCAGACCCCTGCCCAGAGTCGTGTAGACATGTGCCGTAGATTTAACGAAGGTGAAGCCGAGCTATTCCTCATCTCGCTCAAAGCTGGCGGAACCGGGCTTAACCTGACGGGGGCAGATACCGTTATACTGTATGATCTGTGGTGGAACCCCGCGGTGGAGGAGCAGGCCATTGGACGTGCGCATCGGATGGGGCAGAAACAGGTAGTTCAAGTCATTCGCCTTGTCACCGAGGGCACCATTGAGGAGAAGATTTTGGAGCTGCAGCAGCGGAAAAAGGATTTAATTGCCGAGGTAATTGAACCTGGCGACGGAGGATCAACGACATTATCCGAGCAGGATATTCGTGAGTTGTTGATGGTGTAACGGAATTAGAGGGTGGTACAATTTCATTATTGTATCATCCTGTTTTTTTATTATATAAACGATTTGAGAAGGTAACGTTCAAGATCATGTTTATCTGTTATACTATTCTAAATTGTTTATCAATACATAAGAGTGGGATTGGATTTGGAAGAACAGGAACCCTCCATGTATTTGCTTCCATTATACCTATTCAATCTTTAATTGCTGTTACTAGACAGAATAAGGAGAGTTATCACATGCAGATTCGTAAAGCAATTATCCCTGCTGCTGGCTTAGGAACACGATTTTTGCCTGCTACCAAGGCCATGCCAAAAGAAATGCTTCCGATCGTCGATAAACCAACCATTCAATATATTATAGAGGAAGCTGTAGCCTCCGGAATTGAAGATATTATTATCGTTACAGGGAAAGGGAAGCGAGCGATTGAAGATCACTTTGATTATTCCTTTGAACTTGAACAGAATCTGACAGATAAACAGAAGTGGGAACTACTGAATGAGGTGCGTAAACCTTCCGAGATGGCAGACATTCATTATATCCGGCAAAAGGAACCTAAAGGACTTGGTCACGCCATTTGGTGTGCACGTAAGTTCATTGGTAACGAACCGTTTGCCGTCCTGCTCGGGGACGACATTGTAGAGGCCAATCAACCATGCTTGCAGCAGATGATTGAAGTCTATGACGAATTGCAATCCCCCATCGTTGGCGTACAGCCTGTCGATTGGAATGACGTGTCTCGTTACGGCATTGTAGATGGAGAGCTGCTAACACGTACAGATGAGCGTGTCTTCCGTGCTCGTCGTTTAATTGAGAAGCCAAAGACGGAGGATTCTCCTTCGAATCTGGCTATTATGGGTCGATATATTCTTACCCCTGACATTTTCGAAATTTTGGGTAGACAATCCGTCGGGGTAGGCGGAGAGATTCAGCTGACTGATGCCTTATCCCGTCTGAATGAACAGCGTCAGATTCTGGCGTATCATTTTGAAGGTTTGCGACATGATGTGGGGGAGAAATTAGGTTTTATTGAAACGTCCATCCATTATGCGCTGCAACGGCCGGATTTGAGGGAAGATCTGCTGAAATATTTGAAGAGTATTGTCAAAACAGACTAATCCCTTGATTTATATGTTGAATTATTCATTTATTCAGTCATTCATTCATGCAATCTTTCACTAATTTTTAATTCTTTAAATTTTGTAATATATCTATTCGTTCACGCTGTCTTTTTACATTTTGAACGATGTTCTGAGAATGAGTATCCGTTCTAAGTTAGACGAAAAAAAGGTTTGCCTCATGAGGCAAACCTTTTTAATTTGACAGAAAAGCGGATGTGAGTGAGTTTACGAACGGATTAGAAATTGAGTTCCGCGATTTTTTTAATCTCATCTGCTTCACCAGGTGAGATGGCAATCATTTTATTATATAGAGCCTCATCTAGTTGAAAATCTCTTTTAAGTGAAGCTAAGTACCAACGAGCAATTTCACGATTAGTCACATCGTTCAGGTCTTCGGCAATGCCCTTCTTAAGGATCGCCGCAGCTTCTGAAGAATCGTTCAACATATACTTCATCTTCCCCGCGTTGAGAATCATGGTTGGGGTGACTTCAAAAGGCTGGCCTTGAAGCTGTCCTTCAGGTAGCGTTTTAAGGTGCTCGACTCCGTCTACAACATGCTGATATGCGGCTAAGCCTGAAGAGAAGTACGATTTTTTCTTGGTCAGATCGCCTTGACCAATGGCTTGATATCCTAAGTCGAATGAGCGACTGATGAATTGTTCATACCAAGCCATATCCCAGATGTAATGATCAGCATATTCTTTTCGTAAAGCATACGCTTGGTCAACCTCGCCTTTCAATTCGTACAGGTCAATCATTTGTTTCACGATAGCTTTATTATACGGTTCTGCTTTCAGACCCCTCTGAAGCAATTCCAAGGCTGCCATGTAAAATTGGTCATCTTGGGTTTGTGTATAGCCTTGTTGGTAGAGCGACGCCAGCATCATTAATGAATCAAAATGTGTGCTACGAATGGACAAGTCCTTCTCCAGTGGATCTTTAAGTTGCTGGAAATCTTGACTGTTTTGAGCAACTACTTTACCTTCATTAGCGTATTGATCGGCCTGTAGGAATCGAATAGAAATGATCAGAAGCACAATAATAACTATTCCGGCGATCGTATTGTAAACTCCGCGTGCAGTAGCAGCACTCATTTTCAATCGGCGAGTAGGTTTAGGCTCGATTGCAGCAGCCATACCTCCAAGACCGAGGAACACTAACATGCCGATGAACACATAACTCATGTTGAAGTCAAGGAGACTCAGCACAAGGATGGACATAGAAAGAATGAAATAGACGAAATGGAATTCGCGCTCATCTTCACTTCTTCTGACATATGAGCGTATATATTGATAGAAAACATATAGTATGAATGCCATAAATACGATGAATCCAATGAGGCCAACCTCGACAAGGTACTGCATGAAGAAGTTATGTGCCTGGGCACTCACATAAGGGTTGTTCTGATACTTTTCATACAGTGCAGTCCATGCACCACCGCCTGCACCGATGACAGGATAGTCAGCGAATAGTTTCGTGGCGTCTTTGTAAAATGTAATACGTTCGAGCACACTATGTTGCTGGAAGTTGATATTCTCAAGTCGTGTACTAATACTGTCAGGCAATATGTTACGTAAGCCTGTGCCAAGTAGAAGTACAGCTAAAACAGCAATTAGAACAATAGATCCTAGTGGGATCCAAGCACTTGATGCTTTTCGAGATGACCAGGATTGAAGTTTGCCTTCAAGCTTAGGAGCTACAAAGCGCTGGATGACCCAGCATAACATAGCCACAACAAGCGAGGCGCCAATTAGGATAGCCCAACTTTTGGCTGCAAGAGAACTTGTGAATTGCTTTTGCAATTCAAGCCCTGCGGTATTAATTGGATTTAGTATCAGCAGGGTTCCGATTGCTGAAATCCCGCTATAGATAAACCATAGAATTTGTTTGGCTGGCTTAAGCAAGAGCAGCAGGATAACAAATACAATAGGAAGCATAACCAGTCCTGTACGCGAGAGCGTAAGTAGCAACGACAAAACAATAGGTACTAGCATGAAACCGTGTAGCAGTTGTACATATATTTTTTTTGTACGAATCATGCTAAAGATCGAAATGAACAGAAATGCCATTAGAAATGCGGCATATGTATTGGGATACTGAAACACGGACGCAAGCCGGGCACCATTGGCATCATTCCAGATGGCCTGATTATAGACCCCGTTGACTACACCCGAAGAGAACCACCCCACCAGTTTACCTGCAAAACTAAAGGCTCCAAGCCAGTTCAAAAATCCATAAACTACAATAACATATGCAATTCCTATTAAGGAGAATTGTATGATATGATTGATTTTGTTGTTTTGAAGCACGTACATCGTCATTACAAAAATCATGGCATAAATACACTGGATAAGTACCATATTAGTAGCCAAATATCCTGATGCGGCATTAACAAGTGATAGCACATAGGTAAGAGGAAGCATTATGACGGCTACTTTGAGCCAATCTTGTTGTGTTTCTAACTTCATCTGTTTAAAGTAAATTGCCACCCATAGTATAAATAGGAGGGTTGTGATAGCAACAGCCCAATAAATGGGTGCCTCAAATTGCAGTAATTGACCGTTAAATAGCGCAACTTGGAACGCGGACCAGAGTAAAAATAAGATAAGACCTATGGACAATGACCATAGGAGCGTCGATGCCGAATTGGCTGTAGCTTTACTCGACGTTTTCTTTTGTTTCCCGTATACTGGATTCGACAAGGTTTGATTCTCCTTTGCTTGTAGATACGACATTATTTTAGCATAAGTATACTGATAAGAGCTATACGAGAGAATTTCTCAACAAAGAGTTGAATTACTATTCTAGTTTTAAGGGTGTGTTAAAAATTAAAGGTATTATTTTGGCTGGAGGTTCTGGAACTAGACTTTATCCACTAACTAGAGCTGTTTCAAAACAGATGCTCCCTATTTATGATAAACCCATGATTTATTATCCGCTATCGGTTCTAATGTTAGCAGGAATAAGAGAAGTTCTAATCATATCAACACCTAGAGATCTTCCTTTCTTTACTCAATTGCTTGGGGACGGTAGTCAACTTGGGATGGACTTTAAATATCAAATTCAAAATGAACCTAAAGGTTTAGCTGAGGCTTTTATTATTGGTGAGAATTTTATTAATAATGAACCTGTAGCGATGGTACTTGGTGATAACATTTTTTACGGTCAGAGGTTTAGTCAAACCCTACATAGAGCTGCTGAATTAAAAGAAGGAGCTCTTATTTTCGGCTGCAATGTAAAAGACCCGACAGCATATGGGGTGGTAGAGTTTGATGAGAACAATAATGTCCTATCCATCGAAGAGAAACCATCTGTCCCAAAATCAAATTATGCAGTACCTGGTTTATATTTCTTTGATGGAGATGTAGCGAGTATAGCCTCCAAGGTAACTCCCTCAGCGAGGGGAGAATTAGAGATAACTTCTGTAATAGAAGAATATAAATACAGGGAACAACTTAAAGTTGAGCTGATGGGCAGGGGAATGGCGTGGCTTGATACTGGGACACATGAATCATTGCTTGAAGCAAGTAACTTTGTGGAAGCAATCCAAAAGAGGCAAGGTCTATACATTTCATGTATTGAAGAGATTGCTTTTCGAATGGGCTATATCTCCAAGGAAGATCTCGTCCAACTTGCTCAACCTTTGTTAAAGACTCAATATGGCCAGTATTTAATGGATATTTATAATCATAGCTAATTTGAGGAGGTAGAGAATGGGGAACTTTAAGTTTACTCAAACCGATATTGAGGGCTTAGTTATAGTTGAACCTAAGTTGTTTGGTGATGAACGAGGTTATTTTATGGAAACATATCATGAAGAGGAGTTTAAGAAAAACGGGATCAGCACATCCTTTGTTCAAGACAACCAGTCTATGTCTAAAAAAGGTGTCTTGAGGGGAATGCACTACCAGACCAGGAATCCACAAGGGAAACTGGTTCGGGTTCTTGAAGGAGAAGTATATGATGTAGCAGTTGATCTTCGAAAGGGCTCCCCAACATTTCTAAAATGGCACGGTATACACCTTTCGGGCACCAATCGTAAACAGTTTTTTATTCCCGAAGGTTTTGCACACGGCTTTCTTGTGCTTTCTGATGTTGCTGTGTTTTCATACAAATGCACAAACTTTTACGATCCAGGGTATGAGTCAGGGCTTCTCTGGAATGATCCAAAATTAGGAATCCAATGGCCTTTAGACGGATTAGTTCAACCTTCTCTTTCGGAAAAAGATGCGAATTGGAAACCTTTGAGTTAGAAAGTCTTGAAAGGGAGTGAGAACTTGAGAGTGTTAATACTAGGTGGATTCGGATTGCTCGGACAAGAAATTTACCGTCAATTTAAATTAGAGGGACACCAAGTAGTAAGAACACCAAAACAAGAGTGTGACATAACTGATCTTAGTTCCCTTAAGGCAGCTATAGAAAAATATAAACCGGAAGTAGTCATTCATTCAGCTGGAATTACAAATGTTGATCAGGTCGAAGATGATCCTTTACAAGCCTATAATGTAAATAGTTTCAGTATGTATAATCTTTTAGAGAGCGTAAGAGAACTACAACCAATTATTGTCTTTATAAGTACAGATTATGTTTTCGATGGCCATAGTAACATCCCATATAGAGAAAATGATGATCGTAAACCAATTAATGTATATGGTAGATCTAAAATGCTAGCTGAAGATATTCTTAAGTCTAATTATGAAAATTATTATATTGTTAGAACTTCTTGGTTGTTTGGAAAGGGAGGGAAATGTTTCCCTGATACAATCGTAAAGAATATTTTAGGGGATGCAAAAATCTTAAATGTAGTAGATGATCAATGGGGCTCGCCAACTTATACGGTAGATTTATCGGAGTCACTACTCGAGCTTATTGGATGTCCATACGGAACATATCATATTACTAATTCGGGAATTACCTCGTGGTACGAATTTGCCAAGTTGGTAGCTGAAGTTAAACAGTTCAAGCACAGTGAAATATGTCCAGTGTCATCAGAGAAATACCCGACAAGAGCTAGGCGGCCAAAATATTCTGCCTTAGACAATTCAAACTTGATTAGCAATAAACGACAGTTGAGACACTTCAGTGAAGCGCTTCATAGCTTTTTTATCGAATAACAACAGGGAGAGATTATATATTATGTCTATTCAATTATTTATGCCTACATTTAGGGTTGAAGAATGTTTAGAAGAGATTCGTGAGTGTCTAGAAAAAGGCTGGACAGGTTTAGGTTTTAAAACTGTGCAATTCGAAGAAAAGTGGAAAGAGTATACTGGACTGGAGAATGCCCACTTTTTGAATTCTGCTACTGTAGGACTCGGTTTAGCATTTAAGATTCTGAAGATGCAGAAGGAATGGGGAGATGATGCTGAGGTTATCACAACACCACTAACATTTGTATCCACTAACCATGCTATTCTGTATGAGGATTTAAAACCAGTATTTGCTGATGTAGATGAATTTATGTGTCTTGATCCTAAAGATGTGGAAGCTAAAATCACGGATAAGACTAAAGCGATATTATTTGTAGGTATTGGTGGAAATACCGGGAGATATCTTGAAATTGTTGAACTTTGTAAAAAATATGATCTGGCACTTATTTTAGATGCGGCTCATATGGCAGGTACCAGACTAAACGGAAAGATCCCAGGTGGAGAAGCAGACGTAGTAGTGTACTCTTTCCAAGCTGTTAAAAATCTCCCTACAGCAGACTCTGGTATGATTTGTTTCAAGGATAAAGATAACGATGATTTATGTCGTAAATTGACTTGGCTGGGTATAAACAAAGATACTTATGCTAGATCTACGGATAAAGGGGCATATAAATGGAAGTATGACGTTGAACATGTCGGTTACAAGTACCATGGAAATTCCATTATGGCCGGAATTGGTCTTGTGCAACTGAAGTATCTGGATCAAGATAATGCTTACCGTAAACAACTGGCTCTCTGGTATGATCAAGGGTTCGAAGGGCATGAGAATATTAGATCAGTTAAAGTAGCTCCTGGATGTGACTCCTCTCGACATCTTTATGTTATTGAAGTTGATAAAAGGGATGAACTTCTCCTTGCTTTAAATGAATCTGAAATATATCCCGGAGTACATTACCGAGACAACACAGAATATAGAATGTACTCTCATGCTAAAGGAACTTGTCCAAATTCTCACTATATTAGTGAACGGATTTTGTCGTTACCAATGCATCTTAGAATGCAGAAGAGTGATGTAGACAAAGTAGTCGGACATGTAGTGAAGTTTACAAGTATGTGATGGGGGGCAAAAAGTGCAACACGACTATGTAATCAAAAATAATAAGTTTATCCTAACACCAGTGACAGAAGCAGACATTGAGTTGATGAGGGGATGGAGAAACTCCCCTCTTAATCACTCCAGTTTTCTGACTAATAATTATATTGATATGGATCAGCAAAAGAGATGGTTTGAGAACTATTTACAGAAAACAAATGATATTATGTTTATAGTTAAAGATCTCGAAGATTCAGGTAAAAGAGTAGGCATGCTTGGCTTATATGATATTGATAATGATAAAAAAAGAGCCGAATTTGGTAGATTGTTGATAGGCGAACCCTCGACTCGTGGAAAAGGCTTAGGATTAGCTGTCACCCTTAAATTATGTGAATTCGGTTTTCAAATTTTAGAGCTAGATGAAATATATTTAGAGGTAATCACAGACAATGTAATAGCGCATGAAATTTATAAAAAGGCTGGTTTCCTGGAAACTGAAAGATACTCAATCAATGATAGAGAAATTATTAAAATGTCCTTGTTTAAGGAGAACTTTTAAATGCGTTTAACAAACGTTGTCGCATTCTGTCTAGGTGATATTCCATCTGCAAAGGTTGGAATAGTGGAAATTATGAATTATTTACAACATGAACAGTTTATTAACTTTCAATTTTATTTAACCGCTCAACTCACCAAGGAAATATTGGCGGAGGCTGATATCATAATTAGTATCCGTTCAGCAGATTCTTATGAACTTGATATTATCAAGGAATGCAAGAGATTGGGTAAATTAGTAATATATTATTTGGATGATGACTTATTGAATATCCCTCTAGATGCTACTAGTAAAGACTATTTTAATACTGAAATGGTCAGAAAAAATATAATTACAATTATAAATAATTCAGATTTCTTATTGACTAATAATATTCATATTAAAAGGAAATATGAACCATTTGTAATTAGAAGAGCAGTTATTATAGATGCTCCTGCCCTTTTGATTAAAGAAGTTGCAATGGAGAAGCATTCAGAGAATGAGAGAGAGTGTATAAAAATAGGGTTCAGCGGTGGTATTGATCATAAGACTAATATCGAAAAGTTTCTGAAAAGACCACTTAATGATTTGAAAGCTAAATATAAAGATGGTATTTCTTTTGAATTTATGGGAGCTGAGCCTGATTTAGGGGCACTAAACTATAAATTCATTCCTTATAAACCAAATTATGGGGAATATATACAGGAGATGAAAAATCTATACTGGGATATTGGCATAGCTATTTTACCAGCTAGTGATTTTCATGCATCTAAATACTTTAACAAATATTTAGAATATGGGGCTATTGGAGCAGCAGGGATATATTCTGATGTAGAACCATATCGTTTTGTTGTGAAAAATGGAATAAATGGGTTACTAGTAGAGAATACAGAGGATGGATGGTTTCATGGACTATCATATCTTATTGATAATACGGTTTTAAGGAGAACAATTGCAATTAATTCAAGATTACATCTTGAGGAAAAATTTTCAGTCTCTAAAATTGCTAGTGACTGTATTGGTGAGTTAAATGATCTTGTTACATTCCGAGCTCAGCATTGTAACCCTAACCAAATCAATCTTAATCTAGGATCAAAAAAACTTTTATTCAGTAAGGTTTTTAATATTTTCAAATCAATGGGATACAAGGCACCAATCTATATAATTAAAAAAATTATAGAGAAAATGTGGAAAAATAATAAATAATTTATTTATAAGGTCAGTGAGGTTAGAGATAGGGTGAAATATTTTAAAAATTTATATGAGGCCCGCTATATATTGTTAAGTTTGACGCGACAAGATCTAAAAAATAAATACAGGAATTCTTTACTCGGAGTAGCTTGGAATTTCTTCTCTCCTCTTGGTATCGTTCTTATTATTGGCTTGGTATATTCAGTAGTTTTTAATACCCCACTTAAAGAGTTGGTTCCTTACTTATTTTCCGGCTTATTACCTTGGATTTTCTTCACAAGTAGTGCTGAAGGTGGTGCGCTTTCCTTTTTAAGTTCTCAGGGATACATTAAGCAAACGCAAGTACCTATAGAAATTTTCCCTTTAAGAGCTAGTATTGTCAACTTCGTAAATTTACTTATTTCATTAGCGGCATTTTTTTTATTGTATATTTTTATAGATCCAGGAAGCTTTGGATTCAATATGTTGTATATTTTCCCAGCACTAATAATTTGGCTGTTATTTTGTTCGGCTTGGGCTACGATCTCATCAATAGTGAACTTGTATATAAGGGATTTTCAGCCGTTACAATCACTGGTGCTTCAAGGTTTTTTTTACTTAAGCCCAATTATTTATAAACCTGAAATGATGGATTCAAGAAACTTCCAATGGGTTTATCTTCTGAATCCATTTTATTACTTTTTAGAAATTATAAGAGGACCACTATTGGGTAAAAATATCCCCGGTTGGAGAACTTGGATGATTTGCATAATAATTACGTTATTACTAATTCAAATATCTATAATACTCATTAATAAAATAGGTAGAAAAATCACTTTTAGATTGTGAAAGGTGAAACAATATGAGCTTAATTGAAATGAAAAATGTTAATTTGCAGTACCAGATCATGCAGGAAAACAGTTTGAAAGATATATTAACTCCAAAAAAATATAAAAATAAGTTATTAGAGAAAAAAAAGACAATTCATGCTTTGAAAAATATAAATTTATCTTTGTCAGATGGTGACCGTCTAGCAATAATTGGCCACAATGGAGCGGGGAAAAGTTCGTTCTTAAAAGTTATAGCCGGCATATTTCCTCCCAAGAGTGGTGAAATGAGAATTGAAGGAAAAGTTGCTAGTTTATTTGAATTATCCACAGGCTTCGAGATGGAAGCAACCGGCTGGGAGAATATTAAACTTCGAGGATTAATGCTTGGTCAATCCCCGAAAGAGCTTTCAAAGAAGATGCAAGAAATTGCTGATTTTAGCGAATTAGGTGAACATTTGAATTTACCGGTCAAATATTATTCCTCTGGTATGTTCATTCGACTGGCATTTTCAGTTTCGACATCAGTTGAACCAGATATTTTACTTCTGGATGAAGTTATAGCTGCAGGTGATGCTAAATTTTTGAAAAAGGCGCAATCTAGATTAAATGAACTTGTAGATCGTGTCAAAATTCTCGTTTATGTCACACATAGTATGTCCTCTGCCTTAGAGTTTTGTAATAAGTGTATTTGGCTGGAATATGGGGAAATTAAAATGATTGGTACTCCAGAGGAAGTTACGACAGCTTATATAAATTATACAACTGGTTTGGCAGTTGATAAAGAAGGTACGCTATGATTTAAATGAAAAGTGTACACCGAAGAAAAGTCGATGGAATATTAAAACTAGTGTTACTGTACCCTTTTGACAAACCAGGTCAGTTTTACGAAAACGTATACTGAGGACCGTTAAAAGGGAAAATTATATCTTAAATTAACATTCTCCTTTCTAAGAAATGGATAGATTTTTACTTAACAAAAAGGGAAATGGAGGAGAAAAATGAGAAAGAGTGCTCTAGTGATTGGTGGACAAGGTTTTATAGGCTTTAGCGTAGCGATGACATTATATAATAATGGTTGGAATGTAAGAATTTTAGACAGGAATATCAATAATAGATTTAATGGATTAAATATAGAGACCATGGTAGGGAATGTATTTGATGAAAATTTAATGGATCTGGCAATGAAAAATATAGATGTTGTATTTTATTTTATTTCACATTCGTTACCTAGTTCAAATCAATATAATTTGAAATTTGAATTACAGAATTCACTTTCAGCACTGGATAGTGTCTTAGATACAATGGTAAGATTAAATGTTAAAAAGATAGTGTTTCCTTCATCGGGAGGGACAATATATGGAAGTGTTGAAGAACAAAATTTGACTGAATCGACTGAACTGAACCCTCTATCATCTTATGGGCAAGGAAAATTATTAAGTGAGGAAGTTATAAAGTTTTATAGTCGAGTTCATAATATCGACTATCTCATTCTTCGGATTTCAAATATTTATGGTTGTCACTTTTATAGAAAAGTTGAACAAGGAGTTATAGATATTTTTATACAGAATATTCTTAATAGCAAGGATATTTCCATATGGAGTGGAGCAGAGAATTCTGTAAGGGACTATATTTTCATTGATGACTTTTGTGATGCACTTATTACACTGTTAAATCGAAGCAAAAACGGGATATACAATGTTGGAACTGGTGAAGGCAGAAAGTTGATTGATATCATACAAATAATTGAGAGGGTTCTGGAGAGAGAAGCAGTAATAGTTAGGAAAGATAATTATAGTGGAGTTACTAGAAATGTTTTAGATATATCAAAGATTAAAGAAGACTGTGAGTGGTCACCAAAATATAACCTTGAAGAAGGAATTAAAAAAACTATTAACAGAAAAAAGGAAAATGATAATGAAATTTCAAGAGTTCACTAAAGATCAGCTTATTCTTGATAATGGTTACGAAAATAATAATCCCTTAGTTAGTATTGTTATGCCAACTTACTCTAGAATGGCAGAAGGTTTCCTCGAACGTTGTATAGAGTCAGTCCTGAGACAGACATATAAAAATTTTGAATTTATCATTATTGATGATGGTTCTAGTGACGGATCTCAAGACCTTATAACTCAATTTGCTTCAAAAGATAATAGAATAGTTTATATACGTCATGATATTAATTGCGGTTTACCAGCTGTTAGAACAAATGAAGGCATATTGAAAGCTAGAGGGGATTATGTTGCCTTTATATTTGATGATAACATATGGGACCCTCTTTTTTTGGAAGTTTTACTAGATGAAATGAATTCAAAACCAGCTGATGTTCAATATTCTATTACAAATATGAAAGTTAACGACGAGCAATATTTTCTTCTTGGAGAATGGCCTTTAACATTTGAAATATTATATCATTTAAACACTATTCCAAATGGTTCAGTCCTCTGTAAAAGGTCCTTCTTCGAAAAATATGGACTTTATGATTCTCATATTGGAATGCGGCGTTTATGTGATTGGGATTTATGGTTCAGAGCTAAATCATTAGGTGCTTCCTTTAATTTTGTGAATAAGATACTTAGTACTGAACTAGGTCCTTCCTCTCCAGTTTCGCTGGGGCTTTCAGTTAAAATGGATTACAAATTAACGTATGCGTATATGACTGATGAAAGACTTATTACTGAAAGAACTAATAAGTTACTTCCTAGTACAATTGATCAATTTGATGTTTTTGACTTCAACGCTCTATTACCGTATTTAAAAAGTTATGATGAATACTTGAATGTAGAGAACATCGTATATAAACCTTTTTTTGATGGTCATATCTATTATAACAATGAAAATTCGTTTAATAACCAATTGTTTGGGAATAGTAATAATAAACTATCACCATTCAGAACTGAATTTGGTTTAAATCGCAAAATGCGGATTCTTTTAGTATGTAATGTCTATAACGATAAGGTTTCCATGTATAAAAAACTCTTACAACAGCAACACTCAGATTCAATTGTCATAACTTGCGGAGAATGGCAATTATCATCATATTCGCCATCAGATATTGACTTCCTTTTTTTAGTGGATTGTTCTAGTCTTTCTATTATAGATTGTATTCACCAATACAATGAACTCAATATACCTGTTGTATACTTAATCTCGTATGGTCTTCAAACAAAACCTTTGCCGAATGTACTTGATTACAATAAACTTGAATGTGTTCAAAATGTATTTAAAACGGATGTATATTTTCCCAAAAAAGGTCTTCCGTGGAATGAAAATCAGATTAGAGTTGCTATTCAATTAATGGACTTATCGAACCTTGTAATTAATCTTACTAAAATTGATGATTCTATACTCAAAACTAATA
>JAFWEX010000132.1 GCA_017512705.1 Paenibacillus sp.
AGATCTCAAAAGAGATGGGTTTTCAAGAAGTGGCCGATTATATTCAAGAGCATCACGAACTTCCGCCCAACTACATTACGAAGAATGAAGCACGTGCACTGGGATGGGAGCCAAGCAAGGGCAATCTTCATCAAGTCGCTCCCGGCAAAAGTATCGGTGGTGATGTATTCCGGAATCGCGAAGGCCTCCTCCCTAGCAAAAAGGGCCGGGTCTGGTACGAAGCAGATATACATTATAATGGAGGAACACGGGGAAGTGACCGGATTGTATATTCTAATGACGGTCTAATCTATCAAACCACCGATCACTATAAAACCTTTCAACAGATCAAATAAAGGGGGTACACATGAATATCGTTCAGATCGATGGTCGTTCCCTTCATGACCGTGAAACACTTCATCTGGTGTTACAGGACAAACTTCAATTGGATGAACATTACGGACACAATCTGGATGCGCTATGGGATGCGCTGACCGGTGAAGTACATCTGCCACTAACGATTCGCTGGTTACATTTTGATTCATGCAAAAACGTGCTTGGTGATTATGCAGATCAAGTGGTCGAAGTCATGCAGGAAGCCCAGCAAGAGGTTGACGGATTCACACTGGAATTATTATCATGACGAACAGGCAGCCACCCGGCTGCCTGTTTATGCACCAATTGTTGTTCTCTCCTTTACCCCTTCACTCCTCCAATAGTCATACCTTGTACGAAATATTTCTGTAAGAACGGATACACCATCAGGATGGGCACACTTGCTATGATCGTCATCGTTGCCCGTATTGAGGTAGGCGTCACCGCAATACCACTGTTCTCTGCAGACTGGTACACGTCACTTGCCGATGAGGTTGCCGCCGTTGTTGAGGTTTGTAATATTTTCATCAGCTCATATTGAAGTGTACTTAACTCCCTGTTAGATGAGTTGTATAGAAAGACATCAAACCAGGAGTTCCACTGACCCACTGCTACGAAAAGAGAAACGGTTGCCATCGCCGGAATCGTTAACGGCAATACGACTCGAATAAACGTTGTAAATTCACCCGCTCCGTCAATTCGAGCGGATTCCAGAATCCCTTCAGGTAACCCTTCGATAAACGAACGAATGACAATCATATTGAATACACCGATTACCCCAGGAATGATATAGACCCAGAAAGATCCAATTAGACCCAGATCACGAATTAATAGATAACCTGGAATTAGTCCTCCGCTGAAATACATGGTGAAGACAAAAAACATCGTTACAAACTTCCGAAGAACAAATTCCTGCCGACTGAGGGTATAGGCAAGCATCGCCGTACAGAAAACGGACACAACTGTTCCAACAATCGTTCGAAGCGCCGAGATCAGCGTGGCATGATAAATATCGGATTCTCCAAAAATATATTTGTAGTTATCCAGCGTCCACTCCCGAGGCCACAGATAAATGCCCCCGCGAATAGCATCATTCGCATCATTTAGTGATACAGCAATCATATTGATAAACGGATAGATCGTAACGATCATCAAACAGATCATAAAAGTAATATTTATGGCATCAAACGCCCGATCCCCGGTGCTGTTATTCCGCGAGCGAGATGATTTTGCTTTTGGCATGGCCCAGGCCTCCTCTTAGAATAGTCTGCTTTCTCCCATTTTTTTGGCGATGTAGTTGGCCGTGAAGAGGAAGATGAAGCTGACCACCGTCTTGAATATACCTGCCGCTGTTCCCAAAGAGAAGTTCCCCATCCCCAATCCATATTTTAAAACAAAGATATCCAGATTCTCTGAATAATCCATGTTCATTCCGTTGCCTAACAAATATTGAGGTTCAAATCCGGATTCCAGAATGTTCCCCATATTCATAATGAGCAAAATAACGATAACAGGCTTCAAGCCTGGCAAAGTGATGTACAGCATACGTTTGAAACGACTGGCTCCGTCAATCTCCGCCGCTTCATATTGGGCTGGGTCGATGGCTGTAATCGCTGCAAGATAGATGATCGTGTTCCAGCCAACATCTTTCCATACCTCGGTGGCTCCCAGTATCCCCCAGAAATACTCCCCCTTCCCCATCCACAGCACCGGGCTGTCAATGAGATGAAGCTTCATAAGAATCAGGTTAATAATCCCGTCAGGTGAGAGCACCGTCAGCACAATACTTGAAGCCACAACCCAGGAGATGAAATGAGGCAAATAACTGACGGTTTGCACAAAACGTTTAAAAATAATATTCTTCAGCTCGTTTAACAGGAGTGCGAGTGTAATCGCGGTAACAAACCCAAGCACCAACTTGATCGAACTCATAACCAGCGTATTGCGTAGCACCCGGTAGAACGTATTATCTTCAAACAGTGTCTGGAAATGCTTCATTCCCACCCACTGCTGATCTGCAAAGTCTCTTGCCGGTTTGAAGTTCTGGAACGCCATGGTCCAGCCCCATAACGGCAAATATTTAAACACAAACGCCCAAACCACAAAGGGAATACACATCATTGCCAATGTTCGCTGTTGCAGCAATCGTTTGTAAAAACGTGTTTCCCCATTCCCCTTAGGACGGGAAGTGGGCGGGATCGATTGAAGGGATACATGGGGTTCCTTCACGATGCAGATGCTCCTTTCCCATTCTGTTATTCGTGCGCGGAGAAGCATAAAGTACAGTACCCATTCATATGTTCTCCAGCGCACATAAACCATCTAGTTAGTTGATATGGATCAATTCACCATTTACCATTTACCTGCAACTCGATTTTGAATAACTTCGGTTATCTTTTTCTCGTATCCCGCTCGATCCAGTTTGCTGAACTCCGTCATGTACGTATTCCACAGATTATCGAAATTGGATGGTGCACTCAATATCATCTCTGGCAAGTATTTGCGCTGTATATCATCGGATTTAGTTGTAAAAACCTGTTCAGGCGAACCTTGTTCGAGTGCAATGGACCACGCTGGGAACCACGGACGCTCTTCTGGTTTGTTGAACAACTCACTAAAAGTCTTGATACCATAGGCATCCAGGAATTGTTTATCTCCATCCGTGTAGGTTGCAGCAACCACTTCCGGCTGATTACCTGGGTTATAAGCATTTCCATCAGACAGCGTTGATTCTCCACCATAACGCGGCCAGTCATTGCTGAAATAGGTGAATCCGAATTTACGGCCCAGCTCGACATCATCATGTATTTTCCGTTGCTCATCATTCGCATAGTAGAAGCGTCCATTTTCATCTACACTGTAGGTCTGATCCTTGATCCCCCACTGCACCAAAATTTGATTCTCTTCTTTGAGCAAATTATCAAAATACTTGATGATCCGTTCCGGGTCTTTGGCATTGACCGTGATTCCGGTTGCATAGTTGTTTACGAAGCCAGGAGGATCAATATATTGATCCTTTATACTTTTATCAAATACGATAGGAAGAGGTGCATAACGCTTTTCATCGATGCCTGCTGCGAGTAAGTTTTTGCTTGCATCTCCTACTTGCCATGCGTAGTTAAAATAACCGAGAACACGACCGGAGGTTAATTTCGCCAAGTATTGGTCCTTATTCATCGTGAACGATTCTGGATCAAGTAAACCTTTCGAGTTGATTTCATTCAGCTTTTTGATCCATTGCTTCTGTTCTTCGGTACCTGCGACCGTCCTTGCGACATGGGTTTTCATATCCACCATAACGCCACCATCGTTTGGATATCCTGCGAGGTGCATGGCCGGGTTCTGCAACGTGAAAAAGTTATTGGCTACGCCTGCAAGAGATACAAAACCGATCGTCTCGGCTCCATCCACCGTCGGATGTTTCTTTTTATAATCCTCGATGAGATCAAAATATTCATCCAAGGTCGATATTTTAGGATAGTTAAATTCCTTCAACACGGAACGTTGGATCCAGAAAGCACCGCCGCCAATATTAGGGCTACCCGAATATTCCCCTTGGTTGGCCGTGTATGGTAAAGCGTAAATTTTACCGTCCTCCGGATTTCTCATTTTATCGAAGTACGGACCGTACACTTTCTTGATATTCGGACCGTATTTCTCAATCAGGTCATCAAGCGGAATATAAGCCCCCGCATCCAGCAGCTTGGACATCTCTCCACTGGAGGCAATAACATCGGGATAATCTCCGGACGCAATCATAACTCCCGCTTTGGTCGCACTGTCACCAACCAGATACTCCATTTTCCAATCCACGCCCGTCTGCTTCTGCAGCTCTTTCCCAATGGTGGTTTCACTGGCCAGCGTATCTTTCTTACCCGATGAAAACATGTAATACGAAAAGGTAACTGGGCTGGTATCCTCTGTTTCTGCCGAAGATGAAGCTCCCGGAGAGGAACTGCCTGAAGTGCATCCAGCCAAAAGGGATGCCAGTAAGAAGACTATTCCTGTCGTTTTCAAAAGTGGTTTTAACATGTGCTTTGTTCCCCCTTTTTCGTTAAACGGTGTCTGTGAGCCTTCTCAATATATCAAGATAACGCTTTCATAGTTACCCACTAAACTGTACCTTGTGCTTCAAAAAGTATAGGGGCTATGGTTAACCTTCGTGTTGTTCAGCATCCAAAGGAAGCCGGATTTGTATATGCGTCCCTTTCTCTTCCTCTGTCTCAATGGAAAAAGAGAATCGATCTCCATAACAGAGTTTCAGCCTGCTATACGCATTTTTCATACCAACATGCTCTCCGATATCCATATTCTGTTCTAGATATTGCATCAACTCTTCCAATCGGGCTGTAGACATGCCAATACCGTTATCCTCCAGCCGAATATGAAGCTCCGAGCCGTCCGTTTGAACGCTCAGTCGAATGATTCCAACTCCCGCTGTGGATTCTATACCGTGAATGCTGGCATTCTCTACAAATGGCAAGATGACCATTTTGGGAATCCGGTACACTAACACAGACGGGTCTGCTTCAATGAAGTACTGTAGCTTTTCACCAAAGCGATATTTCTGGATTTGTAAAAAGCTGTCGATCAATTCCAGTTCTTCCTTGACGGTTACATCTTGCTGATTCCAGCTAATGGACTTACGGAACATTTTCGCCATATGATGCACGATTTTGGCTGTCTCCTTCTCCCCTTTAATTAGGCTTCGCATCCGCACAGTTTCAAGGGTGTTAAACAAAAAATGCGGATTAATCTGACTATGTAACGCGTGAAGCTGTGCTTGCTGTTGTTTAAGCTCCAGATCTTTTTTCTGAATGTCCGCAAGGTATACTTCATCAATTAAGTTCCGAATCGTCTCGGTCATCCGGTTAAATTCAGTTGTTAGCTGACCAATCTCATCTCTTGCATCTTCAGGAGGAATGGTCTGAAAATTTTGAGTTTTTACTTTTTTCATATGCTTCAGAATGCGCACCAGTCTGACATGAATGGATCGAGATATCGCTGCGATAATCATTGTGGGCAACACAATGTTGATACAAGCCAACCAAACAACAAATGAACGCGATTTACGAACCTCCTGCAATACAATCTCTTCATCCATGACCCCTTGTAACGACCAGCCTTCCAAATAATTTATGCCTGAATATACACGATCAAATCGAATCGTTTTGTTGGGAAACTCGATGTCACCGTATAGCTTTCCGTTCGGAGACTCTTCTGACTTGGGGTAATTCGAGAATCGAATATGTCCACCTGGGTCCACCAAGTACACTTTGCCGTCAAAGCCGCTGTTACGAAATTGTTCTCTGAGCAGATCCATATTAAAGTCAATTTTGAGCAGCTGTTCAATGCCTCCGGTGTCCAGATTGTTTAAGCGTTGAACGAGACTCAGGCTCTGATCTGTTGCAATTAACGTTGGATAAGGCACCATCTTATCCTGTAATTGCTTGTACCAGCTAGAATTGCGAACGTCTTCGGTTAAATGTTCAATGTATCCGGAAGACAATATGGTTGGATTATCGGTATACACCTGGTACCAGCGAATCCCCTGACTGAGCTGACCCGAAAACTCCCCTATGAGATATGAATTGTAAGCTCGGATGTACTCCGAATGATTAGCGAATGATCGAGACAACGTGTCATTAAATACGGGATCCGCATAGAGTGAGTAAGACAAGCCCACACCCTGATCAACCGTCACACGCAATTCGTTCTTCAGATTGTTCAAGGCTACCCCCGCATC
>JAFWEX010000133.1 GCA_017512705.1 Paenibacillus sp.
CTCACGCAGCAGGATCTTGATCCGGTCACAGCGCTTGCCGCAGAACAGATAAATGGAGATCCTGTCTGGCTCTTCACCCAGTTTGTCCTTGACGATCGCATACAGGCCATCGATGGACCGACGCATATCTGTATAGCCGGTGATGATGTAGATGTTCTGTGCCAGAGAGATGTCTCCGATCATAGAGTGCCTCCCAGACTGCGCAGGACTGTCTCAAGAAGGCGCGGATCCGTGCCGTTGGACAGTCTGATGACTGTTCTGCCGGAGATGATCTCCATCACTGGATCATTACAGATCCCGACACTTGGACTTGGAGTATTTCGGTCCAAGTCGGGCAGTACATTGACCTTAACGACTTCCTGCTGCTGTGCTTTATGCGATGAATGCTGGTGCAGCGGCTCAGGTATGTTTGGATAACCTTTCTTCCTGAACTGGGTTATCCAGTTGTAAAAGGTGCTTTTCCGAATACCGTGCTCTTCAAGCCACTGGTAATCGGTAAGGCCGCTCGTGCGGCATTCCATAATTAATTCAAAGCGCTCTTCCGGGGTAAGATTTCTCGTATTCATCTGTCACCTCTCATAGATAGAGTGAAATGGTCCAATTCTACTGCCGTTGTTGGAGTAAAATGGTCTGATTCCATCTATTATTATGAGACCCGTAAGATAGACTTACAATCCACCCTCATACTTGGCGCTTACTCTTTTCTCACTACAAGTATAGCATATTTACAAATAAAATAGCGAGAAACTTATGAAAAGGTTCTCACTACCTTAAGTTAATGATATTGTGAAATTTCAAGGGTTTCGTGGAGCTGATGGGGGGAGTCGAACCCCCAACCTACGCATTACGAATGCGTCGCTCTGCCATTGAGCCACATCAGCATATTATTCGAGACGCATTCGTAATGCGTTGCTTCTTTTTTTGCGTCGCTCTGCACTTACCGCAGGAGCGCAGCCGACGAAGGTCAACGTTCCCGACTCTGCGCCAACGGCGTATGATCCGGAGGGAACGTTATTGAGCCACATCAGCAAGTCGGATGTGTCGCTCTGCAAGATATTATCAGCAAAACAAATGCGCGCTCCGTTAGTTTAACAGAGCGCGCCAAGGAATTCAATAACTTTCTTCGAGTTCGAGCTCGTCTTTTCCGAGTTCAAACGCTTCTTCGGTTCCAAGATCCGGTCCGTCGTCCGTTACGGTCTTCACGAGTTCCGTGATCAGGAGCGCAACATTGAAAAATGCTACCGTCACGGCCAGGCCTGTTGAAAGACCCGCCAGATTTTTCATGATCTTCTTCGCGTTCATCTCAGCCCTCCGTTTCCGGTATCAGTCCTTCGCCGCTTCCTTGACCAGCTTGAGCACTATGATAGCCAGATTAAGGAAAGCTATCGCAACAGTTATATTATTGATGATCTTTTTTCTGCTTTCGCTCATTTTGATTCCCCTCCTTCGCTGAGGTTATTATATCATTTTGAATACAGATTGTTATTTGAAAATTCCGGATTCGATGTTATGTCGATCCCCAAAGCCTTCACAGCCTGCTCGTCCTTTTCCGAAAGAATGGCGGTGCAGTGTGC
>JAFWEX010000134.1 GCA_017512705.1 Paenibacillus sp.
ACCGAAGTTGGAATAGGCTGCGGGTTTGGCTTTGTCTGCGGCAAATTCATTGGCGAACCTTGTAGCAGCCTCGATCTGTGTGTCCGCATCTGCATCAGGTTTGCAGTCCAGGACAGGGACCTGCATGATGAGCTTGTCGCCGTAATCCGCATAGATCTGGTGATAATCGTTTATTGCCATACCGTCCCAGCCATCCCATCCGGCTTCTATGATGCAGGGTATGAGCCTTTCAATTTTACCGCAGGAGTGAAGGTCACAGTTGTAACCGAGTTCATGGATATGGTCAGTGACTCTGCGCATATATGGGACCAACATCTCTCTGACGATTCGCTCGTTGAAAAACGGTCCGTCCTGGGCGCCCCAGTCATCATGGATGCAGATACCGTCGAAATTATGTCCGTAGTATTTGTAGCAGTGATCGATGATATCGATCCATAGATCCGATAGCGCATCCATCAGTTCCTTCACATAATCTTTTGTCTTGCGGTTCATCAGGGCATAGGCCGCCGGTCCGAAATCCATGAAGGATATCAGCCTTTCAAACCAACCGGTGAAAATACAGAAGTTCACATACTTGGAGGAATTTGCAAGAAACTCATTGTTTGCTTTTGCACTGCCTTCCCAGTCCCAACTGTCGACATCGGGGAAATGGATGATCTCTCTCCATTTTGTTATGTCGGTCAGGGTCGGGTTGCCGGGTCTCACAATGGAGCCGCGTGCGGACGGGACGTATTCCCAGTCAATGCCGAACATATCAAGTCCTCCAACGGGCCCCTCATATCTGTCCGCCTCGATGACGAACGCTCTTGCTATGTTGTCCGGAATGATCCTGGGGCAGAACCAGTTCTTGTCCATTGTCGTCGGCATCCAAACCGGTTCCTTCTTATAAGCCAGCTGCAGATTTTCCCTCACACTGATAGGTGAAGCGAATTCTATCAGCCCGATGTGGTACATGGACTCTTCAGGAGAGGTTATCTTGGCATTCTCTATCTCTTTGTTATCAAATTCCATAGTTACTACCTCTTTTAATATATATGATTATATTTTCAAATAATAACTGTTAAGTATACTATATAATTCTTTTTGCACTCGGTAAAGGTGACGAAAAGAACAAAAATATTCATCAAAATGTAACAAAATCACTAATAAAAACATCCGGCCAGGATCATGAGCCGGATGTTGTATGTTTTCAGTTATTCATCAGTCTTTCTGCAAGCAGTACGCCCTGAGCAGCGTCGTCAGCGTATCCGTCTGCTCCTATCTCATCACAGAAAGCCTGAGTGACCGGAGCGCCGCCTACCATTATTCTTACTGAATCCCGGATCCCGCTTTCTTTGGCAAGATCAACGACTCGCTTCATCTCGCTCATTGTGGTAGTGAGAAGAGCAGAGCAGGCAATAATGTCGCATTTTTCTGTTATAGCTGTTTCCACAAATCTTTCAGCAGGTACATCCACGCCCAGGTCAACGACTTCAAATCCACCGCCTTCAAGCATTATCTTAACAAGATTCTTGCCTATGTCGTGCATGTCCCCTTTGACTGTCCCCAGGCATATCCTGCCTTTTTTAGTCAGGGTGTCATCTTTAAGAAGAGGCTTCAGAATATTTAAGGCGGATGTCATGCATTTTGCTGCAACGAGCATCTCAGGCACAAAAGCTCTGCTGGCAGTGAAGTCCTCACCGAGAAGCATCATGCCTTTGATGAGTCCGTCAGAGATTATCGCCTGAGGATCAAACCCTTTTTCAA
>JAFWEX010000135.1 GCA_017512705.1 Paenibacillus sp.
ATCTTTCATCTAACGTTCCTGTATTCATAAACCCCGCTAGGGGTTGTCTGCTGATATTCCTCTTCGTAATCCTTCCCACAGACCAAGGCTCCAAAGGAGCCGCAGCTTGAATATTATGTTATCTGATGGATTGACCTTCTCGAGTAGAGATAGCACGTCGGTTTAGAATGTTTTTATTGATATTCACAATATCTCTTATTAGTATTTTTTAAACAAGTCCACTTAATCCTATCTTCCATCTGATTTGGATTTGATAGGTTTCAATGTTTTACTATTTGTAGTTATTATCCATCTACTCTTTACGGATATTTCTCACTTCATTAATTAATGCATCTAACTTCTCAATAATTCTTTCATCATTTTCAAGTTTCTTTTTTAATCTTCCTTCTATAATTACTACTCCGATAACAATAATTATAAGCAGGATCAAAATTAGCACCTTGATTACTTCCCCCTCTAGCAACAGAAAATTAAAATTGAATTTACTTTATACTTAGAAAATATGTACTTTTTCATTTATCAGTTTTAATCATTTCTCAATCTTTCAGATAACATTATATCTACGAACTTCGTATATACCTCTCATTTCAACCTCATTTCCCAACTACATCTACTATAACCCAATTTGTTCCATCTGCGAAGTAACCAATAGAGAAAAGCAGTCCCAAACTGCGGCGCCTGTTAAAAAACTAACAAACGTACATACAGCTACATCGGGACTGCTCTGACTTAGCTAAATCCTTCTCCTTATACCTAAAAGCTTACTTTCCACCCACACTCCATACCACGCGCTCACTCATCGCTTTATGTTGGGCCATCAGGCAGAGTTCTGCCGCTTTGAACGCATGTTCCTGTGTCATTGCCGTCTCGGTGCGATCCAGACAGTCGCGGATGAGCTGACCGAAGAATGGATAGCCGACTTTGCCTTTTACGTTGTACCTGAACTCCCCCTCATGATTGACCAGATATACCTGATCTCCTTCCGGCTCGCGGGCAATGTCAATGTACTTACGCAACTCAATATATCCGTCTGTACCCAGGATTACTGTACGTCCGTCTCCCCAAGTACCGAGGCCATCCGGTGTGAACCAGTCTACGCGGAAGTAACCGGAAGCGCCGTTATCACCGATCAGGGATGCTTCGCCGAAATCCTCCAGTTCTGGGAACTGTGGATGGTTGAAATTGTTGACCCGGCTGAAAGCCACTTGTGCATCACTGCATGATGCAAAGGTCAGGAACTGCTCAATCTGGTGACTGCCAATATCGCAGAGGATACCACCGTATTGTTCATGCTTGAAGAACCATTCTGGCCGTCCTCCAGCATTCAATCGATGGGGGCCTGTGCCCATGACCTGCACTACTTTGCCGATTGCGCCTTGTTCAATGAGCTGCCCTGCATAGATGGCACTTTCTACATGCAAGCGTTCGCTGTAATACACCATGTACTTCTTGCCCGTACGCTTGACCTCTTCACGTGCCAGCTCTAATTGTTCCATCGTTGTAAACGGGGCTTTATCCGTAAAATAATCCTTACCCGCCGCCATGACTCTCATGCCGAGTGGCGCACGATCTGATGTAATGGCGGCACTTGCTACAAGCAACACCTCAGAATCGGCGAGCACTTCCGCTTCCGATGCAGCGACCTGTGCTTGTGGGAACTGTTTACGGAATGCGTCCACTTTAGCCGGGTCTGGATCATAGACCCATTTGAGCGTGGCACCAGCGTCCAGTAAACCTCCAACCATGCCATAGATATGTCCGTGATCCAGGGCCACGGCTGCAATGGTAAATTCACCAGGTCCACATACAACCTCTTTGGTCACACTTTTTGGTGCATAGAACATACCGTCTTTAGCCATGTCATCCCATCCTCTTTTCAATTGTATTAAATGCATCCTGATCAAGCTTTTTGATATCCTAGAACCTAGTTCAACTTATAAGACATATCATTTGAACGTCTTACTCAGATCTGTAGGCTGACCGCCCACATAAGCTTTGTCTTTCTTCGTCGTTGAATTCGCAATACGCTCCTGCAGATGTTCATAGAATAAATCTTCATTGATGGGCAGATCTACCCAATTGTCCGTCCAAGTGGACAGCAGCATCGCATTAGATAACGTTAAGCCATGAATCCCCTCCTGCCCTGGAGCAATAAGTGGTGCACCTGTACGAATCGCATCGACCCAGTTGCGGATCAAGCCCGGATGACCTGTCTCTATGCCCGTAATTGGCACATCGCATTTCCAGCATTCCGGCTGTCCGAATCCGCCAGTGAACCGTTGATTGAACTCTGGCTCCGATTCACGCAGTCGCCAGAACGTGAGTTGTCCGTCTTCGATGACGATTTTGCCACGGTCGCCATTGACCTCAAAGCGGTTCGTTCCTGGTGCTTCACCGGTGGTAGTTACGAATACACCCGTTGCTCCATTTTCATATTCCACATATGCGGTCACGTCATCTTCCACTTCAATGTTTCGATACTTGCCAAACGAGCAGAACGCACGCATACGTACCGGCATCATGCCAATTGTCCACTGCCACAAGTCCAGCTGGTGAGGATCTTGATTAATCAGCACACCACCACCCTCGCCTGCCCATGTCGCACGCCAGCCACCGGAATCATAGTAGCTCTGAGAGCGATACCAGTTCGTAATGATCCAGTTGGTACGCCGGACTTCGCCAAGCTCGCCGGATGCAATCAGGTCACGCAGCTTGATGTATAACGGATTGGTCCGCTGATTGTACATGATGGAGAACACTTTACCACTTGCCGTAGCTGCCTCTTCATCTCTCTTACCTGTTTCGTATATACACCAGCCGGTTTTTCAATCATCACATGCAGACCATGCCGGAATGCCTGGATGGCTTGTTCGGGATGATCATAGTGCGGTGTGGCAATAATGACGGCATCAATCGTTCTCGAAGCCATCATCTGCTCTGCATCCTGCCAATACGTTACGCTAGACGGAAGATTACTCGCTACCCAGCTCTCCATCTCTTTTCTCACATCACAGACAGCTACCAGCTCAGCACCCGGTACATCTCCAGCCGCCAATGTTCTGGCATGTGCCGCTCCCATATTTCCAACACCAATGACTGCTACGCGAACAATACTCATCCCTTCTCCTCCTCGTGTACGCGCCGCTCAATCTCAGCAAACACGTCTGCAAAATGCTGTAACATCGCTCTGGATTCCATAGCTCCACTAAAATCTTCTATGCCATAATAACCGTCATATCCAACCGCTCTCAGATCACGTACCATCTGTACCCAGTCCACTATACCTTCTGTCAACGGGGCCCATTGACATTGCCAAGATGTACTTAAGGATTGCTCCGAACTGATAGTGGAGCCTAGCTCCATCCGATCTGTCAGATGATCTGCTTCCGCCTTGTACCATCCAGCATTTTTCACATGAACATGAGCGAGATAGGGTCCGAGCAGTTCAAGTCCCATGCGATGGTTCTCGTACCCTTCGTGCACCATATTGCCTGGATCATACAGCACACCAACATAATCCGGGTTCAGAGATTGTACTAAGCGATACGCTAGAGAAGCCGTCGGTGCGATCGTTTGATGGTGTGTTTCAACGATGGCTTTGATGTTATATTGTTTGGCCAACTCCTGTACTTCATTTAAATAACGAACTGCCTTCCCATATAACTCTGGATAAGCAGTACTTCGGTCATAACCTGGAACACCTACACGCATCATGGAAGCGCCAAGTGCAGATGCGGCTTGGAATGCTTGCTCGGTTGCAGGCAGTTCACCACAATTGAGATAAGGAACAAGTGCAATAGACTGCCTACCTTCAGACTCGGCTGCTTCTCGAAACATAGGTACCTGTTCCTGCCAGCTGTCCGGATCAATGGAGCAACGATTATTTCTCCAAAATGAAGGCTGTTCAGTCAAGGCATCCTGCGGTATGCCACGAAACCTCCACTCGATTCCAGCGATACCTGCTGCTGCCGCTGCAGAAGCCAGCTCGTTTGCATTCAAATCCGGGACTGCAACCGTGAATATGGATAACTTCATGTTCATGTTCCCCCTTTATGTAAACGCATTCAATCTATGTCGTAAACGCATTGTATCACTCCCCTGAACGTTACCATAGAGCAGAACGCAAACAGATGAATCACAGATAACAATCTGAACATATTCCCCATCCAGAGATAACGATTCAAGCCAACATGATCGAGTCAAAAAACAAAAAAGCATCTCCGAGTCAGAATTAATTTCTGTTCAGAGACGCTCTTCATATTACACGATGTCCAAGCCGAGTTCAGGCAGCTTGTCCTTCTTATTACGATCTAAACTCGATGTACGATCTAATCTCGATCAAAAAACACATGTTCTGCCTGCAGTTTTCCGTCCTCTGCCGTCATAATACCAAAGGAAAAACGCTTCTGGAAGCGACGGTCCGTAGGTGAGCCCGGATTAAATACAAGCAGGTCATCTACGGTATGCATCACCGGAATATGGGAATGTCCGTAGATTACCGCATCCAGCTCTTCTCCTTCAAAAGTCTGGATAGCATTCTGCTCTGTGCCTTTTGATCCGCGGTGACCATGTACTAGTCCGAATCGCAGTCCTTCCGCTTCAACAATACGGGAGAAACCAAGCTTTTCCCCAATCTCGGATGGATCGGTGTTACCAGCAACGCCTTCCACCGGTGCGTACTGGCTAAGCAGCTCATATACGCTCCAGTCAGACCAGTCACCCGCATGGAGAATCAGGTCTGCATCTGACAAAGCCTCAACCAAAGGCGCCGGCAAACTTTTTGCTTTCTTGGGTAGATGCGTGTCGGAGATAACTATGATTTTCATGTGACAACCGCCTTCCTCTAGTTAGGCTTCTAATCAGCCTCTGATCCTACAGCCTCAATTCGCTGCAAGCTAGTACGCTCCATATCTTCAAGTGTAATGGTTGCAAAAAACTGCTCCACTTTGGATTCCGCGATCTGATACAGATTCGTCAGCAGTCCATCAATCTGAATACCTACTTCGCAATTGGGATTACAATTCCCATGAATCGGGAACAAGGGCCCATCATCCTTGGAAGCCTGATAGACCATGTCAAGCGTAATTTCGCTAGATGGCTTTGTTAGATAAAAGCCTCTGGTGCCTGGTGAAGAATTGACTAACCCTGCCTTTTTCAGGCCCCCCAAAATACGTCTGACAACGACAGGGTTGGTGTTCACACTGCCCGCAATCTCGGCAGACGTCATTCGTTCAGGCGCGCTGAGAGACAGTAACAACAAACAATGCACACTGACCGAAAAATGAGTACTCATGGTTAACCACCTTTATTTGATATTATCTCGGATGTACTCGTGTTATTCTGTAAACAGATCCTGTTCAGGACGTGCTCTGACTTTGAGCTGCCGCACGGTGTATTCCAGCTGTTTCACAATGTCATCCAGTTGTTTCCGATCAATCTTATTCGGATCATTCACAGGTTTCACCGAATTTTTAAGATCACGAATGGTTAGTTGCTGTTCTTGCCATTTATCCATTAGATCCGCAATATTGGCGTAAAAACGCTCGTAATCCTTAATCACCACATCCAGATATGCATCTACCTCGTCCGGGTCATACCCGCGAAGTTTATAATTAAACTGTTTCTCATGAATTGATAAAGCATCCAGTTGAACACCCAGTTGTTTGAACAATTGTCTCTGTTTGTCCAATCTACGTTTCATATGTTCATCCATCTTGACAACCCTCCATTATAGGCGAGCAGCGGTTCTATTCGTTAGAAGAGAACACACGGCAATTACTCTCTCTATTTTTTATAACACATAATTCATCAGATATAAAACGAAACGGGCGTCTCCCGCCCAAAATGATTGCTTCGCTTACTTTTCGGGTAAGAAGTCACTACACCCATTCAATCCGGGAAAGGAGCATGCCCTTATGAATACATTAACCCAAGATCAACGTAAAGAATTGCAGCAAGCGCTGCTGGAACAACGCGAGGATCTTCAACGTCATTTCGAATCCAGCATGGAGGATGGTGCACCGGCAGAGTCTTTGAAAGATTCCACAAGCGAGCTATCCTCCTATGATAATCACCCGGCAGATGCTGGAACAGAAACGTTTGAACGCAGCCGAGACCTTGCGATCGACGACACATTAACCGATGAGTTTAACCAGGTCAATGATGCCCTCGAACGGTTGGAAGAAGGTACCTATGGAATCTGTGTTACTTGTGGCAAAGAAATCCCATTTGAACGACTGCAAGCCATCCCCTATACAGCCTATTGTATTGATGACACTCCAAGCCGGGACGTAAGTAATGACCGTCCTGTTGAAGAAGAGGTCATGACCATGCCACCAAGCGGCGCCGGAGAAGTGAGGCAGCGTAATGCCGGCAAGTTCGACCATGCAGAGGCATGGGAAGCTGTCGAGGATTACGGTACATCGAATTCTCCAGCGATGGCCGCGAAGCGTGATGTACGAGATTACGACGAGAACATGTAATTAAGCAAGGAATAGAGATGTTCACGATACGGATTTTGAAGTGATACGAACTCTTCTATTCTTCCACACGTTCAGATCCTATCCCCTGTTGAATAAACTTGAAACCCTGCGACGATTTAATCATTCTGACAGGGTCCATGATAAAAAAGCCGCCATTGGCGGCTTTTTATTCCTCCTTGCTACCTAGCTACCTGTTACGATCAGTGCGATCTGTTACTAACCTCGCTACCATTCAACTATTCATTCATCTTCCCTTACATCCTTCAGTAGATCTAAGTCGGCTAACTATAACAGCAGTTTCACTTTTAGGCTGCCTATGGATGGGGAAACCCTCTTTATAATTGCCTTCTATTTGTCGGAACGTTCGGATGCTTTTTCTTTACTCGATGTTTTAGAGTGGCTTGATGTTTGTGATCGTTTGGATGTGTTAGGAGCAGACGCACTTTCTTGACCTGCTGGCTTCTCCCTCTTCGTTCTAGACCCAGGTTGCTGATCACGCTGCACATCTTTGGACAACGCTGTAAACAACTGAAACACCTGCTGATCAGGCTTTTTTTCGTCCTTGGTTACATATGGTTTGCAAATATCCATAATATTCTGATACAACATTTCTACTTCCTCTGCCGTGGCGTATAACGTCATATCGGAGATGAAACGTTTGTCCTGATCTTCATGCTCTGCATGATTCATAAAACGCTGACGGCTCTGCTCAAACATTTCGTTCAGCAGTTTTAAGGTTTCTGAGCGAAACACTTGCTTCAGCGGTGAATTCTCATCGTCTTCATCCTTGTGGCGTAAGTGAATTTCACCTGTAAAGGGTTCATAGTATTTTGCAATAATGCCATTGATTTCACGGGTGGATACCATGCTTAGAAGGCCGATTTTCTCCAGCTTTTTCACATGATAATGCACTTTCGCAGGCACCTCTCCCATCAGATCCGCAATTTCCTTCACGGTGGAAGGTCGGCCCTGCCGATTAAACATATTCATAATCTGTATCCGGTACGGATCAGAATAGATCTTGATCTCTTCGATCGTTGAAAGCACTTTGTACTGCTGCATACCTGGTTCCTCATTTCCGGGGTCCCTGCTGCCCTTAGCTCCATATATTATACCGTTTAGTGAGGACTCCGGTCAAAAATGCTTGCCATCACATCTCCTGACGAAAACTTCTGCTGGTAAGCAGCAAGATCGCAGACAATCCAAGAAGTACACCAAATAGAATAAACAAGATCGGCATGGATAACCAGTCCGCAAGAGCACCGGATAGAAGGCTGCCAAGAGGCGAAACACTCAGCACCAGCATACTTTGCAACGCAGATACCCGACCAAGCATCTGGGAAGGCGTTACCTCCATCAAGTAAGAGACGAGCGGCGTCGTGGCGAGCGGAATGCCTAAACCCATAATCAGACAGAACATGCCTGCAGCCGGGAGCTGGAACGACGTCATATAAGCCGGAAGTGCCGTCATGGCGTAGCCGCAACCCAGCATCACAATGCCTGTAATGACGAGCACACTTTTACGATAATGAGCCCCCTGTTGAGACATCCACAGACCACCAAGCACGATCCCTCCGACTAAAAGTCCACTAAGCAGACTTAATCCCCACGCACCCGCTTGCAGTATTTCCATCACGTAAGGTGTACGTAGCACATTAAATGGCATCAGACAGAAGTTAACCCATGCAAACAGCATTGAAGAGATTAATAACACAGCATGTTTGCGCAGAAAATGAAAAGCATCCGCCATCTCAGACATCAGACTCCTGGCACCGGTTGACGCTGCTCGTGGTGACATCCATTCTGGATAGTCCACCCGGCTCATCAGAATTGCGCTCAGCGCAAACAAAGCAGCATCAATCCAGATCGTCCATGCGATGCCCACGGTTGCAATCAAGGTGCCTGCCGCAGCAAGTCCTGCAAGTTCAGCCAATCGCGTAGCCGATGAGGTCATTGCATTACCGGAAAGCAACATGGACTGAGGCAGTAACCGCGGAACGCTGGATACCTCAGCTGGTGATGTGAAACATTCCAGTAAAGAGTTCAGGATTGTGAACACGAAGAGATGCCAGACTTCAAGCTGACCCAGCGTTAATAAAACAGCTGTAAGGCCAACCATAACTCCACGTCCGGAATTCGTCATGATGATTACTTTTTTCGGGGATCGTCGGTCAACCAGTGCACCAGCGAACAGACCTAATAAAATATTCGGCAGAAAATTAACGGCCAGCAGTGTGCCCATCAGCACCTTCGAACCCGTTAAAATGTATACCATCCAGCTATATGCAATCGAATCCATGGAATCACCGAATCGAGAGACCATTTTGCTTAACATAAATTGCATGTAAGGTCTGATTTGAATTAATTCTTTAAGTCCCTGCTTACTAGCCACCGCACCTTCACTCATATCACTTTGCTCCTCAACGTTAAAATATTTTTCATGTTAATATTATTTTAACGAAGTTTATGCTGAATGCAATACAAACGTGAAAATATTTTTAACGATTGATCAAAAAGGCAGTTTCCAACGTTTCCTGGCTAGCCTAACCACACAAAAAAGACTCACATCGGTATCGATGGAGTCCAATACAATTATCATGTTAACTGGTAAAAATTTATAATTTCTCGTTAATAACGTTACATGAACACGGCTTCATCATATCTTCAGACCGGACTGCGATCCACCAGTACCCTCTGACGTGTACGTGCAGATTCTAGACAAGCATCAATGACGCGCATATTCAAGATGGTGTTATCTGGACTGAATGGTAATGCCTCTCCCTCAAGGGCCGCTGTTGCAAACGTCTCTACCTGTAACACATACGAGTTGGAAACCGAAACCCGCTCCTCCCGGCTCACCGAATCGGTATGAATAATAATCTGAGGCGGAATATCGCTATTCTCCCAGCCGAATACTTTTGGCAGCTCAATGCGCCCTTCGGTACCGAGAATCTCCATCTCCGCCCTTCCAGAAGCCCACATGCCGCAGTCAAAAGTGAGCGCTACCGAGTTCGGGAATTCAATAAGCCCCGATGCCATCATGTCGACACCATCATGCTCCTCGGAAAACAAGGCATGTACCGTTACGGCCTCTGGTTCTTCTCCCAAATACATTCTCGCAGCAGAGATTGGATATACACCCAGGTCAAAAATGGAGCCGCCACCCATATGTTTTTTGAATCTCACGTTGTCTTTGTCGTCGGCGGTATTGCACGTAAAGTTACCATGTATGGCTCTGACCGTCCCGATCTCGCCACTCTCAATGATTTCCTGCACTCGTCTGTGCTTCGGATGATATCGATACATAATAGCTTCGGCAAATAATACGCCATGACGCTCACATGCCTCAATCATCTCCACGGATTCCTTTTCATTCAGAGCAGCCGGTTTCTCGCAAAGCACATGTTTTCCCGCCTCAGCGGCTCTAATCGTCCATTCTTTATGCAAATGGTTGGGCAAAGGGATATAAACGGCCTGGATATCCGGATCAGCAATGAGCTCTTCGTAACTTCCGTAGGCTCTAACGATATCCATCTCGTCAGCCAGAGCTTCCGCTTTTTCCTTCGAGCGGCTGGCAATCGCAAGCACTTCACCGCGTTCGGATTGCTGAATCGCAGGAATTATTGCATTTTTGGCAATCGTAGAAGTTCCCAGTATACCCCATTGAAGAGGTCTATTCATGCTCATCTTCCTTTCGTACCGTAGTTATCCGCTTCTGCCTTGTGCAAAATACCAAGACAACGATCCAGATCAGCT
This sequence comes from Paenibacillus sp., assembly GCA_017512705.1. Lineage (GTDB taxonomy): Bacteria > Bacillota > Bacilli > Paenibacillales > Paenibacillaceae > Paenibacillus. Next base: position 10,239 of record JAFWEX010000135.1, read on the forward strand.
TTCACCTGTTTTTTGTATAACTCTGCTTTGGCCGCACCATCATCGGTGAAGTGATAGAGAACGATCTCCTGAAAATCGACTTTTGGATCGTTTCCCTTTAATTTTTTGGTTCGATAAAAGATTCCCTGTTGAACTAATTCATGTAATGCCCGGTATACCTCACTCTGAGGTGGTACATATCCGTAATCTTTGAATTCCTGCTTCATGGCTTCCAGCATCTCATAGCCGTAACCTCTGTGCTGCTCCACCATCGTGATCAGATAAACTTTGATAAATGCCCGTTGTGCAATCATAAAAGCCATGCTTGTTCCCCTCCTGTCAGAACCTGTCTACTTCTCATTATAAAACTTATGTTCGGGTTCTGCCATCTTGATCCTGAATTCACACTTGTCCCGTTCTGAACTGGTGAGCGAGCAGGATACAGATGGGGAACGATATACTGCAAGCAAGGACTCCATTGATCTGCTTAATGTGAATTTTTCATATGATGATATATTCACTTCTTGGTTGTGGCAGTGACTTTACTGGAAGGTCCATGCTTAGGCACAACACCTACGATCCATTTCCCCCATTTCAGACGAGAGATCAGCCAAGTCAGCATACAAGACACTCCAAGCGCCACAATCCAGGTGACGATCATACGAACTGCTGGGTTCCATCCCCAAGCCACGTATAACCATTCGTCTGGAATATAACTATAACGGAACACCAGCAAATGCATGAGATATCCTCCATACGACACTCCACCGATCCATCCTAACCAATAGAGCACTCGCTGGTGATGAAGCTTGCTGGCCAATTGATACATCACCATGATGGAGGCGATCAGGAACAGGGTCATGTCAGGCCGAATCAGGCTGACGGTATAAAAAGTGATACGGATGCCTTCAGGTTTCTGAAACTCCAGCATTAATAGATAAATAAACCGCAGACCCAAGATGATAAACACCATCCAATAAACCCAGCGCAAACGAACAATCCATTCCCTCCAGCGCTGTACGGAAAGTCCCGCTGCTGCACCAAGTACAAAGTAAAAAAAGAAATAAATAAAATTGCGGTCTGCGTACGTTGTAAAAGCATCTGTCAGCACAGGGATTTGCAGTCGCTCCATCCAGTCCATGATGTTCCTTAATTGATCTGTAAGAACTAGAAATACAGCACCTGAGATCAACAATGCGATCATACGACCTTTGGCTTGGTAGCGATGATAAACGTACCGGATACCGTGCAGAAATAGTGGAAAGAACACATAGAGCTGAATCAGCATAATGACGTACCAGAAGTGCGAAGCCGTTTTACCTGTAACCAGTTTAAGGGCAAGATCAGGTAGTTCGTGCCAGCCGAAACCGGTCCAATTGCGCTTAGCCAGTATAAAGTAAATAAACGACCAGACCACATAGGGTAATATGACATCCATTACTCTCTTGCGCATAAACTGGCCGTAATGCAACTGATCTCCGGTGTTGTAGAACAGAACCATTCCGGTTATAAATATAAAAAGTGGCACGGCAAACTTAGCTAGCATCAGTAATATAGCCAGCACCACGCCATCCTGAAGTCCTGCTTGTGGAACCAGCGAATAATGGGCAATGGAATGCTGAAGCACTACGGCTACAAAGGCCAAGCCCCTTAGTGTTTCAATTTCAGTAATACGTTCTTTGCGAGGCAAATCACTCAACCTACCTTTCTTGTTCATACTTGCATTATAAATTTAGATTCTTTCAACCATCGATTGGAGGCTCATCATACTCGTGTCTAACAAATTATCTAACATCCCCGAATCCAAAACCGTTCAGCAACATTTGGCTAACGAACGCACATTCCTAGCATGGGTGCGAACAGGCATTGCCATGGCTGGCATAGGTTTTCTCGCTGCTGGTTTTGGTTTTAATGCTACCGCCTACGATCGCATTGCGCATGTTGCTGCCATCGTTACTGGGATAACTTCTCTCCTCGGCGGTATATCCATCATTGGTCTCTCAGCCCTGGCTTATCATCGGAAGCGTACACAGATTAATGAGCAGACCTTCCAAGCCACAACCGGACTTATTACGTTTCTAAGTCTTACGTTGCTCGTCATTGGACTTGCTCTTGCCGTGCTATTATATGTATTGTTATTCCCTGCCTGAACTTCGTTATAAACAAGGCATTCACACTTGGCTGGCAACCCGTTTATTATCGATAGTTCCTCGTTATGATAGGGACAAAAACCGGTCTCCTCTACAGAGACCGGTTATCGTCCGTCCTATAAATTTTATCATATATTCAATCCATACGATTGATGCCGTACTACCAAAGTGTAGATGCATCCATACTACAAGAAAGTATTGTTACCGTAGCGGGCAGCCTTGGTCTGCGCTTCCATCCGGCGCTCTTCCATATCTAGATCCGGACGAACATCACGTACATCCTCACCATGGACAACGTCTCTGTTCGATTGAGCTGGATTGTTCAGGCTGAAGACATCATAAACGGCACTGTCCCGATCCGTAGAATCCACAAGCAACAGTATTTTACCGTTTTGCACATATTCCTCATACTGTCGTGCATCCTCTTCCGGAATGCCTAGTCCAACCAGCCCGCCAACCAATCCGCCGGCTCCTGCACCTACAGCCGCTCCTGTGAACGCTGCGGCAATAGGTCCAGCCGCCAGAATCGGGCCAATTCCAGGTACCGCCAGCGCTCCAATACCAGCAAGCAATCCGGCTACTCCTCCAAGCACACCGCCGGTAGCTGCACCTGCGGCTACGCCTTCCGGTGCTTTTGTACCGGTCTCTTCCCGAATGGCTTTCAATTCATCCCTGTCCTGAGTAACCACAGATATTTCATCGGACGTAAACCCTTCTGCTTTTAAGCTGTCAATAGCCTGGGATGCCTCACGTTCTGTATTAAACACACCTACGATTTTCTTCTTCATCACGAATACCTCCTCATAAGTTTGAGTGGTTCGCTATGTTATTACCCGTCACTACTTCTTCTAAACGTTTACAGCCAATTATTGTACGCATAAATGCGAATTCAGGTAAGAAGAAGTGAGGACTTGGAGAGTGGGGCATCGTAATATATCGTATATATCTCCGCAAAAGTCCCTTATTCAACGGCCATTCACTCCTGGAGTGATCTTCGTTTCAGGTCATTCTAGGTTTCGCCCGATTCGTTGCGATCGCTTCGAGCGGATGATCCGGCCAGTAATGCTTCGGATAACGCCCTTTCAAATCTTTCTTCACCTCAAAATAGGTCTCGCGCCAGAAATTAGCTAAGTCCTGTGTAACCTGAACAGGTCGCTTCGCTGGTGATAACAGATGAAGCGTGACCGGAACACGACCGCCTCCGATGTAAGGCGTCTCTTGCTGCCCAAACATCTCTTGTAATCGAACAGCCAAAACCGGAGCCTCCGGAGCACTGTAATCCACCGGAATGCGAGAACCACTTGGAACCTGAATATGAGTAGGAGCCTCCTCCTCCAACTGTTGTCGCTGTGTCCAGCTGAGCCCGCCCAAAAGCACGTCCTGCATCGACAACCTCTTCAGATCTGCCGCAGAACGCATGCCTGTTAGATACGGTGCGAGTTGTTCAGCCAGTTCAGCCGTCAGATGGTCCTCGATCAGATCTGGCCAGTCTGGCACATGCAGATGCAGAAAACGCATGCGATCCGCAAGCTGACGGGAGGATTTGTTCCACGGCAAGATGTCCAGTCCTTCGATTCGAATCCCTGACAACAGCGCTTCTAGCACTTGATCTTCCGGCGGCTGTGCAATTGCACTTTCCTTAATCACCAACGATCCGATACGTTGTCGCTTGTGTGCACGCACGCTTCGGGTACTGCGATCCCAAGCGACCTGCATCTCTTCTTGCAACAAATGCTGCGCTGCACGTAACAATGTCTGCTCCTGCAATGGCGCAGCCAGCAGGATACGCGCGTCTGCGCCTTGGTCGTCTGCCTCGGCTGCGACCAGATAATCGGCACGGCTCAGCGACTCCGTTGACGCGAGCCGTACTCCACGGCCGCTGCTCAGCAGATAGCGGCCGTCCTCCCGGCGCTGCCCGATCCGGTCCGGATAGGCGAAGGACAGCAGCAACCCGCAGCTGGCCTCATCCGGCTGTACCGGATCGGCCGCCGGGCTGCCGAGCGCCGAGCGTAGCTGGCGGCTCTCCTGCAGCATGCGCCGCACGGCAGCAACGTCTGCGACAGCCGCTGCCGCTTGCGGCATGGCGCTGCTGCCTGCGGCCAGCAGCGCTTCCACGCGCGGGCGCAGATCCGTGCCCGCGCCGCCAGCACTGCCGCTGCTGCTGCGGAGGCCTGACGGCTCCTGCAGCAGTGCTGCCAGCGTGCTGGCGTAGCTGGCCAGCCCAAGCTCCGCCGCGCGGAGCAGCATGCTGGCCAGCCGGGGATGAACGCCGAGCGTGTTCATCCGCCGTCCAAAGGGCGTGATGCGGCCTGCGTCGCTCAGGCCGCCCAGCTGGCGCAGCAGCGCCTGTGCCTGAGCGTAGGCCGCATCAGGCGGGTTGTCCAGCCAGCTCAGCTCAGCCGGCGACTGGACACCCCAGACGGCAAGCTCCAGCGCCAGCGGCGCCAGATCCGCGGAGGTGATCTCCGGGCGCGCTGCTTCAGGCAGCGCCCCATGAGCCTCCTCGCTCCATAGCCGGTAACACACCCCTGGAGCAATTCGCCCCGCACGTCCGCGTCGCTGATCAGCGGACGCCTTGGATACCGGCAGTGTTACAAGCCGGCTCATCCCTGTCCTTGGCGAGAACATCGCCGCCCGGCTCAGCCCGGCATCCACTACCACTTTTACACCCGAAAGGGTAAGACTCGATTCTGCTATGGAGGTAGACAGCACAACCTTGCGGCCGCCTTCGGCAGCAGGTCTAATCGCTTCGTCCTGTTTGTCAGCAGACATATTGCCGTATAACGTATGTATGCCCACCTGTGCAGGAAGAGAGAATTCTAATAATTCACGCTCAGTACGACGAATCTCTCGTACCCCAGGAAGAAATACCAAAATATCTCCTTCTGATTCACTTAATGCCCGAACAATTGTGCGAGCAGTCCAGCTCTCCAGTTCTACGGAAGCAGGTTTTGGAACATATTTCGTTTCCACTGGAAATGTTCGTCCGGCACAATACACCACACGTGTATCTTCACCCAGCAGCGCCGAGACCGGGGCCGGGTCCAGCGTAGCCGACATGACAAGCAGCTTCAGATCCGGGCGCAAGATGGATCGGCTCTCCAGTGCCAGTGCTAGCCCCAGATCCCCATGAAGATGGCGTTCATGGAACTCATCAAAGATAATCATTGCTGTGTCCTCTAGCGCCTGATCCTGTTGCAACATTCGAGTAAGCACGCCCTCCGTGACCACTTCGATTCGAGTAGCCGCACTTACACGGGTGTCCATTCGAACACGATATCCTACGGTCTGTCCTGTATTTTCTCCCAGCGTAGCTGCCATTCTGGACGCAGCAGACCGGGCTGCAAGCCTACGAGGCTCCAGCATGATGATCTTTTTCCCCTGAAGCCAAGGTTCTTCAAGCATTGCCAGCGGTACAACTGTTGTCTTCCCCGCCCCCGGTTCAGCAATCAAAACACCTGTATCCTGCTCACGGAACGTTTGTTTCAATTCCGGAATAATCGTTTGTATTGGTAAATCAGTATACATATCATCGCTCCTAATGGATGTCTTACCACTTCACAATCTTCTATAAGTTCAATCGTCGAATGTTAGCATTATAACAAAAAAAGCCGTCCCAAAGGAACGACTATATACCCTACATGACCTTAATGATTCTAGCTATTCTCACTCGGTCATTAGCTATTCGGTTAGTTACTACGCCATACTGTTTATCCGTATAGGTTAACTTAACAAAGATTCAGCACCATCAATAACGATCTCTGCCCCTGTGATATGTTTCGAAGCATTTGAAGCGAGGAAGCTAACCAGATCAGCTACATGCTCGGGCTTGCCCGGACCTTCAGCGAGAGGCTGTTGTCCCTCTGGGAATTCAATAGGGATGATGATGTTCTGCAGATCGTCCGTCTTGATCGTACTCTGATCAATATTAGTTGCAATTGCGCCAGGACAGATGACATTCACTCTGATCTTGAACTTTGCCAGTTCTAATGCAGCCATTTTGGCAAAGGCAACCTGTCCAGCTTTCGACGTGCTGTATGCTGACATGCCGAAGCTTGAGAATCGCTGATTACCATTAATGGAGCTCGTGATAATAATGCTTCCTCCGCCACGCTTTTTCAGATGAGGTAACGCATATTTCACCGTAAAAAATGTCCCATCAAGGTTTGTCGTAATAATCTGTTGCCAGTCTTGCACTTGAATCTCCTCAATTGGTGCAGAGACCCCGTTAATACCTGCATTGGCAAACACAATATCTAGACCACCGAACAGTTCAACCGTTTCTAATACAGCCTTTTCAACTCGGGCGGGATCCGAAATATCCACATCAAATGCTCTCGCTGCCCCTTCATATTTCGCATTAATCTCCGCTTCCGTCTGTGAAATTCGATCATTCACCAGGTCGAACAACGCCACATGAGCGCCTTCGTTAGCTAGCTTAAGAGCTGTCGCTTTGCCAATTCCCGATCCTGCTCCTGTAATGATCGCTACCTTGCCCTGAAACTGGGGCCTACTGCTGTGTTGTGTCATCGCTCATCCACTCCTTCGATTTGGAAATTATGTAGAAGATTCGATCCAACTTGAAGTTCAATCAATTCTTCACAAGATTACCCAAAACGAGCAGCTTTTAAATCAACACGTCAAACTTTTTTATATCTTTTATAGCGATCTACATCGTTTCATAAGAGGCTAAATTCCTTACGCTATATTTATTTTCACCATTCCAATTCAATGAAAGCGGCATCATCTTCAAGCCCGCCCGTATGGGCGGCATCCAGCAGTACCTGAATATGTTCATCTGGAATGTAAGTACCGATGGCATCCAGGTCATTAAGTCCATCCGTATACAACTGAAGCCGAAATGAATCGCTAGACGAACCTTTCATTTCAAAAATATGAGGTGTGCCCCCCACAGGTCCTTCACGCGTCGACCAACGTTCACTGGTTTTACAGTGCTTTTGAAACTGCTCCGACTGTTCTTGATCATTTCGCCAGAGCCGAATTCGAGAATCTCCCTGCCACGCTAACCACACACGGCTTTTACGCCCCCCAGATGTGAGTTCAATGCGTCCACATATATACATAGCCTGACTACCCCGGTTTCGTTTTTCCATCAGGACCTCTCGCAGCAATAGCGGCGAATTATCCAGGGGCTGTAATTTTCCCAGCTGTTCTGAGGCAGGCCCTGTTAAATCATGGAGAAACTGTTCGACCCCTTCAGCAGTTAGAGCAGGCGTCGTTTCCAGCCATTCCAGCAATGCACTACCGAGAAAACGCGCAGCAAAATCCCCCAGATAACTCATGCCCACTCCATCACATAAAACAAAATTACACACATTGCCTTGCATACGAATCGCAACAAAGTCTTGTCCGGCGTCACCCTGATTGACGGTTTCAGCTGAACGCCCATATCCGTATCGGCAACTCAGCTTGCCCTGATGGCGAGTCAGCGGTTGCTCTCCAGTCTGCACACTAACATAGCGAAAATTGTCATGCCGATACTCGGCATGACCTCCCAGATCACTCGCAGACAACGTGGCCATACGCATTACTCGCATGATTCCCCTCCTATCTTACAGGTGTCGCAGCAGACATCTGAAATCCGATGGATACCAGTTCTGCACATGTACCAGGTAACATCATGAGCGCACCTGGTGCAAGCAGATAATCCGCCTCTACTAACATTTCCCTGTAGCTTTCAGGCAGCACGGATGACATATTGCGTAATTTCTCCCCATGCTCGTCCTGTAAGTTGGTTTCGGGTAAAATCCCTTTCCAACGTCTTGGCTCCGCAATAGGAGCTTCAAGCAGATGATCACTTATGAAAATATTTTCAACCAGAACGTTCCCATCAGGCACACTCATGCCCATAATACGTTTGGCAATGGGCTCCGGATCTTCTCCGGTCGCTACGCCATCCGTCATATGACATACAAGGGGAGCAGGACAGTCCTGCATATTCGGTATTTCGGCTTGCAATATTTTCTCTGCTTGCAAAAATGCTTTTGCTGAATCCGAGAAACGTCTAGGCGTAAGATCCGGCAGTGAACCTACAGCCGCAATCTCATCAATGCCTTTAATCCCATTCAATACATCATATACATCATCACTGTATGCCAAAATCGCTACTCGATAACGAGGCGTCAATCGATTTCCTTTGGTTGAGCGGAACACCATTTGACGGATCGCCAGAGATAAAGCATCGTAAACGACGTCAATCCGGCGGCGATTATCCAGAACCATATTCATGGATGCGCTGATATCAATTAAATAAATAATAAGTGCAGGAGTTCGTTGTGATGCCTGAATTGTGTAGTTCATCTTAGAGTGTGTCACCTCTATTATTCAATATTTATCATGTTATAGGTCTGGTAATGTGTACTTGGAGTTACTCAAAAATTTATTAATTGCACTCATACGTGCAGCCACTTTACCTACACCTTTAAAATACGCAGCATCGGTGTTATACAGATTTTTGAAATCACGTGCATATGACAAAGCACTGGATGTTTTTTTACCTTTTTGCGCGTTATATGCACTGTTATAGAGAGCAATTAATTTAACCACATTTTGAGCACGCTTTTTCTTAAGTGCTTCCTTCTGAGCAGCCTCCTGTTTACGCTTGGCTTCAGCCTCAGCCTTCTGTCTCGCAATTTTGGCGTCATTTTCTTTCTTCCAAGCTAGGTAAGCTTCATACTTCGCTTGTTGCTCATATTTGGCTTGTAACGCTTTTCGCTCTGCTTCCTTTTTCTGTTGCTCGCGTTGTGCCAGATAAGCTTCATATTTCGCTTGTTTGTCATACTTAGCCTGCAAAGCTTGACGTTCTTGTTCCTTTTTCTTCGCTTCCGCTTCCTTTTGTTTGGCTTCAGCGAGTTTACGTTTCTTCTCAGCCTCCAGCTTCGCAGCTTCTGCAGCCTTTTTCTTTTCAGCTTCTGCAGCCTTCTGCTTCTCAGCTTCTTCTTGCTTAAGCTTCTCCGCTGCTGCCTCTTCTGCTGCTTTGGCTTCAGCAAGACGAGCGGCTTCCTGTTGTTTTACCTCAGCTTGGTCCGCAAGAATTTTAACTGTAGGTACTCCCCCGGCTAGTAATACAACAAGAACAGCGGAAGAGATCATAAACTTTTTGAAGCGATAAAATGGGACAGGTACTGGCTCCGTGCTTTCCGGTTTTGCATTCAGTTTAGCATCGAGCTCTTTGATCGCTGCTTCCACTTCCATATGCATCGCACTATTGCTGGGAATGAAGTGAAATAGGGAACGATACACTTCTAGCGCAGCGGCCGGCTTATCTTCATCCTCCAGCGCTCTTGCTTGTAAGAACAACCGATTGACAACAGCCTCTTGCTCAGGAGCTTGTTTTGAATCTGATGCCCCGCCCACCCCAGTAATTGCTTCCACACTATTGGATGGTGATGAATGATCTGACGTTGCATTCGCATCAGCTTCTAGCGAGGCCGTCGCATCTCCTTCGGACTCTGAAGCCGCCAGCAAGGCATCGGCTAGCTGAGTATCTACCGAAGCAAGGGCAATGTACCACTCCCCAAATGTTGGACAACTGCTCAGATCGTGACTTTCCCACGCACGGATAAACAGATCCGATAATTTGGAACCCCAGCGTTTCTCAAGGGAACTGCGCATCGCAAAATATCGCTCACTCGCAGTTTGCATTTCATGCTGGTCAAAATAGCTTTCTCCCCAAGCTTTTTCTACAATAACGGGGTCGGACCAAGATAGCATCTCTGCAATAATAACTGCTCCGGCAAATCGATCTGCATACGAGCTCCACAACCCGCTATGCACGGTTCGATGGGCTGCATAACCAGGGGAGCCTGCAAGTAGTGCATCCGGACGATCCATCTTGGAGCTGTACATCTGCTCCACATCCACGAGTTCAACCGCAGAAGTTAAGGACGAGTTCTGCACTTCGGAAAAAAACGGAATCATCACATTGGGCGCGGACATATCACAATGCGCGAGTCCACGTTGCTCCATTGCAGAACCTGTGCTGGCAAGTGCTCTGGCCAGTTTCAGACTCTCCTCCGCTGTCAGCTGCTTCTGATCACTGATCACATCGAACCAGGTTAAACCTTGCACCCATGGCATCAGTACCGCATATAACAGATCAGGATGTTCTCCAATAAGCGCTCCGTTTCTTTCCGGAGTGAGCACTTCACGCTTGCATACCTGCAAACCAGGTATTTCACTATATGGCTCCATATGCTCAGACTGATAGACCATCGCCGGGATACGGAATTTCGGAAAAAACATTTTTAGTGCTTTTGCCCCATGAATTGAACCATCGCGGGGAATCAATTGGTATACAATCCCTTGTCTTCCAGCTTGGGCATAAGCAAGACCCGGCGCAGCCGGATGCTGGCCAATCGTATAGGCCACATCATTAATCACTACTTCATCCCCGGGATTCGGTTGAAAAGACATGCTCATCCCTCTCTCTGTCTTTATGTCATAGTTGCGGCAAAAACCGGGTGTTAATCCACCCGGTTTTTGCCGTAATTTTACAATCTTCAGCTTTCTGCCCACATACGATCAGGGCGGATTCATACAATTCATCGTCCTGATCTATGTAATACAGATTAACGAGATTGGTCTGCTGTGCGGAATTTAGTAGCGATTGCTGACAGTTCTGCACTAATGCTGTTCAATGTTTGAACGAAAGATTGCATTTGTTTACTTGCTTCTTGGAACTCCTGGAAGAAACGTTGCTTTGTCATACCTTCCCATTGTCCTTCCATACTAGTGATGGATTGAGTCAAAGTGGATACGATTTGCTGACTTTGTTCTCCGCTTTGTTTAAATTGATTAGATACCTGATCGAGTTGTTCTGGGGTGACTAAAATACGTCCTGCCATTTTAAATTCCTCCTTGATGTGTGTAGATGTTTTTTGGTTTGTTCAAATTGTACTATACAAAAATCAATCGGACAAAAGCCGAAGGACCTAATCCTATTTACCCCATTTTTAGCATATGAAACTTCAACTAACAGACTATTTACACATAAATTTTCGTTCAGCTGCACTATGTTTATTCCATGCTTTTATGAAACTACAGGTTCAATTCCTCTTCTTTCTTGATAAGAAGGGTCTATGAATCTCCAAGCCACCGGTTCAGGCTGCATAGCTTGAACAAGAGTAGCGGGAGAAGTGTCAGGCGGAGCAGCATCCTGTATTCGATACACAGCCGCTATCGCCGAAAGAGGATCGGATACAACAGCCACATCAGCAGCATGTGCAGGTAGGATCTCACCGCTATGATTACTCTGAAAAGCATTCAGCATATTGACCGCATTACCATAGACCATATTGACATGACTCAGCACAGATCGATACTCCATATCTGCTTGTTGGAACAATAAGGCCTTGCGTTCCAGCTGTGAACTTAAATCCATCAAACGACGAAGGGCTTCTTCACCAAGTCGTTTGCCGCGATTCCATTCGCTCATCACCGCTTCACGGGATTGAATATCCCAATCCAACGAATGAATCGCCTGATCCAACACTGTCATCTTTTGCTGTATTCGCTCCGCTGCATACTGAATCTGCCTGCTCAGTGCCCGAAGCACATCCGGTTCCACACGAATGCGCATTTTCCATCACCTTTCCTCTTCCTCTACAGGCTGTTTAAGCCAGTCCAGCAGCATTTCGTGAAACTGTTCTTTTGTTGTTAGTGCAGCAACAAGCCAATCGTCCGAAGCTTTTGAACTCATTCGGAATAACCAGTTGGATGCTGCGCTAGCCGTAAATGCCGCCGATTGTGACTGCCATCCATCCTGTCTCCATACAAGCAACTTGAGCTCTCCTTCAGCTTGCTTGTTGAACAGACAACGTGCTAATGCAAGGGAACCTTCAGGATCATTCGTTTCCTGAGAGAGTTCCTCTGCCACAGTCTGCACTTCACAGCCTTTCAGACCATTCATGACATCATAAAACTTTTTCTTGGAACACATCAGTGCCGGTCTTTCCATCGGAGATTGACCGCTCCACTTCATCCGTTCAATCAGAACAGCGACGGCTTCACGAACATTTCCCAGATCACTCAGAGTAAACGAATCAGGTACATCCACGGCACGAGTCACCTCAACAACACGTTCATCGGTGCAGTGTATATAACTTTCATACGATTTGCCATCAATCGTATAACGGAGCCAGCATGCTCTATCGGATAATCCGGCAATGGCTACTCTGGAAAAAACGGTTGGTGTCATGATCAGCTCATTGGTATCTTGATCTTGAACCAAGTACCCTTTCTCCAGCAAGGAGGTTTTGACACGCTCCCACTCCACGGCAATATCTTCTGCCATATAACCGCGGAACGGGTCTTCCACACCAAGCAGGCGATCTGAACCTAGAATACCTGCAAGGAAAAATAGTTCCTTTATCTTCAGCGTGACTACCTTTTGCTTAGAATCATGAACCGTCAACATTATGAGCCACCTCCCCTCAAACTACAACATGCCATCGGTCACGAATTTCTGAAATCCAATTATTCATTTTCCAGCTGCTATCACAAGGAACTGCACCTTTAACCCTGGAATATTTGCGTTTTATATAATAACCTTGACCTGGTGGCAGTACCTTCAGCCCACCAGCACTACCCCCAGATTCTGAATAAGGTATACGGAAGAACGAGAGATCATTAGGGTCCAAAGTCCCTAAGAGCAATCCACTTTGAGATGCTTTTACATCGCTTACCCAATCGGAACCGAACGTCGGAAAATCTGCCGGAACCCCAGATAGAATGACATGAATCCCCCGGTCTCTTCCCTGACGAACAATAACACCAAGTTGATCTTTTACATTAAAATCATTGAGTTGCTTGGATAACGTGTCGGCATCATCAATGACAAGCACGATCTCCGGTCCTCCAGTAATTTCAGCACGTTTCAGAACTTCATCGTACAACTCCTGGATGACGGGTGCAAGTTGTTCTTCTCTAGACACATGTCCACGGACATGGGGCAAACTGCTGATTTCACCCAATCCACCTGAGCCATATCTCATATCTACGGTGTATATTTGCACATCCTCAGGTGAAGCATGATAGGCCAGTGACAACATCCAAGTTAGCAGAAAGGTCGTTTTACCACCTTCCATTGGACTTGCCACCAAGAAGTGAGGCCCTTCACGTAAATTCAACTCAAACGGCTCCAGGTCGTCCGTAAGCAGTCCCACCGGAACGTTTACTGTGGAAGTTTCCCATGCTTTACCGAAAGAGCCTGTACGAACTAATAAATCTTTGAGCTGAATTTCCTCCGGAAGAGGTGCGATCTGAGGCGCTTCCTCCCCCGTCCACTCCTGGCGAATAGCTGCAATCGTTCGCCGCAATGCCGATGAGCGTTCGCCTTCGTCAGCTCCAGAAGCTGGCAGCGCGGTCTGAAACATTAGTGGAGGCACTTGTCCTTTTACAAGACCCCTTCCAGGCGGCAGCTGGCTTGGAGCCTTCGAAGGGCGTCCGACAGCATAGTAGTAATCACTTGGATCGGACAGCTCAAATGAAACCGCATTAGGTATATTACTTCTGAATTTCTCAAAAATATCTGTTACGCGGTTAGCGGTAAGCACGAAGGTAATCCCTAAACTTCCGCCCTCTCGTAAAATAGTTTCCAACAATTCGTTCTCATCTGGATAAGCATTACGGAACGACATATATCCGTCAATAACGACTACAATTTGTGGAACTACAGCGTGCGCAGTTCTGCGATAAGCTGATATCGTTTTAACACCTGCTTCGGAGATCATATCTTTGCGCTGGGCAGAGATTTTCATAATATAACGGAACAACCGCTTGATCCGGTCTTCCTCCTCCGCCATCATCACACCGCCAACCTGTGGCAGCCCGGCGAAGTCCTTCATCATCCGGCCCATGTCGATAATGTATCCGTTCCACGGCTCGGTTTGATCCGTACGTGCAAGAGACATCAATAACGTTTGGACGAAGGTGGTTTTGCCAAGACCAGGCATACCATAGATCACCAAGTGACCTTGATCCACAGGCATAGCTAACGGCAGTTGCCGTTGATTCGGCAGGTCATCCAGCATACCGACCAATGGTTTGAGACCATTAACTCCCCCGTCCAGCAGGTTGTCTCTGTTTGTATCCTGTTTCCAGTCATGCAGACTATCTAGCTCTAGCGTGTCTGGCAACGGAGGGAGCCACGGTCCTGGCAAACGTTCGATCCCCGCATCAGCAGCAGCTTTAGCTACATAATCAATAAATACTTGTAACTGTTTCGGAACATCTTCTCCCTTAAGGACGGCTCTTCGTTCTCCCGTCAACAGGGGTTCACGTTTGCCGTTCAAGCGCACTTCCATAACAGGCAGCACCGTTGTTGTATCCTCTTGTTGATTGTACGGCGCACCGCTCCAAGCAAACTGCATCTCTTCAAATACTTCGTCGCTGCCGACTTGGAAATAACCTCGACCAGGCTTGGTAATCCAAGCAGCGTTCGGGATTTTAATCATATCTCTACTGTCTCCCTCGCTTTGTACGCGAAGACAGATCCGAAAACGAGAGTTACTCCATATTTTATCATCCACAACCCCCGCTGGCTTTTGCGTTGCCAGAATAAGGTGAACGCCCAGTGTTCTACCGATTGCCGCAATACTGATCAGCTCATCCATAAACTCTGGCTGGTCGCGTTTCAATTGAGCGAACTCGTCTATAATAATAACGAGATGTGGCAACGGCTGTTCATGTCTGGAGCGTAAAATTTTGTAATACTCATCGATGTGTTGCAGATTTCCTGCATCATTTAATATTTTCTGCCTTCTGACCAATTCGGCTCGAAGAGAAATATTAGCACGTTCAATCAGATTGCCATCCAGATTCGTAATGGTGCCTACGACATGCGGCAGATCCACAAAGGTATTGGACATACCTCCACCCTTATAGTCGATTAACATGAAGGCCAGATCATGCGGATGGAACTCGGCGGCCAAGGAAGCAACAATAGATTGAATAACCTCACTTTTACCTGAACCGGTTGTTCCTGCAATCAGCCCGTGCGGACCATGACCTTGGCGTTCAATCTTATCGTGCAAGTTAATTGATATTTTTTTGCCACCAGCCCTTACCCCCATAGGGACAGGGAGTGTATCCGGATATCGGGTTTGTCCCCAGCGAGATACGACGTCCAGATCCTCCACCCGTGAAGTGCTAAGCATATCGAACAATGGTAGCACTTGCGGTATCTCTGAAGCGGAAGAACGCTTCAGACGAATCGGTGACATATAACGGGATAAAGCCTCCGCAGTCTCTTTCGAGATTACATCCGGTTTATAAGTCTGCGAGATCACGTCCGCATCTTCTGTCTTTTTAATGTAAACACCTTTGTCTTTGGAAGCCTCCATAATTAATTGACAGTGCATCGGTAGTGACTGTTTGCGGTTCGCCAGTACAATCGTGCACACATCAATCTCTTGTGCAGCCTCCAGCAACAACGGAAGTAACGGCTCCTCTTCAATGAGCTGTGTATCGGACAGAATAACCACATAACACGGCGTTTGCACTGTTTTTTTGTAGCGGTCTTCCTTATTGTTACGACGACGATTCAGCACGGAAAACAAGCTGTCCGCTAATTGGTGCGCACTGCTGTGCCTGTCAGCCATGTATCGCTGTGCCTGATCCTCATCCCAGATGTGTGGCAACCAGCGGAGCCATTCCCACTCCTTAGTTTCCTTTTCTTCATAAAAAGCAGCAAGTTTCAGTTCATCGGGTGAGTGCCTTACCGTGAGTTGAGAGACAATTACTCGCAGTGAAGCCATGACTTCCTCTCGATCACCTACAAGCCCCATCACCTTGGACTCAAATAGAGGCAAAGTTATCGAGGCATCAGGCACCGTCTGGAATTCAGCGGCGAGTTCATGAGCAGCCTCAATCAATTCGTCCTTTTCATATCCATCAATGCGAGGAACCTGAAGCTTGATATGGAACGGAACCTCTCCAGTCCCGACACGCACCTGCAAAAAATCATCATCTTCCGGTGATCGCTCCCAGAGGGAACTGTGTCGATTCTTCACAACCTGCAGACATACCGCAGGGTCACCATGAATCTCATGAAGGCTTTTCACCTGCTCCGCCTGTGCCTCTTTCAGTTCTTCACGGTGTTTGTCTAACTGTGCGAGATACATCGCTTTACGTTCCTCAATTTTTTTGCGATAAGCTTTTTTGTTACTCAGATATACAAAGAACGGGATGGTATATGAAGTAAGCATCATCATCACCGTCATCATCTGGAACATCATATAAGTGCTGTTACCCATCTTACCAGTCACATTGATGTATACGTAGAAACCGATGCTGACCATTGTCATTATAACGGGAACTACAATAGAAATCATAGAAAACGTAGGTTTATTCGGTTCAGTAGGTGGCCTTAGAATTTCTAAGGTCTCCTCCTTCAGAACCGGTGTCATTCTTGGAGAACGCTGATATAACACATTCACGAAGAAAAGACCTCCTTTTTAATAATTCATTTGATGAATGATACGCCGCGCATCACGATTCGTTGCTCTCCTGTTGAAACAGAGAGCGTCTTCCATAGATCGGGGCCTCTTCAGAAGTCGTTGAAAAAGCACGTTGCACACGTACACAGCTTCCCTGGCGCAGTCCAGTCTCCATTAACTGTTGAGTGTTCTGAGGTGTAAACCATAACCCCTCAGGAAATTTAGCCTCCAATATATATTGAATGCCATCTCCCGGTGCCTGTCCAAATATCCGTACACCGAGCAACGTCTTTAAATGTTCAATGGTACATTCATCCGGAACTTCAATGTCGAACCATTCGTCTTCTTCCCGGCCGGAATACACGGTTAGAATCATGTGAATCCCTCCCAAGGTCTCATATGTAAATTGTCCTAATGTCAGATTAAATCAAAAAAAAGCAGATGAAACGTTATTCCATCCTATTTTCTTATATAAAACCCTTGTTTGCAACGTATCTGCTGTAATTTTGTTACATACGACCCACGTATATCTTGAAATATCGTACATTCGACTCAGAACTTTCGTGTCATTCTTCATTTTAAAATTTGCAAAGTTGCGAAAACTTCATAATATTTACCATTTAAAAGAAAATTAAAGCGATCGCTTGGGATTTTCATTCCTTTGCCCACAATTGGATTGTGAACACTTTTCAAACTTTAGTGAGCTTTATGTTTTCATAAGCTATTTTTAAGGTAATTTTAAGCATTGGTATTTAATATAACGTGTATGAAATAACTCTCGTGAGGTGATTTCAAGTGAGAACTCTAATAACATTTCAAAACAAGTCAATCCCAGTATATTTTAATCAAGAAAACAAACAACCTGTGCAAAAAACATTGAGATTGCTGAGTAGTGCCCTTGAGCATAAAATCAGTAACGGTAAACGCGCTTTACAAAAATGTCTGCACTCTTTGATTAGTATTGAAATTGTTGGCGGCGAAGCTATTCTACACAGCCGCAGTGAAAACGACTCTCTCGCTCTATCTTTATATTAAAATGGAGAGAAGAGTGCATCATTTCTTCGTTTACACATGAACTATGAAAAAGGAAGCTTCCCTTTAGGGACAAGCTTCCTTTTTTCGTTCATTTTTCGTGGAAAATCCTCCATTAATATATACTTGAACACCAATACATGCCCTGCAACTTCTGTGGCAATTCCGATCACTGACGACCATCCTTTCGAGTCCTTACTGCATCTTCTCCAGCACATAGGATGGATCACTCTCTTCCGCAATCTCTGCTTTCCGAATTCGAATGACAAACAATCTCACCAAATTAGCTCGTGTATGTTCTTCCCGACAGTTATTTAATTTCCTTAAGATAAAACGGTCAATGGACATAAGTTATAAGCCCCTTTGCCATGATATTTACGGAGCACATCGTTCCGTGTATCCATAAATAACCAGAACCAAGCCTGTCCAAACAGCTTTTTGATGTCATTCAGATCGGATATTTTATCCGATGTAAAATCATGCAAAAGCCCGTCCCAACACAGTTGAGACGGACTTCATGCAGCTCTTGTCGCTTCATCGCGAACCCGCTCAGAGGACCAATATCTTAATCCCTGATTCATGCATATTCGACTTATTTTACACCCGGATACTCCCGATATTGGTGTTGCAAACTGATCCAACGTGTTCGTGTGAATTTATTAATCGCCCAGTCTCCTCCGAAACGACCGATACCAGACGACTTTTCTCCGCCAAACATGACATGGGCTTCATCATTCACCGATTGATCATTCACATGTACCATACCGGATTCAATCCGCTGTGCCACTCGATATCCACGTTCCAAATTGCCTGTAAATACAGAACCGCTCAGACCATAAGGAGTATCATTCGCCAGCTGAATAGCCTCTTGTTCACCTTTCGCTTTCATAATTACTGCGACCGGTCCAAACAATTCCTGTTGTACAATATCCTGTTCCGGTTTCACGTCTGCAAGCACTGTTGGCATGAGCACACCTTCCTGATGCGTACCGCCAAGCAATAATTGCGCCCCTTCATCTTTGGCTTGTTCCACCAATTCAAGCAGGCGTTCCACTTCCTTTTTACGGATCAGCGGACCTACGAGTGTTTTCTCATCAGACGGATCTCCAGCTTGTATGTTTTTTGTTTTGCTCACAAAAGATTTCAAAAACTCGTCGTATATATCAGCATGCACAATAATGCGGTTCAGCGCCATACAGATCTGACCCTGATGCAGGAACTTCCCGAATACAGCTGCCTGTGCTGCATGTTCGATATCCGCATCTTCCAGAACGATCATAGCATTGTTGCCGCCAAGTTCCAGTGCAGTTTCTTTGAGATGTTCACCCGCCAGTTTTCCAATGCCTTTCCCTACTTCCGTGGAGCCTGTGAACGAGATCACCTTAGGGATGGGATGTGCTACAAAATAATCTCCAATCTCGCTGCCACTTCCCGCTACAACATTGAGTACACCTTCAGGCAGACCCGCTTGCTCAAATAGATCAGCAATTAACCAACCTGCTGTAATCGGGGTATCCGAAGCCGGTTTGATAACTACACCGTTGCCCAGCGCAATCGCTGGTGCGACGGAACGCAAACATAGATGCAACGGGAAATTCCAGGGTCCAATAACACCGATGACACCTTTAGGTTCACGGACTATCCGATTTTCTTTGCCCGGGGTGTTAGAAGGAAGCAGTTCCCCCTTCATTCGAAAAGGAAAAGAAGATGATTCGTCCACAATACGCTTCGCTGCGGCAAATTCTGCTTCAGCTTTAATTCGGGTGCTACCTGATTCCGTAATGAGGAGCTGAATAATCTCTTCTTTTCGTTCGTCCATCAGGGACGATACTTGACGTAATACGCCTTCCTTAACGGATGGCAAGGTTGCACTCCATTCCTCTGCACTCTTTTTAGCAGACTCATATGCCTGATCAATATCATCTTGACTGGAAGAACGCCAGGTAGCGATGACTTCACCTGTATACGGGTTTATGTTCTCCAGCATTTTCTCACCTGAACCTTCCACCCACTTGCCAGCTATATACTGTTTCGTCCAGGTTCCCATTTTATGTTGGTTTTCCACTAATGTCATTACGCACGCCTCCGTTCTTCAGATTAGAATGTACATAAAAAAACGATGTCTCATTCATTAACCTTGTTCGAAGGTCGGCAAACGTATAATGAAAACCTGAATGCGATTCGGGCTTGCACGACTGGGGAAAGTGAATTACCTATCAAAAGAAGTTAAATCAGACCAGGCATAAGCGATCTCAGCTAGATCTATATCCCCAATACGGATGCATTGTTTATGCACAGGTATACCGCCCATTTTTTCATAAAAGCGGCACGCCGGATTTCGCTCCAAAGCCCAAATGACCATGTTTCCGATCTCGCACATCTGGAGGTGACGAACCACTCTTTTAACGAGTTGTCTGCCTATCCCAGACTGCTGATACGACTGCAATAAGTAAATAGCGTATATTTCACCATCATAGGGCAATTTACCTTCACGTTCCTTACCTCCACAGGCAAAACCGACAATCTCCCCATATCGATCCTCAGCGACGACCAAAATCTGATCTTTTTCGCCAGTGCGTAATTGCCGCTCCCACTGAGGTAATCGGGACTCTGTAGTCAAATGATCTAAAACATAATCTGGCATGATTCCCCGGTATGTTGTCTTCCAGCTCTCTGTATGTACATATGCGATACCTTGTGCATCCCGATCAAGAGCCCGTCTGATGTTCATCGCATTCTACTCCCTTACTCTCTAAGGCTATATACCTTCCACATTTAATCGGGTAGTTAATCCATCACTTGTCGTTTGATGAAAAATATAATCCGGCCTACGGCCGGATCGTAACTCGGGTTCCAACAGATACCTTAGAGGACAGATCCAGTACATCTGAATTATACATACGTATGCAGCCATGCGACACGGATTTACCAATGGACGAAGGTTCGTTGGTTCCATGAATGCCATAATGAGGTTTGGACAGACCCATCCAGAGTACGCCAAAAGGCCCCCCAGGATTCTCTTGTTTATTAATGATTGCAAACTCTCCGCTTGGCGTACTGGTAAGCATTTTGCCTATGGCAACCGGATACCCCTTCACCACTTGATCTCCATCTAGGAGATACAACATATGGTCGGACAAGTCCACAATGATTCTGTAATTCGGCATCACGACATCCCCTCCTGCCCTATCCTATGCAAGATAGATGGCGATGCCCCGGCTCATATCAGTATCAGTCCTGTTCCCAATCGTTACCCCGGCGGGCATGCTTCGGCTTGCGCGTTTTGGCTGGTTTGCTTGATGCTGTTCGCTTCCTCGATGCGAATTCTTCCTTACGCCGCTGAAATTGCAGTTCTTTCTGCATCTTCAAGAAATTATTCAATCTCTTCTTATCCAGTTCACCTTTATCAATTGCCTCTTTCACTGCACAGCCTTGTTCCTTCGTATGAGTGCAATCGATAAATCTGCAGGCACCAGCCAGTTCATCAATTTCACCAAAAGCCTGTGAAAGGCCTCCTTCTCCTTCATCCCAGAGATGAAGTTCGCGCATCCCCGGCGTATCGATCAACACAGCTCCCTGCGGTAACACAAACATCTCCCGGTGAGTTGTTGTGTGTCTGCCCCGACTGTCCCCTTCTCGAACGGCTTGCGTAATCTGCACATCCTTACCCATCATCCAGTTGACCAGTGTAGATTTGCCGCTGCCGGAAGAGCCTGTGAGTGCCACGGTTATACCGGGCTGTAAATAGTTCTCCAGCCGTTCCTTCCCTTCACCTTCTACCGCAGAGATCGCCAGTACTTCCACTCCAGGTGCAATGCCCTCCACCTGACCGATTCGTTCTTGCACATCGTCACACAGATCACTTTTACTCAGAACGATAACGGGTCTTACACCGCCATTCCAGGCCATTAACACATATCTTTCAAGTCTCCTGAGATTAAAATCATGATTAAGCGCAGCGACGATTAGCAGGGTATCTACGTTTGCAGCAATGAGTTGTTCCTTGGTAACCGGTCCAGCCGCCTGTCTGGATACACGACTCTGACGTGGTAACAGGTGATGAATAATCGCTTCCTCTCCTGGTTCGTGTGCCACCGCCACCCAATCGCCCACAGCGGGTGCAATTCCTGTCTCCAAGTTATCGTGCCTCATTCTTCCTGACACTTTGCCCCAACATTCTCCTTCTGCGGTAATTAGACGCTGCATATGCCCGTGATCGGCAATAATTCTGGCAGGTTGTCTGGATGTCAGTTCAAGTTGTTCGTCAGACCACCGCTTCTCCCAGGCAGCTGTCCAGCCATAGTGTTCAATACCAATCTTTTCAGTACGTTGATTTAAAATAAAAATCCCTCCTAATTCGTTCACGTTTTCAAGTTAAAAGATGTTGCTAATTCTTATCGTTCTTTTCATTCGAATTCACGAATCCACCCTGCATCTCCGTTTACAGATCCAAACAAAAAAGCCACGAGTATGTCTTCATACCCGCGGAAATTCGTAGTTATCCGAATGAAGGGAAGCCCCCAAGCACAGTGAATAACGTGTTCTCAAACTCTTCCTCCGTTATCCCGGCTCTGAAACTCCCTAATTGGCACACAAAAAAGCCACAGGTACGTCACCCGTGACTTTGTCTGAAGGTCTAATTATCGTTCAGCAAAAATGAGTATCTCTACCCAATTATAGCAAAATCGATATACCTTGATCCGTTCCGGAGACGCTGTTCTTATTCAATTCCACGTATAATGCCGTTAGATTTGTCATGAACATCGCCTCCTTTGTAGAATATGCCATCATGTTACACAGTCTTCTGTGCGTTTGTCAAGCCCGTTCTTATTGGTACCCGTACTTCCTTTTATTTTACCTGATCCCATCTCGTCCACATTTCTCGCGGATTCAGCTCATATACCCCGTCTTCGCGATACATGAACTGATGCATAATAAACTCCCGACGAAGGGTTGCAAAATCCTCATGATAGTTCTGAATAAACGCGTTGATTTCCTTCTCGCTGTACTTGCGCCCAAACTCTAAATGCTCCACCAAATATTCAAGCACAACCAGCTTTTTCTTATACTGTGCAGGAATCTGACGAAGCCTCCCGTCTTTGGAGAAAAAATTCCTCATGATGGACGCTTTAAGGCTCTCGTTAACGTCAGACATATCGGACTGCTCCTTTCTTTTGAATATAAAATCAACCGATGCCTGCGCATATTCACGAATAAAGTAAGGGTTCAAGGTAAAATAAACCGTATTCTTCTCTCGTCGCTCTTGAATGAGCGCAGCTCCTCTCAACTTGGCTGCATGATGTGTCACGGTTGGTTGCGACAGATTAAGACGCTCCGCCAACGCTTGTCCATGTAATTCTCCTTCGGACAGTAGCAGAAGCATACGAAGCCGGGTTGGATCTGCTAAAGCTTTGTGATAGGCCACAATTTTCTCCAGCTGCATCATTGTACACCTCACATTTAATTAGATGATTATCTAATTTGATATTAGTCTTTAATCCTCTCTAAGTCAATTCAAATCATTTATGATTTTTACCGCATTGCCTTCCGCGTCAGAACTGGCATTGATGTGTTATTTACGGTAGGATTATATTGTTTGTAATGAAGGAGGATTAAGAACATGGAAGATGTCATCATTATTGGCGGAGGACCATGCGGTCTGTCCGCTGCCATTGAATGTGAGCGGGTGGGATTGTCCGCTGTCATTATTGAGAAACACAATATCGTGCAATCGATCTACCTTTATCCGACACATATGCAGTTCTTCAGTACAGCAGCGCTGCTTGAAATCGGAAACGTACCTTTCAGCACCCCAAATGACAAGCCGTTTCGTTATGAAGCACTTGCCTATTATCGCAAAGTAGCCGAACATTTCGGCCTGCGTGTTCATAATTATGAGGAAGCCCGTGAGATCCAGCGCCAAGAAGACGGCACCTTCGAGGTACATACGGTGAATCGGCGCGGAGAAACGATCGTATATCAAGGACGTCATGTCATCGTGGCTACCGGCTATTTCGATCATCCGAATTACCTCGGCATCCCGGGTGAAGACAAGGACAAAGTTACGCATTACTTCCGCGAGGCTCATCCTTACACCAACACACGTGTAGCCATCATTGGTGGAAGTAACTCAGCCGTTGATGCCGCTATGGAGCTTGTCCGCGTGGGTGCTCATATCGATATGGTCTACCGCGGTACGGGTCTGTCTGAGCATATCAAACCTTGGGTTCGTCCGTTATTCGAAAGTATGGTTCAGAAAAATCACATCACACTGCATCTCGGTTCACGTGTCAATGAGATTCTGGATGATTCGATTCGTATCGTTCATGCAGATGGATCGGAGAGCGAACTGGAGAATGACTTTGTGCTCGCAATGACCGGATTCAGGCCAGATCGTAAATTACTCACTTCCATAGGCGCAAAAATGTCAGAGGACATGGATAAACCGTTATACGATCCACAGACAATGGAGAGCAGTGTACCCGGCATTTATGTGGGAGGCGTTATCGCTTCCGGGCGCAATGCCAATGAAGTGTTTATCGAGTCAGGACGCTGGCACGGACGTTACATTGCTGAACACATCATTAGCAAAAAACGTGCTCGGTCTGAGGAGCAATGAAGTCGATGGACATGACCTCCCTCCTGCTGCTTGTGTTCGCGGCGCTCGGTATCATTAGCAGCAATACACCAGTGACTGTTGCAATGGTATTTTTACTGTTGCTCCGTGTGCTGAACCTGAATGAAGCGTTCCCCTGGCTTGAAAAATACGGGCTCACGCTGGGTATCATCATTTTGACCATTGGTGTTATGGCACCTCTCGCCAGTGGGAAAATGAGTCTGCAGACTATCGGTGAATCGTTCTTGCACTGGAAGTCACTGCTCGCGATCGGCGTTGGATTGCTTGTTGCGTATCTGGGTGGACGCGGGGCTACACTGATGAGCACACAGCCTACAGTCGTCGCAGGTTTGTTGATCGGTACGGTTCTTGGTGTTGCATTGTTTAAAGGTGTACCTGTAGGGCCTCTCATTGCAGCAGGCATCCTGTCCTTACTGCTAGGCAAATCCTGAATAGCAATGATCGCATGTTCGCTTTTGCTAACTGGCTGTATTTCCCACCGTTGTGTGCTATACTTCTATTCAAGCAAACAGGCACATGCATCTACAGCAGGAATGAACATCTTTCTCTCCTTGTCAGATGAATTCATTCAGTACTTCACGACGTTTATCGTCCTCAGGAGGATTCAGGAACCATGTCACGTCTCTTTGTTACCGAAGCCGTGATGGTGGCAATCTACGGTCAATTACTTGCGCCGCCGGCGCCTGTGGAATATATCGTTCCTTATACCACCATCCTTGAACTATATGAGTTTCAGAGTAGTGCTGATCCCATGATGGACAATCCGGCAGATGACCAGCACGTTAAATCTAAAATCAATGAATTGATCTCATATTTTGAGGAGCCGTTGAACAAAAAGAAAATTGAACGTGCCTTATCGGTGCCGTGGGCAAAAAGCCCTTCCATTTTGTTTGGCAACCAAGTATCGATTACAATTGTTAACGCGATGGATACAGCACAATATGGAGAGTACTTTGACCCGATCGAGACAGAACTCATTCTTACATCCCAACGTCTGGGCATTCCGATCTTGACCGATCAAGTGGAATTGATTGCCCGAATCATTGAATCCGAAACGCCTGTACAAGTGTTTGATATTGATGATTTTGACTTTGCAATGGATGATGAGCCACTGGATCAAGTATAGTTCAATGTAGTTCAACAAACGCACATGCCAAAAGACCTCGACTTCTACTTTATCGTAGTAGTCGAGGTCTTTGTGGTATTACAGAATCTACTCTTCCAACCTTAAGATCTTAAACCCGATTGGGTTAGTAACATCTTGCTTATTTCATTCATAGGAGGTAATGCATTTCGGTCAAAAAACTTCAACCCGGCATCACTGTTCACCCGAGTTTGGACGAGATGATCCTGAATAATTCGAGTTCTGAACAAGGCAATAACATCGTATTCCTCATCCCCATTGGCATGTATCTGCCGTAGCTCCGGACCAGAGTACAACGCTTCGAAATGCATCTGCTCCGCCTTCCATCCCGTCTCTTCCCAGAGTTCACGATGGGCTGCCTCTTCAATTGTCTCGCCAGGACGCATATTTCCAATGAGCAATCGCCATTCCCCTTGTTCCGCATGCTGAATGAGCAGCAACTCATCCTGTTCATTCGCGGCTATGATAGCGGCTTTGACGACAATATGTGCACTTTTAGCAATATATTGGCCTATATCTCGTGCTGGCAAATCCACCCCTCATCCCTCCTCCTATAAACAGACGGATCTTATTACACCTCTGTGTAACGATATTCAATATCTTGGCCTTCATCAACGACATCCACATGAAGCCGATGCCCCTTCAAATACCAGTAGTCATGATCTTCCATAAAAAATTGAATGCCAGACACTTCGGTTTGATCCGCAGGATGGTTAGGCTTTTCTACAGCGATGCCCAACGAGAAACCCGGATGCAGACCACCGCCAGAGCTGTAACGAGCAAAAAAGCGGATACTGTCTCCTTCATTCAGGTTCAACTCTCTTTTGTACCAGCTAGCTGCTTGTTCGGATACATGTATGGTACTCATATGATGTCAGCTCCTTTTATATATATGTTACATCATATCGTTACAGCGACTTGAATTCAAACTTGTCATTCAACTGGAGACATATTAAATTGTGAAAAATGTTTGACAGATTGTAAAATGCGGTGGTAAGATGCAAACATACGAGGTCTACATTGCATTTATTTCCATTAAACGAGAAAGGGTGATTACGGTGTTTAACAGACATAAGCTGGTTCATATGCACACACAATTAAATACCGGAGTATCCCCGAAATCATTTATCCGTTCATAAGACAGCATACTTCAGGTGTCGTTTTTTTATCAGACTCCTGTGAAGTTCGCTCACAAATATCTTATGTACGGCGGCGGCTCTGCTCTCGGAGTCATGCTGCCGTATGAAGAATCAAGACATACCGCCTGCGTGCGGTGTGTCTTTTTTTGTGGTCTGAAGTGGGTTTTGTTACGCTTTACTGTCATTTTGAACGAAATTCTACATTTTTGGGAAATCGAAAGGAAGGGATCACACTTGTTCTCTGTACTTAAAAATCTAGCCTGGTTCTTCAGGCTGGAACGCAAACGATACCTGATTGGTGTCATTTTGCTCATCCTTGTGGGCATTGCTGAATTGCTGCCCCCGCGCCTTTTGGGGAACGCCATCGACGAAATCGTACGCGGCTCCATTACCGGCACTTCTTTAACGTTTTACATTTTACTTATTCTCGGCACAGTAATCATCATCTATCTGATCACGTACATATGGATGCACAAATTGTTTGGCGGAGCCAACCTTGTAGAACGGTTACTGCGCTCCCGCTTTATGGATCACTTATTGCGGATGACGCCGCCCTTTTTTGAAAAAAACAGAACTGGAGATCTTATGGCCCGAGCTACCAATGATCTTCGTTCCATTGCGACAACTGCAGGTTTCGGTATGCTCACCTTAACAGACTCAACAGCATTTCTCTTAACCGTACTGTTCGCCATGGGTTTCCTTGTCAGCTGGAAGTTAACCTTAGCTGCTGTACTGCCCCTTCCTTTTATCGCCATCGCCATGATGATCTATGGTAAGGCTGTACATCAACGTTACACATTGGCACAGGATGCCTTCGGCGATATGAACGATCAAGTATTGGAGTCCATTGCAGGTATCCGGGTTGTACGCGCGTACGTTCAGGAGCGTCTGGATGAGAAACGGTTCGCAGACGTCACGGAAGATGTATATCGCAAAAACCTTGCTGTCGCCCGGATGGATGCCCTGTTTGAACCCACCATTCGACTATTCGTTGGACTAAGTTATGTGATTGCACTGGCCTATGGCATTTATCTTGTTTTCCACAATGAAATCACCCTGGGGGACCTCGTATCGTTCAACATGTATCTGGGGATGATGATCTGGCCGATGTTTGCCATTGGGGAGTTAATTAATCTGATGCAGCGCGGTAGCGCCTCTCTGGATCGGGTTAACGAAACGTTATCCGTAGAACCTGCGGTGCAGGACAGCAAAAACCCTGTTTCTATTACGCAGCCGGATGAAATCGTAATGAACGATTTAACATTCCGTTATCCAACCTCTACAGTAGATAATCTCAGTCACATCAATATTACCCTCAAGCGTGGGCAGACCCTAGGTGTTGTAGGACGCACCGGAAGCGGAAAATCCACCTTACTGAAACAGTTGCTGCACGAATACCCTGCTGGATCAGGTACACTGAGCATTTCGGGTCATTCGATTGAGGACATTGCCAAAGATGATCTTCACAGCTGGATTGGTTATGTCCCACAAGAACAAGTGTTATTTTCCAAGTCAGTTCGTCAGAACATTCAATTCGGTAAACCGAATGCTTCCGATGAGGTCATTATGGAAGCGATTCGTACCGCTGCCTTTGACGGTGATCTCGGAACGTTATCTGACGGTCTCGATACTCTCGTAGGTGAGAAAGGCATTGCTTTGTCAGGTGGACAAAAACAGCGGGTATCTCTGGCTCGGGCCTTTATCGCTGATCCGGACATCCTCATTCTCGATGATGCTCTGTCTGCTGTGGATGCGCGCACGGAAGCCAAAATCATTGACAATATTCGCAACAAACGTGCTGGCAAAACAACACTGATCTCGACTCATCGCTTGTCTGCTATTGAACATGCTGATCGGATCATCGTCCTGGAGCACGGTAAAATTACGGAAGAAGGTACTCATCAGGAATTGCTAGCCAAGAACGGTTGGTACCGTGAACAATATGAACGGCAACAGGTTGAGTCCAATCTGTCCACATAGGAGGTCAACGCATTGAAGTCCAATACAGGTAAAAGGCTGCTTCAATATGCTTTGAAAGCAAAAGGCACGTTCATCGCTGCCTTAATCATGCTGACGATTGGTGTTGCAGCTGAACTCGCTGGGCCCTTCATCGCCAAATCCATGATTGATAATCATTTGCTTGCGATTGAGCAACCATTTTATGAAACGTCCGCTTCGGAAGAAGCCGCCGTGTATCAAGGAAAAAACTATAAACGTGAAGGTTTATTTGAACCAGAAGAGAGTAAAGGAGCCGAGGTGCGCGTACTGCAAGCCGGCAAAAGCTTTTACTTCGTCAACGAGCCCGTGAGTGCTCCTGACGGTGATCGGTCATATGCGAACGGAACCTTGACGGTGACTCGTGCAGGCGAAGTCGTGGCACAATACGCGGCGGTGCCGCTGTCCGCCGGTGAACTCTTTGCCTTTTACAAACCCGAGATGCCCAGCATCTATCAATTGATTGTGTATTATCTGATCTTTCTGGTGATCTCCGTTATTATGGAGTTCGGTAAAACCTTCTGGCTGCAATCCTCTGCCAACAAGGTCATTCAGCGGCTTCGCAACGATGTGTATGCACACATTCAGCGTCTGCCCGTGAACTTTTTTGATAACCTGCCCGCAGGTAAGGTCGTATCACGGGTGACCAATGATACCGAGGCCGTCAAAGATTTGTTCGTGGCGGTTCTATCCAACTTTTTCTCAGGCATCATTACGATTACAGGGGTGTATGTCGCTCTCTTCCTGCTCGATGTTCGTCTCGGTCTGATCTCACTCTTCGTTGTACCGATGCTCATTGCGTGGATTGTGCTCTATCGCAAGTTCGCTACCCGTTACAACACGATCATTCGCTCCAGACTGAGTGAGATTAATGCGATCATTAATGAATCCATTCAGGGCATGTCCATCATTCGTGTATTCCGCCGTCAGAAACAGACTAGACAAGAATTCGAAGAGCTGAATGAAGACTATATGAAACATCAGAACAAGATGCTGAACCTGAATGCTTTTACCTCTCATAACCTGGTGAATGTGCTACGGAATATCGCCTTTGCCGTGGTGCTGTGGTATTTCGGGGCAGGGGCCATAACGGGCACAAGTATTATTTCTCTCGGTGTGCTGTATGCCTTTGTCGATGTTCTGGGTCGTTTGTTCCAGCCGATCATCGGTATGGTGAACCAGCTGGCGAATCTGGATTCCTCCCTTGTCTCCGCCGGTCGTGTATTTGAGCTGATGGATGAAAAAGGAGAACCGGTTACGGACGGGTCGATGCCGAGATACAAAGGAAATGTGATCTTTGACAATGTGTCCTTCGCATATAAAAAAGATTACGTATTAAACGATATCTCTTTCAAAGCGTCGCAGGGTCAAACTGTCGCTCTCGTGGGTCATACGGGTTCCGGTAAAAGCTCCATCATCAACCTGCTGTTCCGGTTCTATGATCCGCAAAAAGGCAAGATTACGATTGACGGACAGAACGTCAAGGAATTACCTAAACAGTGGATTCGGGAGCATATGGGTATCGTACTGCAAGATCCATATCTGTTCACAGGTACCATTGCTTCTAATGTGAGTCTGGGTGATGAGAAAATCTCCCGGGCACGAATTGAGCAGGCTTTGCGTGATGTTGGTGCAGAGCGTATTCTGGCACATCTGCCCCAAGGCTTCGACGAACCCGTCGTCGAAAAAGGCAGCACATTGTCTGCTGGACAGCGACAGCTGATTTCATTTGCACGCGCACTCGCTTTCGATCCGGCGATCCTTATTCTGGACGAAGCGACTGCCAACATTGATACCGAAACGGAAGCATTGATTCAGAACGCACTCGAAGTCCTCAAAAAAGGACGCACGACCTTCATCATTGCTCACCGTCTGTCAACAATACGTTCAGCAGATCAGATTCTAGTACTGCATCGTGGACGAATTGTGGAGCAAGGTGCGCATGAGGAATTGATGGAACTGAAAGGCCGTTACTTTAAAATGTATCAGTTGCAGCAAGGTGCTCAAGATGGAGCGATTATTGATAGTTCGACACGTTCAGGGGATGCCTTTAGCGCTGCTTCGGCATCACTGGCAGGAGGAAACTTGTAACCTTTAGCAGCTCTGCCTGTAGTTAAGTTCAGTCGTGGTGTCGTTACATTGCGGTATAAAAATAACAAATAACCCGCCCTACACAGTAACCTTCGGGTTCCTGTCAGGGCGGGTTTTCTATTGAGATAGGGAATGTTTTGTTGTATTTAATTCCAGCCTTTTATTGTGTACGCCATATACATCACCGTTTCTCTGATAAGAAAAGGAATTCGGGTACTCCAGCTCTTGTACGCAGTGGTCTGTGTTGGTGAGGGGACAACGTCCATGCCCATTTCTGTTGCCATTTTCATAGAACGTTTCATATGCAACGGATCGCTTACTATCGTATACGTACGGTAACCTTCCCTATTCCCGATCTCGAGCGAATATTCCAGATTCTCTTGGGTTGTTATAGACTTGGTCTCTATCTGAATGTGCTCGGGTCTCACCCCATGCTCAATAGCGTACTTCCGTCCTACATGCGCTTCTGCAGGTACAGCTACATTCCTGGAGCCACCTGTAAAAATAAGGTTATCCACCCTTCCCGATGTATACAATCGTATAGCTTGCTCAATCCGTTCACGAAATACCGGGGATGGATCCTCTCCCTCCACTGCAGCACCTAGCACAATAGCCGCATCCGAGGATCTACTTGAACTTTCATGCATAGACGAGAGAATGCCTTGCACTGTGATCCCTGTCCAAATGATGAAGAATATAGTTATAAATACAACAGCTAGCAGCACTCGACGTTTGGTTCGAGTCATACTGCTGCGTTTAACGGGCCGACTACTATTCATTTTGTCTCATCCGGGTACGGTTCTTGAAAAATCGCAGCTTGCATTCGTTCCAGCGCAGCCCACGCTTCAGCTGACTCATCATTTAATCCCAGTTCTGCTATCCATTCACTCGTATACTGGTGGAGCGTAACCTCCAGTTCCTGCGCACGTTCTTTGAAATCACTCAATTCTTTGATCATCCGTGTCCGTCCTTCCGGACTAAAGGTTTCATGAATGCGTTCTTTGAAAAATGATGCACAATCCGATTTCGCTGCTGCCATAGTTCATTCAATCGAATTATGTCTTCTTCTGAAAAGGTAATATGGTGACGTGCCTCATGGATCAGCTGTCCCAGTGAACTGCTCATTTTACGTTCGTACAGCTCCTCTAACTCTTCCTCGGACATCGCTTTGCCCTGAGACATTTTGGTTAGCAAGATCAGATTAACCAGTTGTTGCTCCATTGCCTGTCCATAATATACGGCCAATCCATAATAGGCAAACAATTCTTTGGAGTGTTCGCTCTCCAGCATGAAACCATTCTGGAAATCCGTGTTCTGCATATGCGAGCGCTCCTTTCCATCCGTGCGTCCTGACTGTTTATTATGCTTCTATCGTAACCAAAGCGCAAGCAACATTCAAGTTGCTGGAAAGGGCAGCGGTTAACTACGGATCTCCCTGCGATTCACCCATCCAAAATGAATGATTAGTAACACCACAGCGTAGACCATATTCCATAATACGATGCCAAAATATGAAGACAGCATCATCGTTTCCGTGTTCATCATTTCTTGCACAAGATAAATGGCAGGCGGTAAGATGCCTGCAATCCAGCGCAGCGCTTCTGGCAATTTCTCGGCCAGGGATACCTGTATAAATGAAAGGATTAACACAATAATCAGCGCGGGCATACTGCGGCTAAATCTCGATATGTATGATTTCTGGAAAAACACCGCGATACTGATGCCAAGCAAAGATAAAGTCAAATGTCCAGACCAAGTTATGATCCATTCGTTAGCAGTAGGATGCCGGTTAAACATTCCGAATAAAACAGGATACCCTACTGTAAATACAGTGAGGGATAACGCCATAATCCAGGCACATATCATCTGACCTACTGCAATTTTCCGCTTGCTCCCCGTATGAACAATGAGTAATT
The DNA here is from genome assembly GCA_017512705.1 of Paenibacillus sp. Taxonomy (GTDB): domain Bacteria; phylum Bacillota; class Bacilli; order Paenibacillales; family Paenibacillaceae; genus Paenibacillus. Next base: position 42,781 of record JAFWEX010000135.1, read on the forward strand.
GGATCTGCCCCGAAGGCTCCGTATTCATGACCATTAATCCCAGCCAGGCTGCTCCCCCAAATAATAACATGGCGGTAAAACTGTAACTGTCTGCAATCGGATTAGGTTTATAGGAGTAGAACAACATCACTGTAGTCACATAAATGACCATTGGTGCAAAAAATCGTTGTGAACGAAGATGATGCTGTAATAAGTATCGGCATAAAAAATACATCACGCTTCCTCCTCCAGCAGACTTTCCATTCGAAGTGAAGACTGGTCCTGCTGTACTGAAATGATGGAACCCCCTGCTTCTAGAATAGCACGAAGAATCTGGTCTGAAGCATAGCTTGCAACTTTCCACGCCCAACAAACCTCTTGTACATGAGAAGAATCGGGATGAGAAGTAACAGATAGAACCCCATCTTGCTCTTCCAGTTTAGAGATCGCATGAGTTGATTGTTCCGTCAGACTTCGCCCTTGAATGTGAACAACGGATGGACCGGTGTACAAAAGCAATTCTTCTCGAGTCCATTGTCTGGATATGCATCCTCCCCGTAGTAAGAGGACACGATCTGCCACGCGTTCTACCAGTTTAGGTTCATGACAGATCGTGATGATCGTTGTACCTGCTTGTTTCCACTGTTCAAGCAAAGCTGTAAGTGCCTCCTGAGCTGAAATGTCCAAACCCGACAGAGGCTCATCGAGCAGTAACAATCCGCCTGGACCGGGTAACAAAGCCTGAATCAAGTTTACCTTTTGCAACGTGCCTTTCGATAAAAATGGGAGCTTCTGATCCATTGCGCTATCCAGAGATAGGAGGTTACTCAACTCTTGTATCCGCTGGCGTAACCGCTTGGAATCGATGCCACAGATGCGCCCCATATGAGATAGATACTCTTCGGCTGTGAATGGTAAGCGCGGGAGAACATCCGAGGCGTACATATGAGTACTCTTCGTTTTTCCCACTGTACCGCTATCAGGCAGTAAAACTCCAGCCAATATACGCAGCAACGTACTTTTGCCTGACCCATTTTTACCGACCAGTACAACACACTCACCTGCATCAATATCGACGTTAATTTGATCCAATACCTTGATCTTGCCAAAATATTTGCTCACTTGATCCAGAGACACACCGCTATGTCCAATAGCATTAAAGGTTGGGGCACCTTGGTTGACGTTTTTTCGCATTCTAACCATAGGTCACATCCGCTCTGGAGCCTGCACGCCCAGTAGAGACAAGTTATAAGCTAATCTTGTGGCGGTGTGCTGTGCTAGTCTCACACGAAAAGCTTTGATGTCAGACGGTGCATCAGCAATCCGCTCAGCATGGTAGAAGCGATTAAATGCTTGAGCAACATCGATCGTATACTTGGCAATGACCGAAGGTTCGTTGCGGAGCACTGCTTTTTCCAGATAAGTAGGGTAATCGCACAGCAATTTCAGCAGCGCCCATGACGTGTCACCGACATGAATCGCAGCGGTCTCCTCTGTACCCTTCTCATTCCAAGGAACCCCATCATCCCCTTCTCCACCTGCGACAGTATTGCCCATCACGTCCACCGAAGTATCCCGTTCCTCAAGCGATGTATCCGCGACTCTGGCGAGTACACTTTGAATCCGGGCATGAGTATATTGCACATATGGACCCGTTTCACCTTCAAAGCTCACTGCATCTTCAAGGGAGAAATCGATGTCATTCATCCGATTATTGCGCAGATCACCAAAAATTATGGCCCCCACACCAACGGCTTCTGCCACCTGCTCCGGTTGCTCCAGATTCGGATTTTTCTCCTTTATAATGTTCAGGGCTCGAGCAGCAGCTTCATCTAGCACTTCCTGTAAAAAAACAACCTTTCCCCGGCGTGTTGACATCTTCCGCCCTTCAAATCGCATCAAGCCAAACGGAATATGTTCACAAGCAGCTGCCCATGCATACCCCATTTTAGACAGTACACTAAACACTTGACTGAAATGAAGCTTCTGCTCACCGCCAACCACATATATCAAGCGATCGGCCTGCATCACATCATGACGATAGATCGCTGTCGCCAAATCACGGGTAGGATAAATGGTTGTACCGTCTTTCTTAATAATGAGACAAGGCGGCATATTCTCCTCATCCAGACGTACGACAAGTGCGCCATCACTTTCCTCCAGCAGCCCTTTAGCTTGAAGTTCCTCGACAACTGCACCCATTTTATCATTGTAAAAGCTTTCGCCCAGAATGTGGTCAAACTCCACATTTAACCGTGCATACATCCGATCGAACTCTTGCATACTAACTTTGACAAAAAAGGCCCACAAGCGCTGTGCTTCTTCATCTCCCTGCTCCAGCTTACGGAACCAATCTCGGGCCTCGATCTCCAAAGACGGGTCTTTCTCTGCCTCCTCATGAAAACGAACATACAGCTCCAGCGAATTACGGATCGGATCGGCCAGCAGTTCTACTTCATTCCCCCATCGCTTATATGCCGCGATTTGCTTGCCAAACTGGGTTCCCCAGTCTCCCAGATGATTCACACTAACCGAAGTATAGCCCGCCTCGTTGTAGAGGCGATACAAAGCTGCTCCAATGACAGTTGAACGCAGATGCCCAATACCAAAAGGCTTCGCGATGTTCGGCGAGGACATGTCAATCACAACGCGTGCTCCTTGACCCAGCTCCAGTTTGCCAAAAGTTTCTCTGCTCAGCTCATCAAGTAGTTGTGGTGCATACTCATATCGATCAAAACGAATGTTCACATAAGCTCCTGCGGCAGAGGCATCTACACCTGAGGCCTGCAAACCAGCAGCAATCTCGTCAGCAATCATGACAGGTGCTTTCTTTAACGATTTAGCCAGTGAAAAGCAAGGAAATGCCGCGTCCCCCATCTCTGCCTTCGGAGGAACTTCCAGTAAACTCAATATTTCTTCCTCTGTAAGATTGGTGAACGGTGCAATGACACTCGCAGCATGGTTCAATAACACATCTAACACTCCTTTTTCGATGGGTATATCGTGTATTCTAAACACAAAAAAGCCCTCGTCTCTTCAAACAAGAGACGAGAGCTGTGATGTACAGTTCCCGCGGTACCACTCTAAGTGAACAGCTTAACTGATATGCATAAGCTACATGCCAGAAATAACTGATCCGCTCGGCGCAAGTAACGGTTGCTAGCCGGATTACCCTCAAATCCATAAGTTGTACTACAACAAAAAATTGTGTACATGGCTTCGGATAACCATCTCACGGGTGCGGTTCACTCAGATCATCACATACCGGCTTACACCTGTCCCGGTTCGCTGTCATGGCTGAATCTGGGTTACTCTCCCGATCACTGATATTCCTAAATTGCGTTCATTTCAGATCATTATACATATCCTGGCATGAATTGGCAACCCGTTATTGCGATGGACTGATGTATATGATGACAACCTATCCGGTTCAGTGATTTCCGAAGCAACGGATTAGGCTACAGCGGCCATTATACGGCAAGCTTCCGCACATTTGCGGCAAGCTTCAGCACATTCTTGGCAATGATCATGCCCGTGTTTTCCACATTCCGCTGCACAGGCTTCACATGCCTTAACACATAATTCACAGATTTCACCGACAAAATCACTTCCACGTGTCATGGCTTGTGCAGCAAAAGCACAAATCTCGGCACATTCACGATTTAAACGGATACAATCCCGAAGCATCGCCAGATCATATTCTTTCAAACTGGATATATAACATACATTGCAAGCATTCATGCACTCCAGGCAAGCATCGATACATTGTTGGTATTGTTGTTGTGTCATTTAAAGTTACCTCCCAGGCATAGTTTGCTATGCTTCTTAATACCCGTCAGGGAGGATCTTTGAACCATTTAGTCTTGCTTTATCGCTTCCAATTCCAGCAATTGTTCACGAATGGCAGTTTGGTCAAAATGCTCACCAATAAACACAGCCACGTTTGGCACATCACCTTGTGGTGTTATTTTCATGTAGTCCGATTCACGATAGGCATATTGAAACCAGAACCGGCTTGCCGTGTCACTAAACGATAGAATGCCCTTTGCCCGGTATACGTCACGCGGTAAATTGGCTATAAGCTGCTCAAAGGCTTCGCTGTTTACCGGCTGGCTGAAATAATGCGTATACACCATGACATGTTCATGTGACGTATGCAGCTTGGAAGAACGACCGTTGTGATCAGCTGCAGGATCGCCTTGCTGACCTTGACTATGTTGATGACTGCATCCATCTGTACCGCACGTATCCGTATGAACATGAGGTTCCCCAGTCTGACTGGACTCGTCACCTGTTGTGACGGACTGCTGAACGTGAACTTCAGCCCCGCTATGAAGCAATTGTTCCATATCCACTTGGCATTTGACTGTAAGGATCACTGGGGCGAACCCATTCCACTTATTCAAAAGCTGTTCCAGATCCTGAAGTTGCTCCGCGTGAACACGATCTGTTTTATTTAAAAGAAGCACCGAAGCACAGCGAATCTGCTCTTGCATTAATTTGAAGGTTTTCCCCTTTTGTTCTTCGTATAAACCCGACAAATGGGCTGCATCCACTACCGTAATCAGGCTTTTTAATTCCAGTCGCATATATAGAGAAGTCTCTGTTACTGCATCCAAAATCTCCATCGGATTAGCTGCGCCTGTCGCCTCAATGACGATCACATCCGGTGACTCTTCCTGAACGAGGTCAGCAAGTTGCAGTCCCAGGTCACCGCGTACGGTACAGCAGATACATCCACCTAACATTTCCGTCATAGGTACTTCCTCATCTAGAATCTGACCATCCAGATTCACTTCACCTAACTCATTCATCACAACAGCTGGACGCAGATTTTGCTGTTTCCAGTGTTCAATCAGCTTGACGAGCAGTGTCGTTTTGCCGCTTCCCAAAAAACCGGAAAGAATATATACAGGAATACTTTGTTTTGATTCCTTGATGTTACTCATCTTACCCACACCTCTCCACGCATCATGTAACCTAATCTAACTCTAAGTCTATCTAGCGAGTGTACACCAGCCTTCAACGGGTGTGCAATATGCTCGTTTTTCACCGAGACGAAAACTGTATTGCTTGATCTACTATGATGATCTATGCTATGAGAACAGTGTTATTTTAAGGAGAGGATTCGCATTGACTAATTCAGTTGAACAGCACCGTCAGGAGGCTCCACGACAGGTATCCTGCATGATTGTCACTGTCTCAGACACTCGCACCAAAGAAACAGATGCCAGCGGTCAGTTGATGCATCAACTGCTCCTCGAATCTGGTTACCAGGTGATGGATTATATTATTACACCAGATGAAACAGAGCTCATTCAAAGCATTTTACAAGATGCTTCTGTCCGCGATGATATTGAAGCGGTGCTACTTAGCGGGGGTACAGGCATCGCTCCTCGGGATACTACATATGAAGCAGTTTCTTCCCTACTGGATAAGGAACTTCCGGGTTTCGGTGAAATATTCCGTTATCTTAGTTATACCGAGGACATCGGGTCCGCAGCCATTCTAAGCCGGGCAGTTGCTGGAACGATTGGGCGTACAGCTGTATTTTCTATGCCTGGCTCTCGCGGTGCAGTCAAGCTGGCCATGGAACGCATTATTTTGCCTGAGCTGCGTCATGTCATGCGAGAAATATACAAACCCGTCTGAATCTCAGACGGGTTCTTCGTTTCCATTTTTCATATATCAATACTCTCTTAGTTGATGAAGCACTTGTTCGAATACTTGCAAAACATCTTGTTCATACTTATCTTTTTCTCCACCGAAAGAAGAATAGACAAGCGATACGTGACCTTTGCTGCGGATTGTCGTTCTGCCTAGCGCGTTCTCGAGAACCGAATTCTCTTGAGGTTCCCCATACATATTCTCCATCTGTGCAGACCGAACGCTGGCATCAGGATAGACGTGCATTTTGACGATATGTCTAGCACTGCCATTTAATAAAAACATATAAGACACACCGCCTTGACCATCCTCTTCAAACATATTATGCATCAGCTTAAGACCTCTATCAGACAAACCTGTTGTCAGTTCTTTCACTAACGCGCCGTTTAACCCGTGTCCTTGTTGCTTTGCTCTGAAATTGCCTTCCGTAGTGGCTTCACCGTTGTAGAGTTTTCGCTCCTGTTCTACAGATGAGGCCGAGCAAGCTCCAAGACTTGTCACACTCAAGATCACCAATCCACCGATGACGATGTTACGTTTCCCATTCCATTTCGCAACCCTCAACCATACCTTCTCTAAGAACATGTCAATCCTTCCTTTCCATAAGCCACTCCGTTATGGCTCTCACAGGTAGAATTAGCATGTCTAAGAGATAAGCATCTTATTCCATAGGTAATTGGGAAGAGACACGCACAACCGTACGCCCTACTGCTCCACCTTGCAAAATGTTTGATAATGTATCTGGTAATTGCTCCATTGTAATTTCTTTAACCCCCAGCGCAAGTGCACGATCTGGTTTCCAATCACCGCCGAGCAGGTTCCAGATTCGTTCTCGACGCTCCATTGGACAATACACCGAATCAATACCAATCAGCTGAATACCACGCAAAATAAACGGAAATACCGTTGATTCAAAATCATTCCCTCCCGTTAGTCCAGATACGGCAACTGCCCCACCATACTGTACCAACTTCAATCGCTCTGCCAGTGCGGGCCCTGCTGTCGGATCAACAATTCCTGCCCACACCTGTTTGCCCATTGCTCCTCTGACCGGAGCATCTGCTTCTTCACGTGTAATTACTTCAACAGCTCCCAGACTTCGAAGCAGTGATTCCTCTTGCTGTTTTTTGCCCGTGCTCGCTGTGACTTGGAAACCAAGCTTTGAAAGAATAGCAATGGCCATACTTCCAACCCCTCCGGTTGCTCCGGTAACCAGAATTTTGCCTGCTTCAGGTGTTATACCAGCCTGCAACAAAGCATCTACTGACAGGGCTGCTGTGAATCCTGCTGTACCAATCGCCATGGCTTCCTTCGCACTCAGCCCTTGTGGAAGAGCGACAAGCCATTCACTGCGAAGCCGAGCATATTCACTGTATCCACCGTAATGGGCGACTCCGGATTCGAATCCTGTATTGATTACCCGATCCCCGGGTGCAAAGCGTCCGCTTACCGATTCCTCAACCGTCCCGACCAGATCGATTCCCGGTACCATGGGATAATTCCGTACGACCCCGCCCTTTTCAATTGAAGCTAATCCATCTTTATAATTCACACTGGAATAATGTACTTGTACAGTCACATCACCGTTAGGAAGATCTTCTTTCTTCAGTAGCTCTATATTGGCAGTCACCTTCTCTTGATCATCTTTGCGAATCACGTAGGCTTGAAACTGTTCTTTCATCCATATCATCTCCTTATTCTCGTCGTTCTGTCAGCAGATAAATAATAGGTCCTACAAGCGGCACCAAGCCTACCCATGTCCAATATGCTGTGCGTCCTGTAAGTCTGGTATCGCGAAAGATTGCAAGTGTAGATAGAAAGGTCAAGACTACAAAATCAATCGTCATGATATGTACGAATGAGGATTGATTGAACGCCTCTACGAAACGCTCTATATTCCCCTTAGTTATTGCGTAGTATGCTGCTCCCAGTGTCAGGACCAGTAAGACTGAATGGGTCAGCTTATGTCCCGCGACTCTTGAGATCCTCTGCTTTGACTGTTGTTTAGCGGATGGCACGTCATTATACGTATGCCTCTTTGGAAGATTCGAGTTCCAAGCATAATAAGGTAGCAATGCAAATGCGCCTAGTCCGAATGAAAACAGTACAAAAGGCCATGCTGGTGTACGCTCATTCTCACGGGCTTTTACTGATTTTCTGAGCAACAAGCAGGCATACACCGCCGGGAAAATACCCAACCATGAAAATACGGTCAACAACCATGGCTCGTCACTGCGTAATGTGAGTAGTTCTTTGAAAACTGGATCACTACCTGGAGATTGTCCAGGCGCCATAAACATGGCATAAGCTATAAATGCAATCCATAGTAGTCCAAGCAGATATCCCATATGCATTATCCCTCCTCTACCTTTCATCCCCTACTGGCATGAGTTTGAAACAACACTAATCCCCATCTTATATACCAGATCTGGTAGGAGGTCACTTGTGTCGAAGTCCGATCGAAAACGTGGCGGGATTTGGCGTTTCCTGCGCTTTCCCGAGAAATAATTATTCGATGTCCACCTTGTGACTAACCACCTTGTCATGAAAGAGGGCATCTTACGCTGGGAGCTGAACGCAGTCACGTGTGGAGAGTGACTCGGAATGCAATGGAAGTCTTGCTTACGAACTGAGTATACACCTCGACTCGGTAAGCTTCTATGAAGCAGAGCACACATTCACCTATCATTCACCTGTCTTCCCATTGTTTCGCAACAGAATCACAACAAAGAGGCATAGAACCAGTATTTCTACTGGTCACGCCTCCTTGATGGTATTCATACTATGATCTACAGATTATAATTTTTACTCTTCCGTTGATTTTACATGCTCAGCAATCAGTTTTTGCTTCATATTCCATGCTGCAGGACTGATGTTCACGCGGTAAATCTCTGGATTCAGCTTCCGCTGGTATTCCGGCCAAAACAGGTTTAATTGCTCCTTATGATATGCACGTATTTCATCCAGCGTAGGCAGATCATATACTTTGCGCCCATTGACGAAAATCGGCTCCAGCATATTAACTGCTTCATAACGGGTAACTGTCTTTTTCAGATAAGGATGGAGTGGATTGAACAGCTTGAGTGGACCACCCTGGAGTGGCTGCTCCTCTTCCGGGTAACAGATATAATCTGCAATCGCCTTACCATGCTTCGGATCAATGATCCGGTAGACTTCTTTTTTGCCCGGTGTGGACACTTTTTCCGGATTAGCAGAGATCTTGAGCGTTGGCAGCATTTCCCCGTTCACTTCACGCTCGACCAGCTTGTAAACACCACCCAGTGAAGGTTGATCCGACGCCGTAATTAACTGTGTCCCAACTCCCCATGTGTCAATCCGCGCTCCCTGCGCTTTCAGGTTAAAGATGGTATTTTCATCGAGATCATTCGACGCTACAATCTTCACATAGTGTAGGCCAGCATCATCCAACATCTGACGGGCCTGAATGGATAGATAAGCAAGGTCGCCACTATCTAGACGAATCGCATTCATTTTTTTGCCCTGACTCTCCAGCCACTTGGCTGTCTTAATGGCATGAGGAACGCCGCTATTCAGAGTATCGAATGTATCCACAAGCAATGTCACTTGATCCGGCAATACTCTTGCGTAGACATCGAATGCCTCTTGTTCACTCATAAAGCTCTGCACCCAAGAGTGGGCATGTGTACCCGCTGTAGGAATGCCGAACTGTTCACCAGCCAGCATATTCGATGTCGCATGGAAGCCTGCTACATAAGAAGCCCGAGCACCCCATATCGCGGCATCTGCCTCTTGTGCACGGCGTGTTCCGAACTCAAGCAATGTATCTTGCTGCGCCACCTGCTTGATGCGTGAAGCCTTTGTTGCAATTAGTGTTTGATAATTCATAAAATTAAGGATGGCCGTTTCGACCAGCTGTGTTTCCATAATGGTGCCTTCGACCCGAATGAGCGGTTCGTCAGGAAAAACAATTGCACCTTCTTTCATGGAATGAATTGTCCCCTCAAAAGAGAACTGAAGCAATTCCTCCAAAAAGACCGGATCGTAGTTCTCTGGTTGTTTGGATAAAAATTTGATGTCTTCCATGGTGAAGCGAAGCTGGCTAATGTAATTCACAATACGCTCCAACCCGGCAAACACGGCATAGCCATTGCCAAAAGGAAGCTTGCGGAAGTAGGCCTCAAACACGGCCTTCCGTTTATGTGTACCATTCACCCAGTGCGCATACATCATGTTGATCTGATATTTATCCGTATGTAAAGCCAGGCTTGTTGTTTGCATTTGTCTCATCCTCTCTGACTTCCACTCGATTCTCAAATTCATGCTGAGAATACGGGCTTAAAGCTGATTACACCACATCGCCAGCTGGCGAATCAGGCCAAAATTGTTTCACTTGCTTTAACCACCTGAGCACCCAAACTGGACCGGAAATGTCCTAGTGCCCAATCGTGTCCAGCGGAGTTAAAGCTCGCTACGGCATCCTCATAGATTGTAATATGAAATCCTTTGTTATAGGCTTCCACGGCCGTGTGCAACACACATATATCAGTACATACCCCGATCAGTGCGATATCGGTTATGCCTCGTTCACGAAGTTTCAGTTCCAGATCTGTTCCGCAGAATGCACTGTATCTCGTTTTATCCATCCATCGAATCTCACTTTTGTGCTTCTCCATAACTTCGGCCAATCGACCGTACAATTGTCTACCTTCCGTGCCACGAATGTTATGTGGCGGAAAAAGAACGGTTTCGGGATGGTAAGGATCATTCTCCTCATGGAGGTCAACAGCCATTATAACTTCATCATTGTTATTGCAATATGCTTCTGTAATTGCAGCTACCGTCTCTTCAATCTCCACAGCCGGCTGTCCAACAGGCAGAGCACCTGTAACAAAATCCTGGGTATAATCAATAACAACTAGTGCTTTCATCGTCCACACTCCTCTATTTTGGATATGGTTGATAGGCAACTCTTAAATTCATTAGGCGAAGCTGACCAACGGAGTAACGCGTAAACCACCCTTACATGGGTCAGGCTCAGGTTAATGGGGATCTATGATCCATTACGTATAGATGGATAGCCGCGGTACAAGCTCAGTAAACCGATACAGCTGCGCGGGACGCTGGGAGTATTGATTGGAGCTGACTAAGTTGCCCTCATCATCACGCACTTCTTCCACAATCCCTTTACGGCTGCGAGTAGATGTTATTTTCCGGATAAAATTAGGCTCTTCAAAATCCGGTACAACACTTTGGATAACCTGGTATAATTCACTTAACGTGAAATCAAGGGGTAGAAATTGTCTGGCAATCGTTGTCTCTAACATCTGCTGTTGAATTCGTCTGTACGCATCTTCAATGATCGTTCTGTGATCAAAGCCCAGTTCTAACTCTTCCAGTGCTTCCTGAATGGTAAACAGTCCCACTTCCTCCGCATCATCAGCTGCCTGCCGATGTTCCAGCATCCATTCCTCTACAAGCGCGAAGAATGCATGAGAAATGATCCATCCCCTCGGGTCACGTCCTGGCTGACTATATACGTTCAGATATTCCAGATGTCCGCCGTCTACACCTGTCTCCTCCATCAGTTCACGCTTAGCTGCATCATATATGGATTCATTCTCTTGGCAAAAACCGCCAGGTAATGCCCATCTTCCTGCAAACGGCCAACCCTTGCGTTTAATTAGCATGACCTTCAACTCCCGTATGGGGAGGGTCTTTGTTACCGTTTTGCGTTCCCTTTTCGTCAGCGTGAACATAACGATATCTGCAGGAACTCCGTCTGGGGTACGATAATTCTTGGAGCTATAATTACGTGCTTCCAGTTCTTCGTTCACTGGTTCAGTGTTAACGTGTTTATTATTTTCGCTCATGGGCACCACCGACTAATTTCATTTTGATAATTTCATTATGACATAATAAAAACTTTTGTCAACCTTTGATTCTGTCTACCTTCCTCAGGCTCTCGCTTTTGCCACGCGAAATGTAGCTGTAGCCATACATCCCAGTGTTCCTGATGCATCACGCACCTCGGATTGGGTGGTGATACTTCGTCCTGCCTGATGAAGCACAGTCGACGTAACCATTAATTCACCCTGTCGCATCGGCGCAAGGAAATGCACGTTCAAGTTTGTTGTAACACAACTATCAACTTCCATCGCGGCTGTCGCAACCATACCCATCGCCTGATCCATCAGTGAGGTTAGCACACCGCCATGAATGATCCCCATGGAATTGGTATGCTGTTCTCCAGCTGTGAGTGCAATCTGGACCTCTTGTTTGCTTCCTTTAATATAACGGCATCCGAGAAATCCCCAGAACCGGCCATCTCCGTCTTCCACCATTTTGTCCAAAATACTCATGTTTCATTTCTCCTTCTGTTCCACATGTTGTCTAAACCATTCTAAGCTGTTATTCTCATTTATTAAAAATAGTATCGTTTCCACTTATTATTGTATACCCACGTGTCTAACAAACGTCCCCAAGCCAAATAACCCCACATTGTGGAGCATGGCGATGACTAAACGTTTCCATGTATACTGGCGATCACCTTGCTCCGCTCGTATTCGGTGTGTCTTTCATCAAGTCAAAAAAGGCGCGGACTACGTCCACACCCTTCCGTTCAATTAACCGCAGCTGCTCGGAGGTGAATCCGTTCCAGCTTCGACATTAACTTTTTCAGATACCGTATCCCGAATGACCGAGATAACAAGTTGAAGCAGATAATTAATGTCACTTTGACTCTGTTGGAACTCCGTCACTATCGGAATGCTGTCCAGTTCATTTTGCAAATCATCAATTTCCTGTTCGATTTTGCTGACCATTGCGCTGTTGTTGAAGCTCTCAAAAGCAACAATTTCCTTCTGTTTCTTCTTGATCGTTGCAATCAATTGCTGAATACGCTCATGATCTCGAATTTTGGCTTCTGCTTGTTGAAATTGTTTCACTTCTTCGC
>JAFWEX010000136.1 GCA_017512705.1 Paenibacillus sp.
ACGATCCAACAAGGGGGCTGTGGTTGGAGCCTCCAAAGAACCGTCAAGCGGTAGGTGAATATCACCAATCCACAGCATCCCCAGCAGTGTAGCATATCCCTGGAGAGGGATTAACAAATACTACGATTACATAATACGAGGTGATTATTTGAACCGAGAGCAATTAAGAACCTTTCGCGAGATCTTTGAGGATGATATGAATAACGGGGGTTTTGTGTGGCGCCATCAGATGTATGTCCATGTTGATTTTCAGCAATTCTGGCTATTGGCTGTATGGCCAAGAGTGTCAGGACAGGGCAACTTATTTGATGTTCACTTCGGCATCTTCCTGATGAACTCACTTGACCCGGAAAAGATTAAGCTTATTCACACAGGTCATCTTTTGTCCCTGAGTGAGCGCTTTGGGGAGGGGAGTTCTGGTTATATTTCAAATGCTGGTGAACTCTGGAATACTGTAGAGAACTACCGATATGTGTTCAACGTCTTTCAACATAAAGCGAGTCCAATCTTTCACGGTATTCGTAGCACGGGCGATGCATTGGATTTTAGGCTGACACATGCATGTCTTCCAATTGAAACGGAAGAAATGGAATTCATTGTCGGTAGACACCTGGTTGAGTTACTAATATATCTGCATCGGGATGAAGAAATACCTGAGATTATCCGGAGAATTAAATCGCTACTTTGTTATCGCATAGAACGTGATCGTCAAAATCCAATTGTTTACCAGAATCCGGTTATTTTGGGCTGTTCTCCCAAACAGGCAGAACGTCACGTATCATTAGCAAAAAAAGAATATGTGGCAAGACTAGCAGCACGGGACAAGCGGGAGAGGGGGTACAGCGAAACTCAGATGGCTATTGATTTGTTGGAGCATACTCTCCAAACTGTTGATCATACTGAGATAGCCGCAGTAGTGTATAACAACATGAAAAGAGTTTCAGATAACCTGCAGAAACAGTTCAGTAAATCAGAGATCATCATGATGAGGACAAAATGGTAGCACTTGGTGTTATATCGTAACCGGCTCATTATTCGCGCTTGAATCCCCAAACGCTAACCGAATCTCCTCAGCTAAAGGCATCGAATCGTTAACTGTTGCTCGGGGATCAACAGCGAACCGCACCGGCAGCACTGACAGCAGATGATACAGACAAGCAAATGAAAGCAGGTATCAGCATGGAATGTATGGATGTACTCCTTGCGATTGCGTGAAGATCGTTACATTCCTGTGCCATAATTGAAAGAAAGGTGATTCCATGATGACCACCAGGAAGAAGAACTTATTGATCGTCATAATCTTTATGCTTGCAATTATATGCCCACAGATATGTGATGCTGATCAATCTGACCAAAACAATGATATATATACGATATGCATGACAGAAAACCACAAAGAAGGTGTTCAGAATAAGGCTGGTGAATGGATTATTCCACCAATTTACGATGGCGTATCGTTTGATAGCTATTCGTATTGGGTATGGTTCAGGATCAAGCAAGATGAGCCGCCGCTTATCGGAGTCGTAAATTTCCGTGAAGGCTTTGCTATCCCTGCATACTATGATGATATCCTGATTGGAGATGGGCTAATCGTTGCATATTCTTCACTTGCAAAAGTCTACGACATATATGACATGAGCGGAAGACTAATAACCATATTATCGGGAGAGTATGAATACATAACACCTGTAGACGAAAACACGGTTGAGATAATTGATCAAGATCTTAATATTTCCTATTACACAATTCAAAGATGCTGGTAATGGGTTGTGATAGCAGCTTCTGGAAAATGAACTTCATCAAGTAGTATGGAGAACGGAGAAAGCAATGATAGAGTTTGTGAACAAACTGTTTTGGGAGAACTATAGCGAGGATGATTCTACCACTTGGATAATTAACTGTGAAGAGTGCGCTGATATTTTGGATATTCTTGAGCAGTTCACTCAAATGTTTCATATGGAATATCACATACAATATGGATATCAATGGGATTATTTCGTAGATTTGTGGCTTCAAGAGGTTCCCCCAAAGCCATCTTGCCAGACTTTCATCTTCTTGAATGCACAAAAAGCGATAGAGTTTGATAAAGAGGAGCCGAGAAAAGTCTTCGCGGATATAGTCAAATTTGTTGTTTGCAATTCAAATCATTGTCAACTATTTCCCCATTATTTCAGGGTTTTAATCTAGGGCAATACCGGACAAAGCGGCGTAGCGGAGCAGCAGGAAATATGGTATAATCGGATCATGGATAAGCAGCTGACGATGTTGTTCTGTCATGAACTACAACGGCACCATGTACGGCTTCCTCTACAACGTACAGGGTGACGTAGTGGCGCTGTTCAACGAGGACAGCGATGTGATTGCGCTGGTAGATGCTTCCGGAAGAATAACTCCTTCTTGATATAGCTACCGGGTATATGTGATCTGCAAAATCAAAGACAGTTCAGGCA
>JAFWEX010000137.1 GCA_017512705.1 Paenibacillus sp.
AGGAAACCGGGTACGAGGAAACCGAAGTGAACGACCTCCGCGACCAGATGATCGCATACATCAACAAGCGGTTCCCGAAGAATCCGCTCTATGGCAAAGTGCTGGAGCAGTACCTAAAAAATGGGTACGGCACCCGCAAGATTGGTGAGGAACTCGGCATCAAGGAACGAGCCGCACGGTTCTTCTTGGATCAGGCCAAGCCGATTGCAGCGGAATATTACAGCCGGTTTGGACGGTAATACAACAGCGGCACCAGAGCAAAATCTGGTGCCCATTTTTGCGTTGATGGAAAATTTTTTCTTTTTTCTGGATATTGAAATATTTGGCTATTTTTCGTCTAATGAGTGAAAGGTGGTGAGGACGCCATGGAAACTGTCAAGGGCCCTGACAGTTACGAAGAACGAATCGAGCGCATGGTGAACCAGTACCAGCTTCCATTGCTAAGACTCTGTTATGCATATCTGCATGATGCGGAACTGGCAAAGGATGCGGTGCAGGAAACATTCATCAAAGCATATCATAATCTGACCAGTTTCAGGGAGAATGCTTCTGAGAAGACCTGGCTTAGTCGGATAGCGATTAATACTTGCAAGGATCTGCGAAGAACAGGCTGGTTTAGGCATGTGGATCGTTCCGTAACCCCAGATATGATTCCTGAACCAGTGTTCCCTGTAGAACCAGAAGATGAAGGCTTAACGATCGAAATAATGAAACTGCCAGCGAAGCTAAAAGAAGTCGCGTTGCTGTGCTGGTTTCAGGGAATGACGTACACCGAAGCTGCTGAAACGCTTGGTATCAGCCTTCAGGCGGTTGGCAGCCGACTAAATCGTGCAAGACGAAAACTGCGTTCTGTTATGGAAGGAAGTGAAGATCATGAATCTGCATGAAGAACAGGAAAAAGTCCAAAAGGCGATGAACACCACTCTTTCAGGCCTACAGGAAGATCCATGGCTCACGCAGCGGGTTCTTGCGAATGCGAAAGGAGAAGAACCTGTGAAAAAGAAATTATCTGTATCCGCAATTCTTGTTATTGTTCTGGTTGCTGTTTCAATCACCGCTGCGCTGGCCGTTGGCTGGGTGAGTAAAATCGGAGAAATGTATAATATGAACAATAACACTGAACGACAGGAACTGCTCAAGTACATTCAGCAGTTGAACGATGGCTATGAGGGAAATGCTGTACGCTGTGTGCTGACAGAAGCTCTGTACGATTCGGCATCAGGATCTTACGGCCTTGGATGGTCTCTGGAGCCGCTTAAGGATGGAGACAAACTGTATGTGGTTCTTGATGGAATCACTATTGGAGGAGAACGTACTCATACCCGTAACGAGATGCATGTGACCGAATATTTGCTGGATAAAAAGACTGACAGTACGGTTATAGGTGAATTGCCCGAAAACGGAAGTGGCGAGTGTGAGATCTCAATCTCTATCCTTCGCCCCATTGGAGAAATCGTAGAAGTTCATGAATATGCGGGTGAGGAAGACGAAGATATTGTAAAACGATACAGGGATATGCTGGCAAACGGTCAGCTGCCCATGGAAGGCGACGGATGGATTTACTGCTACAATGGTGAAACTGATGGCGAACAGTCTTATTCCGACACGCTGCTTCAAACAGGATTAATGGAAATCGCCGATCGGTTCACGCTGAAGGTTGACATCAGCAAAATAGATGTGAGCGAAGTCCGCACTTATACCGGCCAGAAGTCCTTTGTATATGAGGGGTATGAGATTCGAATCCACAACTGTCTGGTAACTCCATTCACTGCGAAGTTTGAGGTTGAGTACATTACTGACAGCCAGCCGGGCAACGGCGGTAAGGGCATGGGTCCCATGCTGAATCTGCAGATTGAGGTTCCTGGTACAGAAATCTGGTCACTTAACCAGGGTGGCATTATCGAGGATCCGGTACAATTAGCGGACGGACGTTGGAGCACACTGTTTACTGTGGATGCGTTGGCTTTGCAGGTGTTCCCTGAAGAGTTTAAAATCAAAGTTGGATATGATAACGATGATCACAATTTTGTAGCATATGACGATGTCATTACTCTCAAACTGACCGATCGATGATCTGATTTCAGCGCTTCATGACAACGGCACCAGAGCAAAATCTGGTGCCCATTTTTGTGTACGGTTGGCGTTGTGTACGGCTGTGTACGGCACTTGTGTACGGGGTACACAGAGGGGTACACAAGCCAATTGCGGGAATTATGGAGATGTACTAAAGTGGCTGCGATCATTGAAAACAAAGGGTTTGAGAGGGATCAGGGCTTACTCAACGGTTTGTAATTCCTACCATGGTGGGAGAGCACATCGTTCACATCGATGGGGCAAACGAGAGAAGCATCAGCCCGGTGGGCTGTCCTGCGAAGCAGGAAGCGAGTCGAGTTTGTTAGACAATATGTAATGACCTCCAGTTTGTAGGAACGTGGATTCACCTGTATACTACAGACTGGTC
>JAFWEX010000011.1 GCA_017512705.1 Paenibacillus sp.
GATATGATCAAAAAAGGGTTTGACCGCGCACCACACCGGAGTTTGCTCCGCGCAGCAGGCGTAAAAGAAGAGGATTTCGGCAAGCCGTTCATCGCGGTGTGTAACTCGTACATTGATATCGTACCTGGTCACGTTCACCTGCAGGAATTCGGTAAAATTGTTAAAGATGCCATTCGTGAAGCCGGCGGCGTTCCGTTTGAATTCAATACCATCGGAGTTGATGACGGTATTGCTATGGGACACATTGGTATGCGTTATTCTTTGCCAAGTCGTGACATTATTGCGGATTCCGTAGAAACAGTTGTATCTGCACACTGGTTCGACGGCATGGTCTGTATCCCGAACTGCGACAAAATCACACCTGGTATGATGATGGGGGCACTTCGCTGCAACATCCCTACCGTATTCGTAAGTGGTGGACCGATGAAAGCAGGCCGTGACAGCAACGGTAAAGCTCTCTCTCTCACTTCCGTATTTGAAGGTGTAGGTGCATTCCAGGCTGGTAAAATCGACGACAAGAGTCTGCTCGAACTGGAACAGTTCGGCTGCCCAACTTGTGGCTCCTGTTCCGGTATGTTTACCGCTAACTCCATGAACTGCCTTGCTGAAGCTATGGGACTGGCGATGCCGGGTAACGGAACGATTCTTGCGGTTGCTCCAGAACGCCGTGAGTTTGTTAAGCAATCAGCTAAACAACTCATGGAATTGATCAAAATGGATCTGAAACCACGTGATATCGTGACCGTTGAAGCAATCGACAATGCCTTCGCACTCGATATGGCGATGGGTGGTTCCACAAATACTGTATTACACACACTGGCTCTGGCACACGAAGCAGGTATTGATTATCCGATCGAACGGATTAATGAAGTAGCTAACCGTGTTCCTCACCTGGCGAAACTTGCTCCTGCTTCTGACCTGCACATCGAAGATGTTCACAATGCAGGTGGCGTAAGTGCTGTTCTGAATGAATTGCTCAAGAAACCAGGCGCAATCCACGCAGACTGCATCACGGTAACAGGGAAAACCATCCGTGAGAACGTAGAAGGCCAGGAAATCAAAGATACAAACGTAATCCATAAGCTCGACAACCCGCACTCTGAAAAAGGTGGACTGGCTGTATTGTTCGGTAACCTTGCACCAGAAGGCGCGATCATCAAAGTTGGTGCGGTTGATGCTTCGGTTGGTGGATACCACAAAGGTCCTGCCATCTGCTTTGATTCTCAGGAACAAGCACTTGAAGGTATCGCAAACGGCAAAGTTAAAGAAGGACATGTAGTCGTTATCCGTTATGAAGGACCAAAAGGCGGACCAGGTATGCCTGAGATGCTCGCCCCAACTTCCCAGATCGTAGGTATGGGACTTGGAGCCAAAGTCGGTCTGATCACAGATGGACGTTTCTCGGGAGCATCCCGCGGAATCAGTATCGGCCATATCTCTCCGGAAGCAGCAGAAGGTGGACCAATTGCTTTTGTTGAAGAAGGGGATATCATCGAACTGGATCTGAATAACCGCATCATCCAGTTGCATATCAGCGATGAGGAATTCGAAGCACGTCGTGCGAACTGGAAAGGGTTTGAACCCAAAGTCAAAACAGGCTATCTGGCTCGTTATTCCAAGCTTGTAACCAATGCAAGCAATGGTGGCGTACTGAAAATTTAGTTCAACCGAGACAACAATATATGTAAGCATGTATATAAAAGGAAAAGGATGTGCGTTGCCATACGGCAGAGCACATCCTTTTTTTATTGATTGAAGCATCCAGACAAGCTATACATTTTCATTGCTAATGACAAGAGACTCTTTTTGCATCTGTTCCGCTGCATCTAGCACAAACTTGCGGTTTTGCTGTCCGTAACGTTCCAACAAATCTTCTACTGGCATCACAATCATTTTGGGTACCAACTGATCTGTACGCTGCTTCAGACGTTCTTTACCTGCCGGATGAATTACACTTAGCAGCAGTTTCAAATATAACCTTGAGGCTATACGGAACGGGCCTGGAGCCAGCTCCTGTACCGTGAATCCAAATTTTTCAGGGCCACGGTTAATCATGCTCACTCCATAGATTGCTTTTGCCGAGCGCAATTCAGGCTCTGAGGCAACAAGCTGTGCTAAATCGGGGAGCTGCAGTTCCATCGTACGAATCATGCGAATAGCCAAATGCATGGTTGAGCGTGATGTTACTCCAAGTTCAAACAGCTTTTGATTGTCAAAATGCAATTCTATAATCGGATCTCCGTTTTGCATCACATAGCCATCTTCCATCTCGACTCGTGCACCGTGATAAACACGTGAACGAAAATGAAGCATTGGATCTTCCAATGAAACTGGCCGCAGATGATATATCCAGTGAAACAGCTTCTCCCAGCCTAACCACACAGCAACCAGAGCACGTTTCCACAACTTTAGCTTGATCGGCTCTCTTACTTGTGCTTGACTTATATCTATTAATTCATTTCTTGCGCTACTGTTCATTAAAGTATCTACACGTACACTTCTCAATCCGCGGTTCTTCGCTTCCAGCATGAAGTTCTCCAGTGCTACAAGCATCTGCTCTGGCGCCTCTGCATCAGCTCCAAGGGTTGTTCCCCGGTCATGCAGCAGCAAGATCTCTCCACCCTTTAGCTTTTTCAGCATACGTTGTGTGAGCTGTTCTGCACCTACACTGCATTTCCAATCCTGAAACATAGAGGACCAGAGGATGATCTTGCGGTCTTTTTTGCTGAAAAAATCAAACAGGTTCATAATGCCCCATGGCGGACGATAATAACAGGTCTCCTCCCCCGTAATTTCTTGAATAATCTGACCTGTTCGTTCGATCTGTTCCCGCACTGTTCGAGGACGCATCAACCAATTCGTTTTATGAATATAATTATGAATGCCGATCAGGTGCCCTTCCTCATACATTCGTCTAATTAAATCCGGGTGACTTGCAGCATGCTCTCCAACAACAAAAAATGTAGCTTTGACCTCATATTGATGTAACAGATCGAGCAATCGGGGAGTATAACAAGGATCAGGTCCATCATCAAATGTCAAAGCATATTGTGTATCACTTTTCCCCCTTCTGAATACACGAAAACCGAACATTCTGCTAATCAGGCTTGGAATAAAAGCGTAAAAAGAGGACAGGTACAATAACCATAATAAAATACTCTGAAGCATTGTTGTCATGATGTCTATTCCCCACTTTTCCTCCTATATTAGACCAGATGGCCCGATCTAAAATAATCCATCTTTACTTTTATCATAGAGGCTACTTTTATGACAGCAGTTTCCCCAAGACACCACGATCATGTACAATAAAGACAATCTAATTTTTGCCTGTAAAGGAGTCTATGTCCATGCTACCGCTTTATAAAAAATACGGGCGTACTGTTTTTGATATCGCTCTGCTTGTGCTCACCGTGTATTTGATCATGTTTGCTTTTAGTAAATTGTATCATATCGCTGCGCCCGTTTTCCTTTCTTTTATTGTTTATTGGATGATTGAGCCATTAGCCAAATTTTTGCATCGAAAAGGACTGCCCAAGACACTTGGAACAGCCATATCTGTATTGTTGTTCTTAGGTCTTATCGTTGCAGGGTTCTTCGGTGTAGGTTTTTTTATCATTTCGCAAATTTCCGATCTTCAGCTCCGTTTCCCGGTGTACGTAGAGATGATTCAACGCGAATTCACCAATCTGGTTATGCTCATACAAGACAAGTCTAATGCGCTTCCTGACGGAATACTAGATAAAGTAAATGGATACTTTGCTACACTATCCGGAATTCTGTCTCAGTGGGTTACTAGCGGAGCACAGTTCATCATTGGGTTTCTTAGCTCATTCTCCACGTTCATTACAAACTTCGGTATTGCGATCATTCTCGCATTTTTCCTTAGTATCGAGATTGAGTCCTGGCGCAAATTCGCTCGTGCGAAAACACCTAAAACACTGAAAACAGCAAACGACTTTATGCGCAGACATGTATTTAAAACGATTCGTTCTTACATGAAAGCTCAACTCATTATGATGTTGATTACTTTTGTACTGATATATGCAGGTTTGTTGATTCTCGGAACCTCTAATGCTTTTACGATCGCAGCGATCTGTGCTATTTTTGATCTGGTTCCGCTGCTTGGTGTTCCGGTTATATTCATACCGTGGATTGCATATCTGTTTATCGTCGGTGACAGTACTCTAGCCATTGGTTTGATTGTTGTTATGGCTGTGACCATGTTGACCCGCCAACTGCTTGAACCTAAAATTTCTGGAAACTCCATCGGTGTTTCTTCTGCATATTTGATGCTTTCGTTCATGTTGATTTCACTGTCGATTTTCGGGCTTGCAGGTGTCATTCTTTCTCCCGTACTTCTGATCTTATTAAAGGAACTGCTGCAACAAGGTTATCTACAAAAATGGATTCACCTGCCCAACGATGAATTCGACTCCTCACCATTGGTGATGGATCCCCCTGTTTCTGATCCGTCAGAACGGAGCGGTGGGTAATAGACAACAACTGGGGATATCTTATCAATCT
The DNA here is from genome assembly GCA_017512705.1 of Paenibacillus sp. GTDB lineage: Bacteria > Bacillota > Bacilli > Paenibacillales > Paenibacillaceae > Paenibacillus. The sequence continues at coordinate 4,525 of JAFWEX010000011.1, forward strand.
TCCTCTTCTATAGAGAATGAGGCGAAGCTGCCAAATAGTCCATAACTTTTCGAAATAGAGCCGTTGCCTGATGAGTACGATCGGGGGAGACATTCTGAACCAGTACAGCCACAGCATATCTTGGTTCCTCTACAGGCCCATATCCAACAAACCATTGGTGATTTTTAGGTTTCCCTTTTTGCAGCACCTGAGCGGTGCCGGATTTCCCTGCCATATGCCAAGTTGCCTGCTGCAGGGATTTTCCTGTTCCCTCTCGCACAACTGCAGTCATCCAGTTTAACAGCTGATGTGCTGTAGATGGGGATATTTGTCCGAGTGAAGATGGTGAGTTGTGCAAGGGCATCTCCAGCATCGTGTCTCCATCGGCATATCGTATCCGTTGCACGAGCCGGGGAGCGCTCACTCTCCCTTCGTGCAATAGGGTCACGATCAAGTTCGCTGCTTGTAGCGGTGTGACCCGAACATCGCGCTGTCCAATGGCTGTTTGAATCTTGGCGCCTTCGTCGTTAGTGTTCACTGCTGCCGTTCGGATACGTCCGGGTTCTTCATGGTCAAAATGCTTCAATACGGGCATACCCGCAAACTGCTGTGCCTGCCAACCCACAGATCGTGCCAGACCAAGACGGTCTGCCGTCTGTTCCAACTGCTCTAATCGGAGCCGACGTGCCGTCTCCGCGAACACGATATTACATGATTCTGCGAATCCTTCTTCGAGATTCAGCTCACCATGTCCATGATTTTTCCAGCAGGAAAGCCCGTATTTTCCATATGTTCCTTCACAGTGAAATTTCTCATTACGGGAGACAACCCCATATTCAAGAGCTGCTGCTGCCGTTACAATTTTGAAAATAGAACCCGGTACCGCCCCTTGTACAGCCCGATTCCCCCAAGAGGTTTGCTGTGGATCGACATGCTGCGGCTGATAGAAGGGACGTGACACCATGGCACGAACATCTGCATTAGCTGTGTCAAGCACAACTACAGCCCCTTCCTCCATTCCTGAAGATTCCGTTAATTCCTCGATCCCTTGCTGCAACCGTGCATCTATCGTCGTTTCTACATTCAAAGGATAATGCGAATTGGCAGGTGCAATCACGCGCGGACCGATCTCTGGGATGATCTGCCCATCTCCCGATACCATTCGTGTTACCAAAGTCGGGCCGACTCCTCTCAATAAAGGCTCCAAGGTTCTTTCCAGTCCTGCTGCTCCGAATTTCATGGCGAAAGGCTGTCTGACTTCGTCTTGATGCCGAATGATCATTCCAGGCTGCTCCTGTTGTTCACTCAGATAACCAAGCCACTGGCTGCCGCTCGCCCTTGGAGAATATCTCGTCATAAGAGGATATACCTCCGCACCTTCCAAGTGCAGATCACGTATGCGTACTAGCTGATCATCATTTAGAAGAGAAGGTCCTGACCCACCGCCTGTCAAGAAATGAGGAGTCTTCTCCTTCTCCCGTTCCTCTATTAGCTGGTTCACAGGAATATGGAGAATCGAAGCAAGCTTGTTGAAGTTTGCGTCATTCTCGCGTTTCTTCTTATAATCTTCCTTCCCATGTTTCTTCAAGACACGATCTTGTGGGAACAGCACAATACCCCATTCCATTTTCCCGGTTAGAGGAAGCCCATGGATATCCGTAATCTGGCCCCGGCCGGAATCCAGCATTACGCCACGTTCACGTTGCAATACAGACATTTCACGCATAGTTCGCTGCATTCCCGGCATAACCTGGTTAACCTGGACCACTTGAATCCAGACAAGTCTCATGATCAATACAATAAAAATGAGAGTCAGGCCTACGACAATCCACGCTATACGTTTCCACATCATCTGCATATGCACACGTATTCCACCCTTACGCTTTTCATGTATTATGCGTTGATTCATCTGGCATTATCCGGAAAAATAAAAAAACTGCCTCAATGAAACAGGCAGATTTTTTTGCAAGTATTATACTGTAAAACGCGAGAGTGTTTCTTTCAGCTCACTTGATACATTCTCTAGTTTGCCAGAAAGACTTACGAGCTGATTGCTAATGTTTTGTTGCTCACTACTTAGAGAAGCGACTTCCTCAGAAGTTGCGGAAGATTCCTCAGCAACAGCGCTTACATTGCTCATGGCCTCGGATAACGTTGCCTGAGATTTGCTCAGTTCGCCAATGGAACCTGTAACCATACCCAGACGTTCCACAAAAGTACCCATTTGCTTCTCTACAGAAGCAAAAATCACATTCGTGTCTTTTACAGCGTCCATCTGCTCCTTGAACAAAGGATACGCATCAGACAAAGCTTGTACCGTTTCGTTCATCTCAGCCATAATTTTGTCTGTGATCTCTCCTACCATATCAATAGACTGTCTGGACTGAGCAGCTAGTTGACGTACTTCATCAGCTACAACCATGAAACCACGCCCAGCTGTACCAGCACGTGCTGCTTCAATCGTTGCATTCAAAGACAAGATGTTCGTCTGTTTCGTTATATTCTGCATAACATCGAGCACTTTCAAGACCGAAGAGGTACTTTCTTTCAACGAATCAACTTTGCTCACCAATGCCCCGATCATTTCCTCTGTCTTCTGGGTTTTGGTCATCAACTGATTCAGATGTTTTGTTCCCGTCTGACTGGACTTCTCGACATGACGGGCAGAATCACCCATCTCTTCATTAGCCGCAATAACGCTTTCCATCTGACGAGAAATATTATCCGTCAGTTCATTACCTCTTTCTGCTTCTGTTGCCAGACTGCCTGCGCCACCTGCAATCTCTTCTGTAGCTACAGCAATCTCAGAAGCAGAAACCGCTGTTTTCTTGGAAGCATTGCTCAGTTCTGTAGCGGTATCCAATACTTCCTGTGCAGAGCGGTTGGTCTGTTCAACCAGTCTGGTAATCTGTTCCATCATTGTATTAAATGCAGCGGATAGCTGCCCAATCTCATCTTGGGAGCTGAACGGTGTGCGAACTTTCAGATTCCCTTTTGCTCCTTCTTGCATAAGATCTTTCAATTTTCCTAGCGGACGAGCAATCATACGAACCATCCACACACCGATTACCACAGCAAGGGCTGCAAATGCGAGCGCCATCCACAAGGTCATCGTCAAAATACCCTGGGCATCCTTAACCAGCATGGAAGTTGGAATCATGCCAATCAGCTTCCAGCCCGATATCTCTAGTGTACTGTATACCGCCAGCATGTTAGTTGATTTTCCATCCACATCATACTCGGTAGTTGTACTTCCTGCTGCTTCCTTTATGTCTTTCACAAAAGCAAGATCAGTCTCTTTACCCGTACGATCCGGAATAGATGAAGCAACTACTCTGTTATCCGGAGCAATCAATTGAAGTACCGCGCCTGGCCCCAAATCCAATGATTTTAACTGCTCCTCCAGCACTTCCAGCTTCAGTTCAATAATTAAAACATAGGATTGCGTAGTACCTTGGAGATTTTTCATGGAACGTGCAATTTTGAATGTCGGTGTCGTACCATCGTTATTTACCTCTGTCGGGAGCCAACGATATCCTGCTTGCGAGATCAGTTCCTTATACCAGGTTTCCTGACGAATACCTCCCATCGTCGAAGTGCTGCTACCTGTACCCATCACCGATTTGGATTCATCCGTAGGCACCAAATAAATCGCTTCCATAGATTTATTTGTAAAAGCTATGTTAGATAGTTGTTTATTGATTGAACTCGAATTGATAAAAGTATCATAAGCTGTCAGGTTCGGATCTGATATTTTCTGAAGCAATGATTGCATCTCTGGATCGAAGAAAACCTGTGTAGACGTATCCACAAAACGTTCCAAGATAATATCAAGCTTCTGTTTTGTCTGATCAATTGTCTCCTGATTTGCTCTTGATGCGTTGGCCTCAATCGTGTTTTTAGCCTTCGAGTAGGACAATAGACCCAAACTTATGACTACAACCATAATGGCTGCAAAAAAGACCAAGAATAGTTTAACACCTACTGATTTGACCGGATTTGCTTTTTTAATCTGTCTGAAGGTGTTAGACCCTAGCCCTTTCCAGTCTCGATTTTTCAGTTGTTCTTTTACCCCGCCCATCTTGCTCCAATTCAGCTTTATTTTGCTGAAACCAAATTTAAATGTTTTGTTGTTAACCCCTTCTTTTTTGGTTTTAAACACCTTCTCTTTCTTCACTTTCTGCGTCTTACTAGACTTCTCTTGCTCGGGTTGTGTTTTACGTTCCCCACTGTCTTTATCCTTCTTTTGAACCATACCCATTCACCTACCAGTAATTTACTTATTAGATTTTTGAATCTCTCCCCTATAAATATGTACTATTCGACAACATTTTTTGGTTTCCTCCAATCCTCCTAAAATAAATTACAACTTTTTTCCTATTTTTCTATAAAAAAAAGCCCACCATATACCGATATACGGAGGACTTTTCTTGCATTATATAACATATTTTTGTGAACTGTTAACACTATATTGTGCATATCAATATGAGATATAGGTACATGAGCCTACTTCTTTTTTCTCATCATATCAAAATAAGAAACAGGCTGATCTACTTTCATCTTTACCAGTTGCAACGGGTGTCTTGCGGCGTCTAATACGTTACCGTCTTGATCCTGAATTTCGCCTACCCGTTGTTTGAAAAACGTACCATTTGGACCGAAAAACTCAATTTCCTGTCCCGGTTTAAAGTGATTACGCTGCTGAATTGTCGCCATACCTGTAGCCTCATCATACTCCATCACAAGACCGGCAAAGTCATAAGGTACAGCCTTTTCTTCCGGCTCATAGATATGATCTTCATGATCTGGTGTATCATAGAAGAACCCAGTATTCAGTGGACGATTCGCGGCTTTGTTCATCTCTTCCAACCACTCGGGTTTCAGTTCATAATTTTCAGGATCCGCCATGTAAGAGTCAATCGCCTGACGATACACGTTGACGACTGTTGCTACGTAGTGGATCGATTTCATCCGTCCTTCAATTTTGAAGCTGTCCACACCTACATCAATTAATTCTGGGATATGCCCGATCATACATAAATCTTTGGAACCCATTGAAAATGAATTATCCTGTTCCTGGAATAGAGGTAGCTGATTTTCTCCCAGCTTAAATGGTGCAGGAGCCTTCATCTGCATCTCTTCTTCACTTACCCAGACTGTACCTTCTCTCGCATCCTCGAACAGATCATACTTCCAACGGCAAGACTGACAGCAACCCCCGCGGTTAGAATCTCGGTCAGTAAAGTGATTGGATAATACGCAACGTCCCGAATATGAGGAGCACATTGCTCCATGAATGAAAGCTTCAATTTCTATGTCTACATTTGCTTTGATCTCTTCAATCTCCTCGAAGCTTGTCTCGCGACCAAGTACGACCCTTGGCAGGCCTTCGTCTTTCCAGAACTTCACAGCTTGCCAGTTCAGAGTGGACTGCTGTGTGCTAAGGTGAACTTCCAGACCCGGTACTGCACGTAAAGCTACTTCTATAATCGCAGGATCAGCAACGATAACAGCCGAGATGCCCGCGTCATACAGGTTTTGCAAATACGCTTCAATCCCCGAAATATCTTCGTTATGTGCATAAATATTAGTGGCTACAAACACTTTCGCCCCATATTTTTTTGCAAATTCCACGCCTTCACGCATCTCTTCAAAGCTGAAGTTGTCCGCATTGGAACGAAGTCCATAAGACTGACCACCGATATATACGGCATCTGCACCATAGTGAATTGCAAATTTTAATTTCTCCAGATTTCCCGCAGGAGCCAACAACTCCGGTTTATCCAGACGGTTACGTTTACCCGAAAACTTCCGTTTGACCGCCACTGTTTCCATCTTTGTTCACCTCATCTATTAATACACTTGTTCTTTGTAGAAAAATCCAAACGACAATTCTCGCTCAGGGTCCTGCAGCTCTCGAACTTCCCGCAACCAATCTTCGTTATATGCATACGCGTCAGGATCTGCTTCATAGGTGTCTATAGCTTTACGATAAGCCCGGACAACAGCCTCATTGTAAGCAATAGGCTTTAGTATACCCTCTACCTTGAAGCTTTGTACGCCTGCCTCCATCATCAGATGAAGATCCTCCAAAATACAGATATCCTCCGAACTCATGATATGCGTTCCGTTCTGATCCTCATAGATCGGGAACTTCTCATCACGCCGCTCAGCCTCAATCAGGAACAATCCACGTTCCTTACCGAGATAGCCTTCTACTGGACGCCCTTGGTGTGCCAAGTAACTCTGCACCAGGCTGCGCTTGGAGTGATAAATATTGGTCATTCCATGAACCTGCACCTGTGCTTCTACTTTTAAAAATGGAACCATCTCCGTGATCTCGTCCATATTCAACTCACGGGCAAGTACAACCCGGCTGGCCCCTTTGGTTCCCCAATAGTTGGCCGTTGCATAGTTTGTGGACGTCATCTCTGCGTTCCAATGTAAACGAATGTCCGGTGCATGCTCTTTAATCGCAGCCAGTACGGATGGATCATTGAACTCTACCGCATGTACACCAATACGTCCTATAGCTTGTACATATTCAGGCAATTCTTTTAGTAAGTCATTCGACATCAGGTTGTTCATAGACACAATAACCCGTGCCCCATGTTTGGCAGCCAAAGCTACCACTTCTGCAGTCTCTTCGATGGTGAAGCTCCCCGGCAAGCGCATGCCAAAACGGTCATCTCCAATCAATAGAGCGTCTGCTCCGGCCTGAAGCAATGCTTCTGCTTCTTTTACATCTGCCGCTGTCACAAGCAGTTCATGTTTTGTACTCATCTAATCCCCTCCGCTTATTGCGCAACCTTACTTTTGGCTATATTTCGCTGATGTTCCTTGTACGTCTTGGCAAATAAGTGCTCTGAAGTACCATCTTTTTTCGTTACATAAAACAGATATTCCGAGGTTTCAGGTTTCAGAGCCGCTTCTATAGACGCTAGACTTGGACTCGCAATGGGTCCTGGCGGTAAACCTTTGTTCAAGTACGTATTATACGGACTCTGCACCTTAAGATCTTTAAACAGTAGCCTTGCCTTCGGTTTATCAAGCAAGTATTGAACTGTCGCATCAATCTCCAGCTTCATATCCTGTTCCAATCGATTGTAAATGACACCTGCTACCAGTGCACGTTCCTGATCTACTACAACTTCTCGTTCCACCAGCGATGCAATAGTCAGCAATTCATGCAATGAAAGTTTCTGTCCATCCAGCTTCGCTTGCAGATCCGGAATGGAGTTCACTCTGGTCTGAAACTCATCTAACATCCGCTGCATCACCTCATGCGTGGTACTCCCTTTTTTCATTTCATACGTTTCCGGGAAAAGATAACCTTCCAGCACATATCTCAATTCTTCATCCACCGGGAGCGTTTTGATCATATCCACATCGAAGGCCGAGGCATCATTAGCCAGTTTGAGAAATTCCTTTTTATCCACAATTCCCTCTGCCGAGAGCTTGTCCGCTATCTGCAAAACGGTATATCCTTCTGGAATTGTAAACTTCACCATTTCCTCAGGTATGACATCACCACTACTTAGTTTATGAATAATCTCATCATATGTCACACCTGGATTCATGGAGTATTTTCCCGCCATAAAGTTACTGCCTTGCTTTTTCCATTTTAAGTAACCTTTGAAAACGAGACTGTTGCGAATTAGTCCTTCTTGCTGAAGCTGATCTGCAATTTTGGAGGTTCCCGACCCGCTTGTTATTTCAAATACAACAGGCTTGGAGGAAGCTTCTACTGGACGCATCATACTCCATATAAACCCGCCAGATCCAACAGCTAGAACGAGCAAAACCAGCAAAAAAACACCTATGAGTTTGCCTTTCAACCGATACACAACTCCTTTACACGACCAAAAAGAGCGGACTGCTCCGCCCTTCCGGTTTTTTCAATTTGAAGCTGGTTAATCTTCATCGATCGGGAGCGTGCACTCATCATATAGCTCCGAGATGCTTTCCCACTCATCGTCGTCATCAATCGTAACTAACTCCGGCATGATCTGGTTCTCACTTCCTGGTACAACCCGCAGAAGTTCAACCTCGTCATACGGACGCAATGAACTGCGGAGCACCGCGTACTGCTGCCCATGTACCTCAAACTCAGCAAGCAGTTCATACGGATGTGATTTACCGTTCTCTTCCTCGAGCTCCACATGAGCACCGAATGCCAGACGCAGCGAATCTGTCCATTTCAGGTCCTTGCGATTATATTCCGTCATTTAGTTCGCTTCCTCTTCATCTTCAGCAAGAAATGTATTAAAGGTCTCCTCGACAATATCCCACTCGGCATCATCTTGGATCACAAAAAGTTTAATATCATCGCCTTCTTCTTCGTAACGGAATGCGTACACATCCGTTTCGCCATCTTCAGGTTCAACCGGAGCAACCATCATATACTTGGCCTCCGAACCGTCTACTTCGAATTTCATGATGACTTCAAATTCCTCTTCGTTACCCTCGTCATCTGCAATGTAAATAATCTCAGCTTCTTCTTCCATACCCAGTTGATCTTCAGCCATTGTTGATCCCCCTCACCTTGTACTATTGGCATCCAAATAATTTTGCAAAATCAGGCCTGCGGCCATTTTGTCCACAACCTGTTTGCGTTTTTTGCGGCTGACATCCGCTTCAATCAGCGTACGTTCCGCTGCCATCGTTGTCAGCCGTTCATCCCAAAGGTGAACAGGTAAATTCAGTTCGCCCCGCAGGCGTTCAGCAAACGCAATGCATAGTTCACCACGTGGTCCTACGGTGCCGTTCATGTTTTTGGGAAGTCCTACCACGATTTCGCTAATCTCGTGCTCTCGCACCAGTTCCGCAATTCGTGTGAACTCACCTTCATCCCGGCGGCGTTCAAGTACTTCCAATCCCTGGGCAGTCCAACCGAAGGCGTCACTTACAGCAACCCCGATTCTGCGGTCCCCATAGTCCAAACCTAATTTTTTCATCATGCTCTCCCATTCTGGGGCCTGTTCAAATGATATTCAATCATCTGTCCAGACTTCAGTCTGTCCTTCTGTCGATCCATTCTCCGTATGTCTGTACAGCTGCAGACATACGGAAGCGGCGTACGTTACCGGTGATTGGCCAGGTAGGAACGTACAAGCTCTTCAATCAGCTCGTCGCGCTCCTTTTTCCGGACCAGACTACGTGCGTTGTTGTGACGCGGAATATACGCGGGGTCGCCGGATATCAGATATCCAACGATCTGGTTAATGGGATTATACTCTTTATCGACCAGCGCGTCATAAACCGTGAGAAGAATCTCTTTTGAAGAGGCCTCCTGTTCGTCAGCTTTCACATTAAATTTAACCGTCTTATCCATGGAGTCCATTGATGACACCTCGCTCCTGCATGAACATGGGGACCATGTCCTGCCGAATTGATTTCTACTTATATAATAACATATTCTGACTGCCACAAGTACACAAAGGATAAGGCAATTGTGTTTTTTGCTTGTCCTTTACCGGCTGACGACTGTAACAGCTAGTTTCAGCGCTTCGTCCAGCTTACTTGCGTCTTTTCCTCCGGCCTGTGCCATGTCCGGACGTCCACCGCCGCCGCCGCCGCATACTGCTGCAACTTCTTTGACGATTTTGCCGGCATGCAGACCTTCTTTCACCTGCTCTGCAGGTACCGCAACAACAAAATTCACTTTGCCGTCAGCAGGCGCACCAAGAACGAGCACCGCATCCGGCAGTTTTACTTTGAGCTCATCAGCAACAGTACGGAGTGCATCCATATTCGGTGCATCTACGCGAGCTGCAAGCAATTGTGTATTCCCTGCTTGTACGACTTGATCCGTCAACTGACCTGCTTCCATCGCACTTAGTTTGCTTTGCAGAGATTCTGTTTCTCTTGCCGCTTCTTTCAACTGCTGATTCAGACCTTCAATCCGCTTCGGCACATCCGCTACATTTGCTTTAAGCAATGCTGCAGACTGTTTAAGCAGCTCGAGTTGGCTTTCTACATACAGATATGCACCTCGCCCTGTGACAGCTTCAATACGGCGTACACCCGATCCAATTCCGCTTTCGCTGACCAGCTTGAAGATTCCAATCTCTGAAGTATTATTTACGTGACAGCCGCCACAAAGTTCCAAACTGTAATCTCCAATTTGAACGACACGTACAATATCTCCGTATTTCTCACCGAAAAGGGCCATCGCACCCATTTCTTTTGCTTCATCGATGCCTTTCAGCTCGATGTTCACATTCAGTCGATTCCAGATCTGTTCGTTCACTTGGCGTTCAATCTCGATCAACTCTTCCGGCGTAATGCTTCCGAAATGAGAGAAGTCAAAACGCAAACGTTGCGGTTCTACCAGGGAACCCGCTTGATTAACATGCGTGCCAAGTACATCTTTCAAAGCTTTATGCAGCAAGTGTGTTGCTGTATGGTTTTTAATGATGTCGCCACGTTTCGTTGAATCTACTTCTGCTCGGATCACATCACCCACACGAAGCTCACCGGATTCAATCGTCACGATGTGCACATGCTGGCCTTGCGGAGCCTTGAACAAACCTTGAACTTTGGCTACAGCACTAGTGCCACGAAGCAAGCCTTGGTCACTCACTTGACCGCCGCTTTCTGCGTAGAAAGGTGTTTTGTCCAAAATAATTTGAGCGGTCTGTCCTTCTCCAGCAAAATCAGCGAGAGCATCTCCGGTAACAATGGCCACCACTTTTGCTTCCGTCAACAGGTCAGTATATCCAACAAACTCGCTTTTAACCTCCAGATCAGCAAGCGGTCCACCTTGAACCTTCATGCTTTCATTCTCCTGACGTCCCGCACGCGCGCGATCACGCTGCTCCTGCATCGATGCATCGAAGCCTTCACGGTCCACCGTCAGACCATGCTCAGCTGCATAATCCTCAGTCAAGTCAAACGGGAATCCATAGGTATCATACAATTTGAATGCCTCTGGCCCGCTAATTACCGTACGCCCCTCCGACTTTGCTGTAGCACTGATATCTGCGAGAATTGCAAGTCCGTCTGACAGAGTTTCATGGAAACGCTCTTCCTCCGTTTTGATGACTTTGGCAATAAACTCCTGCTTGTCCACAACTTCCGGATAGTACGTGCCCATCACTTCACCAACCGTTGTTGTCAGCTCATACAGGAACGGACGATCCAGCCCCAATACTTTACCGTAACGAACGGCACGGCGCAGCAAACGGCGAATGACATAACCGCGGCCTTCATTGCTTGGCAGTACACCATCACCTACAGCAAATGCCACTGTACGAATATGATCGGCAATAACTTTGAGCGCAACGTCAATCTCAACGCTATCGTTGTATTTCACACCCGCAAGCGCAGCTGTTTTCTGGATCATCGGTTGGAACAGATCCGTGTCAAAGTTGGAGTCTACATTTTGTAGAATGGAAGCAAAGCGCTCCAAGCCTGCACCTGTATCAATGTTTTTGTTCGGAAGCGGTGTATAGCTACCATCTTTGTTATGGTTGAATTGTGAGAATACGAGGTTCCATACTTCCAGATAACGCTCGTTCTCTCCGCCCGGATACATCTCTGGGTCATTCATATCGTTGCCGTAAGCTTCGCCGCGATCGTAGAAGATTTCTGTACAAGGTCCGCACGGGCCTTCACCGATATCCCAGAAGTTTTCTTCCAGCTTGATGATTCGTTCAGCCGGCAGTCCGATTTTTTCATTCCACAGTTTGAACGCTTCTTCATCTTCCGGATATACCGTAACAGACAGGCGCTCTGGATCGAATCCGATCCACTCTTTGCTCGTCAGGAATTCCCAAGCCCAAGTAATCGTTTCTTCTTTGAAATAGTCACCGATCGAGAAGTTACCCAGCATTTCAAAGAACGTGTGGTGACGACGCGTTTTGCCGACATTTTCAATATCGTTGGTACGGATACACTTTTGCGAGTTCGCAAGACGTGGGTTCTCTGGCTTCTCCCGTCCGTCAAAATAAGGTTTCAGCGGCGCCATACCTGCATTAATCCATAGTAGGGAAGGGTCATTATGCGGCACAAGTGATGCACTTGGTTCGATCTTATGACCTTTACTTTCAAAAAATTTAATCCATTTCGAACGAATTTCACTAGCTTTCATACGTAGTTGCCCCCATCAATTATAAGATCCGCGCAATATTGCCACGGTTGGTTAACCTATCTTCTGGTTGTTTATTGTAAAAACAAACACAAAAAACGCCCCTGAATATCAGGGACGATGTTATCGCGGTACCACCCTGGTTATTGCTCTTCTTTCGCTGTAGGCGAAGGACAGAACAATCTCCTCGTTCATGCGAGTAACGGTCGCGCCCGGCAGGGTTGTCCTGCACTCCGAAATCAGCTTTCTGCCGCTTCAACTTTCAAGACTCTTCCAGCCAGCGAACTCAGAAACGTCCTGAATTCGAAGAAGTCTATTCTCTGAGGAAAGGAATCCTCGGCATACTTCATTTCATCATCGATTTTGCGTATTCCAAACATGCACTTCCATTATATCGATAGAGCCAGTGAGTGTCAACGCGCCTCGCCGACGGTTTAACTAGCTGTTGATTCCCGGATTGTGTAACTATGTCACTCGATTTTCCGCTTGATGTAGTACGCGAAAAAATGCTGCACAATGACCTTCAAAACGGCAAAGACAGGCACTGCTAAAATGAGACCCACAATCCCTGCCAGTTCTCCCCCGACCAACAGCGCAAAAATAATCGAGAGCGGATGAAGATGTAGCGTTCGCCCTACCACCTGAGGAGAAATCACATTGCTTTCCAATACCTGACAGAGCGTATTAACTACGATAACCAGCAGCACCATTTTAAAAGAAACGGTTGAAGCCATGACCACTGCAGGTGCCGCTCCTAGAAATGGGCCCAGATAGGGCACAATGTTGAACACAGCCACAATACTAGCCAGCAGCAAGGCATAAGGCATATCAATAACGATATATCCAATATAAGCAAAGATTCCTACGATTACACACACAATAAATTGGCCGCGAATATAATTTCCCAGAGCCGTATCAATCTCTTTCATCAAAGAAACTATCGCTTTACGGCGTGAACGGGGCAAATATGCCACAACCGCACGTTCGAACACCTCAAAATCTTTTAACATATAGAAAATGAGGAACGGCACAATAAACACGTTAAACAACACATTAATTGTCGCCCCGATATTGTCCATCAGCACCGTGATCCCCTGCGTCAGTCGATCCTCCATCTGGAAAAACCAGCTGTTCATGCCTGTACGTATACTTGGCGGCATTAATTTATGATCCATATTATTCATAAGATTCTGTGCCCTCATGGACAGCTCGGGCATGTGTTCGTTTAGTTCTTCAAGCTGTTCAATTAGTACAGGGATGACATTCATTAAGATCACCCCGATACAAGTCAGAAAAAAAGCATAGATCAACAGAACAGCAATGGAACGTGGCACTTTGCGCCCACCAAGCATGCTTACAATCGGATTAAGCACATAGGATATGATCAGTGCAACAATGAATGGAGCTAGTACTGTTTTTAGAAAACCGTAGATATGTAATAGCAGTGGCCTTAATAGCCAGATGAAATATAGGATAATTAATCCAAGCAAGAGCCAGATGGCATAACGAAACATTTTATTTTTGGTTAGTTGCTCCACTTCCATCTCTCCTTTTTTGGGACTGGCTCTGAAAATCAGTATATGTAAGAGAAGGAATTTTTATTAACTTGGAGATAGAAGTTTGGCAGCGGAGGAGAAGCAACGGCATACACCATTTTCAGAAAAAATAAAAAAAACGCTTTCCTCCGAAGAGGAAAACGCATGTTATGGACCAGTACATCATATCATTAAACATCGTCGGTCCTGAACCTATGTAACCGCATCTATATCCATCTGTCGCTGAATTGCGACAGCATTTAACAACATTTATTGTCGTTAGACCGATTATAGATGAAGTCAGGCTAATTATTTAGGAAGAAGCGTGAATGTGAGGGAAGTCCTGAGGCAGCTCTTCTCCGAAGAACAAATCATCCAGAGAGCTTAGCGTACCGTCTTCTTCTACTTGGTACACAGACATTTTCTCACCATTTACCGTTAATTCAATAAAGCATCCCCAGCAATAAAACTGATGGGAGCCAATTTTTCCGATATCTTTCGAACTACAATTTGGACATTTCATAAATCCTTCACCTATCCGTTAACAGAATGAATGGCATTTTCCAAGCGCTGTTCACTCAGCGGCGGTACCATAATAGCACTTTCCCCGATAGACATATCACTTGTACATGGCAGCCATTTTCGGCCCTCAATCAGATCGGACACAAAACCGTCCGTAATTTCAATTCCTATTATTGTATTTCCCAACTCTTGGTCAAAATAAACATCAGAGACTCGTCCGAGCAGCAACCCTTCTTCGGTGAGCACGGACATCTCCTTCAATTTCGAACGACCAAGGAGGTACGTGTATTTTATGTCGTCGGCCCCCGTCTTGCGGACAGCCTGTTGATTACGGATCATGACGGCATCTTCGCCATAGGCAACGATATCTTCCCATTGCACCATTTTGACATGATTGGTAAACAGGCCTTTGTTCTCAAGTTCAATGCCTTCAATCTCCCAATCATCATTCACAATGAAATCCTGGATTTTACCGACCTGCTTCCCATCCTCAACATCAAAAACAGCAAGTCCGATCATTTCCTGAAGCTTCATCGCTGGGTCCTCCTCATCTTCTTCACATTGTATAGCCGCGGCTTTATTGCTAGGTATGCCCAAATTTAATGAATGGCAATCAGACGCCAATCATCAAACCGCTTCTATCAACCGATGAAAATGGAACTCCTCCCCTCCTTCTGTTCCATGTGTAAAGAGACCCCTATGGTCTATTACGCAGTCGTTCAAGAATGGTTCCAATTTTTTCGGCGGTTGTGATGATATCATGCGTAGTATTACCCAACCCCCAGCTAAATCGAATCGCAGACTGTAAAAATGCCTTCGGCAAATTCATCGCTTTAAGTACATGGGATACTTCAAGTGAACCTGATGTACAAGCTGAGCCGCTCGCTACGGCTATACCTTCCATGTCCAGATTCATCAACATCGTTTCCGTAGACACTTCAGGAAAGCTGATATTAAGGATATTAGGAAGGCTATGCTCCGCATGTCCGTTGACATGATAATGCTCTTCACCTACATGAACGGCAAGTTGATCCAGAAGAAGTTTCCGTAGTTCAAGAGCATGTTGAAGATGCTCGGCTCCCTGTTCCGAATTCAGTTTAAGCGCTTCAGCAAATCCTACAATCCCCGCCATGTTTTCTGTACCCGCACGTCGCTGACGTTCCTGCAAACCACCGTGTGATCTGGCTTCCAATGTAACGCCACGTCTGACATACAGGGCTCCTACACCTTGCGGTCCGTTAATTTTATGTGCAGAGAAGCTGACCAGATCCACAGGCAGGTCTTTACATGAGATGGGCTGGCTACCCAATGCCTGAACGGCATCCGTATGGAACAAGATATCATGCTGACGTGCCAGTTCTCCGACCTCACGAATGGGTTGAATCGTACCGATTTCGTTGTTGGCATACATCATGGTAATCAGCACAGTGTCCGGCCGGATCGCTTCACGTAGGTCTTCCACACTGATGCGTCCAGACTCATCCACCGGCAGATAGGTTACTTCATATCCTTGTCGCTCAAGTTCCTGACATGAATGTAAAACAGCATGATGTTCAATTGCCGTTGTAATCACATGTTTGCCCTTCTCCGCCCTAGCCGCAACCGCCCCAAAAATAGCCAAGTTATCGCTTTCCGTGCCGCCGCCTGTGAAAACGAGCTCGTCGGGATTACATCCCAATGACGCAGCAACCACATCCCTCGCCCCACTAACGGTGCGTTTGGCTTCACGACCAAAAGCATGAATGCTGGATGGATTGCCGTATTGTCCTGTCATGATGTTCATCATGGCCTCCGCCACGCGTGGATGCATCGGTGTCGATGCGGCATGATCCAAATAGATATGTTTCACTTTTTCACCCCATTTATGTGTTAGATGGATTAACGTCTAAATCTGAAAAATAGTATATGGTGAACCGCTTCTGCACAAAGCCAGAATAAGCAGTATTCTCACTTGGCACGGCTAAAGCCCCCAATGTTGGGGGCTTTAGTGTGTCTGCTGGAACAGCGCATTTGCTTGCTCCAGCTAGATGTAAAACATGTACGAGTCCTTCTCTTCCTGATCCTCAAAAGTAATCAGGTCTTTCAATGTAGTTGAATCCAGCACTTCTGCAATGCTATCCCGAATGCGAAGCCACAGATTACGTTTCGCGGGATCATCTTCTTCCGTAAAATCTACAGGAGAGATCGGCCCCTCCAGTACACGAATAACGTCTCCCGCGGTCACAGTTGCAGGATCTCCTGCCAAAATGTAACCGCCGTACGCTCCGCGAATACTCTTAACAAGTCCAGCATTGCGCAGCGGTGCAATCAACTGCTCCAGATAATGTTCGGAGAGCTGGTTGCGCTCGGCGATACTTTTCAGTGATGTAGGACCTTCGCCAATTCTGGCGGCCAGCTCCATCATAATTGTTAGACCATAACGGCCTTTTGTCGATATTTTCAAAGGAGTCACCTCTTTCAATTTTCAAAAAAACATAAAACAAAATGGAACATGGATGTTTATTGTGCTGGGTACTGTTCACGATACCGTTCTTCATGCTGATTCTCTATGTGGTTCATGACCGTCAATTCCGTAATTGCAATAAGCAAACTTTAGAAAAGCTGGTCTCGTGATTCTAATCCTCCGTATTCCGATCATAACCCTCAAGTAATGTTAACATATCTGCATGATTTATGGAAAAGAAAGATTGACGATATTGCAAAAATGTGCGCCTGGAGTGGACACTATCCAAAATTGGCCGGGTGTATCGTAAGTTCAGCTAGGTTATGCTAGAATAGTAACGAAACACATTTATATATAGAAATGGTGATAACGATGTCCAAAGCAAATGAAAATACACGGGTCGTCGTTGGCATGTCCGGAGGTGTAGATTCATCGGTTACCGCATTGCTTCTGAAAGAGCAAGGTTACGATGTCATCGGCATTTTCATGAAAAACTGGGATGATACAGACGAGTTTGGCCACTGCACCGCTGAAGAAGATTCAGAAGACGTGCGTCGGGTGTGCGAACAGATCGGCATTCCTTACTACACTGTCAACTTCGAGAAAGAATACTTTGATAAAGTATTTACCTATTTCCTTGATGAATATAAGTCGGGTCGTACACCGAATCCGGATGTCATGTGTAATCGTGAGATCAAATTTGGTGAATTCCTGAACAAAGCGCTCGATCTGGGCGCAGATTATGTAGCTACAGGCCACTATGCACGTCTCATTGAAGAGGACGGTACGTTCAAGCTGCTACGCGGTGTGGACAACAACAAAGACCAGACTTACTTCCTGAACGCTCTTAATCAAAAACAACTATCCAAAGCCATGTTCCCGATTGGGCACCTGCCTAAACCGGAAGTGCGCAAAATTGCTGAAGCTGCTGGTTTGTACACAGCGAAGAAAAAAGACAGCACAGGTGTATGCTTCATCGGTGAACGCAACTTCAAGGAGTTCCTGAGCAACTATCTTCCAGCCAAAGGCGGAGAGATGGTCGATATCGTAACGGGTGAAGTTAAAGGACGTCACGATGGTCTGATGTACTATACCCTAGGTCAACGTCAAGGACTTGGCATTGGCGGTTCGGGTAACGGTGAACCTTGGTTTGTTGCTGATAAAAACTTGGAGAAAAACCAACTGCTTGTTGTACAGGGCGATGCTCATGCCAGCTTGTACTCCACAGGTCTAACAGCTACAGGCGTAAACTGGATTGCAGGTGCAGAGCACACACCGAATGTACCTTTCCGCTGCACAGCCAAGTTCCGTTATCGTCAACCGGATCAAGGCGTTACGTTGACCTGGCAGGAAGATGGCAGCGTTGATGTGCAGTTTGATCAACAGCAAAAAGCGATTACGCCAGGACAAGCCGTTGTTTTCTACGATGGAGAAGTGTGCCTCGGCGGTGGTACGATTGATCAGGTACAGAAAGTACCCGTACCGGCGATGCAATAACAGGCTCACTCATCTCTTGAAGAGTGGGGAAGCCATTCCCATGTATTCCCACAAAAAAAGCCGTCTTTCATGTAATACCATGAAGGATGGCTTTTTTCCTGCTTTTTTTTGCAAAAAAATCAAAAGAGTTAAGTTATGCAGTGAGCCACACTCCTGCCAGACAGCCTAACACACCGGCCACGACAGAACTCACCACGTAAAGTATAGCTCTGGTATATCGTTGGTGTCCCATTAAAGTTAATGTTTCATAACCAAAGGTAGAGAAGGTCGTATACGCTCCGCAGAAGCCGGTCCCCCAAACCACCCATAAGTCATCTGACACACTCCCCGCCTGATGCCCCCCATACAGCATTCCAAGAATCAGTGAACCGCTGATGTTAATGACCCAGGTGCCCCAAGGGAAAGCCGTTCCCAGCTTACCGGAGATAACCTTGCCGAGGCTATAACGAAGCACCGCACCTAACACTCCTGCTAATCCAATCCAGATGATCATCAGGCATCACCTTCTTTGGGGGAGGCAGCAAGCATTCGACTGCCCAGATTGATGCCAAAGGCGCAGAGCACCAGCCCTGTCCCTATGCTAATAAGGAGATAAAGCGCGGCTTTGATCCATTCTCCACTCTCCGATAAACGAACGATGTCCAGTGTAAACGTAGAGAAGGTCGTGAAGGCTCCCGTAAACCCTGTGCCAATGGCGAGGCGGAGCTGAGGTGTTACTTTTTCCGGAATGGCTATGGTAAAAAACCAACCCAAAAACAGGCTGCCGATCGCATTGATCAACAGCACTGCCCATGGAAAACCTGTGTTCGCCGCAGGGATCATCAGTTGAATGGTATATCTGGTCAAGGTGCCTAGAAAACCGCCTGCTCCGACATATGCTAACTCTTTCATTTGTGTCCATCTCCTGAATTACGCTTTTGAATCTATCGTTGTTTCACATAAAATGACCAGATCAAGTTGCTGTATAGCGGGCTTACCATTCTCTACGCCGCTGCTGGTTCAGTCTGATCTTCGACTCATTTCCTTGCTCTGTCGCTTCATAGAAGACTCTGCGAGACAGCTGCTTCGGTAAATATTCCTGTTTCACATAATGTCCCGGATAGTTATGCGGATATTGATACCCCTCATGTCCCAGCTTCGCAGCTCCTGAGTAGTGAGTATCTCTCAAATGCAGTGGAACTTCGGCCGACTTCACCTCATCAATGGCACTCATCGCCTTGGATATGGCCGTATATACCGCATTAGATTTCGGACTTTCTACCGCGAATAAGATCGCTTGCGCAATATTTAACTTAGCCTCGGGCCAGCCGTTATTCCGGTACGCATCCAGAGCTCCAATGGCCTGAGTCATCGCCTGCGGATTCGCAAGCCCAATGTCCTCACTGCTTGCTGCAATGAGGCGGCGAATAAACGTCATCGGGTCCATGCCCAGCTTCTCGACCGCATACAGGAACCAAAACAGCGCCGCATCACTCGAACCGCGGATACTTTTGTGAAAAGCAGACAATACGTCATACTGTGTGGACTCGTCTGCCTTAACAATCGGACGGCGAATCGACTCTTCTGCGACAGCCAGCGTAATGTGCACCTTTCCATCCTGCTCAGGTGGTGTCGTTAGCGCGGCAAGCTCCAGAGCATTTAATGCCCGCCGAATATCACCATTCGCCATCGTCGCAATGTGCGCCAGCGCTTCATCATCCGCTTGCAGTTCCATAAACCCGAGACCTTTGTCCACGTCAGTTAGCGCTCTGCGCATGGCAATCAGGGAGTGCTCCTTGGTCAATGACTCCAGCTGGAATAGAGTAGAACGGCTCATCAAGGCCCCGTTTACATAATGAAAAGGGTTCTCTGTCGTTGCCCCGATAAAAATAATCGTGCCCTTCTCTACAGCGGGCAATAGCGCATCTTGACGTGAACTGTTAAACCGATGTACCTCGTCAAGGAACAAAATCGTTTTGGTTCCGTACAACTGTTTATTCGTCTGCGCTTGCTCGATCACTTCGCGTACGTCCTTTACGGATGCATCCACGGCATTTAATCGTACGAATTGCCCCTGCGTGTGCTGAGAGATAATATGAGCAAGTGTTGTCTTGCCGCATCCCGGGGGGCCGTATAATAAAATGGATGAGATCTGATCCGCCTCAATAGCTCGGCGTAGCAATTTGCCGGGTCCGATAATATGTTCCTGACCTATATATTCATCCAGATGCTCTGGCCGCATGCGGTCTGCCAGCAGTCTGGCCTGAGGCTGTGCATCTTGTTGAAACGAAAATAAATCCATGGTTATATCACTTCCTTAACGGATATCCTGTTCATTACTAATCATATACTTCATGGCCAGACAGTACAACAATGACGCCAGTTTAGGAATTCGAAGAACTCAACAAAAAAAGGCATGCGCCAGGAATTATCCCCGTCATGCCTTCCTTATATCTATTCCGGCCAGCCCTGAATCGTTACCTGTTCTCCCTCGGGATTATGCGTTGCGGCAGCATACTCCGGCATGTTGCCGTCATGGAATAACCACAATTCATGCAAAGCCCGCGTACAGCCAACATAGAGCAGTTTCGCATCACCTGCGCCTGGCAAATAGTGCTGCTGATCTACGTCTGCTACTATAGCCGCATCAAACTCCAGCCCTTTAGACAAATACACAGGTAAAATGGAATGTCCGCCGCTATACTGCTTTTTCCCTCCGTCGATGAGGTTCAAATCCCAGCCTTCCGCTTGTAGCTCACGGTGAAGTTCCTTGGCTTCATGAAGCGTTCTAGTCAGGATCGAGACCGTCCGATAGTCTTTAGAGGTAAGCACTTGAAGTGCTCGCCCTAAACTTCCGGTCCGACCTTCACTTCCATAAGCAAGCGTGCGCACCGGATCACCACTCCGGAACACGGGAATCGCCGTAATGCCGCTCTTTACACCCTGTTCCAGAATGGTATTGGCATAATCGATGATCTCCATCGTCGAACGGTAGCTTCGAGTTAAAGCAAAGTAAGCATTCTGCTCTTCCGGAAACAGCGAACTCATCTCTTCCCACGCATGAACACCACGGTACTCATGAATACCTTGAGACAAGTCTCCCAGAATGGTAAAAGAATGTCCTTTGACAAACTGATCTAGCAGCGCAACATGAAATGGAGAAAAATCCTGGGCTTCGTCAATAACAACGTGATCAAAACGCTCTGATCCTTCAATGTCATGAACCAACGTATGGATATAAACCAGTGCTGGTAGATCTTCTTCCCGAATAACGTCTTGTTTCAGATCTGCACCTGTCTGTTTCATGATCGCTTTGGGTATTAAGCTGCTTAGAGAAGCAGGTACCGAACCACCTTTCGCTGCTTTAAACAGTTGTTTGTACAGTGTCAGTGGATTGTACTCAGGCCACTTTTTTGCAAAAGCTTTCTCCCGGGTTGCTGCCTTTTTCTTGCGCTCTTTACGCAAGCTTTCCGGCATCGGCTTTTTCAGCTCCATCTCAATCCAGCGATGAATACGTGCCATAACCCGCTCTTTGCGTTTGGCCAGCGGATAGTGTTTGTACTCCGTACCAAACCAGTTCTCAATCTCTGGTTTGCTGAGCACTGTTCCATCCCAAGGGATGAAATCCATATCCGGCACAGAAGCCTCTTCCATCCCCGATAACCACTCCCGAATCAGTTCCATGAAACGAATCGAGCCTTTGTAACGTCCGGGAACATCATCAGTGAGTTCGGGTCGTGTGGCAGGGGTTTCAAACCATGTATTCAGCGTATCGGACACATCAGCAAGCGGCATATCCAGCCCCAGCAGATTCATGGCCCAATCGGGAAACGTACGCTGCTGAATATCCCCTACACCAAGCTCTGGCAACACATCCGAGATGTAGTCGAGGAACATATGGTTGGGTGCAAAAATAACCATCTTTTCCGCTGACACCTGTTCTTTGTACTGGTATAACAAAAAAGCAAGGCGATGCAGGGCAACCGTTGTTTTCCCAGATCCAGCGACCCCTTGAATAATAAGTGCGGTGTTTCTAGCCGCACGAATGATCTGATCCTGCTCGGCTTGAATCGTGGATACGATATCTCGCAATTTGTTGTCCTTGTTCTCGCCAAGGCGGTACACAAGAAATTCATCGGATACGGCGGGCTGGTCACTGTCCCGGTTATATGTATCTGCGACTCGTTCCAATATGCGCTGACGGATCACCACATTTCGCTTCAAATACACCAGACCTTCAATCAGACCTTCGGGGGCTTCATACGTTGCAGAGGCTTCGCCTCCGGTAAACGAGTAAAACAGGCTCGCGACAGGAGCGCGCCAATCGATGACAAGCGGATGCTCACCGACCTCTTCGCGGTCTACACCGATTTTGCCAATATACAGCGGTTTCCGTTCACCACTGCCCTGCTCTTCGAAATCCAAGCGTCCGAAATAGGGTTGTTGCGCGCTCTTGGACAAGGCATTCCGGCGTTCTTCACGTCCGGATTCCAGCACTTGCTCTGTGAAATCGTGGCCGGTATACACCGGGATATTCCGCAGCCGTTCGAGCTGGCGGTCCACTTCTTCCATGGTTCGCTCTAACCTGTACTCTTCTTCTTGATAGGCACTTTGAAAGCTGTCTGACATGTTTCAGTTACCTCCTAAGAATCGTTAATTATCCCGCATCACCTGTACCACGCAATGCAAAAGGATATTTAATATATCATATAGGTCAACTGAAAGCTACTTGAATTGATAATTAATTACTGCACTAACAAGTGCACAGCAACCAAACAAAACAAACCACCAAGCCCATTTATTTCTAACACGTTTGCGTCTGCTATTCATTACACCGTAGATCCCTAGGAGAAGTACAATAGAGGAAAATGTTATACCTACAATCCAGCCTGCCATTTGCATGCCTCCTTCAATGTTCATATAGGGTGACTCAGCTTCTTCTCTTCAAATGAAAGGAACCCCCACGAATATCAATATAGAATTGCTTTTCTCCATTGTTATACGATAATCGTTTGCGTTCGCACTGTAGAGGAGTTAGTTCAAAATCGCTTTTTAAGGTGCCTGATCTTTCGTTTAGCTGCACTTCAAAGCCTTCTCGATCTGGAATGTGAACCACACACTTCATCCCAGTGGATATGGAATGGAAACTATTTGGAGTTTGGAGACAATCCATATGCAGCCCCCTCCCCGTAGTTTTCGATTCCACATGCTGAAATTCGCCTGTAATCTCGATCTTGGATGAACTGGAGTGAAGAACGAACCTGTCTGCTTTTATATGATCTGCGTAGACATCTGAGGCGGTTGCGTGCACTTCAAGCTTTTCCATAGTACCGGACATCGTTAAACTGCCTGAAGTGACTTTACATTGACATCGATTGGCTCGAATGCCCTTCAGCTCAAGCTGTCCGCCTGTTGTTTTGACTAAAATGGAGTTTAAAATACGATGAGGAACTTGTAGCTCCAGAGCGGTCCGGCCGATATTAAATCCGATGAAACCTCCCTTTTTTCGTCCATCTACAATACTTAATTGATTGCCGTTAATACGATGTTGCATTAACTTTCGCTCAGAATAACGTTTATCGGCATACTGTATGACGTGAATGAATTCATCCTCGCTTAAAAGTACATGAATATCGCCGGACAACCAATCCAAATCAATATCATCTATAGACTGATCCACATCTAACGTTTTGCAGAGACGAAGTTCGCTGCTTTTCAACACGTTTCCCCTCTCCTAACCATCCACATAACCTCCTGTGTTGGCATGCCGATTGGTAATCCGTTGAATAAGTTGATCACTTACGATATCCGCGCCAAGAAGTCTCATCATATGTTGCAAAAACCTGAGCCTTTCCTGCGTCTGTGCCTGATCCCGTCCAAAAAGAAGAGGATTAATCCAGATGTTAACGAGCAGCATGAAGATCTCAGCGCACTCCAGCGGATATTCAACAGAGATCGATCCATCACTCTTGCCTTGTTCCATGATATCGGCAATAATTCGTGCATCTTTCAAAACACCTTTTCTGATTCCACCCAGTACAAACTGTGGATTCTTGATCTGAGTACTTAGAACCTGATCAATTGAATTGGATTGAATTCCGGGATCAACGATAATATTTTCCAAAACGCTAATAAGCTTCTGTCTTGCATTAGGGGCATGTGTATTTTGAATGAGCTCCATAAACATGTCTTCCGCTCGCCCAAGCTCCTTCTCCATCACTGCACTAAGAATATCCTCCTTAGACTTGAAATGATGGTATATAGCACCCTTAGACATGCCTAGTTCATCTATAATGTCCTGAATGCTCGTTTTCTCGTATCCCTTTTCGGTGAACATCTGTGTTGAAACAGCCAAGATCTGCTCCAGTGTCTGTTCAGGATATTTATTTCTAGCCATAACTTCCTCCTTATACATACCAACGGTCGGTATCAATAATATAGAGTATGTTGGTCTTAGTGTCAATATGAGGAATTTTATCGAAATAAAAAAGGATTCCCGTTGTATTACCTCGCAGGTAATAACGAAAATCCTTCTTTCTTTGTAACCCGTGTTAGTCTTCGGTTGGCATTTTACCGTTACCGGCTTCTATGCTCTCCTCATCCTGAGATACAAACTGTTTTTGTGCTAGTTCACGGTATACCGGATGTGTACTGATTAATTCCGTATGTGTTCCCGTTCCTGTAACATGCCCATGCTCCAAAACAACAATTTGATCAGAATCGACAACCGTAGACAGTCGGTGGGCAATAACAATCGTCGTTCGGCCCTCCATGAGATTGGACAAGGCCTGTTGTACTTCGTATTCCGACGTACTGTCCAGACTGGAGGTTGCTTCATCCAGCATCAGAATGTCGGGGCTCCGTAACAGCGCTCGCGCAATAGCAATCCGCTGACGCTGGCCACCGGATAACTTGATTCCTCGTTCGCCAACTTCCGTCTCATAACCTTGTGGAAGTTGGTTGATAAAGTCAGCTGAATATGCCATCTCCGCCGCTCGTTTAATCTCCTCTAACGTTACCTGTCGATCCAGACCGTACGTGATATTGTCCTTAATTGTGCCTGCCATCAGCGGACTTTCCTGAGATACATACCCGATCTTGTTGCGCCACGAGGACAAAGAATACTCCGTTATAGCCTGACCTCCGTACGAAATATGACCCGAATCGGGAAGGTAGAACTGCTCTAGCAAGGAGAACAGTGTAGACTTTCCACTACCGCTCGGACCAACAATTGCTGTTACTTTCCGAGTTGGAACAGTGAGATTGATGCCGTGCAACACTTCTTCACCCGTAATATAAGAGAAATGTACATTGTGAAAGGCAATGGTCTCATTTCCTGAGGGAGCGTGTTTCGTGCTATGATCTGGTTCCTCTGCTTCGGCAAGAATCGACTGAATACGTTCGGTGGCGCCGACTACTTTTTGCAAACGTGAATATAGGGTGGTGAACTGCCCCATTGGCATGATGACCTGGAAGAGCAGTAGAATGAAAGCAACCAATTCTCCGGGCGATAATAGTCCTGATGCTACACGCATCCCCCCTACACCCAGAATAACAACCAGCACAGCGGTCATCACAAACGTAAACAGCGGCCCGATCAACGCTAGAATTCGAGCTTCCTGCAAGCCGAACGCAAACATTTTGCGTATTCGGGAATCTCCGGCTTCTGCTTCTTGCTTCTCGGTTCCGTAAGCCTTCACCAGACGAATCTCACTTATAACCTGACTGAGGACAGACGTAAGTCCAGCCATCTCATCCTGCTGTTTCTTGGATATTTTATACATTTTCCTTCCCACCGGCAGAAGAATCAGCATCGTCAGCGGGATTAGACTCAAAATGATGAGCGACATTACCCAATCCAAATAAAAGAGAAGGGCTACGCCCCCAATGACCGCAACGATATTGGAGACAAATGACACAAGATAGTCGGCAATCAGTGTCATAATCTGGCTAGTATCATTCGTAATCCGACTCATCGTGTCCCCTGTACGATTACGGTCAAAATACGGCATACGCAGGGACAACACTTTGTTCCATAGCTTGGTACGAAGGGTCGCCACCACACGCTGTCCGGCATAATTCAACATGTAGATACTAATACCTGAAGCGATCGCTTGGATGACAAACGCCCCGAGTAGCAGAAAAATAACCGATTTGTTCAGCGCTGATGTGGTCAGCCCGTCAATAAGACCTTTAGTCATCAAAGGTACAATTAATCCGGCCGTGGTTTGAATCAACGTCAAGATGAGTGCCAGAATGAGAATCAGTTTGGGCGGGTTCGTGGAAGCGATAAGCTTGGCAAAATCCTTGAATCCCTTTTTCCCTACTTTTGTCACATCAGATTCCGAGTTTAGATGGTGCTGTTCTTCCATTTCCCGTTCCTCCCATTCTCTATCTTTACACGTACGTTTTTACAAAATACCATGCAGAACAAAATTCGCCAGGAACAGAATCGAAATGCCGTACATGACCACAGGCACTTCCTTCCCTTTTCCAGCAGCCAGTTTTGCCAGTGGGTATGCGATAAATCCGAAGGCCATACCGTCCACAATGCTGTACGTAAAAGGAATCATAACCATAATGAGGAATGCTGGAAATGCTTCGGTAAAATCGCTAAAATCCATATCTTTGACACCTTGCACCATCAATCCCCCGATGATAATCAAAATAGGAGCGATTGCACTATCGGGAATATACCCGAGCAGCGGAATGAAGAAAAAGGTCGCTCCGAACAGCACGGCTGTCACGAGCGGAGTTAACCCCGTACGGCCACCTGCAGCAATACCTGCTGTTGTCTCCGCTGCTGCTACCGGTGGGCTGCTACCGAAAATACCTGCTAACACCGTACTCAATGATAATGCGCGCAGACTGCCCTTGAACCGTTCCGGACGGCCAATCATATTCGTCTGCGCCGTAATAAGTCCTATATTTTCAAACACGACAATTAATAACAATAAAAATACTGCAATCCAGAATGCAATATCCGCTAGCTTCATCAGGGACAATTGACCAAATAGACTGCTGTATTGCCGCATGGCGTCCATGGCAGATACAGCTTCGCCAGGCTGAACCGCTCCTAACACATAAGCAAGTCCTGTACCGACCAGAATACTGATCAGTAATCCACCCTGTACATTTCGAATAAATAAAATGATGGCCAGTACCAGTGTTACACACGCTGTAATAACATTGGGGTCATTGAAATGTCCAATTGCCACAAATGTCGTTTGATGAGCAATAACAATACTGCTCTTTTGCAATCCGATAAAGGTTAAGAATAATCCAATCCCGACTGTGATCCCATGCTGCAAATTTTTCGGGATAGCTTCACTGATCATTTTATATAACGACGTAAAGGCGACAATGGCAAACAGCACACCCGTAACGGCGACTACAGCCAACGCTTCTTGCCATGTTAACTTCATGGAGTGCACAAGTGTATACGTGAAAAATGCATTGATCCCCATACCTGGTACAACCACAATGGGTGATTTCCCACCAAATGCCATAAGTAAACATCCTGCTATGGATGTGAGCAGCGTGCCCACCATAGCCGCTTGCAACGGCATTCCCGCATCCGCAAGAATTGTTGCATTCACCATCACGATATAGACGACGGCAAAATAAGAGATGGCCCCCGCCATAATCTCCTTCCTCCACTGATCTTCTGGCTCCATGCCCAGTCTTCTGGACATCCAACTGTGTTTCATTTGTCTATTCCCCTCTCTGGCTGCATGTTTATGCCCGGTTCAACTTATATCAATGTAAGTATTTATGTATCACATAGCACAGCACCCCATATCATACACCGTTTTTATTATGAAGTATATGGAAACAGCAGACATAAAAAACGCAGATGCTTTAGCACCTGCGCTTTGAAATCGTTGACTCTTTTTCTATCTCATCAGACACATCACTCGTCTAACCTCTATTACTTCTCAGCTTGTTCAATTAAGTCTTTCACAGCCACGCTGACCATAATTAGCCCTGCTACCGGCGGAACAAAAGCATTGCTCGCTGGTGGCTGTTTGGCCTTACGGATCTCCGGTGCATTCTCAGGCACAATTTTCTGTGTTACGTCTGCACGCGGCTTGAGCGGCTCCTCAGTCGAGAATACCACCTTTACCCCTTTTTTAATCCCATCTTTACGCAGTTTGGTGCGTACTACACGGGCAATCGGGTCCATGGACGTTTTTGAAATATCCGCAACCTGGAATTTCGTCGGATCCATTTTATTTGCCGCTCCCATGCTGGAAATCACCGGGATTTTGCGTTTCAGACATTCTTTAATGAGGTGCACTTTGTAGATAATGGTGTCCGAAGCATCCAGTACATAATCCAACTCGTACTTGAACAGCTCCTCATACGTTTCTTCGGTATAAAACATGTTCAGCGCAATCGCGTCACATTCCGGATTGATCAATTTCACTCGCTCTACCATCAGGTCAGCTTTTTTCTGACCAACAGTAGTCGTGAGCGCATGAATCTGACGGTTGATATTGGTGATATCCACCACGTCTTTGTCAATCAGGATGATTCGCCCAACACCGCTGCGGGCAAGTGCTTCTACCGCAATACCACCCACACCACCGATACCGAGTACCGCTACTGTGCTATTTTTGAGTGCATTCAGACCTTCAGGTCCGATGGCGAGCTCTGTTCTTGAAAACTGATGGAGCATTGAGAATCGATGCCTCCTTTATTTCTTTTCCGCGACCGGTTTACGGGCTACACGGATATGAAGTTGTTCTAGCTGTGATCCATCTACTTCGGAAGGTGCATTCATCAGCAGATCGGTTGCACTTGCCGTTTTCGGGAAGGCAATCGTTTCACGCAGGTTCGTGCGACCTGCCAGCAACATCACGAGACGGTCCAGACCAAAGGCAATACCGCCATGTGGTGGTGTACCATATTCGAATGCTTCGAGCAAATAGCCGAATTTATCGTTGGCTACTTCTGGTGTAAGTCCAAGCGCAGCAAACATTTTCTCCTGCACATCACGTTTGTAGATACGCATCGAACCGCCACCTACTTCGTAACCGTTCAGAACAAGGTCATAAGCTTGAGCACGAATGCTGCCTGGGTCCGTGTCGAACAGGTGTACATCTTCGTCTTTTGGACGTGTGAACGGATGGTGTTCTGCCACATAACGTTTCGCTTCTTCATCATAGCCGAGAAGTGGGAAATCCACCACCCAAGCAAATTTGAATTTGCTGTCATCGATCAGGCCAAGTTGACGTCCGATTTTCAGACGGAGAGCCCCGAGTACGTCAGCAACTACTTTTTTAGTATCCGCGGAGAAGAGCAGCAAGTCTCCTTCTTCAGCGCCTGTGCGTTCTTTTACCGCTTCAATCTCTTCCGGTGTGAAGAACTTCACGATTGGCCCTTTGAACTCGCCGTCTTTCACTTGAATCCATGCCAGACCTTTAGCACCGTAACGAGAAGCGTATGTTCCGAGTTCATCGATCTCTTTACGGCTCCATGTACCACAGCCTTTAGCATTCAATACTTTCACTTCGCCGCCTTTTTCGATGACTGAAGCGAACACTTTTACTCCGCTATTTGCTACGATATCGTTCATCTCAATCAGTTCCAGGCCAAAGCGCAGATCCGGTTTATCGGAACCATATTTGCCCATTGCATCAGCATACGTAATCCGTTGGAATGGCAGTTCCAGCTCGATGCCTTTCGTTTCACGCAGCAATTTAGCCATCAACTGTTCCATCATCGGCAACAGATCATCCTGCTGCAAGAAGGACGTCTCGATATCGACTTGAGTGAACTCAGGCTGGCGGTCTGCACGCAAGTCCTCGTCACGGAAGCAGCGAGCGATTTGGTAGTAACGCTCCAGACCGCCAACCATCAACAATTGTTTGTAGATTTGCGGAGACTGTGGCAATGCGAAGAATTCACCTTCATGTACACGACTCGGTACAAGATAGTCACGCGCACCTTCCGGTGAGCTCTTCGTCAGAATCGGTGTCTCCACTTCTACGAAGTCTTCCCCATCCAGGAAATCACGAAACACTTTGGACGCTTTGGAGCGCAGCTTCAACGTTTCGTACATTTCTGGACGACGCAGGTCCAGGTAGCGATATTTCAAACGCAAGGACTCGTCTACCTCGACACCGTCTTCAATGAAAAACGGAGGTGTTTTGGCTGCATTCAACACTTCGATCTCGGTAATTTGGACTTCAATTTCGCCTGTCGGCAAATTTTTGTTTACAGTCTCAGCATCCCGCTGAACCACTTTACCCGTTACTGCAATGACATATTCGCTACGTACACGATCTGCGATCTGTAAGGCTTCTCCAGAATACGCCGGGTTAAAAACAACTTGTACAATACCGCTGCGGTCACGCAGATCGATAAAAAGTACGCCTCCCAAGTCACGGCGGGTCTGTACCCAGCCGTTCAATGTTACGGTTTCACCGATGTGTGCGTTTGTTAATGCGCCGCAATGATGACTTCTTTTCATGTCCCTATACTCCTCATTATGTGAATTTCCGTTCTGTGCAGACAGGCAGAAGCCTTCTTACACTATCCCGGTTATTTAAACATTTATTTATTTCCGCGTACCACGGTCACCAGATCATCAAGCTTCACTGTCTGCTGCTCGCCTGTATCCATGTTCTTCAAAGCGATCTCGCCGCGTTCCAGCTCATCATCCCCAAGAATTGCGGTATAACGTGCTTGGAAACGGTCTGCGGATTTCATCTGTGCTTTCATTTTGCGGCCCAGATAATCGCGCTCGCCCGACAAGCCGGATTGTCGAAGGTTGAAGAGTAATCGACTCACTTCGCGATCTGCTGCTTCACCCAAAGCGACAAAGTATACATCTAGCGGAGCCAGCGTTGTCACTTCAATATTCTGATGTTCCAGAATCAGCTGAATGCGCTCCAGACCAATCCCGAAGCCGATACCTGGCTGATCAGGTCCGCCGATATCACCGACAAGACCATTATATCTGCCTCCACCACCGACGGTATCAATAGCGCCAATACCTTGTGCTTTTAACTCAAATGCCGTCAAGGTATAATAATCAAGCCCTCGCACCAGGCGATTGTTCAACGTGTAGTCTACACCGAAATCATCGAGATACACCTGTAGCTTGGCAAAGTGACTGAGGGATTCCTCATCCAGACTATCCAGAATGGAAGGTGCGCCAACGAACTTGTCTTGATCTACTTTGCAATCCAGCACACGCAGTGGGTTACGCTCTATACGAGACTGACAATCTTTGCAAAGGTTGTCCTTCATCGGTCTGAGGAAACCTAGCAGCGTTTCACGATATTCCGCACGGCTCTTGGCATTACCGACAGAGTTGATCTCCACCTTCACATCTTTCAGACCCAGCTCAACACAGAATTGGTACCCAAGTGCAATGACCTCAGCGTCAATCGCCGGGTCCAGTGCACCTATAGCTTCAACTCCGAACTGATGGAACTGACGCTGACGACCCGCCTGTGGACGTTCATAACGGAACATCGGTCCGATATAATACAGCTTGCTTACATCTGGTTCGCCATACAGCTTATTCTCTACGTATGCACGAACCACACCTGCTGTACCTTCTGGACGAAGGGTCATACTGCGATTGCCTTTGTCGTCAAAGGTATACATTTCTTTCTCCACGATGTCCGTTGTTTCTCCCACACCACGAACAAACAAAGATGTCTGCTCGAAGATCGGCGTACGAATCTCACGGTAATTAAAACGTCGGCACAGATCACGTGCTTTTTCTTCTACATATTGCCACTTTTCGACTGCACCAGGTATTAAATCCTGTGTTCCGGTCGGTTTCTGAAAAGCCATCTGTATCCCTCCAGCATTGATTTTTTCTGTAAACGTTAACTCTAAATGTACACTCAGCCACTCCGATTGTAGTACCATGGTGTACAGGGAGAATAAACTTGAAGAACAAAAAAATCCCTCTCCCTGCTTGCTCATACGAAGCAAACAAAGGGACGAGAGATTGTGTATACATTCACCCGTGGTACCACCCACATTCCGGAAGCCTGATCTAACAGCCGCTCAGGTTGTCTTCAGTCGTCAGAATGTTTCGAAATACAACATTCAGATCAAACCGTTCTTCCGCTCTACGTATAACGCACGTCATGCGCAGACCGGCTACTATTATCCGCAGATTGCACATCTGCCTTGTTCGCCGTCTGTTCTCAGGGAAGTCATTCGTCCGCTCATCAAGAGAATCCTTACAGCCTCAGGGATTCCTCTCTGGTCTTGTGGGTACGGAGTACTTGGTCCCGTCATCAAATCCAGGTATCGTATTCCAAAACGATAAATTAACTACAATCACGTTATTATTTCCTGATTGTAATGAACCGCAGTACTAAAGTCAAGCGTTAGCCATTGAAGATATAAAAAAATAACCTGCACACGGTGTGCAGGTCCAAATAATATATAAAAAAAGGGGGTCATGTCTGTTATTATAAACACACTTTGTTAAAGGCTTGTGTTACTAATATTACAGTAATATTACAAAAATGATAGCGCTTTATTTTATCCGACAATCCATTTGATTTTTAGTCAGCACATGACCTTTTATCCCTATCCACTGAATGCGAAAAGCCTTTACGCGTTACCGGATATGAATACCCAGACAGCGTAAAGGCTAGTTCGAATCTATATATTAATCCAATTTTTCCACATAGGCGTGGTTCGAACGAAGCTTATGGATAATCTCCTCATAATCCTCATCTCTAACTTTGGCAGACAGAACATAGTGCAGATCATCATAATCACCCGTAGTCACATCTGCAGCATCAAGCATGTCTCCATCTTGATTCACGCGATTGCGGGGATCACGTTCAGCTTCACGATCTACATCCGAGACGACAGGTATCACGTTTTCGCTGGCGGGAGCCCCGGGAGCTGCGCCTACACCCATTGCTCCGTTCGTTCCTACGCCACCTGCTGCTGTGTTATACGGGACAAGGGGAATCATCACTCGTGTATCTCTTCCGATTGCTGCATCCAGCTGACCTACTTCCAACTGCTCGGTACGAAACGTCTGCAATGAAGTTCTAGCCCCTTCTGCCTCGTCTTCGGTCCGAAAGTATGCCTGAATATGTTTTGCCATGTCAAACCCTCCTTATAAGGAATGTAATATAACGTGACAACGTGACACCTAATGATTCGATGACACGAGGTAACCATCGTTAGATATGATTGTTATATATGAATAGATTGCCATAATCTCGGGATCGTTAACCTATCGTTATTTATATGACTTTTAGCAATTCACGAACAAATGCAGGTTCATCTTCAGGAGTACGAGATGTGATGTAGTTCCCGTCCACTACAGCTTCGTGATCCATGAATTCTGCTCCAGCATTCACCATATCATCCTTCAACGGTGGATATGATGTAATGGTGCGGCCTTTCAACAAATCCGCACTGGCCAAAATCTGTGGACCATGGCAGATCGCTGCGATGGGTTTCTTCGCATCGTTGATTTCCGTTACAAATTTCAAAATATCGGTATCCGTCCGCAAATTTTCAGGTGAAGATCCGCCCGGAATAACAACGGCATCATAATCAGATGAACGAACATCCGAGATGGCTTTATCCGTTGTATAAGAGACTTTTCCTCCCTTACCTTGCAGTGTTTCACCGGCTTTTAACCCGATAATGTGTACTTCGTGTCCAGCTTTCTTCACCTCATCGTACGGTACCTGCATCTCCGAATCTTCAAAATCATTTGCAAGTAAAAAAGCAACTCTACTCATAATGTATGTTCTCCTTTCCGTATTCGAATTCGGTTTAAACCTGATCATGCTAACCTTGTTTGTCACTTGGTTACTGCCTCGATTTGTTATTACCCTAAGCTGCTTGATTTATAACAATGCAAACTGAATTGATTTTGTAAATATGCATCTGGAGCTTTAGTGACAAAAGCAATAGACAGCAAAAAGCCCCGATCGCACAGCGATCGAGACTTATGTTTTGGATATCTAGAATCCATGCTATAAAAATCTGAAACAAACTAAACGCTCTCCCCTTAGTGGGTACGCATTACGGACGAGGATGATGATCCTGCCTGTCTTTGTCTGAAGTCTGCAACATCCATATCGAAGAAACGCGTGTTGCTGCAGAACGGGCAAGATGAAGTGATTCTGCCATATTTCCCGGGATTAGCAGCGGTTCAATTTTTGCTTTGGTTGATTTCGCAGATTGGCGCATCGTAAGGGAGACTCCTTTGAACAACAGAGGATATAACGTTCCAATAACGTCTACTTCTCCCTCATTATGGCCCTGTTACGGATCAATTATGCGCTGGTCGATCATGAACCGGACTTTCAACCATCAAAGTGACTGGACCCCAGTTCGTAAATGAAACGTCCATCATTGCTCCGAAACGTCCCGTTTCTACTTGAATTCCCTTATCACGTAGCAGCTGGTTAAAAGTCTCATATAACCGCTCAGCCACATCCGGACGGGCTGCTGCTGCAAAGCTTGGTCGCTTTCCTTTGCGACAATCACCATACAGCGTAAACTGGGACACCGAAAGAACAGCTCCTCCCACATCCAGAAGACTAAGGTTCATCTTCTCCTGTTCATCCTCAAATATGCGAAGACCGCTAATTTTTTCTGCCAGATAGATGGCATCTTTCTCGGTATCCTCGTGAGTAATACCTACAAGTAGCATCAAACCGGATTCAATTCTACCTGTCAATTCATCTCCCACAGTTACCTGAGCCTCTTTAC
>JAFWEX010000138.1 GCA_017512705.1 Paenibacillus sp.
CAAAACATGAAGAAGATGGCGATCCACCTGGATCGCCTGGAAAAGCAGGGGTAACCCCTCGTTTCCTCCTAAATTCATAGTACGTGAAACAAGAGAAACCCTGTACCTTTGAAAGAGGACAGGGTTTCTCGACAATCTGAAGCTCCCTTCGGGGAGCTTTTTTGCGTTTCGGGGATGAGAAACCCACGGGTTCGTCGAAGCATAAACTTCGTGAGCATATACATCGTAGTCTCGACTGTAAGTAGCGTACACGCAGACTAGTTCCTCAGCTTCTAAGTCGATATGATGTAGAATTCTGATGGTTCGCTTTGCGTTCGATATTCTGCATCTATTTCATCAAAAATATCAACCTTGGCGGAAAGTCACCATTAATAACACAATTATACTCTGGCTTTCTGCCTCTCTCCTTCACCTCATTATCTCATAACAAAAATCAACAAATGTCACATTCTGGCACATTTAAAACGTAGTACCTTACAAATACAGCAATTCAAAGGAGTGTTTTATATGAAAAAGAACATGAAGTACAAAACAAGTCTAATTGCTTTGGCAGCAGCTATGCTGTTCATTCCAGCCACAAGCTTTGCCGATGATCCCCACGGCAACCAAATCTTTAAGCTAACCAACAACAAGGGGGAGGTTGTCTATGAGCAAAAACCATACGAGCCCTCCCAAAAGTCGAAAAACTCTGCCGAGGATTTGCTTCACTACTCAAAGAGCCATAGCTTGGCTAATGAGCTACTGAAGAAAGGGGAAGCCGCCCTGTTTTATTTTACCGAGGACAATCCACAGCGTAAAACCAACATTGTGCGAACGTCAATGAGCTTCAAGGAAGCGACCAAGCTGGGTAAGCAGCTAAAGGGACAATCAGTTAAAATTTTGGATACTATCCAGCAGAAATACAAATTCGAC
Source organism: Paenibacillus sp. (assembly GCA_017512705.1). Lineage (GTDB taxonomy): Bacteria > Bacillota > Bacilli > Paenibacillales > Paenibacillaceae > Paenibacillus. Next base: position 913 of record JAFWEX010000138.1, read on the forward strand.
AGCGCCAGCGTAACATATCATCCAGTCCTGTCTGATTCCGAGCAAGCCAAACTGACCGATCAACTGGAGCAGCAGGCCGTAAAGTCTGGTAAAGGCTATGCCATGCAGAAACTTAAGGTGACCGGCAAGCACTGGAACCTTTTCAGCACATATAAAAATGGAAGCAGCGAGTTGCTGGTTCAGGCTATGAAATCCGATGAGAAAATCACGCTTCATACTCCTTCCGATCAGACCGGAGTGACGTATGAGCTGATCAATTCAGGAGAAACTGAAATGCTCTATTCATCGTATATCGAATCCGAGTCTCAGGATTTCAAATCTTCAGGCCAAGGCATTACATTTGTCTACAGTATCCCTAATAGTGAGTTTTATATCTGGTACCATATCGAAGACATCGGCAGCAAGTTGAGTAAGCAGGAGCTCATCAAGCTCGCTCAATCATATTTAAAATAGGACGCGGAAGCAGGAGATAGCCTTTATAATGGCAGCCGCATTTGGGGATTAGCTTTTAGCTAGCTCCCCAAGGGCAGCTGCGTGTCAATTCGCAGTATATATGTATGAATAACGATGTCCCTAAGCAAAGGAGAGATTTAATTGAAACGGAACATGAGGTACAAAAACAGTCTAATTGCTTTGGCAGCAGCTATGCTGTTCATTCCGGCCACGGCCTTTGCCGATAGTACCGGAGCGAATCAAGTCTTTAAGTTAACCAACAACAAGGGGGAGGTTGTCTTTGAGCAGAAGCCCCGTGAAACCTCTCAGAAGTCGGACAATACCCGCGAGGATCTGCTTCGCTCCTCGAAGAGCCATAGTTTGGCTAACGAGCTACTGAAGCAAGGTGAAGCCGCCCTAGTCTACATTGCCGAAGATAATCCAGAGCGCAAGACCAATATTGAGCGAACCTCAATGATCTTCAAGGAAGCAACGAAGCTGCGTGAGCAGCTAAAAGGACAATCGGTTAAAATTTTGGATACCATCCAGCAGAAATACAAATTCAACAGCGCCAGCCTAAGCTATAATCCAGTCCTGTCTGATGCCGAGCAAGCCAAGCTAACCGATCAACTCGAGCAGCAAGCCGCACAGTCTGGCAAAGGCTATGCTATGCAAAAGCTTAAGCTGACCGGCAAGCACTGGAACCTTTTCAGCACATATAAAAATGGAAGCAGCGAGTTGCTGGTTCAGGCTATGAAATCCGATGAGAAAATCACGCTTTATACTCCTTCCGATCAGACCGGAGTCACGTATGAGCTGATCAAGGTGAATGGGGTGGAAATGCTCTATTCGTCTTACGCCACATCCAAGACTCAGAATATTAAGATATCCGGTCAAGGAATTACATTCGTCTCAAGCATCCCTAACAGCAAGTTTCATATCAAGTACCATATTGAAGACATTGGCAGCAAGCTGAGCAAGCAGGAGCTGATCAAGCTCGCCCAATCGTATTTGAAATAAGACGCGGAGGAAGAGGCCGCCTTTGAGTGACCGCAACGCTTGGGGATATAGCTTTCAGATCACTACGCCCCAAACAACAGCCTGTCAATCCGTAATCAATATGATGAAGTGATGTTCCTAAGCATATACAAGCACACGATGTAACTCTCCCCTTTATTAAGTATGTTCGTTTAAACGAACCGGGAGGGATGCATCTTGTGCCTTCTTGTGCAAAAAACACGGCAAGCTGTCACATTGTGAGGTGTCTCCTTCGTAAAACACTTTAAAAGGGGTGGGGACTTGGAAGACACAGATCTTCGCCAGATCATAAGCGACATTCTGAGTGGTGATGCCACGCAGTTTGAGAGAATCATGCATAAGTATCAGAGACCGATCTTCCTCTACTGTTATCATATGCTAAACAACTATGCGGAAGCCGAAGACTGCGGACAGGAGGTCTTCCTCAAGGCCTTCAAGCATATGAAAAAGTATGACCCGGATAAATCGTTCGAGGCCTGGTTATATACCATTGCATACAATCAGTGTATTGATGTGCTGCGCAAACGCCGGCTCGTCAAGTATCTGCCTTTCCTATATCATTCCACCAGGGAGTATAGCCCGATAGATCAGAGAATTGAGGACATTTATTTTGATGAGCAGGTGCTTCAGGCCATGAATAAACTGTCGCCGGAGGAGCGCAGTCTGCTTATTTTGCGATGTGTGGAGGACAAGACCTATGAGGAGATCAGCATGATTCTCCAGCGAAACAACGCTTATCTGCGTAAGAAATATGAACGAACAGTCGGCAAATTCCGAAAGCACTATTATCCAGTGAAGGGAGCTAGCCACAATGAAGCCAAGCAGCAATCAGGATCTTCGAGAACTATTTAATAAGGCAGAACCGCCCCATGCAGACCTGTCCGGGCCTGTAATGAAAAAGCTACAAGCTGAACAACATCAGATGAAAAGCTTCGATCGACCCTACCTGAAATACAAAGTTAGTGTGATTATAATGGTGTGCATGCTGCTCAGCATTTCTACAGGCTTCGCGGCCGTTCATCTCTACTCACTGACCAACAACAAGGGTAAGACCGTCTATGAAGAAAAGATCTTCGAGCCATCCATTCTGCAGAAGAAGGACCCTCAAGAAGAATTACGTGATCGAGAGGCTACTAAACTTAGCTACAAGCTGCTGAAACCCGGTGAATCTGCTGCTCTATACATTGCCGCGAACAATCCTCACCAAATGCTGAACCTAGTCACTGGTCCAGGACTAGGCTTCAAAGATGCACACGCTCTGACAGAGGAGTTGAAGAATCAGGAGATCAAGCTCACGAACAGCATACGTACGAGCAGGCAGGTGTATTCCTTTGATCGCGCTAATCTGAGCTATCACACCCCGAAACCGCTGACAGCCGAAGATGAGACATCACTGACCGAGGAGCTCAAGCGGCAAGCCACGGAATCTGATGTTGGATATGCCATGGCCCCCCTTGAGACCCTCAAGGATAACTGGAACATGTATATCAGCTACAAGAGTTCAGACGGTCAGATCGTGATACAGCCCTGGAAAAGAAAGGAGAAGTTAACGATCCACTTCAATGAGAACCATGTAGACGCGAAGGAGGAAATGAAGATATCCGGGGTAGATGTACTGTACAAGGAAGCGAATAAACGCAGCAGCAACAGATCCATTCAATTCATTTATAATATCCCGAATAGCGATTATCATATAAATTACTATATAGAAGCTACTAGAAAGATCACTAAGGCAGAGCTGATCGAGATCGCCAAGAGCTTTTTGGAATAAACTTCTGTCGAACCCGAAACCCTTAGGACACGCAGCGAACAGGCCCGCACTACTGGATGATACCAGCTGTGCGGGCCTATCTTATGTTCCTTGGGTTCTATTGATGTATTTAAAAATCGGGCTTGGAGTTTGAAGGTCATGATTATATTGCCGGAGGCAACTTCTAGCATCCTAAGCTAGACGGATCTGGTATCCAACAAGATTGGATGTGCAAAATAAAAAAGGGAAAACTCACTACAGACTATCAGAATTCGATGATTCAAGTTAAACTACACATTAGCACAGATCAACGAGGTAGCTAAGCCGTGAAAGTTGAAATCCTTGCTTTAACTTCGACTTCAACTTCAACTTTAGCTTCTCTATTCGGAAGATCATCTCATTAATCATGTCACTTATCGTGATTCGATTAAGCATATTACAGGTCGCATTATGTATTCTTACTGTCGAGACGTCTAATTAGATTACCAAAAAATAGTTGCTAACGATCATCCAACAAACTAGAAACAGGAGATTAATAATGTCATCACGTACTCAACAACAACATTCCATGTATTCCGAGGAAGAACACTTACCGCGGCAAACATCCAAAAATATGGGGATATTGCTCGCTGGAATTATCATTATCGCTGCGACCATGCGATCACCTATTACAGCCACTGGTCCTGTAATTGAATGGATACGCTCAGATACCGGGATTGGTCACACCATGGCAGGGCTTCTGACCTCCTTGCCCCTGATTGCTTTTGCTGCGGTGTCTCCTTTCGCTCCACGCCTAGCCAAACGTTTGGGGCTTGAGACCTCCTTACTGCTTGCTGTCATTATCGTTACAGTTGGGATTACGATGCGCTCGCTTCCCTCCGTCGCCGCTCTATATGCAGGAACAGCTATACTGGGATGCGGGATTGCTCTTAGTAATGTACTCTTGCCCAGTTTAATCAAACGGGACTTCCCGCTGCGTGTCGGCATAGTCACTGGGCTTTACTCCGTTTCAATGAATATCTTTGCCTCGATATCTTCAGGAATAAGCGTACCTGTGGCAACAGCTTCTTCACTTGGCTGGCGGGCATCATTAGGGATGTGGGCTATCCTGTCCATACTGGCTGTGCTCTTATGGCTCAAACAGGCGGGGGAAGGGCGCAAACAGATGTTATATGTCACCTCCCAAAACGAGACTGCACCTACACGTCTGTTGACATCTTCCCTTGCATGGTTCGTAACACTGTTTATGGGGATACAGTCATTCATTTTCTACACAACGATCACTTGGCTTCCAGGAATTCTAGCGGATCAAGGCTTCAGTTCTGCTTCGGCTGGCTGGATGCTCTCTCTCATGCAAATGGTCAGTGTCCCGGCTACCTTTATCGTACCCATCTTGGCTGGCAGGACGCGAGATCAACGATTGCTGACGACAATAACATGTTTGAGTCTCCTTGTCGGATATGCCTTACTGTTCACTGCTGCTCCTGCACTTGTTACGATTGGTGTGGCTCTTGCCGGGATTGGTGCGGGTGCTTCATTTGCTCTGGTTACGATGTTCTTCGTTCTTCGCACCAATCATGCAAGAGAGGCCGCAAATCTATCAGGGATGGCCCAATCTTTCGGATATCTGTTAGCAGCTGGAGGACCTATGCTGTTTGGCTTGTTGCACGACTGGACTCAGGGATGGACACTTCCGTTGCTCATCCAAATTTCTCTGGCGGTGGCTTTACTCATAACAGGAATCCAGGCAGGTAAAGATCGAACCGTTTCTTAGTTTTATAAAAAAAGATCATCAGGAGATCGGATATCTATCCTTCCCTGCAAGCCAATAACGAGAAACGGCCTCATCCTGTACATGCACAGGATGAGGCCGTTTCTCATATCCAGCTTTCGTCCAGATCACCGGCTTCATGCCGGACAGGGACGAAGCACTACTTTTCCCAAACCACAGCTTGGAATTGCGCTCTTATCACACGACATATAACTTTACCTTATGCCCCTAAAGGGATACCTTGTTTACTTCACCTTTACCTTCATTGGATTCGTGCTTGTCACGCCGGCATCGTTAATCAGCTCAGCCCGGTACGTATACGTACCAGAGGATTTACCTTTCACTGTGGTCAAAGCGTATTGTGACATTGGTGTAACGGCTGTAAGGGACTGCGTATCAATCAGCTCATCATTCTCATAAAGACGATACTCGGTAGCATTGGTACCCCACCACATGTTCATCATGACTTTATAGTCACCGTCTCCATCCCAATTATCGTTAGAGAGCACCGCTTGGCCAGGCAACGCATCGGCTACCCGTACAGTCAATGCCTGACTGCGTGTTACACCCTTATCATTGGCAAGCTCGGCCACATAAGTATAGGTGCCATTGGTTTTGCCTTTAATTTTCGTGTGAGCGAACTGTGCCCATGGCGCATTATACGTTAATTTTTGCGAATCAACCAAAACGCCATCCTCATACAACTTGTAGCTGGTCGCATTCTCACCCCACCACATGTTCATGGACACGGTATAGTCGCCTCCTAACAGACCGTTAACAAAGCCGTTATTATGGGACAATGTAGGTGTTCCAGGTGCTTTGGTTGCCGGGGTTTCCGGTTCCGTCTGCGCTTGCTCCACTGTAATTACGGTGCTAGTCGTACCTGTAAGCCCTTGCTCGTCTTGAACCGTAGTTTCCACAGTATACGTTCCGCCTTCAATACCTTCTAATGGATATTGGAAACTGCCATCGGCCTGAACATTAAACGTTCCTTCTTTCAACGTGGAGCCATCTTCCTTTTTCACCAGGTAGGATGCTTTCAACGCAGCCGTCGGATCAAACTGGATACTCCAGCCTTTGGCTAGTGCAGGAGCAGCACGGAAATACAGATCTTCCACGGTACCGCCAATTACAACAGCATCGTCCGCTTTAAACTGCAATGATTGTGGAGCAGTTATTGCCGGAGCTGTCTTTTTAACTAAAAATGGAGAAGTATCTTCTTTGTAAGTCTTGCCATCCGCCCCGATTGTTGTGATATCGATGGTATACAAGCCATCAGCAAGCTCGGATACCTCGTCGGTAGTGTAATCCGAATACTGTCCATCCCAAGCCAGGGTATATCTTGTATTTGCATTAAAATTATAATAATTGCCAAAGATTGATCCGATGTATCCATCTTGAAAATGACCGCCTTCAGGGTCAAGGCCGTTATAGATTTCGATCAGCGCAAAGGTCATCGGATTATGGAATTCCATCGCAATGTTTAAGCTATCCAGCGAACCGTCGGCCTTTAACGGATAGTAGAACTGATTCTTGGTCGTTCCTTTTACAGTCTCAATGTATTTCACTCCACTAGAGGTGACATTAAAATGAGCCACATATGGCAGAGAGAACGTATTGGTTCCATTCGTAATCTCGATATAACCTTGTGCCTCCGTTGCCGCAGTGATACCGTGAGGTACAGTTAACGTCACTTCTAGTTCCTCTTCGCCATTCAAAGTGAATGACGTTTTATCAACCGCAACCGACACTCCTGCTACAGTACGAGTAGGGTTAACGTTTACCGTATATTCGCCACCACTTCCACTCAAAGGCTGAATCTTGATCGTTTTGGTTACTGTTTTCTCATCTGTACTCATGAAGTTTCCATAGTTAATGCTGCCCGTAATGTTCTCTTTCTCAACAACCGAGCCACTCTCGGTATACCGGGTTACATCCATGACTTTGAACAAAGCCACTGGATCAATCGACTTCACTGCCTGGATGCGTCCTGCACCCTGATCGAATACGTCGTATTTCGCTGTATCCATAATTTTAGCATTGTTCATTAGAGCTACTTTGACATCAAATGGTGTCCAGTCTGGATGTTTTTCAAGAAGCAGTGCAGCCAGTCCCGCTACGTGCGGTGCAGCCATACTTGTACCGCTCTTGCGATCATACGCTTGCGCATAATCGGCATCCGGTTCATCTTTGCCGTAGGCAGGAATCGTCGACAATATGTTGGAACCCGGTGCAACGACATCCGGTTTAATATCTAATGTTACTTTCGCGGGCCCGCGTGAACTGGAAGAACTCATTTCGTCGCCAGGCGTCTGACTACGCTCAAAATCATTAAAACTTACTTTCATAGATTGGCCAGCATCTAGTTCAACCTTAAGTACTTCGCCAATTTCCTTCGACATGCTAAGTGTCGGAATCAGATCGAAGTTGTCACCAAGACTAACCCCAATTGGACCAGGAATATTGTTATATACAATAACTGCCACGGCTCCAGCTGCTTTGGCATTCGCAACTTTCTCGACAAATGCAAGTTCACCACGCTGGATCAGAGCCACCTTACCCGTGAAATCCTTACCTTCAAAATCAGCAGGCTTACCTAGAGCTGCATACTCAACATCGTACCGATCTGTAAGAACCGTTTCAGGATCAGCCGCAAGACTCCAGCCCATCACATCGAGACGATATACCGATTCAGTAACAGCTAGTGGTGTTTGCTCCACTTCCGCTGGTGCTGCTGGTGCAGTTGTTCCCTCTTCAGTATCAGATGGTGATGCCGCCTCTGCTGCTTCTTTTGCTTCTGTTTCCTCTGTTTCTGTTGCTGGAGCAGTTACTGTAGTATTCTCCGCATCAGGGTCATTACTGCTATTCGTTGCAGGTGGAACCTCTCCCGCTTCATCATCCGATGCGATAGCTTCCGCTCCATCTTCAGATTCACTTCCCATTGTAAGGTCAGGCTGCTGCGGTTCAGCTGCATTCCCCAACTCAGGGATTTGTGGATCATCTTCTGGAGCAGGCTGTTGCTCAGGCGCTGTATCCTCACCTTCTTCACCTATCCAGAAATGGCTGTTCGCCGTAATCATCTGACTAGGGCCTGTAGAGTTACCTACGGTAATCGCCATAGCAGACGCACCTGGCGAACCCAGCGTATACCGATTAGGACCACTGTTACCACTGGATACCACCGCTGTTACGCCAGAGAGCATCGCATTATTTAACGCAACTGAAGTAACATAGCTCGGATCGTTGTTCTCGGCACCGAGTGACAAGTTAATAACGTCCATTCCATCCGCTACCGAGCGGTCAATTCCGCCAAGCACCCAAGCGGTCTGTCCACTTCCATACGGTCCAAGGACACGGTAGGCATAGATATCGGCTTCTGGAGCAATCCCGACAACACCGTAATCTCCTGCTTCACGAGCAGCCACTGTACCCGAAACATGTGTACCATGTGACGTATAATATGAACTTCCGTTGGAGTTAAACTCAGGCTTGCCTGATGTTTTCCATTCCTGATAGGTTGCTTCATATGGATCATTATCGTTATCTACAAAATCCCATCCGCCCTTGTAGGCTTCGCGCAGATTCGGGTGAGTGTAATCAATTCCTGTGTCGATGACGCCCACTTTCACACCTTTACCTTTATAGCCCAAGTCCCACACTTCAGGAGCTCCGATAAAAGGTGCTGTATCTTTCATGTGCGGATTCACTTCGTCTTTGTCTGGGCCCAGTGTCACTTCAAGGTCTGGGTATACACTGACAACGCCTGGTATTTGAAGCAATTGTCCCAATTGGTTCCCCTTGATCTCAAGAGCTACACCATTAAGAGCATATGCATAATTGTCCAGCACTTCGTGTTTAATTTTTTTCTGAGTGAGGCTATGTACAAAGGACTGTTGTTGTTGTTCAACTTGAGTCACAGCCTTTGATTCCATAGAAGAGGTGAATGTTTTCCCTGAGAGGGTTGATTCGCCTTGCGCTACAGCAACTGGTTTATTGGAAAGTTCGACGATAACCCGTGTACTTTCTCCTCCAAGACCTTTCAAACTGTTATCCAGGAAAGGATCTGCAGCAATTCGAGATTCTCGTTCGGCAAGGATTTCTCGCCATTGTTTGGCTTCCGTACTGTTTAACGTGTTATCCAGCTGAATTACGGAATTAGCAGAAGCTGCTCCAGCCGCGGGTAGGATAAGGGAAAAAACCATAAGGACACTTATTAACATAGATATCAATCGTTTATTCAAAGGTTATACCCTCCTTCTTCGTATGAATACCTCACCAAATGGGATCATGCTGCCTGTCGCACTGCAATACGTTTCGACTAATTCACCGCCAATCTGCAAATTGTTTGACCCCTGGTAGATTATTCTACCAAAATATCACATTTCCCTTCTAAATAATTACATTATGATATAAAATTTGCTTATATAGTTCTTAAGAAGGAGGAAGATTCATATGTTTATGACATGTGTAGATTTTTGTCGTTTTAACTATTAAATTTAGAGCGCTGATGAAAAACAAAAGAAAGCCACACCTCTCTAAACTGAAGAAAGGCATGGCTTTTCATGATTTGTTTGACATCCGAGAACAATGATTCTCTTCGCGGTAATTAATAACGTATAACAAAGATACTACACCATTCACTACTCAACCTTGGGCTTAAACGCTAGCATACGAAGACGCTTGTAATCGGCATAGATTACACCGTTTTTATTCAGCTTTGGACTCACGATCTGGCTAATTTCCATACACCACTCCTCAATCTGCTCCAAGCTAAATCCCCGGAAATAGTCACCGCCAAAATGAGTCAACCAGTCTATAATTCCACGATCACCATCTGCAAGTTTAGTAGGACGGTCGTAATGATACGCCTGTCGAACAACAAAACCTCTCTCCTCCAAAATGCTACTGTATTGTCCGATCGTTGGAAAATACCACGGATTACGTTCGGAAGCATTGATATTCGTGTGTCGATTCAGCACGTCTTCGAGCGCTTGCACAATGATCTGCACGTTCCCTTGACCGCCAAATTCGACCACGAATCGCCCTCCCGGCTTCAGTGCATGCCATACACAATCAACCACCTTCCGAGGGTTGCGCATCCAGTGCAGCGCAGCATTCGAATAAACCGCATCATACAATTGTTCTGTTTCAAATTGCTGACCATCCGCTTCCCAGAACTTCAACTCCGGAAACTTTCTCCTTGCCTGTTGAAGCATATCCGGTGAGGCATCCATACCGGACACTTCTGCTCCAGATCGGGAAATTTCATGTGTTAAGTCCCCGGTTCCGCAGCCAAGGTCAAGAATAGATTCCCCCTCAGCAGGACGAAGCCAGGAGATCAGATCTTTTCCATATTCCGATACAAACGCCAGTTGATTATCGTACTCTTCAGCTTGCCACTGATTGATCGATTTCATCTGCTCCACCGTCGCTTTCACTGTTAATGTATACATTGTGGCACAGATCGATTTATTACTAAAATACATATAATCTATCCCTTTTATAGGTAAAACCAATTAGAAAGGGATATACTCTCCTTGCAGTCGAGACTGCGCTGTCAATGTTAACGACGTTTATGCTTCGACGAACCGTTGGGGTTGTCATCCCTAGAACGCAAAAAAAGCTCCCCGGAGGAAGCTTCTTTTTTGACGTCCCAGGAGGGATTCGAACCCCCGACCGACGGCTTAGAAGGCCGTTGCTCTATCCTGCTGAGCTACTGAGACAAATATGTATTATAAAAAAATCGGAACGTTCTCTATTATACTTCTGTTTTCAATATTTATCAACTGTTTAATAATAATTTAATCATCTATTCAACGATGAGGCCATGTCGCTGCAAGGAATAATTAAATCCAAAGTCGAATAAGTTATTTGGCATACATATTGACGTTCTATGGAAGGAGAGATTGGTTATGAGGCAACTTTTATCATCGTTATCGTACTTTAGCATTTTCTTTGCTCCGTTTCTATTTCCTATTATTGTCTGGATTGTAGCAAAAGATGAATATATTGCGGGACACGCAAAACGCGCTCTTTTCACCCATGTATTTCCGTTTATTGCCGCAATTCCACTGCTATATTTCTTTGTAACAGCTCAAAGTTTAGGATCAGCCATAGGGTTCGTTATCTTGTTCTTTGTTATTTATGGCCTGAGTTTTGTATATAATGTGGTCAAAGGAATTCAAGTTCTGCGTGAATATTACTAACCCCTGCCGACAGCGGACTTAGGCCAATTTTATCAAAAAAACCGCCATGCCAATGAAGTATATCCCTAGAAGAGACCTTGGAATTAACTTCTGGTTTATCCGATGAACCTCTAGAGGGTGTCCTTCGCATCACGGCGGTTTTTTCTATTCTTTTTTTTGCTCTTGTCCTTACCTTCTTACTGTGTTTAATGCAAGATTAGTTATGGGCAAGTTGATCAACGTTAATTAACCTGGCCAATTAAATACCGCTGGAGTGTAGGACGAAGCAATCCGAATGCAAACAGATCACGCTGAAACTGGGCTTTGTCCTCTTCTACTGTGAGGCCTTCACTATTTTCAAATGCCGTTTCTGTGGCATCTTCAAAGGCGGTATGCATGTTGTTGTTATACCAGTCAATTGCTCCATCCGAATGATTGCGAACAATCCGTACCACTTGTAATTCATTCCCCGCTTGGGCCGAGGCCACATATACAAGTAATGACGGGTCTCCTGCATTCCCTGGCTGTACTTCAACTTCAGCACAAGATAATCCATCTACTTCAGTCAATCTGCGTATTTTCGCATCCTGAATGGCATACATCGATATCCATCTCCTTCGCTCTATTCATGTACTTTGTTCAATCTGATGCTTGGTCTCCGGTGTACCTAACCGATAAATTTCCCGATATACTTGCTGCAAAACCACTTCATAAGCATGGTTCACATCCTGTTCCGGTGTATCCGGCCACGGAAAAACCATTCCCGGAAAGGCTTCTTCTTCCTTTTCCTGCATAAGATATAGCAATCCAAGTAAATGCTCAGCTTCCTGAGGGGTCGCCTGAATCACCCATTCATACGATGTAGCAGACGAATCCGTTAAGACGGAGCGTCCCATGACAGAAACATAATAATTCATCCTGTCCATTCAACAGTCTCTCCTTCACAGAGCTTAAGGCTGATATCCCTAGATGTAGTTTCCGAAGAGGACAGACATTTTATGCCTACATTCGGCATATATTTGTTACGACTTCTGACGAAAAAGACACCATTTGCTAGCTGCTCTCGATACTTAGCAGCATACGGATGAACGACTCGACCAAGAAAGGATGAACAAACCATGTGCGGTATAACCGGCTTCGTACAGTGGAATCGGGATTTGACACAGGAATCGGAGCTGCTGGTCCGGATGACGGATAGCTTATCGAACCGCGGACCCGACGCTTCAGGTACATGGATTTCCAACCCTTGTGCGTTTGGACATCGCCGCCTCAGCGTTATGGATCCGGAGAACGGGGCACAGCCCATGCATGCGTTACAAGGAGACACCTCCTATACCGTTGTGTATAACGGAGAACTATACAATGCACCCGAATTAAAGAAGGAACTGCTTCAGCGGGGACACCATTTCCGTACGCAATGTGACACAGAAGTACTGCTCGCCTCATATATCGAGTGGGGACCAGCTTGCGTTGAAAAGTTTAACGGTATTTTTGCTTTTGCCATATGGGATGGTGGACGGGAACAGGTCTTCATGGCCCGAGATCGCCTCGGGGTGAAACCTTTGTTTTACAGTAATGAAAAAGATGCCCTCATTTTTGGTTCGGAGCCAAAAGCTCTTCTTCTTCACCCGGATGTAGAGGCTGTAGTAGGGCCGGAAGGACTTGCAGAAGTATTTATTGTCGGGCCTGCACGCACACCGGGACATGGAGTGTACTCTTCACTCCGTGAACTGAAACCTGCCCACGCCCTCATTTACAGCCGTAACGGTATGAAAACCTATGCCTATTGGAAGCTGGAGTCCGTGAAACACGAACATAATCTAGAAGAGACCTCAGCTGAAGTGCGCCGTCTGTTACAGGACACGCTGGAACGCCAGCTTGCTTCTGATGTTCCTGTATGCTCCCTTCTATCCGGAGGCCTTGACTCCAGTGCTTTATCTGCTCTGGCAGTCGATTATTACAACCGGACGGGGCAAGGTCAGGTTAGCACGTACTCCGTTGATTATGTGGATAACGCCAAACATTTTCAGGCCCACGCCTTCCAGCCCGGTGCCGATGGCCCATGGATTCAACGGATGGTGGATGAGCTTAAAACCGATCACCACTGGATCGAGATTGAAAATGGAGAGCTTGTACACGCACTGACTCAGGCTATGCTGGTAAGAGATTTGCCTGGCATGGCAGATGTGGATTCATCCTTGTATTTGTTCTGTAAAGAGATCAAAAAAGGAGCAACCGTCGCGATCTCTGGCGAAGCTGCTGATGAGGTATTTGGTGGATATCCTTGGTTTCACCGAGATGATATGTTGAACTCAGGCACGTTCCCTTGGTCAGTCGCCCCTGATATGCGTGCAGGATTGTTATCTCCAGACATTCGTGAGTGGATCAGACCACTTGACTATCTTGCAGACCGATACTCAGATGCTGTTGCGGAAGTGCCATTATTAGATGGGGAAACGGGAAAAACAGCTCAGATGCGCGTGATGTCGTACTTGAACATCACACGTTTCATGCCTACACTGCTGGATCGCAAAGACCGGATGAGTATGGGGGCGGGTCTGGAAGTACGTGTACCATACTGTGACCATCGGCTGATCCAATATGTATTTAACATTCCCTGGGAAATGAAAATAACAGGCGGAAGAGAGAAAGGTATTCTGCGAAAAGCGCTGGAAGGTGTACTGCCTGACGATGTGTTATATCGCAAAAAAAGCCCATACCCCAAAACACATAATCCACAGTATCTTGCAGCAGTCAAGCAGCAAGTGCTTGAAATACTTGATGATCCAGCATCACCGATTTTACCGCTAATCGACAAAACGCAGATTCGAAGCCTTGCGTCCTCACCAGATGCCTCCTCTAATCTTCCATGGTTTGGACAATTGATGTCTGGACCTCAGCTGTTTGCTTATTTGACTCAAATCAATAGCTGGCTGCGAACATACAACGTAGCTATCCGATAAATAGCATCCCTTTTGTCCTTAATTTAATCTATTAAACAAGACTGCCCATACACCGAATCCATGGTGTATGGGCAGTCACTTGTTGTTATAAATTGAAGGTCTCTCATACGATTTCGATTAACGTCTCCGTAGAGAAGATCAAGAAACTTTAAAACGAGCAACTGACTGTTGCAACATCTCCGCCATAGATGACAGATCATTCGCAGCCGATGCGATCTCCTGCATTGCGGACAACTGCTCTTCAGTTGTGGCACTCACTTCCTCAGTTCCTGCAGCAGCATTCTCGGTTACCTCCATAATTGACTTCATCGAGGCATTAATCTGTTCTACGCCAGCATTCATCTGTTCAATAGAAGCAGATACCTCCTGGGTCTGCCCTGCAACACTGCTCACCGATGTTCGAATCTCTTCGAACGTATATCCTGCTTGATTCACCAATTGAATACCTTCCTGAACTTCAGAGGATACCACACTCATAGAGTGTGCTGCATTTCTCATCCCCGCCTCAATAGAGGAAACCAGCGTTACGATTTCTCCTGCTGACTGCGCAGACTCCTCAGACAATTTTCGGACTTCCGTAGCAACAACCTGGAACCCTCTTCCGTGTTCTCCAGCTCTCGCAGCCTCAATAGCCGCATTAAGGGATAACAGATTCGTCTGCGCCGATATTTCAGAGATTGTATCTACCATTTTTACAATATCCACTGAGTGTTTATTCAGCTCTTTAATTACTCCCTCAAGGCTCGAAACAGTGTTTTGAATGGAATTCATCTGCCCAACTGCTGAACGAATGGATTCACTTCCGGTGATCGTCTGAGCAGAAGCTTCTGCAGCGTGCTCGGACACAACGGTTGTATTTTCAGCCACTTGCCGGAAACCCGCTGCCAGTTCATTCATCGTTTGTAGTCCTTCGCTGACCATATGAACCTGTGCATCCATTCCTCCTGCAATTTCACCCATTGTCGTGGCTACTTGTTCATTGGCAATGACAGTCTGTTCTGTACTTGCAGTCAACTCCTCCGAAGAGGCAGCCACACGCTCTGCGCCGTCACCTACCTGATGTATTAACGTACGCAAATTCACAGACATCACATTGAAAGCCTCAGCCATTTCTCCAATTTCATCCCTGTTTCGTACGTTGAGTGGTTCTCCTGTCAGATCACCTTCAGCAATACGCCCTGCTGCCCGTGCAACCGACTGAATCGGTTTGGAAATTAATCTCCCCATAAGAATGGCAATGGTTAAACCAATAAGAATAGAGACCACGCCTATAATAGTGATCCATCGAAGAACACTCGCTGTCTGAAGATTAGCCGTTACCGTACCTTCATCCATCGCTTTTTGCTGATGGTTTTCCATGGACTCTACAATTTCTTCAAAATTATCAATGAGCGGCGGCCCTGTCTCTCCCATGAGTCGGGACACTTCTTCCACTTCACCTTGCTTCGTGAGTGACATGATATTTTGTGATAAATCATAGTACTGGCTCATCATCTCTTCAGAGTTTGAAATATATTGTTGCATATTAGAACTTGTTACAGTTTTTTTCAAATCATTGCTCAAGTTTATGTATTCTTCATACGCTTGATTGAATTCACCCTCATTTTCCGCCGTAGGTTGCATGATATAGTTCCTCAAGGCAACCTGTTGTGATTTCAGATCAATCGTCATATTTTTGATTTGCAGTAATTTTTTTGTGCGATCATTAATTAAATTGGTGTATGTTTTCTCCAAGCTTACCATTTGAAAATATGAAATGGATGTAACTGCTACCAACAATAATAGAACAGACGAAAAACCGATAAGCAATTTTTGACTAATAGATATCCTTTTCATGTGTAATCCCTCCTGAGTTCAATGCAAGCAAGTTCAAATAAATTTATTTCGCATTCAACCCTCCTTTAATTAAGTCTAAAGACCTATTTAGGTGAAATGTGTAAAATTTTAAACAAAATACCCTTTAGAAACAGGTCTTTACTCCTATGTATACTAACACAAAATGAACTAAACTTAAATCAATAAAATCTTTATTTCGAAATAAAATGAGTCAAGACCCATTTATCGGATTTATAAAACTTTTTCTCCCAAACATCCAAACAAAAAAAGCACCTTTCAGTATAGCTTGCAAACCAACCTTTCGGTTCGACACAAACTATTTCTGAAAGATGCAATTATGAAAGATTGAAGGCAACTGGATTCCGCTCCAGCATACCTGTACCAAACGTCTCTCTGAACGGAGAATCCTGCATATGAATATAACCGATATAACATCCGCATTTTTTCATGCGGCATGGCCTGTC
>JAFWEX010000139.1 GCA_017512705.1 Paenibacillus sp.
CCTGGACGCAGCAGCGGCACGGCTGGAAGCCGCGGCTGCGTTGGTGGAGCCGTACCCCGCCATGGGGTCGGCGGTACGGGATCTGCGTGCACGCGCGGCTTCGCTTGCGGGCGGCACGTTCACCCTCGCGCTGTTCGGTGCGTTCAGCGCGGGCAAATCCTCCTTCGCCAATGCATTGCTGGGCGAAGCTGTCTTACCGGTATCGCCGCATCCAACGACAGCGGCGATCAACCGCATTATGGCTCCAGCCGGCGGCATGGAGCATGGGACTGCCCGGGTCCGCATGAAGACCCGGGACGCCTTCCAGGAGGATCTGGCATACTCCTTCCGCCTACTTGGACTTGGAGAGCCAGGCACGGAATGGCAGAATCGTGTGAAATCCCTTACGCCGCAGGATGTACATCCGGCAGGTCGTCCACACTACAGCTTCTTACAGGCTGCGGCGGCTGGCTGGGAGGAAACAGCAGATCAGCTTGGGCAAGATGTGCTGGTGGACTTGAACGGTTATCGCCATTTTGTAGCGAATGAGAAGAAGTCTTGTTTTGTGGATTCGATTGATCTGTATTACAGCTGTGACGTGACTGAACAGGGAATCGTACTGGTGGATACACCTGGAGCCGATTCGGTTAATGCGCGGCATACAGGTGTAACATTTAATTATATGAAAAATGCAGACGCGCTCATTTTTGTAACATATTACAATCACGCTTTCTCCCAAGGAGATCGACAGTTCCTGAACCAACTTGGGCGGGTGAAAGATAGCTCTGCGATGGATCAGATGTTCTTTGTGGTGAACGCCAGTGATTTATCTTCTTCGGAAGAAGAATTGGAACAGGTGCTTGATCATGTAGGGACAGAACTGCGGAAAAATGGCATTCGTTCACCGCGTCTTTTCCCGGTATCCAGTATGCTAGCCATGGAAGGCAAAATGGACGGAAACAACGAACGGTTACAACAATCCGGTTTTATCCGGTTTGAAGAAGCGTTTAATCAATTCGCGGGCAAAGAATTGGCTGATCTGGCAGTGGGCGGAGCCTCCGAGGAGATGGGACGCGTCATCCAGCGGCTGAAGCAGCGTGCAGAGGATGCAGCGCAAGGCGAAGAAACACTGCGTCAGCGGCGTGATGAACTGGAGACGATTTCGGGACAGTCACGCAAACGGATGGATCGACTGGCACAGCGCTCGATGAAGGAAGAGTTGTCACAAGAAACAAGCGAATTACTTTTCCATGTTAGACAGCGTCTTGCCTTCAGACTGGGTCAGTTTATGGCAGAAGCATTCCATCCATCGGTGTTGAGAGAAGATCAGGGTAATCTGAAAGCAGCTTTTGCGGCATGTGGCCGGGAGCTACTGCGCATGATCAGTATTGAGCTAGAACAGGAATTACTTGCTACAACCCTTCGATTGGAGCAAGCGGGTCATGCTTGGATTGCCAAGCAAGTTACCGAATGTATCGATGAGGTGAAGCAGCTGACAGGTGGCATAGTGTTGTCTTTAACACTGGATGAAAAGTGGAGTACGCCGGTACTGGACGCTATTCGGCTTGAAGAACCATCGGACTGGAGAAACTACTGGAGTTACTTCCGTAATCCGAAACAGTTTTTTGAAGGGGATGGCCGTCAGCGTCTTCAGAGTGCACTTGAGCCTGTTCTCAAACAGATGATCATTGAAGTGCTCCCGGATTCAGAGCAGAAGCTGATACAGTTCTACGATATGCAGGTTCGTCAGTCTGTTCAACATCAAGCTGGCCAGCTCATTGAAAGACTGGATGAGGCCATTCGTGGCATACAAGATACACTTGAAAGCGGCATTCCTGCCGAGCAATGGGCTGCTGTGTCTGTAAAACTGGAACAGATGTTAGATTAGCTGATGGTTCAGTTCGCATTAAGGTGAATCGTTCGCGGCAAGTGTGGCCTTGCATTCTAAGTAAGTAGCTCCTTTGAAATGTGATTAAATGTTGGAAACGTTTGTAAAAATATTTGATTTTTTTGCAATCCACTGAAAATGTTGCAAAAAAGCATCAGAAAAGGCTCCCGTTGTAAAGGCATACAGGGAGCCTTTTTTTGGTATGAACAACCTGAAATAAAGAGAATATTCAAACATTTGATTGAAACCTAGGTATTGGCCTCCGTTAACGCGATAATAAGCTGAAAGTAGCCTGAATATGGGCTATTATTCGCTTTGCCGCGAATGAGGGACGGTGATAAACTTCATAAATGTTCATATCATTTTAGGCAACTTTAGAGGAGGAGAAACATGGATGTTCTTAGGCAACTGCAAACCTATTATAGGGAGAGGCGAACGTATTTACTGGTATCAATCTTGTTCCTCGCCATAGCGACCGCACTTGGATTGGTCTATCCCAACCTACTGCGAATTTTGATTGATGATGTCATTGTCGCTCGAAATTTTGAAGACGTTCCCATACTTGCTCTAACGGTGTTAGGAGTCGTTATTTTGAAAGCGGGAATGCAATTTTTACACGGTTTCTTTGGCGGACGTCTTGGTAACTATCTAGCTTACAGGCTACGTAATGCATGTTATGAAAAGCTTCAATTTTTATCCTTCCGTTATTATGATACGGCCAAAACAGGTGACCTGATGTCCCGCCTCACGGGAGATTTGGAGGCCATCCGTAACTTTATCGGATTTGGTTTCGCCCAGATTCTCAACATGGTACTAATGGTTGTATTCGGCGCAATTATGATGATGACGATGAGCTGGCAATTAACGTTGCTGACACTCGTTTGTATCCCACTCCTTGCCTTCGTTGCGCTTCGATTCGAATCCAGAATTCATCCTGCGTTTCAGGAAATGCGACTTGCTTTAAGCTCTTTGACTACGGCAGTACAAGAAAACATAACAGGTGTGCGAACAGTTAAATCGTTTGCAAGAGAACCGTATGAAGTAGAGAAGTTTTCTACAAGAAATGAACGCTATAAAACAAATCAAATACATGCCGCCACATTGTGGAGCCGTTATTTTCCGATTATGGAGATTTTGGCTTCGGTGAGTGTTGTACTTCTGCTTGTCATTGGCGGAAGAATGGTTATCCAGCAGACGTTAACTTTGGGTCAACTCGTTGCCTTCTTCAGTTTGATCTGGTACATAATTGGTCCGATGTGGGGTCTTGGCTTCCACATCAATAACTATACACAGTCCAAAGCTTCAGGTGAACGGGTGCTCGAACTGTTGAATACGCCCGTTGACGTGGAAGAGACGGAAGAACCGTTGATCGTGGAGTCAGATCAGGTTAAAGGTCATGTGACATTTGAATCGGTAACCTTCGCTTACGGAAATAAAATGCCTGCTGTGACGGATATTAATTTTGATGCGCCGCCTGGTTCTGTAATCGGTTTCCTTGGTGGAACAGGATCAGGGAAATCGACGATCATCCAGCTCTTGATGCGAGCGTATAATGTGAATTCCGGTTCGATCAAACTGGATGGAGTCAATATTAAGGAGATTGGTATTCGAAACTTGCGGAGCCAGATTGCTTCAGTGTTCCAGGAAACGTTTTTGTTCTCGTCCAGTATCCGGAATAACATCTCTTATGGACTGAAGAACGTGACCATGGATGAGATTATCCGTGCCGCCAAGTTGGCTAAAGCACATGATTTTATTATGGAGTTTCCCGAAGGGTACGATACGGTCGTTGGCGAACGTGGTATGGGGTTATCGGGGGGCCAGAAACAGCGGATCGCCATTGCACGGGCGCTGCTCAAAAACCCAAAAATTCTTGTGCTGGATGATGCAACGAGTGCCGTCGACATGGAAACTGAACATGAGATTCAATCAGGTTTTCAGGAAGTTATGCGTGGCAGAACCACCTTTATCATTGCTCACCGTATCTCCTCTCTGCGTCACGCTGACGAAATTCTGGTGTTAGATGAGGGCCGTGTCGTACAACGTGGTAAACATACGGAACTTATTCAAGTACCTGGACCATACCAGGACGTTTACAATATTCAATATGCAGACTATATTGCCCGCGGTAAGCGGGAGGCTGGGGAGCAGGTGAACTCATGAGTGCCGAAACGGTAACAGACAGGCGTGGGGTCCAAGAGACCTCTGATAAAAAACTGAATGAACGATTTGTTTACCAGGATGATGAAATCATTGAAAAACCATTTAATTGGCAAGAATTCGGTCGACTGTTTGCTTACATGAAACCGTATGCAAGACAGCTTTTGCCTCTCGTTATTCTGATGATGATTCTCGGAACGATTACGAAATTGTCGGTACCTTTTCTGATCAGTCTCGCTATTGATAGAGCCATTGCACCACAGAGCGGACTACCTAACGTAACACTACTTTATCTAATTGCGGGTTCGATCTTGCTCTTGTATCTCATTCAGTGGGCGGCAAACACCTATCGAATTAAACTAACCAACATTATTGGACAGCGAGTGATCTACGACCTTCGTTCCGACTTGTTCAAACATATCCAGAAGCTGTCATTTAACTTTTTCGACAAAAGACCTGCAGGTTCGGTGCTAGTACGGGTAACCAATGATATTAACTCCTTGCAGGATCTGTTTACCAATGGTGCTGTAAACGTCATGATTGACTGTGTGCAACTGCTTGGTATCATTGTGATCTTACTGTTAATTAATTGGAAACTTGGCTTGGCCGTAATTATAACGGTGCCGATTATGTTTATCATTTCTACCAAGCTGCGGGTATTGATTCGTCGGGCTTGGCAGGATGTACGGATGAAGAACTCTCGGATTAACTCACACTTAAATGAATCAATTCAAGGGATCCGGGTAACACAAGCGTTCACACAGGAAAAAGAGAACATGAGATACTTTGACAATATGAACATGTCCAGCAAAAAGTCATGGGATAAAGCTTCTGCGATGAACCAAGGATTCGGTCCTTTAATTGAAATCACAGGTGGCTTCGGGACGTTAATATTATTCTGGTACGGTGCTCATCTCATTCAGAATGAAATGTTAACCGTGGGTCTGCTTGTTGCCTTCGCTAACTATGTGGGCAATTTCTGGGACCCAATCAATCGTCTCGGACAAATGTACAATCAGCTGTTGGTTGCGATGGCTTCATCTGAAAGGATCTTCGAATTCATGGATGAGCAGCCTAATATCGCCGATAAAGCAGGAGCTAAACCTCTTCCTTCTATTAAAGGGGATATCGAGTTTGATCATGTCGTGTTTGAATATGAAAAAGGCAGACAAGCGCTAAAAGGAATTAGTTTTTCCGTAGCGGCCGGACAATCGATTGCGCTTGTCGGACATACGGGTTCGGGTAAAAGTACAATTATTAATCTCATTAGCCGTTTCTATGATATTACGGGAGGCCGTCTGACCATCGACGGATATGATGTGCGCGATGTTACTGTAGAAAGCTTGAGGAGCCAGATTAGCATTGTACTTCAAGATACCTTTATTTTCTCAGGAACGATCCGCGACAATATCCGATTTGGACGATTGGATGCAACCAATGAAGAGATAGAAGAAGCAGCCAAGGCTGTTAATGCTCACGAGTTTATTATGAAGCTCCCGGGTGGATATGATACTGAGGTTGAAGAACGTGGTAATGTTCTATCTATGGGACAACGGCAGCTATTATCCTTTGCACGTGCATTGCTTGCTGATCCACGAATTTTAATCCTGGATGAAGCTACAGCCAGTATTGATACCGAGACTGAACTGAAGATACAGGAAGCACTTAAGGTGTTGCTTAAAGGTCGAACATCCTTCATGGTAGCTCATCGTCTCTCTACGATACGTAATGCGGATAACATCATTGTGCTGGATCACGGAGAGATCAAGGAAGAGGGGAATCACGAACAACTGATTCAGAAACAAGGCGTATACAATGGACTGATTGAAGCACAATATCGGTTTTTATAAAAGAACATCATGGAATGACAAGAAATGACAAGAAATGACAAACACTTCTACCTATTTTGTTCCCACTGACTTGCTATCAGAATCATCGGATGGTAAATACGGGGACAAGATGGTGAAGTGTTTTTTTGTTTTGAGACTCGAGAGCGAACAGGAAGGATGCTAACTCGATTGGTAGTGTTTCGAAATATTTATTTCCTTGAAATTGGGAGTGGTGGAAAGAGTATCGAATCCAGAAATGAGATTTGTAAAAAATGATCGAAAAAACACAAAAAATCTTGTAAAATTCACAAGAAAAATAGGGAGTACTCTTGCAATCTTTAACCAAAACCCCGAGAATAGAGAGATAGATATAGAAGATTTCTCTTTGGGAGGATTGGAAAGAACTATGTGGGGTGCTCCTTTTTCGGCTCAAGCCAAAAAAATGCTGCTGCTTGGCAGCGGAGAATTGGGTAAAGAGGTCGTGATAGAGGCCGCACGTCTGGGCGTAGAAACGATCGCTGTTGATCGTTACGAGAACGCACCGGCCATGCAGGTCGCACATCGATCTTACTGCATCGACATGTTAGATGGCGAAGCATTGAAACAATTGATCCGTAAGGAACAACCGCATTACATCGTACCGGAGATTGAAGCCATTGCAACTGAGGCATTGCTGGAACTTGAGGAAGAAGGATTTTGTGTCGTGCCAACGGCTCGTGCTGCTCGTTTGACTATGGATCGAGAAGGCATTCGTCGTCTGGCTGCTGAACAATTGAATCTTCCCACAGCCGCTTATCTCTTTGCGGATAGTTTAGAACAGTTGCAAGAAGCTGTTCGTGAACTAGGTACACCTTGTGTTATCAAACCACTGATGAGTTCGTCTGGTAAAGGTCAGAGTGTATGTCATACACCAGAAGACGCAGCGAACTGTTGGGACATTGCACTCTCTGGAGCGAGAGGCAAATCGGTACGCGTTATTGTGGAGAGTTTTGTAAAGTTTGAGAGTGAGATCACGTTACTGACTGTTCGATCGGTATCAGGTACTGTATTTTGTCCGCCGATTGGCCACATCCAAAAAGATGGAGATTATATCGAATCGTGGCAGCCTCATGCGATGACTTCGGAACAATGGAAACAGGCATGTCACATTGCGAAGAAGGTTACGGATGAGCTGGGAGGGTACGGTCTATTTGGTGTTGAACTCTTCCTAACGTCCGATGGTGTGGTGTTTAGCGAAATTTCACCACGTCCGCACGATACGGGGATGGTCACGATGGTCACGCAAGACAGTTCGGAGTTTGCTCTTCATGTCCGGGCTATTCTTGGTTTTCCCGTCACAGAAGTACATTTGCTGACACCGGGTGCTTCAGCAACGCTGAAGGCCGATGTTGAAACATCTGATTTCACCATAAGTGGGATTGAAGATGCGTTGGCCTTGCCTCGTACTCAGGTTCGTGTGTTTGGTAAACCTGAAACGAAACAAGGACGGCGTATGGCTGTAGCCCTTAGTGCTGGAACAGATGCGGAAGAAGCTCGTAAAACAGCGGTTCAAGCCGCAAATATGCTGAAAGTGGAGGTAAATCATGTCCAATAATGTGGAGGCCCCTGTACTGATGATCCGAGAGTGTGAGCTGCGAGATGCTGAAGCAGTAACGGGATTGATGCGAGAGGTCAGCTATCCGACAACGACCAATGTTATGAAAGAACGCATTGAAATTTTGGAGAGCAATCCGAACGCGTGCATGCTTGTTGCCGAGGTGGATGAACAGATTATTGGTGTGATTGGCTTGCAATGTGTTCAAAATCATGCGTACCCGGAACCTGCTGCCCAAATTACATCTTTAATTGTTGGTCAGGAGCATCGGGGTAGTGGCATTGGCCGTCGTCTTATGGCTCGTGCTGAAGACTGGGGCAAAAAGAAAGGTAGTAAGCAATTGTTCGTCACGGGCCCAAATCGCGAAGTGACTTCATCAGCTTATTCCTTCTATGAGCACATTGGTTTTCATAAAAAAGGCTATCGCTTCAGCAAAGTTCTTATATAGAACCGTATCATTTAAAAGCTTTTCCACGAGATCTCGGTTGTATGTGAGATCATGTGGATGAAAAATAGATGAAAGGCATTCAGCAGGTGTGAACTTGACTGAGTGCCATTTTTTATTTGGAACACTTCGTAAGCAGCATGATAGACTTGAATAGAATTTATAGTTGAAAAGAATATGGAAACAAGACCAGCTATATTACCCGTTCTATAGTATTTGGAAACATTCAATGATGACAAAAGAGTCATATTTCCATTATTTTATAGGTTCACAATCTCCTGAGTAATTGATATACTCCTAGAGTATTGATTACAAAGTTGTAATAATTAATTCTAAGGAGATGAATGAATTTGAAGAAGAACTGGATGAAAAAAGTTGTGACTGGCAGTTTGACAGCTGCACTCGCTGTAGGAATTATGCTACCTGCCTCCGTGTCTGCTGCAGATTCAACATATAAAGCTACTACGGTAACGACATATAAAGTGGTGAATGCGGATAGTTTGAAAGCTTATGTTGAGCAATGGCTTAAACAAAACGGATATACATTATCCGAAGGACAAGTTGTTGAAAAACCAGCAACACAGCCTGAAGCTAAGCCTGAGCCAAAACCAAGCACACCTGCTAAGCCAGTACAAGAAGAGAAGCCAGCAACGACAACACCAGACAAAAAACCTACAAACACAGGTAACAATGGTGGTTCTCAAAGCACACAATCCGATTTTGCTGCACAAGTCGTAAAACTGGTGAATGCAGAACGTGCCAAAGCAGGACTTAGTGCGCTTGCATCAGATTCACTCTTGGACAAGGTTGCC
>JAFWEX010000140.1 GCA_017512705.1 Paenibacillus sp.
GATACACGGCACTGCGGTGCCGTGGGACCCTCAGATTCAGTAATGCTGCTAAGGCATCAATACAGAATCTGAGGGTTTCATTATGCGGCGAATTTGGCTTTGTATTGCAGAATTCTCTTGTTCTCAGCAATCGGGAATTGTACAGGCTTGCGAGTAGCCAAAGCTGCAGTGCGGACTTCCATAGGGGTTCTGGTACCGAAACGCTCCTGAAAGCGCTCGTAATTGTAGAAGTGAATGTATCGGTCAATAGCGGCACGAAGCTCGTCCTCATTGTTGAACCTGGTCAGGTGATACATTTCAGCTTTCAGAATACCCCAGAAACCCTCGGTCGGGCAGTTGTCAATACAATGGCCAACCCGAGACATGGATTGTGTCATCGCCTGCTGTGAGAGCATACTCTGGAACGCTTTTCCGGTATACTGGAATCCGCGGTCACTGTGGAAGAGAGGATGAGCATCTGGATTTGCCAAGACTGCCTTCTCAAAGGTGTCAAACACCAGTTTGTTGTCATTGCGAGAGCTTACAATATAAGCGACAATAGACCGATCATAGAGATCCAGGATTGCACTCAGATAGAGTTTGTGGGCAACAGGCCCCTCATACCATTTGAATTCCGTAACATCCGTTGCCCATTTCTGGTTTGGTATTTCCGCGTTGAAGTCACGGTTTAAGATGTTTTCGGCAGTGGCTTCCGGCGAGGTTGTCCTATACTTTTTCTTCTTTCCGCGAATAATCGAGTGGATATTGAGTTCCTTCATGATACGGTGGATACGGTTTCGGCTGTAATGCGTACCGTTGAGACGGTTGATCCAATCTGTCATTCGGCGGTAGCCGAGAATGTGCTGGAATCTGTCATCGTATTCGACAATAAGCTGAGCAATGATTGTATTCTCTTTTTCTGCTTCCGGCACAGTTCGCTTCAACCACTTGTAATATGCTGCCCTTGTGACCCCGAGATGTTTGCACATCCAATTGATGCTCCACTGTTTTTCATGGTAGAAGTGCTGAATCGTCAAATACTTTGAGGCAAATCTGAGTCTGCCAAGCTTCACATCCCTTCGAATTCCTTCACTTTTTTTAGCAGTTCGACCAACATTCCCTGTTCTTCCAATTGCCGTTTCAGCCGCAGATTTTCCCGGCGCAGGCGCTCAAGCTCATCTACCTCGTCGTCGGTCTTATGGTGTCCCCGACGATCTGCAAGACCGGCTTCGCCATCTGTAACATACTTCTTTACCCAGGAATATACCTGACTGTAAGAGACTTCATAGAGTGCAGCCGTACTCTTGTAGTCCTTTTCGTGCGAGAGACAGTATTCGACAATCTCTTTTCGCTCTTCAAGCGTTGTCTTCCTTCTTGACTCTGCCATGTAGACCTCCCGTTTCGGATTATATTCCTTGAGTTCCTTATTGGCATTATAACGCTTTATCCAGCTTCTGAGAACAGATCTGTCGGAAATATTATATCTTGCTACGATATCATCGACACTCCCTTTTCCCTGTATAACTGCCTCAACGCACTCCGTCTTGAATTCTTTGCTATACTTCCTGTTTCCTTTCGTTTCTACAAA
>JAFWEX010000141.1 GCA_017512705.1 Paenibacillus sp.
CCATGATGACCCGTATTCTGTGCCTGATCCAGTGCCCAGTCAGATCCAAAAAGCCTTTCATGTTACCAATGCGATAGTAGTTGATCCATCCTCGCATAATCTCATTAACCTTGTTTACGGTAACGGATAGCGGAATTGCGGCGGCTTTTCTTCGACAAGTGACTGCCCTGAGTTTATCCCAGAGTCTGGTTTTACGGCTTGCGAGCGGCTTGCATTTCCATTCGCTTCCGTTTTTCCAAAAGCCAAATCCGAGGAATTCGCTTTTGCTTGGCGGAACTATATGCGTTTTGGTAGGACTGACTTTCAGAAAGAGTTTCCTTTCAATCCAACCGGTGACAGATTTCATGACTCTTTCAGCCGATTTATGGCTCCTTGTAAAGATCACAAAATCATCAGCGTATCGGACAAAGGCAAGCCCTCGGGCTTCCAGTTCCTTATCGAGTTTGTCGAGGTAGATGTTTGACAACACAGGCGATAACGGGCCACCCTGGGGTACTCCTTCCTCTGTCGGACTGATTAGTCCATCATCCATCACGCCTGCTTTCAGAAATGATCGTATCAGGTGCAGGATAATGGCATCATTGACGTTTTCCCTCAGTATTGAAATGAGTTTGTCATGATTCACTGTGTCGAAGTATTTTTCGATGTCAAAATCTATGATCCATGTACGCCCCTCATTCAGGTATCCCAATGCTTCTGCTATGGCTTTATGACAATCCCGGTTGGGACGGAAGCCGTAGCTGTGAGGACTGAACAGGGGATCGTACTCTCGTATAAACACCCTTGCTACCATCTGCTGAACAACCCGATCAATGACAGTTGGTATTCCGAGCGGTCGAAGTTTGTCGCTGTTGGGTTTTGGAATATATACCCTCCGGACAGGCAGCGGTTTGTACTCCTTGTTAAGGATCTGTCGAATGACAGTTGATTCATTCAGCGCAAAGTATCCCATCAGGTTGTCTACCGGCATCTTATCTATTCCCGGCGCACCTTTATTCTTCCTGACTTCTTCTATTGCCGCTCGAATGTTCTCCGGCATGAGAATCTTATCCAATAAATCATTCACTTGTTGCTTCTCCTCTCTCATAAAGCTGTCAGGAACCTTCTTCCCTCTCCTGTTCCCCACGAAATACGTTTGCGTTTGTTGGAGCATTACCGGGTGTAGTGCAGAATATCCTGACCTTGTTTAAGCGATCTGCAATATAGTTAACATTAGACCCTTCGGGAGATGGTGAGTCTCTCTCGATGCTGTCCTATGGTCTCAGCTGACTTCCAGACACTAACTTTATATCGCCACGTGCGTAAGATGCCGCTGCAACATCAGCGGTTCTCATCCCTCCTTTCCTCTGGCACGCTGTCTGGATATCCCGGGGTAAGACACAATTCTTTCGTCACACAAACTCCTGATTTACCGTCTTTGTTTTACGTCTACCACGGACTTCGGATTGTAATGCACCCTTGTCCAACATTTGGCCTCATATCAGGTTTCTGTTCGTTGGCTCATGATTTTGCTA
>JAFWEX010000142.1 GCA_017512705.1 Paenibacillus sp.
TAATCTGAGCGAGCACCTTATAATCCAGATATTGCATACCCTTGATGCCTTGATGAGTTTTCTCGATCATCCTGCTGTGATAATCGATATCCATCGTCCTTTCCAACAAGGTATTTTCCGTGCAAATATTGTTATACAGTGTACTAACTCTATGCTTCGGTTATAGTTCCATTTTTAATATGGAACGGTATTCTTCTTTGTATGCAAAAGTCGGTGACTTCAGTAGCACATACATTATAGAACTGCTTATGCTCGGCGTACTCAGACACAATTTTATTATAATGCATCCTACCGAAGATAATGCGGTTGGCAAATCCGATAGCTTCAAGTATCGGGAGCAGTTCTTGATGGATGATATTCGGCGTTGGGTAAGGTTCAATACTGACCCAAGTTTTGCAGCCTGCTACACTCAAGTTTCTTAGGGCAGCGAGTCGCCTCTCTAATGGAGCAGCATGTGGTTCATACTGTTCGCGGAATGTCTCATCCAGTGAAACGAGGGTTATACCATACTCGTTTTCTGGACTTAATTCCGTTAGTTCAATTGGTAGGATACCTTTCGTAAGCACTGTACACTTTATTCCAGCAGTGTTCAGTTTACGGATTGCCTCAACGGACATTCTACCCACTTCCGGGTAATTCTCCATAAACGGGTCTGTCGAAAAGCAAAGGTGAACTGACTTTATCTTGTCTTTTAACCTTGGTATTTCTCTATCGAGGAGTTCCAAAGTGTTTGAGACAAGCTTAGGAGTGCACCACAGCTCCTGAGTCTTTACTTTTCCGAAGCGTTTTGCCATCATGAATGCATAGCATGGATATAGACATCCATGTGCGCATCCTAAGCAATGATTCATGGTATAGTCACCATACTCTACTCCGGTTTTGTAAAGCATAGACTTTCGTGTTATTGTGTCCATACATTCACTTCCTGTCACTGAATGTAACTGAACTTCTCCCGATAATTGCACCGTGTTCAGCTTTTAGTAATCTCTTAATCTCCGGTCGGAATCCGTCTGAAGGAAATACCGGATGTGACTCTAAAAGACTCCAGATTTCGTTCAGAGGGACATCTCTTCTCCCTCGAAAAATGGATTGAAGGTATGCTGCAATATCCGGTACATAGTAACAATTCTCGTCAGTTCTTGTTCCATACGAATCCGTTTCATCGAATAGAAACGACAGTTGATTCTCAAGTCCATGTGTATTCTTGGTTGAGGATTTCCCTCCGAACACTTGCCATGCCTTTTTCTTATAAAGCTTGAACCCTGCTATATTGCCTGTACAATGTATAAGATTATATACTATCGCATTTTTACTGTTAAAAAACGGGAATGCAGCAACATAATAGCGTCTTTCTCCACGGTGAAGCGCATGTATGATTGCTTCAATTCGTGCTTCGTATGCGGCCTTGTCATTCCCATAGGGAATGAGATTCTCGATATCAGTAAGGTAGGTCTGTTCATATTTACTGATCGTTGTTTCGCGTTTGGCCAATTTCGTGGCCCGTATTGAGTCATACAACATATGATTGATGATTACCTCGCCCCAGTTATTTAAGAAAGGCATTAAGGCAACCCAATCAATTGCCGCTTGATATGGATCATATACAAGTAAATAATGTGTTTCTTGGCCTGGGGTTAATAGGCTTCCTACTCTTCGCAGCAAATCATTTCCATCCATGGTTGACAAATGTACGGAAAAATTATGGGAATCCTTATCAACCAAGGACTTCAGATGGTCGATTTTGCCCTGCGATAAATCGTTAAAGTAAAGATCAATACGCTTGTGAGGATAAGACTCAGCAGCTTTCCGCAGCACGTGAGAAACACGCACAGGTGTTCCATAAACAGTCCTGCCATCTGCATCATAATACTCACCGCTGTTACTCATACAGTCTATGAAAACAAGTTGGTTGCACTTCTCATAGTTGAGAAGAATCTGAGCCCACTCTTCTACATACTTCTCAATCAGTTCGAACTTTTTGATAGTATGCGCGCTTGCCTTGCTGATAATATTATCAGTGCTACTCAATGCTGTCACCTCACTCAATCTTCATCGCCATCTGATGCACCACAGCCTGATTGCTCATCAAATACTTGAAGCTGGAACTCAGCCGCACTTCATTGTGAGCAACGATGGCATAACTCCATGGCTTCCCGCCGTGTTCCAGATTCCAGGCAGTAGCCATGATATCTCCCAAGTACTCCAGTCATCCATGTACTCAATGGTTATACAAATGTATTCATATTTCAATAGGTCTCACCAATATTATACGTTCGTAAACAAGCCCAAAATGCTTATTCTTGACTATTCCGGCCCTCCTCAATCACCCAGCGGCCGTTATTCCCACTGCCGACATATTTGATGTGACCCATTTTCTTCAACTCGCGAGCAATAGTTTTGACGCTCACACCCGCTTTTTCAGCGATTATCGCGCGAGTGGTGTGAGGATTCTCCCGAATCGCTGTCTCTATCAAATCTGCCAACGTTTCCTCGTGAGGGACATTATGAGGGACATCGTGAGGGACATTGTCCTTCACGATGTCCTCCTGGCTTCCACTCCATCCCCAACCTTCACCACAATGCCGGAAGAACACAACGGTAAAGCCATAAGCCTCTTTCTGGAATTCATATTTGACCCCGGCTTCATCGCAGAGCGTTTTGATCTTTTTCAGGCCGGAAGCGAAGGTCTCCATGTCTTTGGAATAGTACAAAGCCTGTGTAATCAACTTGTTTCGCCGGATAGCCTTCTGGTTCCCCTCGGCAAATTCTTCCGGAGTGATCCTCTCCGGGAAAGCGCCGGGACTGTATATCTCGATCCTGTTGCGATAGACCATGAGTTGGATGCTCTGACCGGATTCAATCTGGCGGTGCGCAAAGGCGTTGATCACAGCTTCACGAAGAGCGTCCACGGGAACCTCAGGTATCTCCTTCCGATGGAGCCCGCCGAATTCTGCCCGCCAGTCCATTGCATCGATCAGATACTGCATGGCGATTTCTACTAACCCCAGTATGGAGCCGGTCTGACGCCTGATATCCGTGAAGGTAATCCGCTCGTTCGATGCGAACTTTGCCATCTGCAAGTCGTTGATACCGCA
>JAFWEX010000143.1 GCA_017512705.1 Paenibacillus sp.
AGAAGTTTTATATCATGATCATTGGAATGAAATTCAGTTACCATAAACAAAGTTATGTAAACTCATATTTTTCGATATCCTTTATAGACTGGATCTATGACTTTGGGGAAATCTAAAGATCTGATTAATATTAAAAACTAACTCTTTTTGAAATGATTGAGATACAGTATTTATACCTGAACCACGGATAATGAATTCCATTATATAGAAATTTAAGTATGTAAGTTATACATCCGAAATCGTTATCGATTTCTAAAGAATAACAGCACCTTTCTGGGTAGGGTTTTTGTTCAAAGCTTAGCTCAGGCCTAGGTTTATTACAACCGAATTGCACAGCAAAATGGCACCATCCTCGGATCATGTAAACGAAGAGGACAGGATATTGATAATTGGAAAAAAATATTAATATTTGAACGAAAAAAAGGAAGTCATCCAAGCTCAAATGAAGAGTCTAAAACGAGTGAAAATCAGATTATTAATAAATAGTAAAATAAGTAAAAAATCGAGTAGAGACTGTTGGTACGCCATTTTTAGATCAATTTGATATGGATTTGCGATAGATTTCAGCTGACCTTCACGTTATGCTGTGGAAAACCAGAAGGGAAGTGACAACCATGGAACGCGAACTGGCGTTGGAAATTGTCCGAGTAACAGAATTGGCAGCTTTGGCTTCAGCCCCTTGGATGGGAAGAGGCGACAAGAATAGTGCAGATGAGGCGGCTACACTGGCCATGCGTGCCATGTTCGATTCCGTGTCCATTCGAGGCACGGTCGTGATTGGGGAAGGTGAGATGGATGAAGCCCCAATGTTGTACATCGGCGAAGAAGTCGGAAATGCAGAAGGACCAGAGGTTGACGTTGCTGTTGATCCATTAGAAGGTACAGAGATTGTAGCCAAAGGACTGAACAATGCCTTGTCGGTCATAGCGGTGGCTGTAAAAGGAAATCTACTCCATGCTCCCGACATGTATATGGAGAAGCTGGCAGTCGGGCCAGCACTAGTAGGCAAAGTCAGCATCGAAGATCCGGTTGAAGTAACGCTGCAAAAGGCTGCTGCTGCTCTAAACAAAAATATATCTGATCTTACGGTCATGATTCTTGATCGCGTGCGGCATGAGAGTACCATCAAGGCGCTGCGTACCGTTGGCGTACGGATTAAATTCCTGAGTGATGGCGATGTTGCTGGAGCAATGGCTCCGGCCTTCCCGGAAGCAGGTATCGACCTGTATGTTGGCTCAGGCGGAGCACCGGAAGGCGTACTAGCGGCAGCAGCGCTGTCATGCCTCGGAGGCGAGATTCAAGGTCGATTGATGCCTGCCAATGCAGATGAGTTCCAACGTTGCTTGCAGATGGGAATTGATAACCCTTACAAAGTGTTAACGATGGAGGACATGATCGGTACAGAGGATGTTATTTTCGCTGCAACGGGCGTTACGCCTGGTGAAATTCTGGGTGGTGTACGTTATCTTGCAGATGACCGGGCCGAGACCGATTCGATTGTCATGCGTGCCAAAACCAAGACCATTCGTTATATCCGTTCCCAGCATTTTCTACCGAACAAGGAAGTGTTGCATAGGGTTCGCAAGCTGCAAGCGTCTTCTGAGCCATCGAATCCTGTTCGCAAATTGACTAAAGATATGGAACAAGCCGAATTCAGCCAGTCTGCCATCGAACCAAGTGTAACTACGAATGGATAAGACACTTTTTTGTGAGCCAATCGGAAGACCACAAGCAGATCAAGGTAACAACAGAACCAGAGCAAAGCAACATCAGAACATTATAGTTCCGCAGTGGGGCCTCGAATTGCAGCATTGCAGACGATAGAGCTTTATCTGGATACAGCATATATAATGAAAGAACATTAATGGTATATTGTGTAATCAATCCATCAGAATGAGGAAAAAGGTGAATCCTGAACTCCTCATTCTTTTTGTTGTTTGAGGATTGACAACGGTTACATAGCGTGAGAAAATGTACGCGCGTACATAAAAAGTGTTGGAAATGATTTTAACTTGTACAGTCCATCTGAAACGAGGTGAATGGCATGGCTTCTCGCAGAGAAGTCGCTGAGCTTGCCGGCGTGTCCGAAGCGACAGTATCCAGAGTTCTGAATGGGGTTGGCCCGATCAGGGAAGAGACTCGCCGCAAGGTACTTGAAGCTTCCGAGCGGTTAGGCTATGTGCCCAGTGCGCTTGCCCGCAGCTTTGCCAGGAGCAAGAGTGGCAATCTGGGCGTTGTGCTGCCTTATGTTCCGAAAGCACATCTGTTCTCAGCCTACTTTTTCTCGGAAATGTTAAGCGGTATTGGAAGCAAAGCGAGAGACAACGGTCTTGATCTGTTAGTCATGTTCCAAGCCGCAGGTGAGACCATGAATTATACCGATCTGTTTCGAAGACAGAAGATTGATTCCTGCATCATTCTTGGTGCAAGACATGACCAGGATGAGCTGGCAGCCATACAACAGCTGGATCGGGAAGGTCATCCGTTCTGTATCATGAATCAGCATTTTGCAGGCGAATCATTCACAGAAGTGGATGCGGATCATGTGGAAGGAAGCCGACTTGCTATACGTCATCTTACGGATCAAGGATATCGCAACATCGCCTTTTTGAACGGACCAGACATCTATTCCAACAGTCAAGATCGGTTGGAGGGTGTACGAATGGGGCTACATGAGGCGGGAATGGAACTGGAGCCAAGTCTGCTGTTTGAAGGCAATTATAGCAGGCGGAGCGGCATTGATGCGGCTAGCTCGATTGCGGAACGATTGCATGAGATTGATGCAGTCTTTGCAGCGAATGACCGGATGGCAATTGGGGTTATGCACGGTTTGAGAGAACGAGGTGTACGGATCGAGGATTTCCCGGCTTTTGTTGGTTACGATGACTCCGATGCGGCCGAAATGGCGGTTCCAGCATTGAGCAGCGTCAGGGTTCCCTTTTTCGAGATGGGTGAGCTCGCTGTATCCAAACTGATTCAAGATTCGCATGGTGCAGTGGATGCCAAAACTGCAGTTTCTGCAACCGATTATCATCCCAATGTAATCTTTGACACGCCACGAACGCTTTTGCCGACGGAATTGATTGTTCGAGCTTCTTCTCAGCGTCAGGGTCGCATTTGAACTGATGCTGATGCTGAGGTGTTAGCTATATATCGAGTTAAACGTAACGTAAATACCACAATAAAGGGTTAGCCACATTCTATTTAAGGAGGAAATGATCATGTCAAAACGTCTTCGTGTAGGAATGGTTGGATACAAATTTATGGGGAAGGCCCATAGCAACGCATACCGTAGTCTGCCAATGTTCTTCCCATCTGCTCCGCTTCAGCCTGAGATGTCTGTGATCTGCGGTCGTAATGAACAAGGTGTTCAGGCGGCTGCAAACCAGTTTGGGTGGTCTGAGAGTGTGACAGATTGGCGAGAGCTGGTCAAACGGGATGACATCGATCTCATCGATATTAATGCTCCGAGTGATGCTCATAAAGAGATTGCGCTGGAGGCGGCTCGTCAAGGCAAGCATTTGTTTTGTGAAAAACCACTCGCCCTCTCACTAGCTGATTCCCGTGAGATGCTTCAGGCTGCTGAAGAAGCTGGTATAACCCATATGGTTGGTTTCAACTATCGCTTCTCACCCGCAGTTCAGCTTGCGAAGGATCTCATCGAGAGTGGGCGTCTAGGCAAAATCTATCATTTCCGTGCGTTTTTCCTCCAGGACTGGATTCTCGACCCGAACTTCCCGCTCGTATGGCGTCTGCAAAAAGAAGTCGCTGGCTCCGGCTCACATGGTGATCTCGGCGCACACTTAATTGACTTGGCTCGTTTCCTCGTTGGGGAATTCCAGGAGGTAATCGGCATGAGCGAAACTTTTATCAAAGAACGCCCGCTTGCTTCCGAGATGACGGGTCTTAGTGCAAAAGGCAGTACGAGTGCAGATGCGCCAAAAGGCGAAGTGACCGTGGATGACGCTACGCTGTTCCTGGCTCGCTTTGCCGGTGGGGCGCTTGGCAGTTTTGAAGCAACACGATTCGCAGCCGGACATCGCAGCACGAATTCTTTTGAGATTAACGGTAGCTTGGGTAGTGTGCGTTTTGATTTTGAGCGGATGAATGAACTGGAAGTATATTTTACTACAGACGATGAAGATGTGCAGGGCTTCCGACGTGTACTGGCTACCGATCCAGCGCATAAATATGCCGAAGCATGGTGGCCTGCTGGTCATACGATTGGCTTTGAACACACATTCACACATGAGATGTTGGAACTGGTAACTGCTATTTCTGAGGGGCGACAGCCATCACCTAACTTCCATGATGGGGTAGCATGCCAAGCTGTGTTGGAAGCCGTAGAACGCTCGGTATCCGAACGCCGCTGGGTATCCCTTGAAGAGATGTAATCTTGCAATATAGAGAACACAATAGCTTCTAAGTACAGTCAAAGATATCGTCAGCTATTCGGAGTCAAGGAAGGACCAAAATCAGCGAATGGGAAAGTGAGTGAACTAGGGATGAGTAAAGCACTAATTGTATGGGGCGGCTGGGATGGACATGAACCGGAGCAGGTAGCAGCTATTTTTGAACGTATTTTGAAGGAAGAGCAGTTCGAGGTCGAAGTCTCCAATACACTGGAGTCATACGCTGATGCAGAGAAGCTGTTGGGGCTGGATTTAATCGTGCCGCTATGGACGATGGGCCAGATTGAACAGGAACTGGTGAATAACGTTTCGGCGGCTGTACAGAGCGGCGTAGGTCTTGCAGGTCTGCATGGCGGGATGTGTGACGCGTTCCGTAACAACGTAGATTGGCAGTTTATGACGGGCGGGCAATGGGTGGCTCACCCAGGCAATGATGGAGTGGAGTACATGGTAAATATCAAACGTGGCTCCAGTCCGCTCTTTGAACATATTGAAGATTTTCAGGTAAAAAGTGAGCAGTACTACCTGCACGTTGACCCAGCTGTAGAAGTGCTGGCCACAACTCGTTTTCCCATCGTATCTGGTCCTCACGCTGCTAACGGGCCTGTCGATATGCCCGTAGCATGGACAAAACGCTGGGGGGCAGGACGTGTCTTTTACAATTCGCTTGGGCACCATGCAGACATCGTGGATATGAAACCCGTGACGGAGATGATGCGCAGTGGTTTCCTCTGGACAGCGGCAGGCAAAGAACTGGCGAAGAGCCGCAAAACAGGAGTGACCGAGGTGTACACGGGGATGGCAGACAACCAAACCTAATTTTTACGGAGCAGTAAGTTGTATGTTCGTACTCATAATTACGCATAAGAGAGCTTCAACCACATATTAGAGCCATGTCGAAGGGAGCAAGGGCATGAAAACAATGAAAGTTGGTATTATCGGCTGTGGAAAAATCAGCGGGATCTACATGGAGAACTGTCACCGTTTCGAGGTGCTTGAGCTTGTTGCTGTTGCCGACCTGGATCGGAAGCGTGCAGAGGAGCAGGCGGCAGCCTATAACGTTCCTAACGTATACACTGTGGATGAAATGTTCAACGATCCGGAGATTGAGCTGATCATTAACCTCACAATTCCTGCAGTACATGCAGAAGTATGTATCCGTGCGTTGGAGTCTGGCAAACACGTGTATGTCGAAAAACCACTTGCGGTTACACGGGAAGAAGGGCAGGCTGTACTTGAGACAGCCAAGCGCAAAGGGCTCCTCGTAGGATGCGCACCTGAAACCTTCTTCGGCTCAGGCATCCAGACAGCATTGCAGCTCGTAGAGGATGGTATCATTGGTAAACCGGTAGCTGCAACCGCTTTTATGATGAGCCGGGGACATGAGTTCTGGCATCCCGATCCGGAGTTCTATTATGCTAGCGGCGGTGGACCAATGTTTGACATGGGACCTTATTATCTAACAGCACTTGTTCAGTTGCTAGGTCCAATTAAGTCCATTGCAGGAATGACGGGTAAAGCGATGAATGAACGAACAATTACGAGTGAGAAAAAGAGAGGCCAGATCATTCCCGTTGACATTCCAACCCATGTCACCGGTCTGCTGCAATTTGAACAGGGGGCCATCGGAACGCTGATTACAAGCTTTGATGTATTTGGCGGAAGTGCATTGCCACCGATTGAGATATACGGAACTCACGGCACGCTGCAAGTCCCTGACCCGAACACCTTCGGTGGGCCTGTGCGTTATCGTTTGATGGGTGAACGCGAGTGGACGGAAGCTCCGCTGCTTCCAGGATACCAGGAGAATACCCGTGGGATTGGCGTGGCAGATATGGCGTATGCGGTTCGCAGTGGGCGTGCACACCGAGCGAGTGGCGAATTGGCCTATCACGTACTTGAAGCGATGTGGGCATTCCATGACTCATCGGATGAGCAGACTTTTTACAAGATGCAGAGCACATGTCAGCGTCCGGCAGCATTGCCAGTGAATCTGCCGCTCTACACGTTGGATCAGTAAAATCAAGTGCACGGAAGATTCTTCTATAGTTATTAAGTTGAACAAACATTAAACAAACAGCCTCTCCTAACGAATTAGGAATGAGGCTGTTTGTTGTAGACTGTAGGTACAAATGGTTGCTTGGTTGATTGGCTGTGTGGCTGTTTGACGGGTCCATATCGATTCCCATTATGAATTCATGTTCTGTGTATAACATCAAGGTTCGAATCCGGCCTGACTAATATATATTTCATGCTCTTCAAAACAGTTTTGCATGCGTTCTACAATAGTTTTATACGCATCAGGCGCATACCAGTGCTCTAAACCAATCTCTTGATAACGTTGCTCCATTCCAAGTCTTCTCGTTCGTTTCCCTTGACTGCCATCGCCCATAAAATAATCATCAATGCATACCCTCTGAACGAGCGGTCTGAGCTTAGAAGCAAACTGCTCACTGCTTGGCAGCACGGGCGCAATGGCTACCTGTGTTGGAATACCGGCGTCTCGTAGCTGCTTAAGTGCATGCAAGCGACCTGCAATGGGCGGCGCAGAGGGGGTAAAGTGCTTCCTGATATCGTCTTGATCTGTCTCAACGGTCATGCTCACCCTTACACGTTCACCAAGCTTCTGGAGAACATCGATATCACGAGTAACAAGTGGGCTACGGGTCTGCAATAGTACAAAATCCGGCGGATACATCAGCATTGTTTCCAGCAACGAACGGGTAATTTGTTCCTGAGCTTCAACGGGTTGATAGGGGTCAGTACTGGATGACATGAAAATCGTTATGTTCCCTTTCTTACGGGCACGCTGCAATTCCTTGGCGAGGATGCCGGAGGCTTCTTTTTTCACATCAACCCAGCTTCCCCAGTCCTCCTTGCGAAACAAGGAAACAGGCATCTGTCTGACGTAGCAGTAAGAGCATCCGAAAGTACAACCCGTGTAAGGGTTGAGCGTGTGAGTATATCCATTAAGAAAACCTGTACCTTTGTTTAATAACGTTTTGGGGAGCTTATAAGCAACTTGTGTTGTCATGCGTTCTCATGCCTTTCCCTGTAATGTGCAGGAGTACACCGGGTGTGCTTACGAAAAACGGAAATGAAATAAGCCGGGTTCGATATGCCAACCTGACGCCCGATCTCGGCAACGGTCATCTGTGTATGGGTAAGAAGTGTTTGTGCTTTGTTGATCCGTTTGGCCTGAATATATTGAACCGGAGTTTGACCCGTAATACGTTTGAACACGCGATGCAGATGGTATGGGCTCCCGTGACTTGCAGTAGCAAGTACCTCCAGCGTCAATGGTTCGGTGTAATGCTTCTCAATATACTCGGTGACACTGTAAATCCACTCCTGATCCGGCACTCGTTCTCCTGTTGGCTTGCAACGCTTACACGGTCTGAAATGCTGTGCCAAGGCTTGATCCGCATTCTGGAAAATGAGAACATTATCGTAGTTGGGTGGTCTGGATTTACACGAAGGGCGGCAAAAAATACCTGTGGTCTGTACCGCATAAAAAAACGTACCATCGTACGTATTATCATTATGAATAATCGCATTCCAGTAATCAGCAGGAATAACGTTATGCAAAAGATCTTTCTCAGCACGTTTCATAGATTCACCTCTCTTTCAATTATACTCTCGAAAGGTGAGAAATCACGAATTTTTGAATTGAATCGCAAGATATCAACATCTTAATAGCACAACCTTCATTCCAGCCGAGATATACGATACAATGTATAAAGATAGGATATGAATAAGGCATTCGCCCAAATGAACAACATCACAACATCAGACATAGACGAAAGAGGTAGATAGACATGGTTCGATTCGGCGTAGTAGGTACGAACTGGATTACGGAAAGACTGCTGGAATCTGCAGTTCAAGTGCAAGGTTTTCAGCTAACAGCGGTATATTCCCGGACAGAAGAAAAGGCTAATGCATTTGCAGACCGGTATGATGCAGCCTACCGTTTTACGGATTTGGAAGAGATGGCGGCAAGTGATGCGCTGGACGCGGTATACATTGCTACCCCCAATACGCTGCACGCACAGCAGGCGGAGCTATTCCTGAGAAACGGCAAGCATGTATTGTGCGAAAAACCTCTCGCAGCTAACGCGGCAGAAGTACACAGCATGATTGAGACGGCACGGATGCATGATGTGCTGCTGATGGAAGCAATGAAGTCAACGCTTGCACCCGTGTTCAAAAGTGTAGAGCAGCACCTATCCAAAATCGGTCCAATTCGCAAGTACATAGCGGGTTATTCGCAATATTCCTCGCGCTACGACAAATATAAGGAAGGCATTGTTCTGAACGCATTTAAGCCGGAACTAGCAAATGGAGCCTTGATGGATCTCGGCGTGTACTGTTTATATCCACTCATTACACTATTCGGGGCACCTAAGCAGGTTCAGTCTCAAGCCCTGATGCTGGAATCCGGTGTAGACGGACAGGGATCTGTTTTACTGAATTATGATGGGATGGATGCGGTTGTCACGTACTCCAAAATTGCTAACTCTCATGTGCCTAGTGAAATTATGGGGGAGCGAGGAAGTATTATCATTGATAAGATTGGTTCACCGGAACACGCAGAGATTCAATACAACGATGGAACGGTAGAGTCGCTGACAGTGGAGCAACCGTATCCGGCGATGTATTATGAGGTTGAGGAGTTCGTGAGTCTGGTTCAACAAGGAAAAAGAGAATCTACGATGAACTCGCATGAACGCTCCTATCAAACGATGCTGGTGATGGACCAGATCAGGAAGCAAATTGGTCTTGTTTATCCGAACGATTAAACGAGTTCGTCTAGAGGGAGGAAACGAAAGAGATGAGCAGAGAAGAGATGAGACAAGAAGAGCAGAGGATCGTGAACGATCATCAGAATAGTCTAGAACTGGAACAAATCGTTTTTGTCGGGAGAACGTTTGAGGAATACATTCGTATGTTTGATCTGACCACTGATGAGCTTGCCGGCAAGGCAATCCTGGATTGTCCTGGCGGTGCGTGTTCGTTCAGTAGTCAGGCTCGGAAGCATGGGGCTTATCCTATGGCAGCAGATATCGTATATCAATACGGCATCCAAGAGCTTCAGACCAAGGGGCTACAGGATATTGAACATACGATGAAACAAATGCAAGCAGTTCAAGGTAAGTATGTCTGGGATCAATTTGGATCGATTCAAGGGTTGAAGGAAGAACGATTGCGAGCGATTACGGATTGTGTAGCGGATATGAGAGCTCATCCTGAATGCTATGTGAATACCCTATTACCTGAATTATGTTTTAACGATGACCAGTTTGATCTCACCTTGTCCGCACATTTCCTGTTCACCTATGCAGACCGGTTGAATTTTGACTTTCATGTTCAGACGATCTCGGAGATGCTGCGTGTGACAAGACAAGAGGTTCGTATTTTTCCGACAGTGGATCTTACGGGCAAACGTTATGACGATATGGATGAACTGAAGATGTTTTTGGAAAAGATGGGATGTAGGGTCTCCGAGATTCGAACGTCTTATGAATTCCAGCGTAATGCCCATACGATGCTTCGGATAATCAAGCCGTCATAATAGATTCGGATTGGAGGGAACAGGATGAAAAAAGTGCTTATCCTTGGGGGGACGCGTTTTTTCGGGAAACGACTTGTGGACCAATTGTTATGGGAAGGACAATCGGAAATCACGGTAGCGACAAGAGGAAAGACGGAAGTTGATTTCGGGTCGGAAGTCAAACGAATTCGACTGGATCGTGAAGATCCGCAGTCCCTTACGAAAGCTGCACATTCGGATCAGTGGGATATTGTATACGATAATATCTGTTACTCACCGAATGAGGCCAAGGCAGCCTGTGAAGCATTCGCGGGACAGACCCAGCGTTATGTATTAACGTCTACGTTGTCCGTGTACGGGGAACCAAGACCGGGATTCAAAGAGACAGATTTTGATCCGTACACTTACCCGCTGCAGTATGGCAACAAAGAGGATTTCACATACGGTGAGGGGAAAAAGCTTGCAGAGGCAGTTTTTTTCCAAACCGCCTCCTTCCCGGTGGCAGCGATGCGGATTCCAATTGTGCTTGGAATGGATGATTATACAAGAAGACTCCATTTTCATATCAAACATGTGCAGCAAGGAAAGCCGATCGGCATGCCAAATCCTGAAGCGGAGATTGAATTCATTCATTCTACTGAGGCTGCAAGATTCCTTGCGTGGCTTGGAAACGTGTCTTTAACTGGCCCCGTTAATGCTTCTTCTAAGGGTTCGATAACACTCAAGGCCATGATGAACTTGATCGAGACGGTGACGGGAATGCAGTCCCAGATTTTGAGACAGACCGTGGAAGAGGATATGTCCCCTTTTGGTGTAGAGCAATCTTGGACGATGGACACATCCAAAGCGGAGCAGGCAGGATATACATTTGAACCCCTTATGGATTGGTTCCCAGGTCTTGTGCGAGAGATTGCCCTCGCTTTACAGTCCGAGCGATAAGCAACTTATATATTGAAAAACAGGATGAATCAGAGAGATGTTCTTTGAGGTCATCCTGTTTTTGCTGTGTACCCTTGATAGAAAGCGTATTGACAGAGAAGCTTAGGCAGTGCTTATGAACTTCTAATATATGAAATTCG
The DNA here is from genome assembly GCA_017512705.1 of Paenibacillus sp. GTDB lineage: Bacteria > Bacillota > Bacilli > Paenibacillales > Paenibacillaceae > Paenibacillus. The sequence goes on from JAFWEX010000143.1 coordinate 11,043, forward strand.
TCAAAATATGACATAAAAAAGAGAGATATTTTCCTTTTTCTCGACAACTATTGCAATACATGAAATACCGAGTATAATACTCGGTAAATAGAGCGAAAAGGGGATGCAATAGACGATGAAAACATATACTGAATTGAACTCTCTTCTTGTTGACGATTATCTGGATCTCCTGAATATTGCAAAACACCTTGGTGATGATGAGTGGAAAGACGCTATTCTCAAAGCACTGAAAGAAGAAGTCGATGCCAACCATCACATGGATTCCACTGAAGTCCGGCAGGACCTCTGGAATCAATTTGAAGACATTAACGAGCAGATGCATGAGCTTTTGCTGCAATTGAAACAAGTGGATGAACCCGAGGAAAAAGAACAGATTATCGAGATGATCTGGGGACTGAAAATTGACCGCCATGCGATTACTCGTAAACTTGAGACAATGAGCCGTGCAAGTGCTGGTACACATAACTGCTAGGTTTAAAATATAGAGATGTACACAACTTATAATACAGTAAAACCCGCATCTACCTTGTGAGATTAGTAGTCTCCAGGTCATGATGCGGGTTTTGTTATTTTCGATACTTCTTCAACATGAACTTATGCCTAAAACTGCTCAGCGAAACGCTTTGCATCCTCAATGCCTTTTTGTTTGATCTCCTCTGCACGATCCTTATACTGGTTATGCCCTTCTACAAAGATGCCATCCAGTTTCGGTACACCCAGAAATGACATGATTATACTTAAATAACGGTGTCCGGATTCCATCTCAGCTGCAGGTCCTTCCGAGTAGATTCCGCCACGCGCTTGAATATGCAATGCTTTTTTGTCCGTCAGAAGCCCTACTGGGCCTTGTTCTGTGTAACGAAATGTTTTGCCAACTACACAGATTGAGTCGATATATGCTTTCAGTACAGGTGGAAATGAGAAATTCCAAAGGGGTGTAACGAATACATACTTGTCTGCTTGGGCGAACTGATCGGATAACTCATTCAGACGTTGAACTTTGGACTGTTCTTCCGAGGTGAGGTCACCACCGCTTTGCAGCTTGCCCCACCCACTGAATACATCCGCATCGATATGCGGTATGTTGGAGCGGTACAGATCAAGATGGATAATTTCGTCTGAACTATGGCTCTCCTTGTATGCATCAATAAAAGCTTTGCCAGCAGCCATACTGTAAGAGGTTTGGTGATCATGTGGGTGAGCAGTAATGTAAAGTAACGTAGACATCTGTTGGTATCCTCACTTTCAAAGTTGGGTGGTTTGGATCATCTTAGCAATGTGAAATGTAATATAAACAATCGGGACAGCTCCAGTGACTGGGGTAGTATGAGAAGTAAACTGCTATTTTATTCAGAAGTATGACAAACAGGTTAGGATAAATCTTCTCGGTCGAGAAGACTGTGGCCGTATGTATTCGAATTATTGGCAAAATATATAATGGGGAACCACACTATATATATGTATAATAAGAACATAAGCTTTTTTTAAGGTGCGAAAGATCTAAACGATCTACGTATAAATGATGAAGCGTTCAGCAAGCTGTTACGAGTACGTGAAGTTTCATTTACTAACGATAATATGATGAGTGAGATGAATGCACATGGGGATGGATCTGGAGAAACAACGATTAAGCATTGAAGCGGCAAAATTGTATTATCAGTCCGATTACAGCCAGCAAGATATCGCCTCAAGATTGGGTGTATCTCGCCCGACTGTATCCAGGCTTCTTCAATATGCCAAAGATCGTGGATATGTACGAATTGAAATCATGGACCCGCTGGAGGATATTGATATCATTGCGGGGGACCTCAAAGCGAAATATAATCTTGAAACAGCATTAGTATGTTTTTCACCTCTGAAAAGCGATGAGGAGATCCAGAAGCACATTAGCAAAAGAGCCGCAGACTATATACAGGACACCGTGCAAGACGCAGACATAATTGGAGTGACATGGGGAACGACCATGTATGCGGTTGCACGTCAGCTCAGGCCCAAGCAGGTTAAGGGCGTAGAAGTAGTACAGCTCAAGGGAGGCGTAAGCCACTCTCATGTGAACACCTACGCTGCCGACATTGTACATCTGTTTGCGGAAGCGTTTCACACTGTTCCTCGATATTTGCCGCTGCCAGTGATCTTCGATAATATTGAAGTGAAAAAAATGGTAGAGGTAGATCGCCACATTGGACGAATTGTCGAGCTGGGAAGACAGGCAAACATCGCCATTTTTACCGTTGGAACCGTGCAAGAAGATGCACTTTTGTTCAAGCTGGGGTATTTTAATGAGCAGGAACAGCAGTTGCTAATGGAGTCTGGTGCAGGTGATATTTGTTCACGCTTTTTTGATGCTGAAGGACATCTGATCAGTCAGGAGATTAACAACAGAACGGTCGGCATTGACCTGGCAGAATTGAGAAATAAGGAAAAATCTATTCTCGTAGCCGGCGGCGGACGTAAGATTAAAGCTATTCATGCTGCTCTGAAAGGCCAGTACGCCAACACTCTTGTAACAGATCAGTACACTGCTCAAGCTTTGCTTCGTATGTAAGGATATAATGCCCGTTATATTTCACCAAAGGGATAATTAGCATATCGATAATGACAACATCTGCCAAGGTATTAGGCGGATGTTTTGTTATGTTAAGCAGAAAATAAACAGGTAACACTTCACCCCGTGTGAGTAGATCACCATTCCACTTCTGAACAAAAGTTCAAGTTGATTTTTACATATGTTCATGATAGTGTAGGGGTATAAAATTTATAGTTCAGAAAAGGGAGAGATTCTATTGACTACATCACAACTAGCCAAAATGATCGATCATACACTGCTTCGTGCAGACGCAACCCGTAATGAGATTACGAAACTGATTGAAGAAGCGAAACAGTATCAATTCGCATCAGTATGTGTTAATCCAGGATGGGTGTCTTACGCTTCAGAGCAACTTCAAGGCACGGGCGTTGACATTTGCACAGTGATCGGTTTCCCGCTGGGAGCATCGACTTCCGAAGTAAAAGCATTTGAAACGAAAGATGCGATTGCTAAAGGTGCAACCGAAGTGGACATGGTAATTAACGTCAGCGCTTTGAAAGACGGCAATGATGATGTTGTTGAGCAAGATATTCGTGCTGTTGTTGAAGCAGCAGCAGGTACACTGGTGA
>JAFWEX010000144.1 GCA_017512705.1 Paenibacillus sp.
AACGATCAATTATCTCATGACCCTTCGAAGTATCCAGAGCACCGGCTCGGAAATCCATAGAGAACATGGCACCCGGCTGAACTTTCAAATCGGAATAAGAGGGTTTTTGTAGTACATAACTCCAAACATAAGAGTTATGCAGCAGAGCATCCACCTCACCAGCCCGGAGCGCCTTCACACATTCTGGCATGGTTTCATAAAGCGTGATCTCCATTCCCGGATACAGTTGCTGAACAGTTTCTGCCCCGGCTGCAAGTGAGTGAAGCATACCTACATGAAGTTCGTTGAGCTGCGGCAAGTTTCCATTTCCTTTGGTGACAAGGGTGAATGGAGTCTGTATCAGATTTTCCGTAACTATGCTCGGCTTTCCGGAGGCACTTGGAACAGCGCTTCCGAAAGGCATGACAACATCGTAAGCCTCATTATCTAAAGCCTCTTTCAGCGTCGCTTCTTTGACAGGAATGAACGATACGTCATACCCAGCATTCTCCGCAACAGCCCTCATTAAATCTACGCCAATGCCTACTATCTCACCCGTATCGACGTCCAAGTAAAATACCGGGCATCGATCTACAGGCACACCGACCGTTAACGCATTATTCTCGTTCTCACCCGCAGCTGCAAGTGCTGGCATGATGAAGCAAGATAATGCTATGGTGAGACAAATGACGGTTGCGATCAGGGAGAGTATCTTTAATTTTAGGTGTTTCTGAAATCGCACCCTTATGCACCTCCTATCGAGCAACTGCTTCTACAGACTTTCTTTTATAAGTAAGTTCCACATCATAGCCGAGCTCATCCATCATTTTCACAAATGTCTTATTAACGATGTGTTCTCTCCCGCGAATAATACGATTCACATAAGGAATTGAAACACCCAGACCTTCAGCAATTTCTGTCTGAGTAACTCCTTCCTCGATCATGCGAGTTTTCAGGTCCAGTTCTATATTATTTGTTAGCATCGGGATACCTCTTAAATTTTTAACCAATAGCTTAAAATATTATATCACAGTTATTTCGATTTTTCCATCCCCCAAACGTAAAAAAGACGCCCCCGGAGGAGCGTCTGCGTGATGGTTGTGTTTACATCTGAACTTCGGTCTCAAGGCCGGATTTGAATTCAAAGACAAGGCGGTCGTCGTAAACCGTGATCCGCTCGATCAGCCTCCGGACCAAACCCTCGTCGTAATCCGTCACCGGTTCCTGTTGTTCTTCCAGAAAGGCTTCGAGTTCGTCCAGCCGCTGCTTCACACCTTGGCGGTTGGCGTCTTCCAGAAGAAGGGCCTCTTTATCCGTCCGGAGATCTTCGATCTCGTCAGCCAGCTCGTCAAACCCCTGCTTAGCGTTGGCCTTCTTCAGAAGCTCTTTCTGCAGGGCTTCGAGCCGAGCATCAATCTCTGCCACCCGAGGTCCGTTGCTCTGCGCGAGCGCCATCTCCACGGCCATCCTCATGCCGGGCAGGAATTCATCCTTCTGCTCGATCATCTGATTGAGGGACGTCACGACCGCCGCGTGCATATCCTTTTCAAAAATGGTCCGT
>JAFWEX010000145.1 GCA_017512705.1 Paenibacillus sp.
CATCTTCTTCTTGATCATCAGCTGTACTGTCGAAGTCTTCGTCGCTATTGTAGCTCTCGTCCTCTTCACCGAAGTCTTCGTCTTCCAGATCATCATCTTCATCGTTAATGATACGCGGACGCTTCGCACCCGTCATGGAATCTTCTGATCCAGCAACCGGATACCAGCGCTTCAATCCCCAAAGACTCGTACCGACACAGGCAAAACGGCCATCGATATTGATCTCGGTGTACAACTGGGCAATATACTCGTTAATCTCTTCATCCGTCATTCCGCGCTGTTTCGCTACCTCATTCATCAAATCCCGGTAGTAATACGGCGTGTTGGCCGCTTTCAGCACCATAAAGGCAAGGTCCACCAAAGGGATCTCTTTTACCTTCTCTTTATCAATTTTCAAATTGAGCGAGGTACTCACTGAAGACACTTCCTCTCACACATAATTCACTTTATATCCCCTGCAAAACTGGAACGTTACGTATAACATATCCATTAACAAACCTAAGTAAAACCTATTTGGCGTTAAAAAGCAAGTTTTTATGTCAGCATGTCCCATATTTACACACTCCCCTTAATCCATACCTTAGTCCACCTATTTCCACAGCAGGAATGAACAAAAAAGATGCCATGACTGATCCACAGAAAGAACAGACAGAAGACATATGTAAAAGACGGAGTCCCCCTCCGCCTTTTGACTGTATACCCTCGTAGGATTGCTCCTCACCAGGTTCCCCGCAAGAGCCTTCTAGCCCTCCATCTATCATATGTCTCTGCGCCCGTTTTGACACGGAGAGTATGTGTTTTTGAAAAAAAAGGGCAAGTTCCCCATGCAGCTGGATGAATGCATTCATAGAATACCTCAGCATGTTCATCCCGAAGGGGGCTGCCCATAATGGACTATACCGGTTTATTGCATCAGTTGATTGACGGAATGAGGTGCCCTGACTCCGAACAAACGGGACGTTATCTGATTCGGTTCGACAAACCACAGCAGTACGAAGCCTGTCTCGTTGAACTATCCCGAATGCGCAACGAATTCACTGACCTGGGAGGCGTTCAGGCCTCCCGGCTTGCCAGAACCCTCATCGCCCCTGTTCAAAGCCCGGAAATGTTATATCGTTATGGAGGCGATATCACGGTAGAAGAAGATACCCCCGTCTCACTGCACTCCACTGCTCTCCACAACAAACCAAGCACCCCTCAAGGTATCCCCTGGGGAGTGAAGCAGATTCGGGCCCCGAAGGTCTGGTCTGTGTCGACAGGACACCGAATCAAAATAGGCGTTATTGATACAGGAGCAGATTACCACCATCCTGATCTTCGTTATTCCCTTGCCCGTGGTATCAATTTATTGAACCGAAGCTTGCTTCCCCATGATGACAACGGACACGGCACTCATATTGCTGGGACAATCGCTGCCGCGAACAGTACCGCAGGTATGATCGGCGTTGCCCCGCGCGCTCTAATTTATCCAGTTAAAGCATTTGACCACAACGGCTCTGCTTATGTCTCCGACATCGTCCTTGGCATCGACTGGTGTGTACGTAACAAAGTCGATATCATCAACATGAGTTTTGGTATGAAAACACGCAGTAAATCATTGCTTGATGTAGTGAACCGTGCGTATCACGCCGGCATTGTTATCGTGGCCTCATCAGGAAATGACGGCAAACGCCGAAGTATTGACTATCCTGCTCGATATCCACAAACCATCGCTGTTGGCGCAACCGACAAGAACAGACGTATTGCCTCCTTCAGCAATCGTGGAGCTTACGTCGACGTCTATGCACCCGGGGACAAAATTGTGTCCTCTTGGGTGCAAGGGAAGCATCATGAGATGAGTGGCACATCCATGGCGACCTCTCATGTGAGCGGCGCAATTGCACTGCTGCTCGCCAAACATCCCGGCCTGTCTCCAGCCGAGATCAAAACGCTTGTGAAGCGCGCGACAGTTCCGCTGCGCGCTCGCAAAACCACCACCGCGAGGAGTAAAGTCCGCGGTGGCGAGATAGACGCCCTCAAGCTGCTGCAGGAGGGCGGAGGATAAACCGGCGGCATGCACTGCTAGCCGCCGTACCTATGCTGCGCAGCAATGGATGCCGGCAGATGCCGGGCACGCCTTGCGCAGCAGGCACAAAAAAGTCTCCATGCCCTCGCGTAAGCAAATGCCCGCGAGGTGCATGGAGACTTTCTGCCTTCGGCCAAGCGGCATGACGTTGCCCGCCGCGTGGCCGAAGGAATTACATTTTGTCTGGTGCCGATACGCCCACCAGACGGAGCGCTGTTGCGATGACGGTGCGAACAGCACCGATCAGCGCCAGTCGCGCCTGGGTCTGCTGCGCGTCTTCGGTAATGACGCGCTCAGCCCGATAGTAACTATGGAACAAAGATGCCAGTTCGTAAACATAACGAATGATGCGGTGCGGCGCATAACCTGTAGCCGCTGCTGCAATCTCTTCGGGCAACTCGCCCATTTTACGAAGAAGGTCATACTCATGCTCGGTTGTCAGCTTGGACAGATCAATCTGTGCCAGTGGCAGCAGCTCGATGCCTTGCTCTTCGGCTTGACGATACACACTGCACACACGCGCATGTGCATATTGTACGTAGAACACCGGATTTTCATTGGATGTCGAAATTGCCAAATCCATGTCAAAGTCCAGATGGGAATCCATGCTGCGCATCGTGAAGAAATAACGAATGGCATCAATGCCCACCTCATCCATCAAGTCTTCCATCGTTACAGCTTTACCTGTACGTTTGGACATTTTCACTTTCTCGCCATTCTGGAACAGGCTGACCATCTGCGCAATCAACACAACCAGCTTGTCCGGATCGTTGCCCAGTGCCTGCATGGCTGCCTTCATACGCGGAATATATCCGTGGTGGTCCGCTCCCCAAATGTTGATCATCGTATCATAACCACGGGCATATTTATCACGGTGATATGCAATATCCGGTGTCAGGTAAGTATACGTACCGTCGTTTTTGATCAGTACGCGCTCCTTGTCATCACCATATTGCATCGTTTTCAGCCAGGTTGCGCCATCTTTTTCATAAATTTCGTTGCGTTCACGCAGCTCGTCCAGTACGCGAAGCACTTCACCGTTATCATACAGTGACGTTTCGCTGAACCAGATGTCAAAATTCACACGGAAGCGATTCAAGTCACGTTTGATCTTGTCGAGTTCTTTCTCCAGACCATAATCACGGAAATAGGCCGCGCGATCACCTGGATGCATAGACAGCAGGCTGTCTCCCTTTTCAGCGACAAGTTCCTTCGCGAACCCTTTAATGTCCTCGCCATGGTAACCATCTTCAGGCATTTCGGCATCTTGACCGAGCTCTTGCAGATAACGCGCTTCAATGGAACGTGCCAGATTAAACACCTGGTTGCCCGCGTCATTAATATAATATTCACGAGTTACTTCATATCCTGCATAATCAAGAATGTTGCAGAGTGCATCCCCTACAGCTGCTCCACGGGCATGACCCAGATGCAGGCTACCAGTCGGGTTGGCACTGACAAATTCCATCTCCACCTTTTTCCCAGCTCCAACATCGATTCTTCCGTAGTTTTCGCCTTGCTCATGAACCAAGTTAAGCACGGGATAGAGATAGCTCTTATCCAATTTAAAGTTGATGAACCCCGGCCCTGCAATCTCAGCCTTCTCAATACCTGCATCAGCAAGGTTCAAGTTAGCAATAATCTCCTCAGCAATCTGACGAGGGTTACGTTTAGCAATCTTGGTCAACTGCATCGCTGCATTGGTAGCCAGGTCGCCATGGGACTTCTCACGCGGCACTTCAAGTGTAATTGCCGGAAGTTCTTCCTTGGTTACAATACCAGCGGCTACAATGGCGTTGCCGATGGCTGTACTTACCCGTTCGTTAATCGTATCTAGTGGATTACGTGTCATGAATTTGGTTCCTCCTGTATATGCAAACTAATGGCAAAATGTCCGGCTTCTTCATCAAAGCGGTAAAAGTCGTAGCTCCACGCTGCGCGTGCGCTCAATCCCTGAATGGAAAGTTCCAGCTCCTGTGTATGCGTGGACAGGGCAAACGACATGTATGGCGATCGGTAGAAACCTGGAAGCTTTCGATTTAATTCAAACGTCTGCTCCGACTCCACTTCACCATGACGTATAATCTTGATGGATTGTCCGCCCAGCTTCAATGTTGTACGAGTTATGCCTCCTTCGGGCCCAGCCTGCGGTTCTTCGTAACGGACATACAGATATGTCCCCTTAACTACAGCCTCTCCCTGCATCTCCTGTAGTACATCTTCCCCTTCATAACGGCTGTGCAGCCGGATCTGAACCGGTCGCATCTTCGACATGAATATTAACCTCCATTATATTCGAGGCGACGCAAAATCAGGACGGCGGGTGAGAACAGCCCTTCCTGTATGGTTGTGTCGCTATACACGCTCATATTCCGAATACATACTCCCTACACTCTACTGTATAACTATATCCAGTTCACCCGCTCAATTCAAATCCAAATTCAGAGTTTTTTTGTTGTGGCATCAAAAAGAAGAGCCGCACCTGTATCGTGCAGCCCTCCTCTACTTCGCATCTATCTCGTTAGTTTGCTTCATTAATCTTGCATCCTGGCTTCATTCATTTTGCCATCTTGCTTCATTAACTTGCTCTATTACTTCATTATAATGAAACGTGTTTAGGCAATATGACCACATACAATGTTTACCCAGTTCCAAACTGAACATGATGAACGTTGCTCATCCCCACTGTGATGCGTACGGATAAGGACATGTCGACTCGGCCAGTTTAGCACGTACTTGCACAAGGCAGCCGCAATGCCGGCACGTTGTTCCGTACTGTAGATCCGGGCAGGATGAACAGATGGCAAGTCGCCGTTCATACTCGTTATCTTCCACTGTGGCACGAGATCGTGAAGCAATCTCCACCAGACGTGCCATTTTGGCATCACTAATATGAATGTCGTACTGCTTGTCGCAGCCCTTACAAGGGGCGCCTCTTCCCTCGCTAAGTGGCTGATGTTGCCCATAGCTGAAGGACTTCATAACTTAACCCTTAACAGCGACCACACCAACGGAAGCTGGTGGCAACACAAAACGCAGTGTGTTATTTTCCAAAACGAGCCCTTCCCAAGCCGCAGGTTTTACCTGATCTGGCTGTTCAAACGTATTAAACGCTCCAAAGTCAGCGTTATGGAGTAGCTGCCCCGATACAGTTGCCGCCTGACCTGCCTCAAGCTCGCATACCACTTCAAGCTCATCCGTATGACTCAGATTACAAGCTGTCACATGAATAACCCCATCTTGGTTACGTGATGCTGACAAGCTGAGCTGAGGAATCGTTTCGTCACCAAACGTATACCCCGGGCTCTCATAACTCAGTTCCAAGCGCTGTGCATCCATATGAACCTGATACATATCAAATACATGATACGTAGGCGTCAGGAGCATTTTGTCCCCTTCGGTCAGCACGAGCGATTGTAGCACATTGACGATCTGAGCCAGATTGGCCATATGTACCCGTTTGTTATGCTGATTGAAAATGTTCAGGTTCACGGCTGCAAGCACCGCATCCCGCATCGTATTCTGCTGGTAGAGGAAGCCCGGGTTCGTCCCTGGCTCCACGTTATACCATGTGCCCCACTCGTCTACGATGATGCCCACTCTGCCTTCCGGATCATATTTGTCCATGATCTCGGAGTGCTTCACAAGCAATTCATCCATAAATAAGGTCTTTTTCAGCGTGGCAAACCATTCTGCTTCTCCAAAGCCTGTGGCTGCCCCTTTGTCATCCCAGACGCCTGTCGGAATCGTGTAGTAATGAAGGCTGATGCCATCCATAAAACGAGCCGCTTCCCGCATCAGGACTTCCATCCACTCATAATTACTGTCATTTGGTCCACAAGCAATTTTGTAAATTTGATTTCCTGAATAATTACGTACATATGTAGCGTAACGGCGGTATTCATCCGCGTAATACTCCGGACGCATGTTGCCGCCACAGCCCCAGTTCTCATTACCCACACCAAAATATTTTAGCTTCCATGGCTCTTCGCGACCATTTTGCTTCCGCCAGTTCGCCATAGGTGACTCACCGTCAAACGTAATGTACTCCACCCATTCCTGCATTTCCTGAACAGTACCACTGCCAAGGTTGCCGCTGATATACGGCTCTGCACCAAGCAATTCACACAATCTCATGAATTCATGGGTACCAAAGTGATTGTTCTCTTCTACGCCGCCCCAGTGGGTGTTGATCATGCGAGCACGTTCGCTTTTGGGACCCACTCCATCTTTCCAGTGATATTCATCAGCAAAGCAACCACCTGGCCAGCGAAGCACAGGAATGTTCAGCTTCTGGAGCGCGGTAAGGACATCGTTACGAATTCCTTCTGTATTGGGAATAGAAGAGTCTTCTCCTACCCACAGCCCTTCATAAATACAACGTCCCAAATGCTCGGAAAAGTGACCATATATATTGCGATTTATTAATCCTTTATCAGAATCCACCTTTAAAGTAACATTAACCATTATTCCAACCTCCTTGAAATATGTTGTCACCGCTTACAATAACCTGTTTTGAGACAGGTTTCAACCCTTTTATTTCCTAAACAAAAAACCCTTTTCCATAGAACTGTTCAGGAAAAAGGCTGTTTCGATGTCATAACCATTCGATCGACACTAAAATTCATATAAACCGTTTTTTCATTGAATTCATAAATTTATTATTTCTTCATATCATTCGCTAATCATTATCTCATTGAAATAAAGTTTTTACCGCATACCTGATTACAGCTGCTGATCTTGCCAACACTACCTTTGGTCAGATGTACTTCATCTTAAAGGCCACTCTATAATAGGTTAGGTATTTGGGCTTCATACTGACCGAGGCCATTACAGCATCTATATTTGCCTACTTAAGATCCTATCCGTTGTCGTATACCAATAGAGTGATGGGAACATACGTGCTATAATTAATGTTATGGACTTTTGATTCACGGTGGATGTTTTCTGGCTACGGCGCTGTTTCGTAACAAGCGAAAACCCACCGCATAAGGTCGCACGCCTTGCGGTGGGTTTCACTTGCATAGCACGATTTGATTCATGCACGCCGTGGCAGTCCACAGCCTTTCGAGTCAAAAACGAAAGTTAAGTTCACTTACTTCACGAATCCAAGCAGCATTTCACGAATCAACTTCGCTGCTACGATCTGCGTCTGTTGTGTTGGATCATAGATTGGCGCGACTTCAACCAAATCACAGCCCACAACATTCACATCAGAACCAGCGATCATATGAACGGCTTCAAGCAGCTCTTTGGATGTGATGCCACCCGCCTCTGCAGTTCCCGTTCCTGGTGCAGCAGATGGATCAAGCACATCGATGTCGATTGTTACATATACGGGACGATTGCCCATTTTCGGAAGAGCTTCCTTCATTGGAGCCGCTACTTCAAACGGATAGAAGTTAATGTTTTCACGGCCATACTGGAACTCCTCACGGGAACCGGAACGGATACCGAATTGATAGATGTTCTGACCACCCATCAGCTCAGCAGCCTTACGTACAGGTGTAGAGTGAGACAGTGGCTCTCCTTCATAGCTTTCACGAAGGTCAGCGTGTGCATCAATGTGGATCAAGATGAGATCCGGATACTTTTTGTACATCTGTTGAATTACAGGCCATGTCACGAGATGTTCGCCGCCAAGACCAATCGGGAACTTGTCATCCGCCAGTAGGCTGCCAATGTACTCGTGGATAACTTCCAAGCTGCGTCCCGCGTTACCGAATGGCAACAGCAAATCTCCCGCATCAAAATAAGTCATGTCCACGATGCTTTTATCCAGATATGGGCTGTACTCTTCGAGTCCAACCGAGGCCTGACGAATATGAGCCGGGCCGAAACGGGATCCCGGACGGAAGCTGACGGTATAATCCATCGGCATACCATAGATTACGGCTTTGGAATTTTCATAATCCTCTGAGCTGCAAATAAATACGTTTCCTGAATAAGCTTGATCCAGTTTCATCTTCATTTCCCCTTTATTTCGTTAAATCTTCCACGAATTTTGGAAGTACAAATGCCGCTTTGTGCAGACGCGGAGAATAATACTTCGTATCCATCTCCGGAATTTGAGTCTCATCTACCGCAAGTGGATCATGCGTCTTGCTGCCCATGGTGAATGTCCATAGACCACTTGGGTAGGTTGGTATATTACAGCCGTACACATGTACGATCGGGAAGATTTCTTTAACGTCTTTGTTCACCTTCTGGATCAAGTCCGCCTTAAACCAAGGGTTGTCCGTCTGGGCAACAAAGATTCCGTCTTCTTTTAATGCTTCATAGATTCCCTGGTAGAAACCGCGCTCGAAGAGTGGAGCAGCCGGCCCCACAGGTTCTGTGGAGTCTACGATAATGACATCGTACTCATCTTTATGTTCAATAATATGCATGTAACCATCGTTAACGAGCACTTCAACGTTCGGCTCGTCGAGCTTGCCTGCAATTTCAGGTAAATACTGTTTGGAATATTCGATCACTTTACCGTCAATTTCGACGAGAACTGCTTTTTCTACAGCAGCATGTTTGATGACTTCACGGATAACACCGCCGTCACCACCGCCAACTACCAGTACTTTTTTCGGATTGGGGTGAGTGTTCAAGGCTGGATGTGCCGCCATTTCATGATATACAAACTCGTCCTTCACCGTCGTCATTACCATACCGTCCAATACAAGCATGTTGCCGAATTCTTCGGTTTCCACCATTGCAAGATCCTGAAAGTCCGTTTGCTCTGTGACGTAAGTCTGTTTAATCTTTGCGGTAATCCCGAATACAGGGGTCTGCTTTTCCGTAAACCACAATTCCATGATCGCTACCTTCTCTCCGTAAAAGTAATTAGTGATCATTTTAAAATGCATAATCACTGGTATGTTCGCCCATACACGCTTTAGTATGTTGTACCGAACCCTACCTTTTCATTACCCTTTTGCATTATACGCGATAGATGATTCAACTGCAAAACGGTTTTCAGGCCGAAATTGGCTACAATTTGTTCACTTCGCAAGCGGATTGAATATCCAGGTTATTCCCGTCCCATACTGGAAAGAAAAGAGAGGAGCCCGTTCCATGAACAAGTCCAATACCAAGACCCGCAAACGCGGGTTCCGTGTACTCCGATTCATCAAACATCTATCCATACTGATGGCGCTCGGCTTGATTGCTACGGCTGCTATTTTAGTATATCTATACGCAACCAGTCTGCCTCTCGCAGACTCGGATCGCAACTCTAGGCTACTCGATAGTCAGGGTGAAGTCATCGCCACCTTCTCTGCTGGCGGCAAAGATTCCATTCCAGTTCAACTGCAGGACATCGCTCCTGATCTGGTGAATGCCACGCTAGCTGTAGAAGATCGCAAATTCCGGCACCATCTTGGCTTCGACATCCAGGGCATGGGACGAGCAGTTCTCGTCAATCTGCAACATATGCAAATGTCTCAGGGGGCAAGCACGTTAACGCAGCAACTGGCACGCAATCTTTACCTCTCCCATGAGAAAACTTGGACACGCAAAGCCAAAGAAGCGATGTACACCGCACAGCTGGAGATGAAGTACAGCAAAGATGAAATTTTGCAGATGTACCTGAATGAAATCTACTACGGTCACGGTGCTTATGGCATCGAGGCGGCTGCACAGATGTATTTTGGCAAATCCGCCAAGCAGCTGGATCTGGCAGAAAGTGCGATGCTAGCGGGTATCCCGAAGGGACCAACCTACTATTCTCCCTACAATCATATGAAGAACGCCAAGGATCGGCAGAAGATTGTACTTAGAGCCATGACAGAAACGGGAGAAATCACGCAAAAACAGGCGGACTCCGCTTATGAGGAAATGTTGAATTTCAAACCGGAGAGCGAGCGTAAGACGGTGGAAAATGCTCCTTATTTCCGGGACTATATCAGAAATCTCGTAGTGAGAGAACTTGGCATCAGCGAAGCGATGCTGGACCACGGCGGGCTGAATATCTACACTACGTTGGATTTACGTGTGCAGAAAGCAGCGGAACAGGCTGTGGCCAAAGGAATGGATCCGGAAAGCAAGCTGGAAACAGCCCTCGTGTCCATCGACCCGCGCACCGGATATATCAAAGCCATGGTAGGCGGCAAAAATTATCGCACCAATCAGATTAACCATGTGCTGACTACGACACGCCAGCCGGGATCGGCCTTTAAGCCGATTATGTATCTGGCTGCTCTCGAATCCAAGCAGCTTACTAGTGCATCCATTTTCAACAGTCAGCCTACCCTGTTTCACTATGACAATGATCGTAAAACCTATAAACCCGGTAACTTTGGCGAGAAATATTTAGGTGAGATTGATCTTCGGCAGGCCATTGCTGCATCGGATAACATCTATGCGGTGAACACCATTATGAAGATTGGTCCAGAGAAGGTCGTGAGCATGGCCCAGAATCTTGGGATTACAAGCAAGCTAAGCCCTGTCCCCTCTCTTGCTCTAGGCACTTCTCCGGTTAGTCCCCTGGAGATGGCTTCCGCCTTCTCCGTTATTGCAGCAGGGGGGCAACGGACACCACCAATAGCTATTTTACAAGTGACAGATGCCGCAGGACGCGTGCTATATGAATCACCACAGACCAAAGCAGAAAAAGTCGTTGAACCGGCAGCAGCTTATGTGTTGACACGTTTAATGGAGAGTGTCTTTGAAACCGGAGGTACAGGCAATCGGGTATCTGCTACGATCAAGCGACCCGTAGCAGGCAAGACGGGAACAACCAATACCGATGCCTGGTTGGTCGGCTATACCCCGGAGCTATCCACTGCGGTATGGGTTGGTTATGACCAGGGAAAAGCAATCTCCACATCCGATGGCCGCCGTGCCGCTCCAATCTTCGCCCAGTTCACGGAACAAGCCCTAGCAAGCGTACCACCCAAAATCTTTCCCATACCTGACCAGGTTGTGAGTGTCTACATTAATCCGGAGACTGGCAAACTTGCAGGTAACGGCTGTGAGGAAAAACGACTGGAAGTATTTATTCAGGGGACGGAGCCTACGGAAGTCTGCCTGGGCAACGCAGAGTCATCATATTCACCGCAGGATCAAAAGGCACGCGAGGCACAGAATCAAAAGGGAGTACAAGAACAGAAACATTCCTGGTGGAGTGATTTCAAACGCTGGTGGGTGGAATGACGTATATCCGTTATGACTTAATTGCGTCATAAGTTGTTTAGCCTCAGCACCTTCCGTTTTTTGACGGAAGGTTATAAATATACAGATGATTGAATGCACCTTCATTACATCATCGGATTAGACACCAATGAAGCCCCGAGACCAGATCGCTCTGGTTCGGGGCTTCATTGTCCGGTTCTTTTTTTCTTAGGCAAGCGCCTCTTTCAATTCATCCGGGGATGCATTCCACCACTCTTCATTATGAGAGATCAGAAGGGTCTTCAGTGCCGCCTTCTCTTCTGGTCCCAACTCATCCAGCATAAACCGGCGTTTCATTGCATAGTCCATCCGGTTAACGTGATCCGCGAGCAACTTCCATCCTCGCTTGGCTTCCGTATCAATCCACATCTCACATGCTGTTGCTCCGCCATACAGCTGTCCTTGCTCCGTCCGATCCACAGCGACCCATACCAGCCATACCTGACGACCGTTCGGAACATCTTCACGGTTAGTAGAGAACTTAATGCCTCGCTCCACTTTACTCTTCGCATGCATTGCACCGACATCGATTTTGGCTTCTCCCTGATCAATGATGACTGGAGAAAGGTTGTTCAGATCAATGGAACCTGCTCCGAAGCCTTTGTGTTTACTTTTTGCACTCACGATATTCAAGGCAATTTGTTTCTTGCCGTTCTGCTCATTTTGGTCCATGTTTATAGCCTCCAAGAGTTGATACAAATATTTTAACTAATAATCCGCCCATTGCAAACATATACATGCTGTAGATGCTTGTCAACGGGAGGTATTTAACGATGATTCCACGACGTGCCAAGAGCTGGCTCACCGCATCCCTCGCCCTGTGTTTGCTAGCCGGAGGGATATGGATCACACTCGGTTACAATCGCTCTACTTCATCTGAGTTACCCATACTCGCTCCAGAATCGGGCAAGCCCCAGGCCAGAGCTGGAATATCTGCTACACCAGAAAGTGTACAGTCTCCTACAGCCGAGGTGTACAGCAATCGCGTGGTGGAATACCACATGGATGTGAAGCTGACGGATGGAAATAAACTTACGGGCACACAGACAATAACCTGGGTTCATCCAGGTAAAAAAACGGTGAACGAGCTTTATTTTCATATGTACCCCAATGCCTTCTCCTCTCCTGATACGACATTCATGAAAGAATCCGGCGGTAAGCTGCGGGGCGATGTCATGCCAACAGACGGCTACGGCTCCATGAGATTTATGGATATGCAAACGGAGGACGGGCTTTCCCTGCTGCACCGGATGCAGTATGTACAGCCCGACGACGGAAATATCCAAGATAAAACCTTGATCAAGGTTCGTCTTCCCAAACCTGTGAAAGGCGGCGAAAGCATTACGATCCGCACCAAGTTTGAAGTGAGTTTACCGAAAATTTTTGCAAGGATGGGGAAAACCGATAATTTTGTGATGGCTGGTCAGTGGTTCCCCAAACTCAGTGCTTATGAGCCCGTAGGAAGACGTGGCCGCACAATCGAAGGGTGGAACTTGCACCAGTATCATGGGAATTCGGAATTCTATGCTGACTTCGGTATCTACAGTGTGCGTATTCGAGTACCTGAAACATACAAGGTGGCAGCGACGGGATTTCCAACACAACAGGCTATCGTGAAAAATGGAGAGAAAGTGTATCAATTTTACGCTGATGACGTGCATGATTTTGCTTGGGCAGCCTCCCCTGATTTTGTTTATACGGAAGAACCGTTCTCTGCCCCTAATGTTCCAGGCGTTCGCATCAAGCTCTATCTGGACCCGGCACATCAGGATCTGAAAGAACGTTATCTCTTTGCTGCCAAGGCTGCATTAACCAATTACAGCGAATGGTTCGGCACTTATCCTTATACTACGTTATCCATCGTTGTCCCGCCAATAGCTGCAAACGGGGCCGGAGGCATGGAGTACCCTACACTCATTACGGCTTTTGGAGCCGATGATACAACACCGGGTTACGATCTGGAGCGAACAGTTGTGCATGAAATTGGACATCAATACTTCTACGGCATGGTTGCCAGCAATGAATTTGAAGAAGCCTGGCTTGATGAGGGGTTCACCTCCTATGCAGAAGACAAACTGATGGAACAAGAATACGGACTGATTCCGAACCTGCCTGTACAATCGGGTTTGATTACATCACCGGCTCCTTTAACACAACCTTCGTGGAAGTTTGACTCGCAGAATCAATATGCATCTAATGTATATACCCGGGGCAAGCTGGTGCTTCTCGGTATCGAACAGCAAGTCGGAACCAAGAACATGGAACGGATTCTTTCAACTTATGTAAAAAAATATCGATTTAAACATCCCGGAACGGGTGATTTTCAAAAGGTAGTCGAGCAAGTCACCCGCACTTCGTGGGCGGAGTACTTTAACCAATACGTCTATCGCAGTGGCATGGCCGACTTTACTATAGAGAAGATCAAGGTTACCCCCATGAAGAAGGACGGCAAAGTAATGTACGAGTCCTCTGTAACAGTTGCCAAGAAGGGGAGTGACTTCCCGAAGGTTCCTGTTCGAATCGCTTTTGAAGACGGCCACACGGTAAATAAACAATGGAACGGCCTTGAAGATCGCATTACCTATAAACTCACGTACACGTCTCCTGTCTCCTGGGCCATGACCGACCCTTTGTATGACATTGTGCTGGAGAATCGCCATATGAATAATTTCCTGAGAACCGGACTGGACGAACAAGTCAAATCCCGCTGGAACATGAGTGCTACGAAACTAATTGAAGCCATATTCGGAGGTCTGTCATGGTGAGGTGGAGACAGTGAAAGCAAAAATTCGTGAAGGCTGGTTTCTCGTCCGTCAACATATGTTCATCGCTGCACTTCTATTTATCTATCAATTAATCTGGGGATATTTCATTTATCGACTGGTTCAATCAGCTGTCGTTCCCCTACTGCTTCGTTATCCTACCGAGGATGCGGGAGAGCTCAGTACCCTTTTATTCAAAATGGAAAGCCAACTGAGTCTATCTGGCCCTGAGGTTCAGCGCTATCTATGGATTTTGGGCAGCTTGTTACTACTACGTTTGTTGATTAGCCCATTAATTCAGGCTGGTCTACTCTATTCCCTGCAGCACTTCAACACGGCAGAAGAACGCATTCCTTTTATTCGAGGCATTCAGAAATTATGGAAACCGATGTTGCTTCTGCACACCATACGTACGATACTCATGTTTCTCCCTGCATACTGGCTCGTACCTAAATTGTACGCAACTTTAATGGATAGCTTTCATTCTCTCCATCTACTACTTCCCGGCATTCCGTATGTCGCAGGCTGGATTATCTATGGCTGGGTTATACATCATGCGGTGCTTTATATGCAATTTGGTATTTCTGATCCAGAAGGTGAGCACCGTATTCATGGGACATTCAAAGGATTATGGATTGCTGTTCGGCACATCTTCATGGTCTTGGGCATTGCACTGATGCTGGGAACGATTCACTTGCTTGTCTTCGGTGCATTTACATCTGCCTCATGGTTCCTGACTGGACTTGCCGGACTGATCCTGCAGCAGACATATCCACTAGCTCGAAGCTTGCTCAACATGTGGAAGATATGTGCGCATTTTCGTCTATGGCAGTCTACATCTTCCAAAAATGCAGATTAAGACAGGACATGTATTGTTACCTTCTGATGCTAAAAACTACATCTGTTACAGTGTGCAAATATGCAAACCTCGACCTTCCCCCGTCAAAGGTCGAGGTTTTTTTTGGTGATTTTGTTGTTAAACGTTGCCAAAGCACTATTCCTCTGGTACAATGATCGCAGTGAGTTTTTAGTAACAACTTTGTAATCTTTAAATCCTTATTTGTAACAACTTTAAATTAATCCAGTTAAATTATTATTTCTGTTTTTTTCAGGTGCACAACTAGCAAAGCCAAATTCCTAGCACCTGGGAAGCGGGGGAACCAGTTATGGGTGAATTGATCTTGATACAGAGGGATCATAGGGGACCTTCAACCGAATCCTTAAGCTAACCTCGCAGGCGTTGGAAGGGGTATATCACTTGTTTAAGAAGAAATTGACCGCAGCAGTACTAAGCCTCACATTTGCATTATCGCTTGGCGCAGGTAGCGCATTTGCAGATTCTAAGATGGATAAAGTCATTGATTCAGCAATGGGGACTACATATAAAAGCGGAGGCACAACGCTTGATGGTTTTGATTGCTCGGGGTTTACACGCTATGTATTTGAAAAATTAGGAATTGATTTGGCTCGTCAATCCAGCTCTCAATACGATATGGGTGATTCTGTATCTCGTATGGACATGAGACCTGGTGATCTAGTATTCTTCAACACTACAGGCAAAGGCATATCCCACGTAGGTATTTTTGTAGGAAACGGCAAGTTCGCACATTCCTCTTCTTCCAAAGGGGTAACGATCAGCTCATTGAGCGAAAACTATTGGGCGAATCGCTACGTTGGTGCAAAACGGATTATGAGCACGGACGCGTATGAGTCACTGGCCCTTGACTAGGGACAAGTTGTAATCAACATGATGCTGGAACCAGAAACTATACTGTAACAAAGTACGAAGAGCATAAACAGAACCGCCCGGTACATTCTCCGCAGGAATGTATCCGGCGGTTTTTTTGTGCTTCCTCATTCTGAGCTGTTGATCCTAAGTAGGGTACCGTCTGAAGCAAGAGGATTTCTTTTACTTCATTCGTCCGTGCCCTTATGATGTTTTTACCCATCTCACTATAATATAAACGGATGAATCTACACTTTTGTTTCACTTTTTTCTGAAAAATGAAAACTTGCCAAAAGAACAGCCTTTTTGTAGAGTGAACAAGACAGGTTACTGTAGAAAGGAGCATTGCACTGTTATATGAAGAATGAAGCCCCTTTGACTTTTCGTGTTGTACCTATGCAGGAAGAACATGCAGAACTCATATGCAGTTGGCAATATGAACCACCTTATAATATCTACAGCTGGCTGCCTTGGGAACAGATGAAAGCACTCGAAGTTGAATTTGGAGATGCACAGCTACGTCAAGAACAGTATGCTATAGTTTTGGACCATATGGATCAGGTTTATGGATTTGCTCAATATTTTCCGCTTCAGAACGTAACACGCATTGGTCTTGGAATGCACCCGGAGAAGTGTGGTCAAGGACGAGGGACAGCCTTTGTTGCTGCTATTGTACAAGAGGCCATTCGCCGCAATCCTTCCAATGAGATCGATCTTGAGGTGCTTACCTGGAACACCCGTGCCATTAAGGTATATCTCAAGAACGGGTTTGTCATTCAGGATACATATGAACGTCAGACTCCAACTGGCTTAAAGCCCTTTCACTGTATGGTCTATGAAGGCCCGCGAGAGTAATTATAGTAATACAATTCTCTCTCTGTGATCATTAGTTCAAAAAATTACCACAAAATGCTATGCTGTAACGACAGCTTCCGTTATAATGATAGGGATAGTTTGAGTTAGATGATCTTACATTCTGGAGGGGACATAGGGATGCACAAATGGATCATGAGCGGGGTATTTTTTGCAGCATGTATTTTAGCTATTGTGTTAATGTTTACGCTTCCAGGTAAAGAAGAAGTCGCTCAGGAAGCCAAACCAACCATGCCTGAAGTGACTATGGATCCTGAACAGGCCGAAGCACTCGTGAAAGCTAACTGTCTCTCCTGTCACGGTGACCAGCTTCAAGGCGGCGTAGGCCCAGCCCTTGCTAACATTGGCAGCAAGGACGATGTAGAGAAAATTTATTCGACCATTGTCAAAGGTAAAGGTGGCATGCCTTCTTTCAAAGGCAGACTGCAGGATGAAGAGATTGCACACATTGCCATGTGGCTGGCAGAGAAGAAATAATGGTCACCACGCTATAATCAAAGAGGCCCTCGTTCTTCCTACTGGGAGAAAGGGCCTCTTTGGTTATAGACATTCTGCAGAATGTTAAAGCGAATTATTCCGTTCTCATTTTTTCGAATGCTTCATTGTACTGCTCCGCTTCTTTAATGTCTACGGATGTAATACCGCCTTCGTCCCATGACGTTAGACGTAGCGTAACCGTTGTATAATCAATAGTAATAAAAGGGTGATGATTGAATGCTTCCGAAATCGCTGCGACCTCGTCTACAAATGCAATCCCTTTCATGTAGTTAGAAAACACAAATTTGCGGACAATCCACCGTCCCTCTTCCAGTTCCCAGCCCTCAAGCCTTCCCAGATGAGCTTCGACTTCTTCTTGCGTAAAAACCATGCGTTATCTTCCTCCCCATATGATGAGACATTGTGGACTTGCATCCACATGACCATCGCACCTTAACATGCTGCGTACAGACAGCCTGAAAGGTAGGCGGCCGCCCTGCGGCACCTTTTTTCACGAGTATCATCTTACCACGTCAAAGCGCCAAAATCTATAGAACAGACAGCTCTGAGCCTTGTAATGACTAGGTCTTATCCTCAAACCTCTTCTTAAATTAAAGGAACAAATGTTAATTCCTCTTCTCCGATCAAAATATGAATCCGGTGCTGCTCCTTATCATGGATCACCACACCACTGCCCACCGGGATCACCGATTCCTCCCCTAGAGCATAGAACAGGTCCTCTGCTAGTGCCTCATCAACCTCAAGTTGATCTGCTTCTCCGAGTCTCCCCCACTCTTCCTCATCCATTTCGAAGAAAACATAGCGATCTGGTATTCGCCCAATAGCTGCTGTTAAATCTGTCAAAATTCCTTCATAATCGCGTCCATGCTTTACGCCCATTGACTTTTCACTCCTACTCACCTCGTAAAAGGCGGATTTGATCTTATTATACCTGAAAATAACACTTAAAAAAAAAGGCCTTCTGGTCGATAAATACTATAAATGACCGTTTCAATCGTTTTGGCAGCCATGGAGGCACCAAAACATGTAACGGATTGCGGCATAACGTTCGTCCGGAAGCCCGAATGGCCGCTTGAAAGGATTCAATTTTATCTCATGGATGAGGTGTATGATGGAAATTTCAACGATTATCGGACTAATTTTGGGTTTGGTCTCCCTTGTATTTGGTATGTTTCTGAAAGGTGCTCCGCTAGTCAACCTCGTTAATAACCCGGCAGCATACGTTATTATCTTCGTTGGTACGGCAGGAACCATCTTTATGGCGTTTCCTATGTCTGAAGTTAAGAAGATTCCGAAACTTTTCGGGATTATTTTCAAAAAGCAGCAACTAATTGATCGTGTCTCTTTGATTGGCACATTTATGGACTGGGCTTCCACTACCCGTCGTGAAGGTTTGCTCGCATTGGAATCAAAAGTAGAAGAGATCGACGATCAATTCCTTCGCGGTGGCATGCGGATGATTATCGACGGTAATGACCAGGAATTCGTCAGTGATGTACTGATGGAAGATATTCATGCAACAGAAGAACGACATCGCGCTGGTGCATTGATCTTCTCTCAGGCAGGGATGTACGCACCCACGCTCGGGGTTCTCGGGGCCGTGGTTGGTCTCATCGCAGCACTGGCTGACCTAAGTGACATGGAGAAGCTCTCTCATGCCATTGCGGCTGCATTTATCGCAACACTCCTTGGTATCTTTAGTGGTTATGTGTTATGGCACCCGATGTCCAACAAACTGAAGCGGATGTCCAAGAAAGAGATGGAAATCAAGCTAATGATGGTTGAGGGACTCTTGTCTATTCAATCTGGTGTGTCTACTATCGCCATCAACCAAAAGCTATCCGTATTCCTGACACCTTCCGAACGTAAACAACTGGAAGAGAAGGAGGGATCATCAGGTGAAAAAGGGTAAAAAGCATGAACCACATGAAGAACATATTGATGAAAGCTGGTTGCTTCCTTATTCTGACTTAATGACCTTGTTGCTCGCTTTGTTTATTACGCTATTCTCCATGAGCTCTATGGATGCAGCCAAGTTTGAGCAGATGGCTGCTGCATTGAGCAGTGCACTGAATGGAGGTTCGGGGGTACTGGATAACACATCCATGAATCCTACGGAAGCTGGTATGGATCTAGGCAAAAACAAAGAGATCCCGAAGGAGATTACGAAGAAGTCACCTTCGCAAATCACCGACGCACAGATGGCTCAGAAGGAACAGGAAGACTTGGAGAAGCTGAAGAAGCGACTCGACAAGTATATTGCTCAAAATGGGCTTTCTGACCAATTAAACACGAAACTAAACCAGTCTGAACTCAAGATCACAATCAGTGATAACGCCCTGTTCTCCTCCGGACGAGCAGATGTGAAGCCTGAATCACGTTCACTGGCCAAAGCAATTTCAAGCATGTTACAAGAATTCCCTGAGTACGAAGTCGTTGTATCGGGTCATACAGATAATGTGCCCATTTCAAACAGCCAATATAAGGATAACTGGGATTTAAGTTCGGATCGCGCTTTGAATTTCCTGAAGATTTTGTTGCTGAATTCACAGCTAGACCCTTCCAAGTTCACGCCTAGTGGACATGGAGAGTTTCATCCGATTGCCAGCAACAGTAACGACACAGGAAGAGCACAGAATCGCCGCGTAGAAGTGTCTATTATCCGGAAGTATCAAAGTAACAATACTAATGTACGATCTGTTGGAGGCAACAATTAGTCTCCTCAGCAATACATGTGTTCAAGACCGTTCTCCAAGAGGAGATCGGTCTTTTCTTATCCTGGCCTCCATTCTGTACACGTACACAGGCCAAAAAAGCATCGCCTCCTCTTACAGGAAACAATGCTTTTTTATCACTCACTCTAACGTTGAACAAAAGCTTTGAAGACTCTTCATTATTCCAGTGAATAGTTCAACAAACTGCCTAGTTCTGCTTTTTCTGCAGTAGTAAGCTCTCTCCATGATCCTGTTGCTTGTTCTCCAAGGCGAATATTCATAATACGAATCCGCTTCAGTTTACGAACCTCGTAACCAAATGCACTGCACATCCTCCGAATTTGGCGATTCTTCCCTTCTGTCAAAATAATTCGGAATACACGGTCTGTCATTCGGGTGACTGTGCAAGGTAGAGTCATCTCACCCATAATTTTAACCCCTGTGCTCATGCCTTTAAGGAAACTCGGTGTAATTGCTCGATCAACGGTCACGATATATTCCTTTTCATGGCGGCCTTCCGATCTCAGAATCCGATTAACGATATCACCATCATTCGTCATTAGAATCAGACCTTCTGAATCCTTATCCAGCCGTCCAATTGGAAAAATCCGTTCAGGGTGACCCACAAAATCAACGATATTCCCCTGAATGTGTTGTTCCGTTGTACTTGTAATACCTACAGGCTTATTCAGCGCAATGTACACATGCTTTTTCTTCTCACTGATCGGTTTACCATTAATACGTACATCATCGCCTTCTTCAGCCTGACTGCCTAACTCTGCCATGATACCATTAATAGTTACCTGACCACTTTCAATCAGTTTATCAGCTGCTCTACGGGAACAATATCCTGTCTCACTAATAAATTTATTGATACGCAAAAGGTCATCTCACCTCATTTAGTTGTCTTGATCTGGTTGCTGTTCTCCATCGGACTGTTCCGCCCCATGTTGTGGTATTTGCTGCTCGGAGGCAGGTAGTTCAATGATGACAGTAGTCCCCCTGTTGATCACACTCTTAATATCCATCATACCCTTATGGGATTGAATAATGCGCTGGCTTACCATCAGGCCAAGTCCTGTTCCCGATTCTTTGTTGGTGAAGAAAGGCTCACCAAGTTTAGGCATCATTTCTTCTGGAATACCGATCCCTTCATCCCTGATCTCAATTCTAACTCGCTTGGACTGTTCATCAACCTTCAGTTTGATATAGATACTTCCTCCGTTCGGCATAGCCTCCATACCATTCTTCAGAACATTAATAAACACTTGCTTTAACTGGTTCTCCTCACAGTGTACCATAGCTGACTCTGAAGAGGCACGCATAACGAACTCTACCCCATACAGGTGAGCCTGACTGTCCAGCAGTGAGATTACATCTCCAAGAATGAATCGAATGTCGCGTTCCTGAAAATGGACTGCCTGTGGCTTCGCCAGAATCAGGAACTCACCAACAATTAAGTTAATTCGGTCAAGCTCTGATAACATCAGATCCAGATGACGATGATTCAATTTATTACTTTGCTGTTGAAGCTGTAGGAATCCGCGCAGTGTTGTAAGCGGGTTACGAATTTCATGGGCTACTCCAGCTGCAAGTTGACCCACTGTTGTCAGCTTCTCAGACCGCCTTAATAGCTCTTCCATCCGGTTGCGGCTCGTTATATCCCTGGATATACTTATCAGTGCTGTAATCTCGCCTGCCTCGTCGCGCACAGGTGCTGTGCTTACACTGACTTCCACCCTTGTTCCATCTTTTTTCATCCAGACCGTCTCATTGGACGTAATGGACATGCCATCAATTAGCTGCGCATGATGCTGCCTCATTTCCTCTTCTGACTCAGGCGGAATAATCTTCGGTAGACGTCCCTTCACCTCACGACTGCGGAAACCATATAATTTTTCAAAGGCTCGATTGACCCGAAGCACTTTCCCTTCGAGATCTGTTATATGAATTGCATCTGCAGTCTGATTAATAATGGACTCTAGATGCTCCTTCACTGCTCGATTTTCTTCGTACATTTGCTTCAAACGGCTTGTGTAATGACCCAGATTGCGAATCATCGCGTTAATCCGATTAGCAAGTTGGCCGAGCTCATCTTTACGTTTAATATTTAAACGAAAATCGAAGTGCCCATCTGCCACATCATTAACCTTTCCGAGAATGGACTGAATTGGACGCGTGATATAACCGGCAAGCAAGTAACTTCCGAAGATCACAATCTCTAGCAATACTAAAGATATAGAAGCATGGCTCACCAATTGTTCGGACACCATTGAAGATATTTGCTTGTAATCCATGACAATACTGATCACGTAAGAAGACTCATTCGGTGTGAAGATTGGAATGAAGCTCTTCAAAACCTTCTGACCACGTGTTTCACTCACGAATGAAACATTCTGCCCTGTTCGGACAGCACGTACTACAGCACGATGATCTTCATCTACCGAACCATATTGATAGGTACCAAAGCGAATTGGCCTGTTATACAGCTTACTAAAATTTTCATCTCTTCCGTCGTCACTCATCTCTGGACTAGCAAAAGTTAACGGATTAATGCCTGTAATCTCCAGTATTGAAGGATTAACTTCACGGATTTTATTTAATATCTCATCCGGGCTAGAGATTTTCACATAGTCATCAACTTCAGTATTATTATAGAAGGGATTGATTATGTAGTTTCTCTTTCCATCATGATAATATCCCCAGATATCAATATCTGTAGGATTGGACGTTGAATATTCAAAACCATCTGACCAAAAATGGTTCCGTTTCTGTCCTTGGGGAATGGATACCTGGTGTTTGTCGAATAACTGTTTAAACGCCTCATACCAGTATGTCATTGATTTTGTAGACAAACCAATCTCTCTTGGGTCAGAAGAACGGCTAACAACGATGTCATCATCCGTCTGTTCCATTAGTGAAATATGTGATACCCCTATTTCTTCACTTAAACGAACGAGATCTTCATTAGTCACATTTTTAATATCAGGATCTAGCTCTTCCGCTGCCATAATAGAAGCAAGCCACAGATTGTTGCCAACCTGTCTTTTCACATAATCTGAACTATACTGATTTTGTTCGACAGAGATAGCGATCTGTTTCGCTGTGAGTACCATCTTGTTCTCACTATCCTGTCTCAAATTCTCTTCTGTAGTATAATAGCTCAGTGCGATATTCAGCACTAAAATAACGAGCACCGAGCACGACATAATCATGGATAATTTTGTTTTAATAGACAAATTCGTTGTTCACCTCTTGGCTTATGCCCTCTGGCGATATATGGCAAAACCTATACCCATCATAACGCTTGTATGGCTATTTGAAAAGGATAATCGCCCTCTGCCCAAAAGTTACCGCTCTAGCTGAATATATCGAATGTTGTCGTTTCTGCCCTCTTCACCATATGCAATGAGATAAATCATCCTACTTGTACACATATCCACAAGCTTGTGGATATCATGTTTATAACTATGTGGCTAACTATAAAGTTATCCACAACTCTATACACAACATGTTAACAACCAGAATATTTGTTCGCTGAATAATGGATACTGAAAGGAGTTTACACATATGAATGATCATTTTTCCAATCCAAACTTTGAAGAGATGACTGGAGACACTCTACATGAGTATTGGATGAGACAAGCTATTGCAGAAGCGCAGAAAGCAGAAGCCCTTGGAGAGGTACCGATTGGGGCCATTATTGTTCGTAATAACGAGATCATTGGCCGGGGATATAACCTTCGAGAAACGACAATGGATTCTACTGCCCATGCTGAGATGGTAGCCATTCGCGAAGCCAGTAGCGCCATTGGATCCTGGCGGTTACTGAATTGTTCACTATACGTTACTCTGGAGCCTTGCCCCATGTGTGCGGGTGCAATTGTACAGTCCCGAGTACCACGCGTAATCTTTGGTACCGCTGATCCTAAGGCAGGATGTGCAGGTACGCTAATGAACCTTCTCCAGGAGCCACGTTTCAACCATCGTACCGAGATCATCCCGGACGTTCTTCAACCAGAATGTTCTTCGATGTTAACTCAATTCTTTAGACGATTACGGAAAAAGTAATAAGCTTCTAGTGATTATAAAAGATATATGTACAAGAAAGGATGTTTCTTGACCATGGCCTTAACACTATATAATACAGCGCATGGGATAAGTCTTCGACTACTTAATATCCAGGATGCACAAGCCTATCTTGAATTGATTCATCTCACCCGTCTTCCTTATCAGTCTGTTGAGCCTGTTCGGGAAGATGATTTCTATACCCTTGAAGCACAGATGCGCCGGATCAAAGATCGGGTACAAGCTGCGGACGAAGGTACCGGTTATCAGTTTGGGATCTTCGCTATTCAAGATGATCTGCTCATCGGACAAGTCAGCCTTAATAATGTTGTACTCGGCGTAGCAAACTACGCAGATTTAGGTTATTTTATCCATCCAGACTATCAAGGTGGCGGTCGCATGACAGCAGCAGTTAAGCTGGCTGTAGCTTATGGATTTCGTGCCTTGAAGTTGAACCGAGTGCAGGCAGCCGTTCTGCCTTCGAATCATGGCTCCCAGCGAGTACTTGAGAAAAACGGATTCCAGCGTGAAGGAGTGGCCCGTAAATATTTGAAAATCAACGGCGTTTATCAGGATCATCAAATATATGCTTTGCTTGCAGAAGATCTAGAAGACTCATCCCTGCACTGACCTGCACAATGCTTAGCCCATTGTTGTTCTACACACAAAAAACCGCCTGGTATCCAAGCTGGAGGAGTTGATCCTCCGCTTGAATGACAGACGGTTCGATTGACTGCAGGTGTACGTATTCGATTAGTACCCGTATGGATTGCCCATCATTTCCTCGAGCTCTTCCATTGTGATTACATCATCGCCAGTTGGAATGTTGATTTTGAACTCTGGCTTTTCGTTAATCTTGGTGTACGTATTCGATCCAGTGAACGCCAACTTCACTTCGTCTTCGTCAGCTTTGATCAGCATGTCAGCAACCAGTTTTTGATATACTGGGAAGTCATTTTTATCAATAGCAAAGTCGATGTTGAACGTGTTGATCGTCAGTACGTCTTTCAACTTATCCAAGTCTTTAGACATTTCAGCTTGATCTGTTTCAGAGATTTTCAAATCTTCTTTGGCTTTGTCGATATCTGCTTGACTCAGTTGCAACATATCTCTGTACTCTTCTTTGGAGACAATATCCATCACTTTAGGAAGCGCTTTGGTTACCAGTACAGTAACTGCTTCTTTCACATTGTCATTGTTTACTGTGAATTGTACAACTTGCTTCGCATCTACACCTTCAGGCAGATTAGCATCTTTGGTATTCAGGTTTTTGAAGAATTTCTGTTGATCGTACTCGCCCAGTATTGCATCCGTGATTTCGTTGCTCAGCTTTTGTGTTTTGGCAGCGTCAAACGCATCCGGATTAAATTCAGTACCTTCTTGTTCCGCCAAGTTCTTCAGATCAAATTCAATATATTTATCGACCATATTTTCTGGAATTGGTAGGAATGGAATATTAGGAACTTTCATATACATTTTCTCTTTGGTCAATACCATAGGGATGTTAAAGGTCATACCCATATCACCTTTAAGCTCGATGCCAACGGTCATCTCTGTCTGCATTGGCTCAGCTTGGTATACACCTGTTATGTTCATTTCTGCATCTTTCAACATGTTCATAAATTGAGTCACATTTGGATCAGACGCAGATCCACTAGCAGGTTTATAACTCAATTCATTAATTGTAAAGTTAGAACTCATTTCATACGAAGTCAATTTAGAAGCATTCGCTGCAGCTGTTTTCAATGCCTCTTTCGGTTCTTGCTTACTACCACATGCTGTTAAAGCTAGAGATACCGTTAACAACAATGTAAGAAGAAGCGCCCCCATGCGTTTAGTCATTTGTTTCTCTCCTCTCATAATAACCCCAAAAAAATAATTCAATATCAATGATATACCATTTTGCCAGATACCGAAACCTTATTTGGGAAATTTGTGAATCTTCCTCTTGAAAATGGCTAGAAAGACCTAAGTTAGGCTTGGGCTGACCTCAATGATAGCCTTTCCATATGTATGAATACGCAAAAGCCCCCTGTTAGGTAACAAGGGACTTTCCATTTTTTATTTTTGATGTACGAAGCAAGTTTCATTCCATATCCTATTTTACAGATTACCCCTCTGGGTTCAGATGATCTACATGGTTCTGATTTTTCACTTTTTTGGACCCAGACAATGGTTCCTGCATGGAAGAGCGTTTGGATGAATGGTGCTGCTGCTGATTATCCTGAGCCTCTGGTACAGGGATTGCTTTCGGTTTGCTCATACTGTTGCCTCCTCATCATAGGTTAGGAATGGGTCGGATCTCTATCTTCTGTTTTATCATGATTCAATGCATCCTGATGACGGCGATCATTGGAATCTTGCTGAATTTGCTGTGCATGATGACTATTAACCCCAGTATGTTCGAGATCTCTAACAACATTTTGCAGGTTTTTGTCCACACCTGACTTGGCTTTAGTCATTCCATTCGACTCCTTTTGATTTTGTATTCTCGTTAAGATTTCGTGATTGACTGCAAAGACTGGGCACATTCATGAATATGGCGGGTATAGTCATGCGCCAGCTCCTGAATGGGTTCTGATCGCTCATCCGTCGTTCGACCATCACGCTCTACATCGACCAGTTCTACACGGACCTCGCGAGAATCAACATATTGGCATTTAAAATCAAAAGAGTACATTTCGTGGCCTGACGTTGCAATGTGTATCCGAATCGCTTGATTATCGGCTTCATCAGCCATAACTTGTGCCTGATCACCCACATTCAGAACTTGAGGCAAGCGATCCTGCCATGCACCTACAAGTGTGTTTTGATCAATGTTTAACTCGCGGTTCATCTTAACCACCTCCACTTCTATAACGTGTGGAAATGATGTTGTTTTTATGCATGCTACTCCTTCACCTATTCGGTTATAAAATAAAATCAAAAAAGGACCCGAGCGTTATCGCTCGAATCCTTATTATAAGTGTAGTATGGCGGAGAGGGTGGGATTCGAACCCACGTGGGCTTGCACCCTAACGGTTTTCAAGACCGCCCCGTTATGACCGCTTCGGTACCTCTCCAAGTATTTATTTTATAAACTTGCCACGAAAATTATCATACCATAGATCATTAGGTAATTGCAAGTTTTTTTATTTTTTTTTTGAAAAAGTAAAAATCAATTTAAAATAACCCTAATGCATCATCTGACTCTATCTGTCTCCTGCACATAACAGATAACAGATAGAGTCAGATGATACGGTTAGGCAGTACGATCTCACACTTTTTTCTAAACGTGACACTTTCCTTTACACACGGCGAGTGATAGCTTCAATCCCGCCCATATAAGGTCGTAACGCTTCCGGTATAATCACCGTACCATCTTCCTGCTGATAATTCTCCAAAATGGCTGCAACCGTACGTCCTACAGCCAGCCCTGAACCGTTCAGTGTGTGTACAAATTCTGGCTTCGCTTTTGGCTCTCTGCGGAAACGAATATTGGCACGGCGTGCCTGGAAGTCTTCACAGTTAGAGCAGGATGAAATTTCACGATAGGTGTTGCTTTCTGGCAACCACACCTCGATGTCATACGTTTTAGCTGAGGTGAAGCCCATATCTGCCGTACAGAGCGTCAACACGCGGTAAGGCAAGCCCAGCAGTTGCAGCACTCGCTCTGCGTTCTGTGTCATCTTCTCCAGCTCGTCATACGATGTCTCTGGTGTAGACAGTTTCAGCAGCTCTACCTTGTTGAACTGATGCTGACGGATCAAACCACGAGTATCCCGTCCAGCCGAACCGGCTTCAGAACGGAAGCACGAACTATATGCCACAAAATGTTTTGGCAGATCATCCGCATTTAAAATCTCTTCACGGTGGTAGTTCGTTACTGGCACTTCTGCTGTTGGAATCAAATAATATTCTGTGTCTCTAAGCTTGAAGAGATCTTCCTCGAACTTCGGCAGTTGACCTGTTCCAAACAAGCTGTCGCGATTCACGATATATGGAGGCAAAATCTCCTCGTATCCGTGCTGGTCACTGTGCAAATCCATCATAAAGTTGATCAGCGCACGCTCCAGACGCGCTCCAAGCCCCTTGTAAAAGGTAAAACGGGAACCCGTTACTTTAGCTGCTGCTTCAAAATCAAGAATATCCAGGTCTTGTGCAATCTCCCAATGCGCTTTGGGCGTAAATGAAAAAGACTTCGGCTCTTCCCACCGACGAATTTCCACATTGTCCTCTTCTGACTTACCGACAGGTACACTTTCATTAGGAATGTTAGGGATTGCCATCGTCAAATCACTAATTTTCACTTCAAGCTCACGCACTTCTTCGTCCATCGCTTTAATTCGATCGGATACTTCTCGCATTTCGACAATCAAATCATCTGCGTTCTCACGATTCTTCTTGAGTCTTGCTACCTCAGCAGACACCGTATTGCGGCGACTCTTCAGGTTTTCACTCTCCTGAAGCAGCTCCCGGCGCTTTGCATCCATTTCAGTAAATCCAGCAATCAAATCGAGTGATTTACCGCGGTTGTTTAACGCTTCTTCTACTCGTGCATATTCATTCCGCAATATTTTAACATCAAGCACAACGTACCCCTCCTAATTAAACCTACAATATCAAAACTTGTGTCAGACCCATTCTTGAAAATCTGAAATCATGCAACCTCAGTACCTATTATAGCCTACTCCATACCAACAACCGAAAAAACAACCTATGTCCCCAGGTGCTGCCTCTGCCGCAATTCCGCTATGCAGCAGTTACAAGCAACATGAGGCATCCGTTTCAGATGCAGCTGCCACAGCGGCCTAGAATAGCAGCTGAGGAGTGCTCCGATGACCGGGAGATCATAGGTTGTACATCATACTTTATTTTGCTTCTACCGATTTTTTATATGTTCTGGCCATGTCTACAAAATAAGCATGCAGACGATAATCATCCGTAAGCTCAGGATGGTAAGAACAAGCCAGTAAATGTCCCTGACGTGCTGTCACAATCTCATCTTTGTACGTTGAAAGAATTTCGACCTGTTCACCTACACTCTCAATTAACGGAGCACGTATAAATACAGCTCGTACTGTCTCGTCAATGCCTTTGACTGGTAGATCGGTCTCGAAGCTTTCTCGCTGTCTTCCAAATGCATTACGGGACACTGTGATATCCATAAGCTCCAGGTGAGCTTCCTCTTGGCCCTGGATGCGCTTCGCCATAACGATCAAGCCCGCACAGGTTCCGAATACCGGCTTTCCTTCTGAAGCAAAAGCACGGATAGCCTCCACGAACCCATACTTGCGCATCAGCTTCCCAATCGTTGTACTTTCTCCACCCGGCAGAATCAATCCATCCAGTTCATCTAGCTGCTGGACTTGCTTAATGGCTACACCTTCTGCCCCAGCACGCTCAATACTGCGTATATGCTCTGTAACAGCACCTTGAAGTGCTAACACGCCAATCTTCATCTGTAGATTCCTCTTCTCTTACCAGCCGCGATCCTGCATACGCTCGGAAGGTGCAAGTTTGGAAATTTCAATGCCTTTCATTGGTGCTCCAAGATTTTTAGAAACCTCAGCAATCAATTTGTAATCCGTGTAATGTGTTGTAGCTTCAACAATTGCACGAGCAAATTTCTCTGGGCTATCGGATTTGAAAATACCGGAACCTACAAAAACACCATCTGCACCAAGATGCATCATTAGTGCTGCATCTGCTGGAGTTGCTACGCCGCCCGCAGCGAAGTTAACCACTGGCAATTTTCCGTTCTCATGTACATCAAGCAAAAGCTCGTATGCAACGCCAAGGTTTTTTGCTTCCGCATACAGCTCGTCCTTCGACATATTCGTTACTTTACGAATTTGGCTGTTGATGAAACGCATGTGACGTACCGCTTCAACAATGTTACCTGTTCCAGGCTCACCCTTCGTACGAATCATGGATGCTCCTTCACCGATCCGGCGAAGTGCTTCACCCAGGTCTTTGGCTCCACATACAAACGGCACAGTGAACTCATGTTTATCGATATGAAACACTTCATCTGCAGGAGTTAATACTTCACTCTCGTCCAAGTAATCCACACCAAGCGACTCAAGCACTTTAGCCTCTACATAATGACCAATGCGCGCTTTTGCCATAACAGGAATGCTTACAACCTTCATCACTTCTTCGACAATTGTTGGATCAGCCATGCGAGCAACCCCACCTGCTGCCCGAATATCGGAAGGCACGCGCTCAAGTGCCATTACTGCTGTTGCACCTGCTGCTTCCGCAATTTTAGCTTGCTCAGCGTTCATGACATCCATGATCACGCCGCCTTTTTGCATTTCAGCCATTCCTCTTTTAACACGTGATGTTCCCGTTTCCATATTCCAAGCCCCCCGTAATGTATGTGTTGTCTCCCATTTTCAATAAGCAAATACTGCTTTTATTCAGATGAAAGAACTTTAGACTTTTATACTTTAATACGTAGAATTCTAACTTGTTATTTTACCGGAAAAATCATAAATATACAATCCATACATTCAGTATTAGTTTGTATATTATGAACAAATTAACTGTCAAAGTCCTAATGCTTTAACCATACTTTGTTTCGAAAAAGTCATTTCTGGTTAAAACAAGTTCTTGATCCCATCGAATAAATCAACGAAGAAATCCTTGATAGCACGGAAGAAGAGACGGAACCAACCACCTTTTTCAGCCTCTTCGGCTGTAATCAGATTTACGGTTTTTTCTTGCGGCTCGATTCCCTCTGCTTTGTACGTGTAAGTTACCGTGCCCACTTTGCTGCCTGCTTTGATTGGGGCAACCAGTTTATCCGCTTCTGTTACACTTGCTTTGAATGTCACATCCAGGTTTTGTGTACCTTTAGGGACAACAAAACTTACTGCATTATCTGTCACGACAGGAACGGTCGTCTCTTTTCCTTTTTTCAGAGGTACTGCTTCCCAGCCTGTCACTTTTGTTTTGCCTGCAACTGCTTGCTTCACCTCAAAATGATCAAATCCATAGTCTAGCACCTTTTTAGTCTCTCTAAATCGTGCAGATTCTGAATCTGTGCCCATTACCACACTAATCAAACGCATGCCGTTACGTTCAGCCGTACCCGCAAAGTTGTTTCCGGCATTACTTGTGTGGCCTGTTTTCATACCATCCAGACCTTCGTAAGCGTAGCTTTTGAAGTTGGTTATATTTTTATTCTCTTCCAGCATCCAGTTATAGTTGATAATTGGTGCTTTGTCGTTAGGGCGAAACTTGTACGATTGAATAGTTGTAAATTCCTTAAAATCTGGATGATCTTTCACGATATATCTGCACAAGATAGCAGCGTCCAAGGCAGACATAACCGTTTCCTTGTCTTCTGCCGGACGGAATTTTTCTGGCATATCTTCACGATCGAGACCAGTGGAGTTAATGAAGAATGTATCCTTCATACCCATCCGCTTTGCTTCTTCGTTCATCATTTTCACAAACTCTAGTTCCGAACCTGCAACATACTCGGCCAATGCTACGGTAGCATCGTTCGCTGATCCAACGGCCATAGCAATATACAGATCTTTCACCGTATGCTTATCACCTTCAGCCAAGAAAATACGTGACCCGATACTTTTAGCTGCATTTTCACTAACTTCAACCACAGTATCCCAGCCAAATTTCCCTTGTTTGACCTGTTCAGCCACGATATACTCCGTCATCATTTTCGTCATACTTGCTGGAGGCATTGCTTTATCAGCATCTACGGATAACAGCACCTGCCCTGTGGAAGCTTCCATCAGGATTGCAGCTCTCACATCAAGTCCAAGTGAGTCTACCGGTGGAATTTTTGCTGCCTTAGCTGCAGTTGTTTTCGTTGTTGTTGCATTCGCTGTTAGCATCTGACTGGAATTGTCGGCAGCAGCCATTACAGGCATTACAGCAGACATGCATAGCACGTTAAGGAGCATAACGGAGGCTACGCTCTTTTTGAGGATATGACGTTTCTTTTTATTCATGTGTTTAGCTTTCAATGATGAATACTCCCTTCGATCCGAAGCCTTTAAGTAATATGCCTCAGTGCAGCTTAAGCTGCCTTTTTCTAAATTCCTTTGATTGCATCAATGGATGTGTATCAATACTATATGTGCTGTATCGAAATGAGCAATTTCATTGCTCCAACTTTCAATTGAATGATCACTTCATTCACAGCTTGCCGAATTCTTTTATGTAATGGACATCGGCTTCTCCTACGACATTAGGGCGCAAATCTTGCTCTCCCTGATCACAAAACATATCCAATATGGATCACGTCAAAAAAAGGCCGCAACGCCCAGATCCATCGTTGGACGATCAACGCTCACTCTATTCTATCACAGGGGTATCCGCAAAAAAAGACAAGCTCGGCGAAAATCGCCAAGCTTGTCCTGGGAATCATTGACTATCGTTGAATTACAACGAGTAGTTAGGTGCTTCTTTAGTGATTTGAACATCATGCGGGTGGCTTTCACGAAGACCAGCGCCCGTAATACGAATAAAACTTGTGTCATTCCGCAATTGATCCAAGTTGCTTGTTCCGCAATATCCCATACCTGAACGTAAACCACCAATCAATTGATGAATTGTGTCAGATAAAGGACCTTTGTAAGCAACACGGCCTTCAATACCTTCGGGAACCAACTTTTTGTCATCGTCCTGGAAGTAACGATCCTTACTTCCTTGTTTCATTGCACTCATGGAACCCATACCACGGTAAACTTTGAATCGACGACCTTGATAAATCTCGGACTCACCCGGGCTTTCTTCCGTACCAGCAAACAAACTTCCCAACATAACTGCATGAGCCCCTGCTGCTATAGCCTTCGTGATCTCACCAGAGTATTTAATACCACCGTCAGCGATAATAGGCACACCATACTCTCGTGCAACCGTTGCACAGTCATATACTGCTGTAACTTGTGGAACACCAATTCCTGCGATAACTCGAGTTGTACAGATGGAACCTGGACCAATTCCAACTTTTACAACGGAAGCACCAGCTTCGATCAGGTCACGTGTTGCCTCACCTGTAGCAACATTACCTGCAACAATCGTCAGATCAGGGAATCGTTCACGAAGCTGACGAACCGCATCAATAATATTAATATGATGTCCGTGTGCCGAGTCCACTGTAATTAGATCTACACCTGCTTTAACCAAAGCCTCAGCACGCTCGAATGTGTCTTTAGAAATACCAATTGCAGCGCCAACCAGAAGACGGCCTTGTGCATCCTTAGCTGCTTGTGGGAACTGAATTGCTTTCTCAATGTCTTTAATAGTGATAAGACCTTTTAATGTATTGGACTCATCCACCAATGGGAGTTTTTCAATTTTGTGTTTTTGCAAAATACCTTCTGCCTCTTGCAACGTCGTACCCACTGGAGCTGTAACCAGATTCTCACGTGTCATGACTTCACTGATCTTAATGCCGTAGTCATGAATAAAACGCAAGTCACGATTTGTCAGAATGCCGACAAGCTTCTGATCGCCTTCAACAATAGGCACACCTGAAATGCGATATTTCGCCATAACTTCTTCAGCATCAGATACAAGATGTTCTGCCGTCAATGAGAAAGGATTAGTAATTACTCCGCTCTCTGAACGTTTAACTCGATCCACTTCTTCTGCTTGTTGTTCAACCGACATGTTTTTATGAATAACACCGATGCCGCCTTCACGTGCAATGGCAATCGCCAGTGTCGCTTCAGTCACAGTATCCATTCCAGCACTAATTAAAGGAATGTTCAATTTGACGTTATCGCTCAAACGAACAGAAACGTCTACTTCTTTTGGCAGTGTCTCGGATTTCCGCGGCACTAGCAATACATCATCAAAGGTGAAGCCTTCTTTCCCAAATTTATCTTCCCACACGCAAGTGTTCCTCCTTATGTTTGCTCAGCTCTACGGACCAAAACCCGAAGATTCTAGGCTGTATTGTATGCCGAAAAATACGTTTTCTGAAAATATATTATTGTCCATCTTAGCAAAGCGATATTTAGAATGTCAAGGGAAACTCCTTGAATCAATTAGGTGTAGTCCCCCGTGAAACAAATGTTTCCCTTGCATGGACACTAATCTTATTAATATAACAAAAATAAATTCTTTCATTCAGCACATTACGTTGTGTTTATGGTTTTGTCTTGTCCTTAAGTTGTCCTTGAATGGAAATTTCTATGTCAATCATTGAGTAAATATAATAAAAACCACCACCGAATTTCATCGGCAGTGGTTCTTTGCTTGGCGGCTTCCTACTCTCCCAGGACCCTGCGGTCCAAGTACCATCGGCGCTAGAGGGCTTAACGGTCGTGTTCGGGATGGGTACGTGTGGAACCCCTC
>JAFWEX010000146.1 GCA_017512705.1 Paenibacillus sp.
CGTTTGCAGGTAGCGTTCCAGGGGCAGGGGATCAAATGGCTGGTGGCAGCCTATGCCAAGCTGGAAAGTGTGTAACTTTCAGAAAAATATCACTATTTTGTAATAATCTGCTAGCCTTATACGTTGAAGGTCAATTAATGCCCTTCAGCGTTCCGTTGCGTGTTGACGCCACAGTTATTGCTGGCGTAACATGCGCGCACGATTACGCTAAGAGGACATTCGCCTTGGACACACCCAGTAGATACTGGCTCACTATCCTGTCATCCAGGATCAACTCCTAAGGCTATCCCTTTTTGCTGATAGCCTTAGCGGTTGTCAGCGACCTCAATTTTTCCCGTCGCGCTGAGTCAGGCTGTTTAATGGTCTGAAACCCAATTTGTTTCTGTGTGCCCACCGAACTGTCCGATATTTTAAGCATTGGGAGTCCCGGTCATGCTGAGCGCATTTCAACTGGAAAATAACCGACTGACCCGGCTGGAAGTCGAAGAGTCACAACCCCTTGTAAATGCAGTATGGATTGATCTTGTCGAACCGGACGACGACGAGCGACTGCGCGTACAATCTGAACTTGGCCAGAGCCTGGCAACCCGCCCGGAACTGGAAGACATCGAAGCATCGGCACGTTTCTTTGAAGACGACGACGGCCTGCATATTCACTCCTTCTTCTTCTTTGAAGATGCGGAAGATCACGCCGGTAACTCCACTGTGGCATTTACCATCCGTGATGGTCGTCTGTTTACTTCTGGACCTCAGTCTCAAGGCCGCATTTGAATTCAAAGGCAAGGTGGTCGTCGTAGACCGTGATCAGCTCGATCAGTCTTCGGACCATCCCTTCATCGAAGTCTGACGCATATTCATCTGTAGCAAAATATATTGCAGCGATTTGGCGAAGTGGCGATTATAAAACTCATTTTGACAGCTTAGATGCGTTTGGCAGGGCTAAGTTGAGCATGGAGAAATCAAGTATATATAAGTACAAATCTGTAGGTATGAAGTTCTTTGATGCAGATGGTGAACCTCTCATTCCCGATGTCGAAAAATGGGGATATGGAAAATTGACAGTTTTAATCTCACTGGATCTTGATGTTATAACTTATTTGAGAGATAATAAGATTATATCGCCGGATATACCGTTAAGTGAATTGCGGAAGGTAATTTCTACTTTGCAGGGAATCATTAAGCAATAAGCTCTGTTTTTCTTGCCTTTCCCGAGCAATCTGGTATATTATAATGAACGACAAAAGATTTTTGCCGTTCACAATAAATATAAATCAAAATAATGAAATAGGAGGATTTACACATGAAACAGACTATTGTTCTCGGCAACATCATCACCATGGATGAAAAGAGACCCACTGCAAAAGCAGCACTAGTTAAGGACGGCGTGTTCGCTTACATCGGTGATGCGGAGGAAGTAAAAAAGCTTGCCGGTGCAGATGCCCAGGTGCTGGATTACGGTGAGAACTTCATCTATCCCGGTTTTTTGGAATCCCACTGCCACGGTTATCTGGCAGGTGACCGCGCCATCGGGCAGGCAAACCTCATCAAGGTAGTTCCAACGGATTACGACAAATACAGGGAGATCATAAAGGACTATATCAAGGCCAATCCGCAGCGCGAGTTCTACCTGGCAGCAGGGTGGACCGAAAATGACGAATATGTTTCCAAAGCGTATCTGGACGAGATCTGCAGCGATAAGCCGCTGTTTATGCAGACCGACGGCGGTCACTCCATGCTGCTCAATACCAAGGCACTTGAATGGGCAGGTATTGATGCGGCTTACGCAAAGAAAATGGGCTACGATCTGGTACATGTGGATGAAAGCGGAGAACCCGACGGTTACATCTGTGAAGCACCTGTATTCGAAGTGTATCCCAAGCTTCCGACTACACTTCAGACTGCCAAGGATTATCTTCTCGAATGGCAGAACATTGCACTTGCAAACGGCTATACCGCAGTGGCCGATGCCGGTGTGGAGGTCACCAATCCCATTGCTAC
>JAFWEX010000147.1 GCA_017512705.1 Paenibacillus sp.
ATAGAAAAACGTGAGAAGTGCCGCATTTACAGCGGTTTGGCTCTTGCTGGCGACTGTGCTTTGTCTAACGAACCTACCACAAGGGGAGAGCACATCGTTCACATCGATGGGGTCACAGGTTCGAGTCCTGTTGCGACCACTTGAGAGCCGAACCGAAGGGTTCGGCTCGTTTTATGTATATTAGGAGATGGACACAGAGAACCGTCCTCGTATGTTACCGGATGATCCCGCAACGGAGCAGGGCACCGACGAGGACTAAACCACATACACATTAAACTGTACAATGCGCCTCATGTTAGAGCGTTATCTATCTTATGGAGGGTTTTCTCATGGTAAATAACGATGTTGTTTTTAACGAAAATGGTGATATTCTTGATTGCCTGTCAGGCAAAGCACTGAAAGATACTCCAGAAGAACGAGTGCGTCAGCGCTTCATAAACATTTTGCAAACCGATTATGGGTATCCAAAGAATCAGATTGCACGTGAGATTCCTATCCAACAAGGATCAAAAATCCTCACGAATACCGTTGATGGCTCTGAGATTCGCGCTGATATAGTAGTATATGTCAGCAAAAAAGCGTGCCTTGAGAAGGATCAGGGCAATATTCTATTTGTGGTGGAATGTAAGAAGCCAAATGTGACAGAAGGCTATGCACAGTTGGTTTCATATATTTTCAATACGTCGGCGGTCGGTGGAGTGTGGACCAATGGCGATGGGTTGGCAGTTTACAAGAAGAAAACCGGTACTGAAGTAGGATTGGATGAAATACTATCCCTTCCTCGTTACAGAGAGAACTGGAATGGTGATGATGTAATACCGAGCAAGGCCAGCCTTCCAAGACCTCATAATGTTCGATTCCTGCTATCTTCATGTCATAACAAACTGTATGGTCGGGGGATGGAAAACGAGGATTTCGATCTTGCAATGGATATGGTACGTATTTTGCTTGCCAAAATCCAAGACGAAATAACTCCCGGAGATTTTCCTCGATTTTGGATCACGGAGACAGATTTCAAGACCGTCGAAGGACGCAAACATGCTGCTGATACGAT
Source organism: Paenibacillus sp. (assembly GCA_017512705.1). Lineage (GTDB taxonomy): Bacteria > Bacillota > Bacilli > Paenibacillales > Paenibacillaceae > Paenibacillus. The sequence goes on from JAFWEX010000147.1 coordinate 1,055, forward strand.
TCAACAACTCTTCCGTGAATATGCGGACCAGTTTCCGGATGTTTTTGAAGCCCACGAAAAAATACAGGTAGGAAATGACTGTATTGCTGAGGCTGTTGGCATTTTAAAGAATTGGAGTCTTGCAGCGAGAAATGACGATGCTGATGATTGGGACCTCATGGGTGAAACCTATGAACAATTCACTCACATTAATCTTAAACGCCAGCAAGGCCAATTCTTCACAAACCGCCTTGTTATAGAGATGATGGTCCGAATCCTTGACCCAGATATCGGAGAACATGCGCTCGATCCAGCAGGAGGCAGTGGTGGCTTTGCAACCAGCATTTTCCGATATCTGCGCCGCAAAGTAATCGCAAACACAGCTCCCAACTCACCAGTGCGTGATAGGCAGCTCACCACGATTAAGGATAGTGTCTACTTAGTAGAGATTGCAGCCAGACTTGTGAAAATTGCGAAATGCGCGATGCTGTTGACTGGCGATGGACAGAGTGGAATGACTCGCGGCAATTCACTGGATGTTTATTCGAATTTTGACCCTTGGATTATATCAAGATGTGCCAAGGGAAAAAGCAATGCGCCTTCATTAATTGCCACGAATCCACCCTTTTCCGGGCAAAAGGTCGAGTCACAGATTTCTGATAAAACGCTTTTGAAGAATTTTATTTTTGGCCACAGCTACAAAAAAACGGATGATGGAAGCTATTATTTCAGCTCCAGCGATTCTGATATTTTACAGCATCAGGCACCTGAACTTTTATTTTTGGAACGTTGTATTGATTGGCTAAAGCCCGGAGGTAGAATGGGTATTGTGCTACCGAAGGGGATTTTGGATAATGTCAGCTATGAAGCGTATCGTCAATGGTTACTGGAAAGATGCGAAATTGTGGGCGTAGTGACGCTGCATAAAGACACATTCCAACCTGATACTGGCGTAAGGACCTGCATTCTTTTTATTAACAAGCCGGAAGAAGGCGTATCTCCTCGTGATGATTATAGTATATTCATGGCTATGTCGCAGCGTATCGGACAGGATTCAAAAGGTAATTCTGTGTTCGTATTAGATGGCAATGGAAACAAAACAGATGAGCTAAATCATGATCTGAACGACATTGCAAACGCATTCATAGACTTTAAACACGGGAATGAGCATCCACAGTCGGAATATGTATTTTCGATTAGGCGTAGTGACATTAAGGATCATTTGAATATAAATCCGCAACATTACTCACCAAAGTTGAATGCGGCGCTTGATGCTGTGCTTGAGTACGACAATAAGGATGGATGGGCAACAACGACAGTAGGTCAATTAGAGGCGGGCATAAGAATCTATATTGGGCCAAGATGGAATTCTGCAAGTATCAAAGTTGATAATCCTACCGATACAAGTACGTTGATGCCTTATCTGACTGCAAATGCAGCACTCGAATTAAGACGCTTTACGATCAAATGGCTTGATCCTACAAAAGCCAACGCTGTACAAAAGAAAAGTATAGATATGCTGAAGATTGAGGAAGGTGACATTCTGATTTCCCGTTCAGGCACAATTGGTAAAGTAACCTACGCCACCCGCGATTTGGCGAGTAATTACATTGTGAGTGATGACTTGGTCCGTATCCGGGTAAAGAACCCAGATCTAAGAGCTTACTTGCTGGCGTATTTTGCTTCAAACACGGCTCTTTTATTAATGCTGTTAGATGAATATGGATCGGTACAGCAACATCTCCAACCACGCCATATTCAAGAAATGCTAATCCCGATCCCCGACGATTGGAGCATGGCTAAGAATATGATTGATGCAGGGAACCAATTCATGCAGGCTATGGAAAGCATGTCACAGGCGGACTTATTAATTCGAGATCACGGTTTTGATTCGATGATAAACACATAGGGACGGTTCTCTGTGTCGAAGGTTTATAGCATGGTGTGTTTGGAATCCCTATTGCATTGGGCTGGGCTGTTATGATATAATAGGACTGTCAAGAAGATGGCTCGCGGCAGGATCGGCAACCGGGGTGGCGGATCAAATGGGCGATGATCCACCAATCTGTCTATGTAAACTGGCCAGTATGGCAGAGCACATCGTTCACATCGATGGGGTCACAGGTTCGAGTCCTGTTGCGACCACCAAAATCCCCGGAAACACGGCGTTTCCGGGGATTTCTTCATGTCTTGCTGAGGCAAAAATCACCCTCAAAGCTGGTCTATCGCAGGCTTTTTCTCTGCTGGGCATAGACCTAGCTCTTGCAAAACCCGAACTATCAGATATGAGGGTGTTCAGATTCATTTTGTCGAATAGCTTTGTTGGGTTCCCACTCCGGGCAACAGATTTTTGAGTGAACAGTATGACCAACAAACTGTTCATACGAACAGCCCCGCCGGGAGACGCGCCCCCCATATTGCATGATAAATCGCGGATTAACCTCTGATAAATCTTGAAACAGGCCTGTTTCGGTGCAATTTGGCGTTTTTCATGTGCACGGAATGACAGACACCTCGTTCACAAAACCGTCTAATAAAGCTAACAGTTTGACCGTCAATAAAGCTATTCGACATGCACCCCCTGTCGTGGTGAACGGATTGGCGGACAACTCGTGCACATGGACAAGAGGTAATCCCGCTCATAGAATCTCTTAGATTGATCACAGATCGTCCATGAAGGTTTTAACCATTGTAGGCTATTGGCTTAATACGTCCTGCAATGCCACCTCATTATGAATTGTAATGGCAGCAGACGAATAGGAAATAATGCCCTGCTACTCCAGCCGTTTCAATTCCCTGTGCAATGATGGCCGGGAGACATTCATAAGCATAGCCCATTTGGAGACGGATTCGGGAACAGGAACTGTGCTGTTTCCTGTTTGCCGCATCTGCATCAAAAGCCAAAATGCAGCCTTTTGAGCGATTCCGCTGTATGACAACAATTCAAGTCGTTGCTGCAGCATATATGTGGCTGAAGCAATCTCCGTTGTGAAATTCTCCAATATGCGGACATTCTTGTGCATCAGCGTAAGCAGATCTTCTTTTTGGAACATCAAAACTGTCACCGGCTCCAGCGCGACGACATCGCAGGGGTATTTTTGAGAGATTGAAAATGCTGCCGCAGGGCCGATCATCGTTCCCGGCCCTCGAACGGATACATTGACCTGGCTCCCGTTCGGAAATGATTTCTGTGCCTCTACGCGACCTTCCAGTATGATGCCGATCCTGGACGCCCTATCCATCAAATGAAAAATGATCTCCCCTTTTTCGTAGCATTGGATGTGGTGCGTCGAAGATGCCAGGATGGCCCGGAGTTCACTGGCAGGTATTCCATGAAACAATTTGCTTTTTTCAAGAACGGAGTAATCCATACTCTTCCTCCTTTTCCCTTTTCACAATTCCATTATAGCACAAAAAAACCAAAAGCATGTATCTCCAGATACAGGCAACTGAGATAATTCTGAGTATACTGATACCAGTGAGGCAAGGGAGGCGAGCTTGATGATCCGGAAAATCATCCACATAGACGAGGAAAAATGCGACGGTTGCGGCCTGTGCGC
>JAFWEX010000148.1 GCA_017512705.1 Paenibacillus sp.
AGCAACTGGCACACGAATGGATCATACTCTTGCGAATATTCATATTATGGTTCGTGCGATGCAGCACCATATTTCCTGTGCACTACAGGACGAGCATAATTATATAACCTTAACCACCTCACACGCTGTTGTTGAGAAGCGCGGCTATACTTATGTCTCACTACTCCCGCTAACGCATGAGGTTACAGGTATATGTCTGGAGGGTTTTATGTATCCTTTGGATCAAGCAACCATTCGTTTGGGACAATCTTTGGGGATCAGCAACAAGTTGCTGGAGGAAACAGGCACTGTCACCATTGATAGTGGCATGTTACTCATTATTCAGAGCAAAGACTGAACATATGAAACGTCGGAGACATTCACTTCCTTAGTTCAATCCAGCCCGATTCGTTCGTTCAGTATGCTCCGTATGAGTGAGATCAGTTGGTACGGACTCGAAGCTTCGGTGCGAAATGATTACATTTTTGTAACTTGAATGAAAGACCAAAAATAAAGTGAAACCGAAGAAATCCCCTTGATAATCAAGGGGATCTTTGTTTTGAACGCATCATGTTATTCGTCAATAATTAATTTTTTGACATTTTTAATCGTATTTTAATAATCATAACCAACTTACTGATCTATCAGCCTTTTTGCTCAGACATCCAATTTCTAGGGTGTTACAAACCTGTTATACTCGCTCTAGCAACTTAACGAAAACGAATTTTGGAGGTACAAACAACATGAAAAACAACTTCTTCATCCAAAAGGCCGTAACCGTCGGGTTGTGCGCTACACTAGGTTTCGGAGCTGTACTAATGACGCATGCACCTGTTGCAGAAGCGGCAACGGCATCTGTATCCAAAGGTCAGAATATTGTAAACTATGGCAAAAAATTCACTGGAACTCCATATAAATTTGGTGCTTCAACGAATACAACCAAATACTTTGACTGTTCTTCCTTCATGAAGTTTATTTTCAAAAAGTATGGTGTAGACCTTCCGCGCACTTCCGCAAAACAATCCAAGGAGGGTAAATACGTCTCCAAATCTAATCTGCGTGTTGGTGACTTAGTGTTCTTCTCAAGTGGCAGCCGCTCCACCGGATCAAATGTCACACACGTTGGGGTGTATGCAGGTAAAGGGAAAATTCTCCATACCTATGGTTCACCAGGTGTAACCCTGTCTGATTTGAACTCTGGCACGTGGAAAAGAACGTATGTTACTGCTCGTCGCGTACTATAAGTCTCCATTTTATAAAAAAATATACGTAAGACCGGGTCTATAGATCCGGTCTTTTTATATGATCCTATATACATATATACCCTATGCTCGTAATAACCCTATCACTTCAAACTGGAGTATACCTTGAAAATGGATGGGATTAACCGTGAAGCATGTAACCTATTCCTCGAACGGTCTGGATCAGCTTTACATCTCTCCCTTTATCAACTTTGACCCGTAAGTGTTTAATGTACACGTCAACTACGTTGGTATCCATGGCAAACTCGTAGCCCCAGACCTCTCGCAAAATATCACTTCTTGTACAGGCTTCGTTCAAGTGCATAGCTAAGAACTCCAGCAATTCATATTCTTTTGGGGTCAAATTAAGGTATTGCCCTTCTCGGCTTACCCTTCTCGAACGTAAATTTATTCTCAAGTCTTGAACAATGACTGTTTCTTCGCCATCATGCTTAACCTTTGCAAATAACCGAAGTATGTTGCGAATTTTGGCTAGAAAAACATTCCAATGTACAGGTTCCTCCATCACATCATAAGCACCGAAGTCCAGCCAATCAATAACACACTGAGGGGACGTCTCAGGAATGATAACCATTAGAGGTATGGGTATACCCTGATTCATCCAAGTTTTCAAAGCTGCTTTATTTTGTATATTCTGATACATGTGCTCAGACTTCTGCTCCACCAATAAGATCAACTGCGGACGATCAAACTGCACAACTACGTTTTCATGTAATTCAATCCACTCTATGTGCTTTATTTCATATCCTTCTTCTTGCAAAATACATTCTATCTGGTACGCTAATTCACCTGTACCGACTAGAAAGATGACTGTTGTCATATTTTTCACCCGGCCCGTCTGTATTCCGCTGCTTCTTAGCATGGACTGTACAGTTAGGATGCCTTAAAAAGAAAAAGTCCATTCCCGCCGGGAACAGACTGTCAATCTTAATGATTCGTATTAGCCGAAATAGCGATGCACTAGTGAACGTGCCTCGGCGGTATCATTCGTTCCATGAACAAGAACACGGCCATCTTGAAAAATGACCAGTCGATGATCACCCGTTGTGAATGATACCAAAAAAGGGTTCCTCTCCACTTTCCCTTCCTCAAGCCTCTCTAATCGCTCCGTGGTCAATTGCAAATCTAACTGTTGCCGACGCGCAGGACGGATCTGGACAGTGTCCCTGCCACACAATACATCCGTTTTCTCCAGATTAGATGCAGAAAGAAACGGATACGTTGCCACTGGGCTACATGAAGCACAATCTTGCTTTTTCGCCCCATCGACGTTAATTGAAATGTATTCGTTCCGCCACACATCAAATGACAACAATTTACGTCTAAGAGCAGCCGAGTTACCGCTTAACAACTTCATCGCTTCCGCTGTCTGATTTGCCGTTACCATTTGCACCGCTTGAGGTATGATCCCTGAAGTATCACAAGTATCCCCACCAAGTGGCACTTCCCCAAGAAGGCAATTCAAACAAGGCGTATCCCCAGGCAAAAACGTATATGTAATGCCATAGCTGCCAACACATCCTCCGTAAATCCAAGGGATTTGATATTTCTGAGCCATATCATTAATAAGTAATCTCGTATCAAAATTATCCGTTGCGTCCATAATTAAATCGATATGTCCGATAAGTTCTTCCAGTTCGTCCACCCGCACATCCATTACTTTAGCTTCGATCTGTACAGTTGAATTAATGGCCGATAAACGCTTAGCCGCCGCCATTGCTTTGGGTATACGCTCAATCGCATCCTGTTCAACGTAAAGTTGCTGCCGTTGCAGATTGCTCCATTCCACGTAGTCCCGGTCTACTATAGTAATCTGTCCAACACCGGAACGAACCAACGTTTCGGCAATGCCTGTTCCGAGTGCTCCAGCTCCAATAATTAACACCTTGCTGTCACTCAGTTTTGCTTGACCTTCTCTGCCGAGCGGAGCATACCGTTCCTGCCGAGAGTATCGATCAGCTTGTTCGGTATGATGTAACTGATCTATCATGTATGAATCATTCCTTCCACCGGACTGCTTGCTGCAGCATAACGCTTTACAGGAATCATACCTGCCGTATATGCTAACCTGCCTGCTTCTACCCCGAGACGCATCGCCTTAGCCATGGCAACCGGATCATTTGAACCTGAAACAGCCGTATTAAGCAGTACGCCGTCAGCCCCTAGTTCCATTGCATATGCCGCATCTTTCGGAGAGCGCAAACCAGCATCTACAATTACAGGCACGGCAGCTTGTTCTATAATGATCTCCAGATTATATGGGTTGATGATGCCCCTACCTGCACCAATCGGAGAGGCGCCTGGCATAACAGCATGCACTCCCAGCAACTGGAGTCGTTTGGCTAAAATGACGTCGTCTGAAATATAAGGCAAGACGGTAAATCCTTTTTCCAGCAAAATGCTGCAAGCCTTGTACGTTTCAATCGGGTCGGGAAGCAGCGTCACTCCGTCTCCGATGACCTCAACTTTTATCATATCACAAAGTCCGGAAGCTCGCGCAAGCTCTGCAATTCTCACCGCTTCTTCAGCCGTCGAAGCTCCGGCAGTGTTAGGTAGCAACGTATATTTGCTCAGATCGAGTGTATCCAAAAAGTGTTGCTTACCGCTCTCCTCCAGATTCAGACGTCGTACAGCAAAGGTCAGTACTTCAGTACCTGAAGCTTCAACAGCCTGGCTCTGAACTTCCAAGTCCGAGAATTTCCCTGTCCCCAGTAGCAACCTCGATCCAAATGAATATTGACCAATCGTTAACATCATTAATTGCCCTCCCAGCATTCAATTTATAAGATTAAACCCCGCCTACCTAATGAACAAGATCAACCGCCCCCGACAAAGTGAACAATTTCAAGTCGATCTCCTTCTCTTAACGGTGTCGTTTCATGATGGTCTTTAGTTAAAATATTGCGATTCAACTCTACAACCACCGTCTTTACTTGCAAGTTGAATGATTGCAGTAATTTATCTACACGATTTAACTCGTCCCCAACCTCCATCTTTTGTCCGTTTACAACAATGTTCACATCATAACCCCCTGTTTATTTATACGATCAGGCGACAAGGCCTCAATCCCCATCTCTTCCGCACTCTTGCCCTCCAACATGTCTGCAATCCAGCGTCCTGTTATCGCACTTAACAATATTCCATTGCGAAAATGTCCGTAAGCTGCATATAAGCCTGGAATTTGTTCACATTTGCCCACATACGGCAGTTTGTCTGGGGTGGATGGTCTTATGCCTGCCCAAGCTCGTAAAAACACGGCCTCCTTCATTCCCGGAACCCAATAACTGGCCGCTCCCAGTAATCGTTGCACACTATTAGCAGATACGCTGTGATCTTTTCTTCCTGGAAAACTGGTTGCTCCGATCCATACCTCTCCATTGGCTTTGGGAACGATATAGGCATCTTCTGCATATACGGTGCGATCAGGACAGTATGTTGCTTGATCTGCGGGAAAACGAATCGCAACAATTTCTCCTTTTACCGGAATTGAGGGCAATGTTACACCCACTTGATCCATGAGTTGTTCTCCATGCAAACCTGCTGCTACGATGACATGTTTGCAAGATATTTCTCCCTGAGCAGTTGACACCCCCTGCACTCCATCCTTATTCACGATCAGACGAACATCCTGAACACCCTCACAGATTCGCGCACCCATCATTTGTGCTGACTTTGCATAAGCTCTGCTCAATGACACTGGTAGCAGCTCACTCTCCATTGGTCTGAAATAAGCCCCATACGTATCCCGATTCAACCATGTAACTTCTCGTTGCACTGTACTACGATCCCACCATATTTGCTCCCCACTCGATGAACTACTGCGTTTGTCCTTGTATGCACTTAGATCCATGTATGAGCGAAACGGTGTGATAAATCCGCTGCGCCTTAAACCAAGATCCATACCCGTTAATGCAGATATCTGTTCTTTTTGCTTCATTAATAGTTCTCTGCTTTCATAAGCGGCTTGTGCAATGAACGGATGAGCAAAATCTTCACTATCTGCTGCAAGCATACCGGCAGCTGCACTGGAACTTCCACTGGCAATCTCGGATTGCTCAACAAGAAGTACCTCCTGACCTCGGGATGCCAGTTCAAAAGCAATCGCGCACCCTATAACTCCCCCGCCGACAATGATTGTTTCTGCATGCATAGCTCCAAATGATTCAGATGATCGTTCAAGTGATGATATCGTAAAGTTACCTTGTTCTTCTGATGGAGCGACAGCTTTCATAGTTTGGTTCGGTTCTATCGGTTCCATAGTTCTCAATAGTTCTCATCTCCTTGATTGTTTGCACCTTTCATGTCTCTGCTCGCACAGCCTGTTGAAGTAGAACCGCAGCGTGGGCAGGGTCTTTTTGCCCCAGGACACCTGAGATCACAGCGGCTCCGCTGGCCCCCGCAGACTGGACAGCCTGGATGTTGCCTGGCTGAATGCCTCCAATGGCAATAACAGGTATTTTCACACCAGAACACACTTCCGCCAATGCTTCTAATCCCCTTGCTGTTAGATCAGGCTTGCTGGTACTCGCATATACATGACCGAAAAAAAGATAGTCCACTCCATATTCTTCTGCGTTCCTCGCTTCGTCTATGGAATGTACTGAAACTCCCCATCGCATCTGCCGATCATTATTCATTTCGCTCACTAGTGTTTTGTTTTGCTTTTGCAGCATATCTTGGCTCCAATGCACTCCTTGGTAAAAATCACTGGACGAAAAAGGATTTGCACCGTTGATTACAATACGAGAAGCAGGAACGCCCGAATCTGCCATCCATTTAGCCCAATTCATTCGATCATGCAGCGAAAGCTGCTTTTCTCGAATATGAATGTAGTGAACCCAAGGCCAAATTTCCTTAGCCGCCGTTATCATCGCTGCTTGTTCCCCTCTATTCGTAGATACAACATGAAGCTCAAATGAAGGAAGGTCTTCTTCTCCATCTTGTTGTTCATCTTTTTGTGCATTTTCTTCTCGATCTTGTTTCCACCTACCCGCTATTCTCTCAGTCCGCTGTTTCAACGAATATCTTGTTTGATCCGTTGATTCTGGCATCTCATCTTCAATCTCTACGATATGCAACCTTGCTTTCCCTCCCTTCAGTTCCAGGCTTGAAAACAACGTAACGACGTATACAACAATCAGGACCACCCGTCCAACGGGTGGTTTGCTCTTGGGGTATAACCCCCTGTTGCCAAACTGCGCCTAAAGACGCTAGCCTGACAGCAGGGCTGTTCAGGCTCAGTGTTATTTGCCGCTTTCACTTACCAGTTAAACTGG
>JAFWEX010000149.1 GCA_017512705.1 Paenibacillus sp.
TATGTGGTCATGCCAACGATAATTGTCCAGTTGTAAGCAATGATAAAGCCGAAAGATGGCACTGGGGCTTCGATGATCCAGCCAAGGCGACAGGTACAGAGGAAGAAATCACAGCTACATTCGCTGAGGTTCGTGATTCAATTAAAGCTCGAATCGAACAGTTTTTGAAAGAAGGTAAGTAGAACGAACCATACCGAAAAGGAATCCTATGCCTGCTCATCGGCACCTCTAGGGTCCTAGGCAGGAAGAATCAAATATCAGTAAAGCATACAATCCGGTTACATTCCGGTTATAATGGAGAGTGGCTGCTGAGTAAGTCGGCAGCTTTTTTCTATTGAATGAATTGAGGTAATATTGTCCAGTCCATGAAAAGCACTATGATAATTGTTGAATATGGAGTATGATTTTACAGCTAGTTGTGCTAGCAAAAGGTTCCATCGTTAAACGGTTTAGTATATATGTTGTAAATGAAAGACGGAAGGTGCAATACGTATGTTAATAACAACCAGAATGACTGAAAGCTTGAGAATGATTATGATGCCCTGCCCCCTATGGATGTGTGCTCATGGCAACAAGGAGGGGCAAGCATGTCACAATCAGTGAACCGAAAGAGGCATATGAATGGACTGGATGGTTTACGAGCCATCGCGGTAGTTGGTGTAATCGCTTATCATCTGAATTTGGATTTTATTCCGGGCGGTCTGCTCGGTGTAGGTATATTTTTTGTTCTATCTGGCTATCTGATTACGGATATTTTGTTAACTCAGTGGCACGAGCATGGACGTATCGCTCTTGGTGATTTTTGGTTAAGGCGATTTAGACGTCTGCTGCCCGGTATGTTGACGTTGACAGCGGTAGTCATGCTCTGGCTGCTGTGCACAGATTCCTCCCGGCTTGCTTCACTACGAGGGGATATTGTATCCGGTATTACGTACATAAGCAATTGGTGGTATATCTATCACAATGTTTCTTACTTCGAAAGTTTCGGCCCGCCGTCTCCTTTTGGACATTTCTGGTCGCTGGCTGTGGAAGAGCAGTTCTATCTGGTCTGGCCTATTTTGCTGATCGCAGCCATTGTATTGTTCAAAAGAAAAGGATGGTTGGTCGTTTTTATCGTCGTTGCTGCTGAGCTGTCCGTTGGCGCAATGGCTATCATGTATAATCCGGATCTGGACCCCAGCCGTGTGTATTATGGAACGGATACTCGTGCATTCGCACTGCTTGCAGGTGCCGCGTTAGCAGTCATCTGGCCGAGCCGCAAGCTGTCAAGTGCATTGTCTGGGATGAGTCGAATGGCATTGGATGGATGTGGTCTCGCTGCTCTTGGTGTGTTGATCTACATGATGTTGACCACCAGTGAGTACGATCCTTTTCTATATCAAGGAGGTATGCTGCTTCAGACAATTACTGCCACCATTCTGGTTGCTGTGCTTGCGCATCCTTCATCCATACTGGCACATATTATTGGAGCCAAACCATTCCGGTGGATCGGTGAACGTTCGTATGGATTATATCTATGGCATTATCCGGTCATCATTTTGACTAGTCCAGCTGTAGATACCGGCGGCGCACATCCTGTACGCATCCTTTTACAAGTAGTCGCAACGGTCTTCCTAGCGTCCATATCGCTTAAATATATTGAAAACCCGATTCGGTATAACGGATTTCGGGATTCCTTGTCCAAACTGTGGGGAAAAGGCAGGGTATCGTTCGTTCCTCGTCGTGTATGGTTGAAACGGACAGGACTGTTAATGACACTCTTGTTATTATGTTACACCGTCTCACGAATGGTGCTGCCCGTTGCCGCCAATTCAGATTCTCAATCGGTATCCCTGTCAACGGTGTTAAACGGGGACAAATCGGCTGAGGAGCAGGGACAAGACGTTGTGCCGCTCACCACTAAACCTATGGATTCTGAGCAAAAGAATCCAGTTGCTCAGACAGATGTAGAATCCGAGTCGGAGGGGGGGAATGCCGAAAATAACCAATCTGGAGACGGGGCTGCACAAGGTTCGAAACCGACCAAGCAGGAAGACTCATCTAAGGATCTTGGGAATCAGGAGCATTCGACCGATAATAAGCCTTACTCCAAACCATCCGCTACAGGCGATGAAGAAGAAAAGGATCAGTTCAGTTTAAATCAAGAGGGTCGGGATGGGACAACGGATCTGTCGAAATCAGGCTCAAAAGACAAACATTCGGCATCTGTCGTGCAAGAGGGAGAAATTCGATATACCATTATTGGAGACTCCGTTATTCTGGACGCCAAGCCTTATCTGGAGCAGAATATCTCCGGTGTGTATGTCGATGGTCATGTCGGTCGTCAGATGTCGCAGGCTGGGGATGTACTGCGGGAACTGAAGAGCAATAAGCAATTGGGCAGCGAAGTGGTGCTGGAGCTGGGAACAAACGGCTCGTTTAACTCTAAAATTTTGAAAGCAGTCCTTGATGGCTTGGAAGATAAAACCCGGGTGTACCTGGTTACAGTACGTGTGCCGCGTCCTTGGGAGCGTACGGTCAATAAGGCATTGACTGTTGCAGCCTCCAGCTATAGTAACGTTTCCCTCATTGACTGGAATCAGGCAAGTGAAGGGCATGATGAATATTTTGAGAAGGACGGGGTACATCTGACCGTCGAAGGTTCTGAGGCTTTTGCAACATTGATAAAAAACAGTCTTCAATAATGGATAGGCTAACTTGTAGAACGCGATCATTTGAACTTATCTACGTACTTTACTTTTTTTAGTAATGCGATATACGACTTATGATATGGAATTCAGCATCCATCGTTTAAGTCTCTCACTGGGAGCAATGTGATGAAGGTATTTAACTTTTTCACACATTGTTCTGGTGAGGGCTTTTTTGATATGTACCCAGGGAACCGATTATATTCACCCCTGTATCCGTGAATCGTCACCTTACGTTATGATAGCGTTACCATTTACAATTACAGATATCAAATGCCCAAGGGGGAGTATCAAGATGTGGAAAAAGTGGTTATCTGGCATGCTGGCACTAACGATGTTCGCAGTAATTCTGGCAGGGTGCACAAGCGGTGATTCTTCCGAAGCTGGCAGTAGCGGTGACAAAGTCTCGGTGACCATCTGGCATAACTGGACGGGGCAAGATGCCAAAGCGGTGGCGATGCGGAAGATTATCGAAGATTTCCGCACAGCACATCCAGACATCGAAGTGGTGGATGAAGGCTTGCCTACGGACGGACTTAAGACAAGACTGCGCACAGTCGCGGCTGCCAATGAGATGCCAGATCTCTTCGTGATGTGGCCGGATGCGATGACGAAAGAGTTCGTAAAAGGAGATCTGTTGCAGCCGATTAACGCAGAACTGGATGCGAAGCCGGAATGGAAAGACAATTTTATTCCAAATGCGCTTGATGGATACACGGTGGACGGCAATATTTACTCTGTACCGATGAATTTGGCACCCAGCTCCTTCATTTATTATAACGAAGGGCTGTTCAAAGAGCATAACGTAAAGGTTCCTGAAACGTGGGCTGAACTTGAACAGGCGGTTGCTACTTTTAACGAAAAGGGAATTATCCCGATGGCGCTCGGCAACAAAACAAACTGGGTGGCTCAGTCTACCATTTTCAGTACGCTGGCTGACCGGGTGACGGGTACAGACTGGTTTTTGAAAGCAGTAGCTCAGGATGGGGCAAGTTTCACTGATCCGCAATTTGTTGAAGCATTGAAAAAAATGCAAGAGCTTGGCAACATCAAAGCTTTCCAGGACGGATTCAACAGCATTGATGAGACACAGATGATGCAGCTTTATTTTCAAGGTAAGACAGCGATGGTGATGAACGGCGGATGGGCGCTGGCCAACCTCGTTAACAATGCACCTGAAGAAGTGTTGAGCAACACGCATATTACAATTCTACCCCCTGTAGAGGGCGGCAAGGGTGAACCAAGAACGACATCAGGGGTCGTTGGGACGGGTCTTGGCGTCAGTAAAAAGCTAAGCGGTGCTCAAAAAGAAGCTGCCATGAAGCTGTTCTACGCACTGGCTGGACCCGATGGGCAGAAAGCTACGCTGAATAGCAGTACATTAGTTAGCTACAACATTGATCTGGATAAGTCGAAAGCTCATCCATTGTTTGTAGAGCTGTACGACCTGATGCAGGAAGTGAAAATTACGCCAGTATACGATTCCAAGCTGGGCTCAGCTACGGTTGAGGTCATTAATAACGGGTTGCAGGAGCTGCTGATGGGCGGTAAAGCAGAGGACATAGCAGACCGAATTCAGGCAGCGCAAGCCAATGCGATGAAGCAGTAGATTGCAGCTGACAGCTCATGAAGTAAGCACAGTTCACCCCCTTCCCGGCAGGGGAGGGGTTTTTAGATGACAGGTTAAAGCTGCTGCTGAATAGGATCGAAAGGCAATAACGAGGGGAAGTGAACCAATTGAACGCATTGCAAAGTCGGCGTTTCATTATGCTGGGACTTGCTCCAGCAGTTATTATCTATGCATTATTTGTGTTTGTGCCCGTGGTATGGTCTGCGTATTATGGCTTTTTCAATTGGTCGGGCATAGGTGCATCTACGTACATTGGCCTGAACAACTATGTAGAAATTTGGAATGACGCTATCTTTTGGCGGGCTTTGAAAAATAACGTCATTTTTGTACTGGCGTCGGTATTTGGCCAGATTCCATTAGCACTGATGCTGGCCGTTATGTTACACAAAAGTAATCCGCTTCAACGGTTTTTGCGCTCGGCTGTCTTCCTCCCGATGGTACTGTCGACCGTTGTCATTGGCATGATCTGGCAGTACATTTACCATCCGCAGATTGGTATTTTGAATTTCCTGCTGGATGCGCTGGGGCTGGAGAGCTGGAAGCTGCAATGGCTGTCCGATGCGAAGATCGCCATATTCTCACTGGTGCCACCCTTGCTCTGGAGCTTTGTTGGACTGTATCTGATTATTTTCATCTCCGCATTGCAGAATATTCCGGGTGAGATCCATGATGCAGCCAAAATAGATGGAGCATCGGGTATCCGCAAACTGGTTTCCATTTCTCTACCGATGATCTGGGGTACAGTTCAGGTCGCTATAATTCTGTGTATCTCGGGAAGTCTGAAGTCGTTTGATCTGGTCTATATCATGACAAAAGGTGGGCCAGCTCATGCGACGGAGCTGCTTGCCACGTATATGTATAACTCTACGTTTACAACGTACCGATATGGTTTCGGTAGTGCGATCTCCACAACCATTGTTCTGATTTCATTGTTGCTCATCGGAACAAGCCAGTGGGTGACGAGCCGGAAACGCAAAGAAAACCGATAGAAAGGAGGTACGCTCATGCGAGTAACACCTGTATCCATGCCTACACCACGAAGTCACACAGGACATCCCATTCGCCGAATGCGCAGCGGAATCGTTTGGACGCTTCTCACGGTCTATGGTATTTTAACATTGTATCCGTTTTATTGGCTTGTAATTAGTGCGTTTAAAACCAATGAGGATTTCTACAGCAGACCCTTTGGTCTTCCCGTTCATTGGAATGCGGCCAATTTTAAGAATGCTTGGGAAAGTTCAAAACTCGGAACTGCCTTTGGCAATTCACTAACGGTATCGATTGGATCGCTGATCCTGACGCTGTTTATCGCGGCACTGGCTTCATTTATTCTGGCACGTTTCCAATTTCGCTGGAAAGGGCTGATTATGACGTTTTTCGTTGTAGGCATGCTCATTCCCATTCATAGCACGCTCGTTCCGTTATTTATTTTGATGAAACAGATGTCCTTGCTCAATACGTATTGGGCTCTGATCCTGCCTTATACTGCGTTTGCATTGCCAACAGCGATCTTTGTACTTACAGCTTATCTCGTCAGTATTCCGCGAGATATTGAAGAAGCGGCCTTTATGGATGGAACCGGGCTTTGGGGGCTTTTCACCCGAATCATGCTTCCCATGTCGCTACCTGCACTGTCCACCGTGACCATTTTGAGCTTCTTACATGCGTGGAATGACTTTTCATTCGCCCTTGTATTTATTAATAAAACCGGATTAAAAACGTTACCGCTTGCTATTGCAAACTTTGCAGACGGATATCAAACTGATTACGGTCTAACGCTTGCTGCCATGACCCTATCCGTTATTCCTACGATTATTGTCTATTTGATCTTCCAGGAACAGGTCATGAAGGGCATGACAGCAGGTGCAGTCAAAGGATAAGCGAGAGCGTATCCAAAGGAGGAACAGAGTTGGTTCGCTGGCTTACATCTTCACTACAGCGAAAGCTGTCCGTGGTGGTCACAGCTTCAATGATTGTGCCGCTTCTGGCGCTTGGACTGTTTGCATTCCTGTTCTCTTCACGTATTACGGAAGAAAAAACAAAGCTGTCAGGGATGGATACGTTGAAACAAGTAGAGGCGAATCTTCGTTACATGCTCCAGGATGCGGAGAATTTATCTATTTTTCTCATTGGCGAACGGGATATTCAACAGTACCTAAGCCGGGATGAGGATCATGAACGAGATCGCTTGGACATTTTAGGGCGAATGACGAACCTGGCTGCATCCAAAAAATACATCGCCAGCATTGCTATTTATCCCGGGCGTTTTGATGCAACGTTGTCTACAGCCACCTGGTATGAACCTGACGGGGGCAGTCTATTTTATCCGTCTCTCCCTGGTGGTAATGCGGATAAAAGGTGGACGGGGGTCTATCCGGTTCGCAATTACGCCGGGATTCAAAATGTCATTACTTTGATTCGGCCGATCCGCAGCATCCACGATTATCGTCCCATCGGCTGGCTTACGATCAGTTTGAATGAAAGTGCCATTTCCAAAGGGTGGCCTGCGCTCGGACTGGGTAGAGGCGAAGGCAGTATGGAGTTGATTGGCAGCACGGGAGAGGTGCTGTCCTCCATGGACAAATCCCGACTTGGGCTGAACGTGTCTGATCTTGAACCAGGACTTATTACACGGATTGAGAAGGGACATAGTGGGACGACCACATATGGCGAAAAAGAAGGAAAACGTACGGTGCTTTATTATCCTGAGGAATTGACGGGGTGGACGCTGATTGGCATGGTTCCTTACGAACAATATCGATCAGAGAATAGTTACCTTATTATTTTGACAGCGATTGCTGTTGCCTTGTCAGCGTTAATTAGCGGCAGCTTGGTCTGGTTCACGGTTCGCAGAGTTACAAGGCCGCTACTTGTTTTAACCAGACATCTGTCTCGAATAGACCCTAAACGTCCCTTGCCTTTATTTCAAACAGACAGCGATGATGAGATCGGCAAGCTGGGCGAAAGTTACAATCTGCTTGGTGCACATATTGAGATGCTAAAAGAAGAGATTATTCGCGGTGAAGCTCGTAAAAAAGAAGCAGATCTGCGAGTGCTTCAGGCACAGATTAATCCTCATTTTCTCTATAATACGCTCTCTTCTATTCACTGGATCGCGCTCATGTCCAAAGAAAGCCGGATCGCAGATATGGTAGAAGGACTGAGTGATTTTCTGCGCATCAGTTTGAACAAAGGACAGGATTACTGCCCGGTGGCCCAAGAAATTGCGCATATCCGCCATTATGTACGTGTGCAGTCCATTCGTTTTCCGGATCAGTTCGTGTTGCATTATATTGTTGATCCGGCATTGGAGCAGCGAATGATGCTCAAGCTTCTGCTGCAGCCACTCGTGGAGAATGCAATGATTCACGGGATTCAGCCTACGGGAAGTAGAGGCACCATTACGATCATGATTCAGAAGGACGCGATGGTCGAGCGAATGAACATCTTGGTGTTGGATGATGGTGCAGGGATGACTCCGGATAGGCTGGAGCAATTGAGAGCAAGTCTTGTGCCAACGGATGAGGGTAGCCTACTGACACAAGGCATCCATTCAAAAGAGAAGCCAAAAGTGGAGCAGCTTCAACTGGAGCATTCGTTGTCCGATGGAGGGTATGGTCTCCGGAATGTGAACGAAAGACTGCTCCTCCATTATGGAACGGACGCGTTGCTGGAAGTAGACAGCAGAGAGGGCGGAGGTACCCGAATTTCGTTCTCCATTCCAATCCTGGAGGAATCACGATGAGATTATTAATTGTTGATGACGAAGTCATTATTCGCACAGGTCTTGCTAGCGTTATTGCCTGGCATGAACTCGGTATAGAACTCCTTCATCCTGCTGCTTCGGCGGAAGAAGCAATAACACGTATAGCCGAGGAACGCCCGCATATTCTGATGACCGATATCCGGATGAATGGCAAGTCGGGGCTGGAGCTGGCGGAAGAAGCGCTGCATTTACTTCCAGAGCTGGAGGTCATTATTTTATCAGGTTACGATGATTTCTCATACGCACAGCAAGCTATTCGTAATGGGGTCACAGACTATCTGCTCAAAACGAGCAAACCGGAAGAGATTATCAAAACGGTGCTGCAAGCCAAGGCAAGGATTACAGAACGCTGGGCAGAGAAATCCCGAGAAGGACAATGGTTACGTGAGAACCAGGAAAGACAGTTTATCGAATGGGTGATTGAAGGAAATACGGATTCGGGGAGTTGCCCATCCTCTCTGGCATTTGGCGAAGAAAATGTTTCTCCTGTTCAATCATCCATACGAGAGAGTAGCAGTACCGCACGGCCAATGAGTAGGCAAGTGGTTTTAATTCAGGCGGAGGGCTGGAGCCGTTCTTCGGATGCGCTTCTCCGGTTCGCTGTGCAAAACATGCTGGAAGATGTGTTGTCTGGAGCGATCGCACAGATTGAGAAGCAGCATATAGTCTGCGTTTTACCTTTAGCTTCCGAGCTCGAAGTAAGCGTATACAGGTTGGAAGACGGGATAAGCCGAATAGAGCAATGGCTGAAATGTTCGCTTCGCGCTGCGGTTGGTGAGGCTGTTCAGCATGCCTCGGAACTACACCGTAGCTATCAAACGGCAATGACTGCCTTTCGCTATCGGGGGCTGAAGGATGACAAAGTGTGGCGATATGAAGAGATCAGTGGCAGGCAAGGTGGCAAAACGATGCTGACACATGAAGAGGAAACCACGCTTGGTACGTTGCTACTGGACAATGACCCGGTTAGTCTCACGACGTGGATCCGTGAGCTGATTGTGAAGTTGATTGCTGAACCTGACGTCACACCTGGATCATATGCGGCTTGTCTGCACTCGGTGGTTATTGCAGGACACCGCTGGCTGGCGCGAACACTTCAGGCGATTGGGAGAGAACAACCCGCACGGCTTGAGCCTTGGACGCCTGAACCGGATAAGCTAGCTACTGAGATCGGAGATGAACTGTTTCACCATCTGTATGATCTGATGCATGTATATCACAGTCGTATGGGACAGGGGCAGGCTGCCCATGTGCAAAAAGCAATTGCTTATATTGAAACTTCGCTGACACAGGATATCAGCTTGCAGCAGGTGGCAGGACATGTGCATTTGCATCCAGGGCATCTCAGTGAATTGTTTAAAAAAGAGATGGGCGTGACCTTTGGTGACTTCGTTACGGACATACGGATCAGACGGGCGATGGATATGCTCGCGGTATCACCAGCAAAAGTAAGTGAAATCGCAGCGATTAGCGGTTATGAAGATGTGAAATATTTTAGCAGACTGTTCAAAAAGCATACAGGCAAAACACCGAGTGAATACCGGGAACAGGCACTTGGTTTCAAATCTTCAGGCAGCCAGGAAGGAGCAAGAGTGCAATGGTAAACGTCCGTCGGTCAAGTCTGGATTTATCAGGACAGTGGAGGATACAGCATTACGAGGTTGGAGAAAAGCGAGCAATGGATGTCGCTGCTGCGACGCTGGATGACCGATTCTGGATTGGAGCAGCGGTGCCAGGTGACGTTCATGGGGCACTTATTGAGCGCGGCATTATAGATCCTATTTATTTTGGACATAACGATGCCAAGAGTCGCTGGATCGAGCAGAAGGAGTGGTGGTATCGGACGACGTTTAATCTGGACTTGGATACATCAATCGAGGAACATTTTGAATTAGTGTTTGAAGGTTTGGACACCTTCGCTACGGTTTACGTCAATGGACATGAGGCTGGAAAAACAGCGAATATGCTGATGTCTCACACATTGGATGTGACCCGATTGGTGCGAAGCGGCTGGAATTCGATTGCGGTGCGGTTTGATCCGCTCCATCTTCATCATAGTGACAAAGAGACGTTTGACTGGTCTTCATATACGAAAGAGCGCCCATGGATACGCAAAGCAGCGATGAATTTTGGTTGGGACTGGGGGCCGCGCACCGTTACAGTGGGGATATGGGGAGCAGTTCGTCTGGAGCGCAGTACGATTGCGAAGTTACAGCATGTCTATGCGCGTACGAAATCGTTAAGCAATGAACAGGCTCAAGTACAAGTCACAGCAGATGTACAGTCCGTGTTATCCTTCCGCAGCAGGCAAAAACGGAAGCAGGCTGACATCATCACTTGTGATATTCGCCTTCTGGATCAACACGGAGAGGTTGTAGCTTGCGCAGTTTCTCTGTCTGTAGAACAGGGGAAAGCAGATGTAACGTTAAACGTGGTTCATCCCCGATTGTGGTGGACTCATGATCTGGGAGATCCCTATCTGTATACTCTGGAGGTTACGCTCTATGCAGATGGCATCACTTTGGATCGGTATTGCCAGCCTTATGGCATACGAACGATTGAACTGGCGCTGCATAATAAGCAGGGAGAGGGACGTTTTGCTTTTATCCTGAACGGGGTCAAAATCTATGCCAAGGGAGCAAACTGGATTCCTGCGGATCAACTGATTGGAACCATTCCGAACTCCCGTTATCGTGAGCTTGTGGAGCTGTCGGTGGAAGGGCATATGAATATGCTGCGAGTGTGGGCCGGCGGCATCTATGAGAAAGATGTCTTTTATGATGAGTGTGATCGACAAGGCGTGCTGGTTTGGCAGGATTTTGCGTTCGCTAACGCACTATTCCCGGATTTCAATCGTGACTTCATGCACAATGTACAACAGGAGATCGAAGATAATATATTCCGCCTACGTAACCGTGCTTCGCTCGCAATGTGGTGCGGCAACAACGAAATTGACTGGCTATATGACATGAAGACAGCTAGTGGTGATATCACAAGTCCGTTCTACGGGGAACATATCTATCATGAGCTCATTCCAGAGATACTTGAGCGGCTTGATCCGTCTCGTCCCTACTGGCCATCTTCTCCTTATGGCAGTAATGATGGACAGGATGCGAATGACCCAGATACTGGGGATCGTCACAACTGGCAGGTATGGCATGGTTCGGTATACCCGAGAAAACAAGGAGAAATCCCGGTGCTGGATTATAGCATTGAAGGGGTTACGTTCAAAAATTATAAAATAGATCATGCGCTATTCAGCAGTGAATTTGGCATGCATGCTTCGGCCAATCGGTATACGCTGGAGAAAAACATGCCCGCTGGCCAGTTTTACTGGGGCAGTCCTGAGATGGCCTATCGGAACAAGGATACCAATCATCAGAAAGGTATTCTGTTGATGGAAGGATACACGGGCATTCCCCGGGATATAGAGGAATATATGAACTTTTCCATGCTGACACAGGCGGAAGGTCTGCGTTATGGCATTGAACATTTCAGACGGATCAACGATCGGAATAGCGGTGCTCTGGTGTGGCAGCTGAACGACAGTTGGCCGGGAACCAGCTGGTCGATGATCGATTATGAACTGTTGCCGAAGGCTTCGTTTTATTATGCCAAAACATTTTTTCACCCTGTACTTCTGTCGCTGGAACATGAGCCGGAGCATCCGCTTGCCTTATGGGTCGTTAACGATACGCTGGAGGAGATCAGAGGACAACTTCGGCTGAATGTCTATGACCTGCATGGGGAACGATTGCACTCCAGCTTGCATGAAGTCAAGGTGCCAGCTCAATCATCGATGCGAATTGCATCAGTGGAGGAAGCCGAAGTGCTTGGGACTAAACTGGCGGAGGAAGTGATGGTGGAACTTCAATCGGAAGGATTTCCTGCGCCAATCAATCGGTACTTTTTGCGTGATCCCAAGGAAGTGTCGTTACCGCAATCCCAGCTCAGCGTTCATGTGAACGAAGAGCAACAATCAGTAACCGTAACTGCGAGTGGTGCAATTGCACGTATGGTGAAGCTGGAGCTGCCCCTGGGCCGGACTCGGTTTAGTGATAATTATTTTGATCTGATACCGGGAGAGAGCCGGACGGTAACACTACGTCATCCGGAGATGCAAGCTTTACCCCTTACAGACTTGCGAGTGTATGCAATGAATAGCTGCAAAGCTTAATGATCTTTTGATAGGTGTCACGAGGTTAGGCTTCCGCATCGATTGTGGGAGCTTTTTTTGTTTGTCAAAAACGTATGTTCACTGAAGTGAGTAATTATGATAAGTAAATAGTAACATAGTAACACGGATAATAAATTTTACTTTTAATTTAGTAAATATATATTGATATTTTACTAAAAATAATGGTATAAAAGGAGAGTGAACATTTGTAAACGTTCTCATATATGACCGAGGGGGTTATTTCGTGAAAAAGTCTAGATCCACTAGAAAAGTGGCAACAAAAACGATTCCAATTGCTGCATTATCAGCAGTATTGATGTTGACGTCAGCACCGGGCCTCATTCTGGCAGACTCTCCCAATGTTGTTCAGGAGCAGAATTCTAGTGAAGCGCTAAGTACATTAGACACACAAAATTCCAGATTCTACACATCCACATATACGTCCGCAAGTATGGATCAGAAAGAGATGAGCTATCGGGTGTACCTTCCTGAAGGGTATTATGACAGCACAAGAAAGTATCCCGTTGTGTATCTACTTCATGGGGAGAACCAAACAAGTGAAACCTTTGAGAAGAGCGGGATTGCAGACCAGCTTGATCAATGGATCAAAGAGGGCAAGCTGCAGAAAATGATCGTAATTATGCCGGACACAAGAAGTGAGGGCGATGTCTCTCAACAGGCAGAAGGTGATCATGACCGTTTAGAACATATGATCGTTAATGATCTGGTTCCCTATGTTGACGGGAAGTACCGGACGATAAACCAACCACAGTACAGAGCGATCACCGGTATTTCTATGGGTGGGTTTGAATCATTTATCATTGGACTGAATCACCCTGAATTTTTCAGCTCCATTGGAAGCCAGCGTGCACCTCTGGGGTTGACGGTTGCTGGTAAGAATCCGATGACTCTATTAAAAAATAAAACAGAGGAAGAATTGAAAGCGTATTCGATATATCTGGATGGAGGGGTGGATGACCCTAATACATACGCAGACAACTCCACAAATGATATTCATAATTATCTGCGCTCGAAATCGATCTCTCATGGATACCAGATGCGCCCTGACCATCACGAGTCTGACAATTCAATTGTTGACTTGGATCGATCACTCGGTGCATTTAGCTCCAGATTCGGAGAGGGTCTTCTTACTGGGAGCTTTACAGCCACTCCTCAAGCGTTAGGTGTAGACACTCAGGCGGTTAGTGTTACTTACGCTACTTATTTAGATCGGACGGCTGCCGAAAGGTTTCAGAATGGAGAAACAGATGTTGATTTCAATCTATCCATAACATTAAAAGTTACAGATCCTGAAGGTAATGTCCTGTATAGTGATCGCAAAAATGCTGGGGATATCATCACTGATTCAACAGAAGCGAATTTTAGTGACAGTTTCACTATTCCGGTACATCAACTTGGCAGTTATAAAAGCACCACGGTATCTCTGGAAGCTTCTTTACTTGGCAAGTCCGTATCTTTGGGCTCTAAGCCGCTAATCCGCGTTACACCAACGGGGACGCTACCTGAAGACCTTCAGATTGATCTGCTTGGAGACTGGAAATTTAAAAAGGATTCTCACCCACAACCATCGATTCAGGGCGAATCAGAACAAGTGGACACAAGTGATTGGGCAACGGTTCAGCCTGGCCTGGACTGGTGGACCGATGGATTTGGCGGATATGAAGGATTGAACAATTATTATGGTGCGGCCTGGTATCAGAGAACGTTTTTTGTTCCAGATGATTTTCCAGATGAGGATCTAACCTTGATGGCAGGCAAAATTGATGATGCCGATATGACGTATATTAATGGAGTCAAGGTTGGGGAGACCGGGTTCGTCGATGGGAAGTATCAGTCTTCGTTCTGGGCAGCTTCACGTGAATATAAGATTCCAAGCAATCTTCTCAAACGCGGGCAAGTGAATACGATCGCCGTATATATGCTGAACGATAATGGTGGCGGTGGATGGTATGCCGGACCAATCGGAATCTATACCAAGGCAGCGATGCAAAAGGCCAAAAATTTGCCTTCGGAAGTCCCTGCTGAGAACATTGTCTCTGCTGTCAAAGAACTCGCAGCCAAACAGTATCAGGCTGTGGATCAAAATAATCTGACGTCATATGCTGATACGCTGTCACCTCAATATTTTGAGAAAGGTATCGACAAACTGAAGCTTCTGGATACACGCCGCCAGTGGGCGAAAGAGTACAAAACAATTCAAACGAAAATAAGTAACCCTTATGTATTTGCGCTGGATAACCGTTATTTGTACACGGCCGAGGTGACCATTACAGGAACGAAGGCAGATGGCACCGAGACGGTGCTTCAGCAGGGTCCGGTATCCCAATACTACCAGCAGGAGAGTGGTGAACTGCTGGAGACCGGAGACCAGAAGCTGTTCTTCGTGACCGAGTTTTATTCGGAAAGTGCGAAGCGGTTAGTCAAATATAGAGTCTATCTACCGCAAAGTTATTTAACACAGCCAGACAAGCGTTATCCGAGCGTCTATCTGCTTCATCAGTTTAACAGCGACAGTGAATCTTATGAGATTGATAAAGTAGATCAGATTTTGGATCGGGAGATCGCTGCTGGCAGATCCAAGGATATGATCGTCGTGATACCGGACTCTTCCGGATTAAGTTGGTGGGTGAATGGTGCAGGTCCAGATGGTGTGAAGTGGCAGGATATGGTGGTCAAAGATCTGGTACCCCATGTAGATCAGAAATTCAGAACGATAGATGATGCACGTTACAGAGGAACCTCAGGTGTATCGATGGGGGGCTTCGGCTCATTTGTCATCGGGTTCCAGTACCCGGATCTATTCTCTTCAGCGGCTAGTCATATGGGCGCACTAAGCTTCACTCAAGCAGATCAGAATCCGGTCAGCATTGTGCAGTCTTACCCTATTGAAGCGCTGAAAAGATACTCTATTTACTTCGATTCGGGCAATGAGGATGTATACAAATTCGATGTGCCGGTTGCGAACCTTCATAAATACCTGAAAAATAAAGGTGTAGATCACTATGCGGAGATTCGAGATGGCTTGCATGACAGTGCATTTTATACCAAGTCCATTGACTTGTCATTTGCACAGCATAGCAGACACTTCGCAGATGCTGGAGTTGCAGATGGAGTTCTGACCGGTAATCTGGATATTCGAACGGTGGATGGAACGAGAACAGCGGTATACAAGGTGACAGCGAACGAGGGAGTGAGCGCTTATGCCGATCATATTCCGAATTCACCTTACATCAAAAATCAGACACCAGATTTGCAGATGCCCATTATACTAGAACTGGTTCATTCGACAACGGGTGAGCGAGTTGCTGTCCAACAAGATCTCCTAACCGCTCGTTCAGGTAACATTTCTAAAGAGGGGACTCTGGTTATCCCGACACTTGCGAATGGGAAATACAATTTGATCTTGAAAGGTTCTATACTGGATCGTAACTTTACTTTGGCAACCGCAACCTATACGGTTGGAGGTTCAAGTAATGACGGTTCAGGCAATACCGGAGGCGGCTCTGGAGGAAATGGGCAACCGAATCCCCCAGTTTCAACGCCTGTCATCCCGGGAACCGATAAATCCACCGGAACTACCGGAACTAATGGATCCATTACAAGTGAACAAGTCGCAACGGCACTACAGAAAGAAACCGAACTGCAGATTCAACTGTCGGATGGAACTAAACTTACATTGCCTTATCAAGCCTTAAAACAAATTGCATCGGAGCTTGGTGCAAATTATAAATCGTTGAATGTCAAAGAAACACCTGTTTCTTCCACAGAACAAGAATCGAAGATTCGATCCGCTGGGCAGCACAAGGGCGGTCAGTTCAAGCCTGCGGGATCATTTAAGAATCTTGGAATGACCGCGACGCTTGAGGACGGTACCATTCGTGAACTCGAACCGATCCTGACGAAATCAGGGAGTCTGGAACTGCAGACAGACCTTGGAACCGATCCATTGCTAGCTGGAGTGTATTACTGGAACGAAAAAGGTGAAGCCGAGTTTATTCGTAGTAAGTGGAATGCAGCGACAAGAACTTTCGAAATTCCACTCAGCCGCTGGGGCACTTATGGGGTTATGAATTTCACTAAATCGTTTAGTGATATTGAGCCAATCTCTTGGTATGATCGGGCGGTTGAAGTCATGGTTGCCCAGCACATCGTTACTGGAATTAGTGATACACAGTTTGCACCGAATAAGGCAGTGACGAGAGCAGAATTTGCTGCTCTGCTTGCCCGCATGCTGGATCTCAAGGAAGTATCATCTGTAGCATTTTCCGATGTATCCCAAGATCGCTGGTATGCGTCGTACGTTGCGGCTGCTCACCAAGCAGGTTTAGTTAATGGGATGTCAGGGAGCACATTTGGACCAGATCGACAAATCACACGTGAGCAGATGGCCGTTATGGCTTATAATGCCTTACAGTTGCAACGTTCAGGTGTAAGTGAGGCAGGTAATGAAGCCTTGAATAATTTTGTGGATGGAAACCGCACAAGTGTGTGGGCACAGTCACAGATGGCTGCCCTAGTGCAACTTGGCCTCATGAATGGTAAAGGAGCCGAATCCATTGCACCTCAGCATACAGCCAGTCGCGCTGAGGCGGTTCAAGTGCTGTATAATTTGATGCAGCTTAAGGACTAATGCTTGTATCGGACCTGTATCGAAGATACAGCTAACTCAAAACCTCCTGCTCGCGGAATCGCGGGTGGGAGGTTTTTTTGCATCGCCTTTTGCACAAGCACGATTAGGGAGAACAGCAGAAGTGGGCATCCTGACTTACATCTGATACACTGTTTATAGAGCAACCATTCATCTCTACAATGATGGACTATTGAATGATGATCGGAAGAAAGGGACGTTATGAACTATGGCAACAATTAAAGATATTGCAGGTCAGGCTGGTGTATCTATGGCCACCGTCTCCAGGGTACTTAATTATGATCCTACACTGTCCGTGTCTGACGAAACACGTAAGCGCATACTTGAGATTGCTCAGGAGTTAAACTATCGAACCCCAAGAGAGCGTAATGGAGGCAGTTCAGCAAATGGGGGTTCCAAAGAAACACGGCGAATCGGATTGATGAACTGGTATACGGATCAAGAGGAAATGCTCGATCCTTATTATCTCGCGATCCGACTTGGCATTGAGAGGGAATGCTTCAAACATCAATTTGAACTTGTAAAAATGTACAAGCATAGCACGGGGGAAAGTATAGACTGGAATGGAGAACCTCCAGATGGAGTCATTGCTATTGGACGGTTCGAGTCACAGGATCTGGACTGTTTCCCGCTCAATCTGGATGCGGTAGTATTCGTGGATTCTTCACCAGACGATGAACGTTATGATTCGGTTGTTTTTGATATGGGACATGCCGTTCGGGGAGCGCTTAATTATTTGCAGACCCTTGGGCATACCCGGATTGGTTATATCGGAGGTCATAACGATCAGTATGGCAGAACTACACGAGATGAAAGAGAGCTTGCCTTCGGTGAGTGGTGCAAAACGCATGATTTATACGAACCATCACATGTATTTATGGGTAGCAATTGGTACCCGGAGGATGGTTATCAGATGATGAAAATGGCACTGGAGTCTACTTCAAGGCCGACGGCCTTTCTGGTGCAGAATGACTCCATGGCTATAGGTGCTCTTCGTGCGCTTCACGAGGCTGACATTAAAGTTCCTGAGGAGATATCCATTATCGGTTTTAACGATATTGCAATGGCGGAGTTCATTCAGCCCCCACTTACAACGGTTAAAGTACATATGGAGTACATGGGGGAGACCGCTGTAGAGCTGATCGCTGAACGACTCCTATCCAAACGAAATATTGCCAAAAAAGTCGTACTTCCAACGAAGCTTATCGAAAGAGGAAGTTGCTCTATTTTAAATAATAGCTGAGGAATAGGATTCATACCGCTGCTGAAAAGAGGCCTCCATCTCTACTTGCCGAGCCAGTTGTTGTTGCACTTTGGGACCTCGAATGGTCTGCAGCTTGTGTAGCACATCAGCGGATCTGAAATCGTCTTGTGCCATCTGTATGAGAAGTTCAGAGAGAACATCGGCATCCTCGAGCGCTGCGTTCAAACCGAAGGCTCCTGTAGGCGTCATCGTATGTGCAGCATCACCAATAAGCACCACGTTATCTTTCGCCCATTGCGAACTATAGCTGCTCTCTACAGACAGCAGTACAAAGTCACTCCAGTTCTGGATATGTGCGGCGACGGAGTCTGCAAGACAAGGGAAGGCGGATACGAGTTTGCCAACAAACGGAGCAAAGGGCTGCTTACGCAGCTCGGCATACCCTCCCTCGGGGATGTTCCATCCGATCTGAACATAACCACCGTACTGTGAAAAAAGGGCGAGTTGCTGCCCCTCCATACTTGCCATGCGGACAGCTGGCTCCCACCCGGGGGGTGCAGGGATGCGTGCCCATAACAGATCATAACCGTGTTTACGAATCTCTGGCGTAAGACTGGCATGTTTACGCACGGCCGAATATCTGCCATCGGCTCCTACAACAACGGATGCTTTAATGGAAGAAGGCACTCCATTTTGCCGTACGTTAATGCCAGCGACCTTACCACTTTTGTCCCGAAGCAGACCTGTCATAACCGTGTTAAAACGAACCTGATGGAGTGGACTCTGAATTTCAGTTTGAGCTGTGATCGCTTCAAGAAGATGATTTTGTGGTACGTGAACACCTACATCATGCTCACCTTTGTCGGGATTGGGGTGAATCGTGTGTATGATTCGGCCTTCTTCCCAGTATTGAATCTGTTCTAAGGGGAGCAAACCTAGCTTCTGGATAGGCGAATACAGACCGTGTTTTTTTAAAACGGCTAACCCATCTGCGTTTAAGAGCTCTCCTCGGAACGATTTATGAAGATGAGGCTGACGCTCTATTAATAATGTGGATATACCTTTCAGGTGAAGCAAATACGACAGCAAAACGCCTCCTGGGCCTGCCCCAACGATACAAACGTCAGCATAATGGGGATCTTCGGATTGAAAAGATTTCATTAAATTCATATGCATTATTCCCTTGCTGTAAAATAGTGAAACTTGAATGGTAATAATTGTTTACTTTATAACAACAGATTTATTTTAATAATTAAGTAACTAAAAGTAACTATGAATTGATATACGTTATTATAAACAAAGTATCCTATATACACAATAGGCTAAA
>JAFWEX010000012.1 GCA_017512705.1 Paenibacillus sp.
GCTGCAAGGCGAAGGCGGCGGCCGCGGCACAGCCGGCCGCCAGAAGAGCGCCGCGCGACTCGCTCAGCAGGAGCGCAGCTTGCGCGGGCATGAGCGGCAGCACCGCCGCAAAGACCCGGCTGGCGGGAACGGCTCGCCCGGCCGCCAGCACCCCTGCGGCGGCTGTCAGCCGCTCCAATGCGTACATGCCAACGACGGCACCGTACGCATTGGGGTACTGCAGAAGTCCACCGAGCCTTGCCCCGGCTGAACTGATCTCGGGGTCTGCTGTGCGCATGACCCCATAGGGTAGCGGCAGCACACCGCATACGGCCATGATGCCGCTGAACACAAGCACACCGCCTGCCAGCTGCCAGCCCAAGGCAAGCCAGCTCACACCTCCTTTGCTCTTGGCCAGCTGAGTGGCGAGCAGAGCAAACATGGCAATCAAGCTCCAACGCAACATTTCATGGATACTGCCTTGTGTGCTCACCGAGCCTACCCAAGCATGTACCGCGTAACATATCATGATCAAGAGAGGGAACACGATATGTGCAGATATAAGAACTCCGAACCACGTTGGATCTGACTGCCGTAGGGCTACAGGTTCTGTTCCTGTCTTTCCCCTGACAGACATTATAAAAATAATGGAAACGACAACACCTGTCATCAAAATGACCGGCGACAAGTCAGTCGAATAAAATAGCCCTCTCCGCAAACATCCCGCCAGTAGGATCGTTACCGTATATATACCTAAAAATGTGGTCCATTGTGATTTAATTAACCTCGTTCGCTCTAACTTTCCCTTTCCTTTCCCCTTCCCTTCCATCAAAATATAATAGCTCGAAGCAGATGACACATGCTCCGGGACGGATAAACAAATTGGACTGGCTATATCATTATATGTATGGTATTTATCTCCTATATAGCACCCATATTCCACAGATTCACATGATTTCTCTGTTGCTAAAGGATGAACAATATGTTTTGGACTTAATCGCCCCTCATGCTTCCATGTATTCTTACCTGTACCCATACATTCATCTATCACTCTACGAATCCTCCTCCCCTTTGAGAGAACAACAAAAAGACAGAATGCTCCCCAACTTGGGGTCATTCTGTCTTTATTCATCAGATGAATCATCATTCCGTTGTTAACGATGTTAACCTATCCAATGATCCATAGCTTTTAAATCTCAATCTGCATTTGTAGTAGAGCGCCCCTTATTCCAGCATACCCTTTTTCTTCCACTTGCAGACCACATCTATACCTTATCCTCATCCATCCTAGTCCAGCAGAACATCAATGAAGATTACACTTTGTAGACCGTTCTAAATTGGACTTGTCCACTTTTCCGGAAGACTTGCTGCCTTCAACTGGAAGCAAATCCGCACAGGCACGCTCCAGGTATGGATCAGCATGGATGAAATCACGGAACGCAGTGTATTCATTCCACATTTCCTTCATTTGACCCGCCTGACCGCGAACGGCACGAATCAGAATATTTTTCGGTGTATTCTCCAGATCGATGAATTCAAGTAATTGTGTCTTATATCCCATCAGATCGAGCAGTTTGGCGCGAATTGCATCCGTAGCCAGTGCTGAGAAACGCTCTTTCAAAATACCATGAGACAAGAGCGGATTCATCACCGAGGATTCAACCTGGTCGTACAGCTCATGCTGACAGCAAGGTACCGAGAGAATGACGGACGCTCCCCAGCGTACCGCTTTTTCCAGTGCCGCATCTGTAGCCGTATCGCAAGCGTGGAGGGTAACCACCATATCCACTTCACTCAGCTCATCATAATCCGCAATGTCACCAACGAGGAATTTCAGATCCCCATAATGCAGGCGTCTGGCCAGATCATTACAGTGTTCAATAACATCTGCCTTCAGATCAAGACCGATGATTTGGATTGAACGCCGTTGCTGAACCGACAAATAATGATACAGCGCAAAGGTTAGATAAGACTTGCCACAGCCAAAATCCACGATCGTCAGCGGACGCCCTTCCGGTAAATGTGGAATCACATCCTGCACCATCTCAAGAAAACGGTTAATCTGTTTGAATTTATCGTACTTGCGTGCAAGCACACGTCCTTCCTCATTCATAATTCCGAGTTCAACAAGGAAAGATACCGGAACGCCCTCCTCAAGTACATACTGCTTTTTGCGATTATGGGACAGATCCACTGCCGTTTTGGACGGAGATTTAGTGAGAATCGATACTTTATATTTTTTACTGATCAAAATTTGATAATCTGCCTCTGCCGTACAGAGTAGTCCCTGGCGAAACGTCTCTTCACATAGCAATGTCATACGCTCCACGGCTTCAGCCGGGGTCAAATTCTCATGCAGCACTTTATTGGCATGATGAAAAGCAAATTGATAATGAAGCTGATTCTTCAGCGTAACCGGCTTCACCTGCACTTTGGTAAACGAGACATTGTCCCGTCTGCGCAGCTGACTCCAGGTCGCCGTGATCAGCGAGTTCTGTTCAAAAACATCTTGTATAAGCTTTCGCAACGAATCCACGGGGTACATCTCACTTTCGGTTTGGTTTGGTCAACCGTTACCATACCATAATTTTTTTCCGTCTCCAAGTGAAGGGACTGCTCATCCTATGTTAAGTCATAGGTCATTTATGAGATCAGTTATAGGCTAAGTTAAAGTTTTTGTTGCTTTTTAGAGTTGTTTTAAGTTGTTTTGTGTTCTGTGTGGCGCTCTACGTTCTTGAAGCCTTAGTTCACGAAATACGCAAAATTCAATTATAAGCTCATCTGCTAACGCTGTGTCTCTCTCGCTTTGATCTGTGATATAGCTTCTTCGACCTCGTCTCGAGGCAAACCGCCGCGTTCAAGCTGTTCGTCGGTAAGCTTGGTCAACCTCTGATAAAAGGCTCGTGCATCCTCCTCGTACTGTACCGGATAGTCCACGCCAAGATGCAATAATCTGTACCAACCATTCTCGGCCGCATCATATCGTCCCTGTTGTTCCCGGTACAGTGCAAGCTGTTTTTCCGTACGGGCAGGAAGCTCATACCCCTGAATTTGCTCTATAACTCCTTCTACACGTTCGGGCGCTTGCAACAGTTCGCGATTAGCACCATGATTCAGAGCGTACAGATAAAAATGTAATGCTCGCATCAAACGAACAAGTGCCGCATCCTGTGCATCCAGTTTTTCCTGGTCATCTATGCCCTCTACTCTGGCCTTCTCCTGATAGATATACGCCTCTTCCTCGATAAGTCTCGCCGCTTGCTGCAGATTGTCCACCTCAATCACACCACGAAAACGAAACATGTCGATAACATCTTCTGCAGGCAGGGAATTCAGCAAGGACAAATTCATACCGAATTGTCTACGCATCATCTCATCTAGTTCTGACAAGGCTTCTGTATGTTTGCGTTGCTGCCTAAGCGTAAACGCCTTGCCAATGGCCTCTGTCATTTCCTCCACCATACGAACCAAGTAATCCTTCCTGAACATCCGTGTGCCCCCTCACTTCTCCATCATCGATCACGTTTCTGTATCTGTTCTCCATATACATTATTTTAATTCATGCCGTAAAAAAAAGCGAAAGTCTGACTTCTTCTGCTGTTTCTCAGACCAGACAAAAACAATAAAACCCCTGTCTGTCCATATGGACAAACAAGGGCTTCTATTTCAACGTTTGTCCAACGTGCTTCATCGGACATTTGCTCATTTCAACCAACATACCAAGTTATACGGTTCCTATTTCCCTCTAATCATTTGCATGATTTCACAGAGTTAGTCAGATAAACCTGCCATGAATTGTTTAATCACCTGAATCAATTCTTCCGGCGCTTCATACATGCTCATATGTCCCGCACCAGCAATCGTGGCTTGAACAATATGCGGCTTATCGCTAGTAAAAGTTCGTTCTGGGGGAACGACCCCATCCTTCTCCCCTGCAACAAGCAGTACCGGTAGTGGTGTAGCAGATAGCACATCTCGGCGATCCGGACGCTCACGCATAGCCAGTGCCGCACCTATTGCACCTTGAGGTGCAGTCTGATAGCCAATCTCCTTCACACGATTCACTTGCGTGGTTAAGGACTCCACATGATCTGGCGCAAACAAACCTGGGACCAGCCCGTCCACAAAATTCACGATACCTTCTGTCTGAATTGTAGATACCGCCCGCAAACGTTTCTCCTTCGCCTCGTCACCATCCGGAAATGCTGTTGAATGGATCAAGCCAAACGCATTCAAACGTTCAGGGTGATGTTGCGCAATCGAAAGCGCGATGTATCCACCCATGGAATGTCCAAGAATTGTTGCTTTTTCCACACCTAACTCATCCAGCAGTTGCAACACATCATTGCCCATCTGTTCGATGGTGTAACTGCCTGTCGGTGCATCCGTTTTACCGTGTCCACGCAGATCAGGTACGATACAACGATAGTTACGGGCCAGCTCCGGCACGACTTCATCCCAATAGGATGAGCTGCCGCAGTATCCGTGAAGCAATACCAGTGCTTCTCCCTTACCTTGTTCGGCATAACATATCGTCGTCCCATCACACATAACTTTTTCCATATTCATCCCTCTTTCTGCGCGAATTAAATTTTTCGGTTCTATATTATTAAGCATTCAGCTCATAAATGAAACGTTTCCCGAATCCCAGGCCTCCGAGATCGCATCGGCAATCGTTCGAGACATTCCCATAATCAGGTACAATGAAGTCATTTGTAAAATCGAATACGGCCTCGGCCCATTAGCATTGACCACTGCGGCTACACTGTATTCTCCAACCTCTGGCAGATTACCACCAACCGATTGAGCCGGACGCAGGGCCGTTCCCGATATATAGTATGTTCCAGTAGCATCTTTCGGGCCTAAGCATGCATCAATTGCAATAATCGTATGGTGTGCCGGAATATGCGCCAGCCTTTTTTCGAGCGTATCTGCATCACAAGGAGCCGCCAATGTGCCGATCACATGAGGTATCCCACGCTCCTCCAGCAGAGTTCCAGTCATCGGTCCGAGAGCATCCCCGGTGGAACGATCTGTACCGATACAGAGAAACGTAATTTGATCCAGAGAATGGAGCTGGGAGATATCCTTGAAAAACGGAGAAAGATGGTCTCCAGGTACGGCTTTTCGCCTTCCACGGTTCTGTTGCCGAACCAGTTCTCGTTTGTATAAGGCCAAGCTTGAGTCCCTCCAGTGGTATAACAATTTTCTTCGGTCATTCCAGTACGACCAATTCTTTTACTAGTCTGCTTTATTCTCACATTGTAACCGATGCCCCGCTCTCCGGCAAAATCATTGGCTTGTCCCCTTCAACTCATGCTACAATAGCAGGAGTTTCCGAGAGGGAAAGGGATGAAGTGAACGATGGATTTAACGAAAGCAACAGCAGAGAATATGGAATATATGATTGAAGCAATTAAGACCAAGCTGCGGATGGCCAGTGGTGCAGCTATGCAGGCTTCAGCGTTCCCGCTTGAAAAATACGAAGATCTCTTCGATCTGTACGAGATGGTTATGAGCAAAGAACATCTGAGCATCTCCGAGGTGGAAGCTGTTGCTTCCGAACTTGGTAATCTGCGCAAATAAGCAGCCTTCTTTAGCCCCCTGCCTCCACAACTGGCAGAAAACACAACAAAAGAACCTGAATTACATCGGAGAATAGATGTAACTCAGGTTCTTTACTTTTCGATAGCTTCATTCGCTTCATTCAAGCTAGTTCATACCCTGTCTCTATGTCATCAATCAAGGCAGATCAACGAGCACAAATTCGGCAGGTTCACTGCCTGTACTTGTCATTTGCAGATCACAGCTTTTGCGGATTCGGGCTGCATCTCCCGGCTTGAGATTAAAATTCCCATCGGAACACTGAATTTCGAGATGTCCGTTGATGAGAAACAGGTGCGTACGCCGCTCCTCGTGTTGCGGGTACATCAATTTCTTGCCAGACTCTAACTTAGACAGATAACAGGTTACGTCCTGGGCAATAGGTAGCGAATCTTCTTTTGTCATCCCATCCGGTTGGTGTGTCGAACCTGAAACGATCGGGCAGAGTCGATTCAGATGTGATGACTCCTCTATTTTACGATAAGCATAAGAGGGCTCCAGCTTTCGCTGCGAAGGTAGAAACCACATTTGCAGGAAACGCACCGGTTCATCGGTGGCCGGATTGGTTTCAGAGTGCTCCACACCTGTACCAGCACTCATCACTTGAACCGTGCCTGCTTCCAGAAGCTGTTCTGTGCCCATACTGTCTATATGCTTAAGCGTACCTGATATCACATAGCTGACAATTTCTAGATCATGATGTGGATGTTTCTTAAAGCCTTCCTGCGGCATCAGTATGTTGTCATTATGAGCTAATAGACAACCAAAATGAGCATTGCTTGGGTCATCATAATCGGCAAAGGAAAAGCTGAATTCACTGTGTATCCAACCTCGATCCGACGTGTGCCTTTCTTCCGATGTCACTACTTTAATCATATTCATCCACCTCCAGAGGATTGGAACTGCCCTATGACAGTAATCCATGCGTGTTCAGAATTGTATAGGTCAATACCCGTTGGTATGTGATCTTTACCCGGGGTCCCGTCATTCTAATCACGTTCCTTCTAAAGGTTACATGCTATCCTTTTATGAGTGGAGTACAAATTCACTATCCATTCTCCCCACGAGGGTCCCCGCATCATTATGAATATCGGCAGGAAACACTTCAGCCAAGCGTGCTATTGTTTTGGAATTAGAATAGTTCAATTGCTTCAATATGGATTGTACAATGGAGGCCCACTCTTCCTCAGACCCATCCAGCACTTTAAATGTGATGCCGAGTCTTTCTTTTTTCAGTGCAAAACCAAATACACCCTTGAATCCACCCTTGGCAACAATATTATTGTCTTCTAGAAGTACCGAGTCCACTCGATGTGTACCGCCAACCATCAGAGGGTGCTGGTTCATCGCAGAAGTGATGATCTTTACAGCAATACGTGTAGCTTCATCAGCAATCAAATCAGGACATGCAAGCTTGAGATATGCATTCGACAGTGCAGACAGTGGCAGTGAAAATACCGGAAAGCCGCATCCATCTACTCCAAGTTGAATCTCTTTCTCTTCAATGTCTGCTAGACCAGCCAGTGTTGCGAGAATCTCCCGCTGCACGGGATGATCCGGCTGGGCATAACTGTCCAAATCAAGATTTTTCATCTGACTGTAACCCAGAATCCCGAGATGTTTACCGGAACAGTTATGCAATATTCTCCGTTTCTCTCCTTGTGCTCGAAGCCAATGATTACGGCTTTCTTCGTTAAGCGGGTAGCTTGGTGCACAAATCAAGCACTCCTCACCTAGCCCGATTTTATCGGCTAAATGCTCCAGCACTCGAATATGCTCC
This sequence comes from Paenibacillus sp., assembly GCA_017512705.1. Classification (GTDB taxonomy): domain Bacteria; phylum Bacillota; class Bacilli; order Paenibacillales; family Paenibacillaceae; genus Paenibacillus. Next base: position 7,364 of record JAFWEX010000012.1, read on the forward strand.
GGTTCTGAGCGATGAGATGATGCCATAATGGCAATCTCCTGTGCCTCCAGGCTATAATGCCGGTCGATTCCAGCTCGAATACCAGGGATGGCCTGAAACGGTTTGGCAGATGAACGTGTAAAAGCTCTAAATTGAGGATCACCCGCCGAATATACCACCTGGCCATGTTCATCTGTAATACATATGTGTCCGTAATGAGCGCATTCCAACACGCCTGCACGGTATTCTTTAACTAACAGGGCACTCTCCATGCAAGTTTTCTCTCCTTCGTATTGCCAAATTCTTGTCTATATAAGTTGAACTACTCGTAAAACCCAATTCATCTCTGCTTTGCTTCACGGCGCAGCATGAGATATCCTCATTAGTATAGTACAAAATTGACCGTTTTACAGTTTTTTCGACAGCTATTTCGGGTATAGTTTTATCAGCCTCACTGAAGGACTTCGCTTTATTGAAGGAGACATTTCTTATGCTTCGCTATTCCCAACATCTCTCACTTAAACAATCACATATTGCCATACTCCTGAAATACATTCTGATCGCTTCATCGCTGAGTGCTTTCATTGTTTTGTTATTGGCTGGTTTGGGAGCTTGGCTAGGTCTGGATCGCTTGATTCAGCTAGATCGTCACATACAAGACATGTTTTACCTCCACTCGCAATCTCGTCAATCTCTGCTGCCATACACTTCCTTCATCACAGCGCTAGGCTCATTCAAAATATCCGCGTTCGTCGCAATAGGACTGGCATTGTTATGCTTCATTCAGCGTCGTCCCACGACCACTCTATATGGATATGTCATCTGCATAAGCTTTGCGATGATGTGGATATTGAACACATTGCTGAAAGAAATATTCAGACGAAGCAGACCCGAATTGGATCACCTTCTTGTTGTGCACGGATATAGTTTCCCCAGTGGCCATGCTATGATTTCAATGGGCTTTTACGGCATGCTTTTTGTCATTTGGGCCATGGAATGGAAGAAGCGAGGCATCTTGGGCAGATGGATTCCCGTCTCTTGCGGTATTTTATTTATTCTGCTGATTGGCCTAAGTCGAATCATGTTAGGGGTTCATTATCCTACTGACGTACTGGCGGGATTTTCCTCTGGATTCGTCTGGATTCTATGTTGGATTCAGGGGATGAAACATTTCCGTTAGCGTCCTTTGATCTTCTTGTTTCAGTTTATTCGTCCTATAGTTAGTTGTTTCACCTTGTTGCACGGCGTTTATATACGAAGTAAGCAAACGCGAACAGACAACATCCTGCATCAAGTTGTAAAGGAGGCGGTTGTTATGTGGGGCATTATTATAAGCATTGTCATGGCGGTCATTATCGGTTTGATTGGGGATGCACTTGCCGGTCATAACATGCCGGGTGGCGTAATTGGCGCAATGATTGCCGGATTTGCCGGAGCCTGGCTGGGAGCACTCTTGCTTGGTAACTGGGGACCAGTTATCGGTAACTTCGCTGTCATCCCCGCCATCATTGGTACAGCCCTCTTTGTTTTCTTGCTGGGACTTGTGTCCAGACTGCTAAGACAGGCTGCCTGATTCGGGTTAGACGGTGTTCGTTGTTTCGTATTTGTTTCTTAAATTAAAGAAGGAGTGATTAATAATGAATAAAACAGAAGAGCAATATCCTGTACAAAGTGGTTCGACTTTTGCCAAAGGTTTGTTCATCGGAGGTTTGTTGGGTGCTGCCGCGGCTCTACTTTTCGCACCTAAACCAGGACGAGAACTGCGCGGTGACCTGTCTGAAAAGGTAGGTATGGTAACGGATCGCACGAAAGAAGTAGCTACCGTTGTGGGAGATAAAGCTTCTGAACTGGCGAGAACCGTGTCATCCAAAACGTCTGATCTGGCGAAAACCGTGAATCAAAGCCGTAATAACGTTATGGATTCTGTAAGAAAAGCATCTGCAGATGTTGCTGAAGAAGCAACCCGTGCATCAGAAGAAGTGGCTGCCGCTTCCGCTGAAGCGAAGGAAGATGCACGTAAAGAACTGAACTCGACCAGCCTGTAAGATGGCCGAATTGAGCAAAAAATAGCCAGCTGCATTCAGCTGGCTATTTTTTATCCAGAGCGAACGGAGGAATCTCAAAATGAGTAAAGTCACAATGAATGGGAATTCCCCATTAGCAGGGGGGCCCCCTGCACAGCAGTATGATACGAGTGAGCATCCCTTTGAATTACGACATGAAGTCAAACGGCTAAATACACGTCTCGATCAGATTGCCGATAGTCTCGAAAGAGCACAGATCAAAGATATTATAGAAAATTACAGTAACCCAAAAAAACGATTAATCACTAATTTCACGGCAGGTATGGCTCGTGGACTGGGATTAACCGTTGGTACATTTGTCGTGCTCGGTTTGCTTGCTTTTATTCTTAGCCAATTCGTCAACATGCCTATCGTAGGCCAATATATCGCTGATCTGCTGGGTTATATCGAGGATTACAAAAACTAAGAAGTGAACCGCGGTTTATATTATCATCGCGGTTCACTCTTTTCTCTGTCCTGGTTTGCCGGAGCGGAAGACTGGGCAGACCTTACCTTCAATAAATCTCCCGTCCATCCTTTCATCATCATCCATACATACATGCCAACCATACAACAGATGATCAGACCAATGACCAGCACCACTCCCCAGGTCTTGTCAATGAGAGGTAGATTCTCAAAGTTCATTCCCCAGATTGCACCGGCAGCCGTAGCCGGCGTAAATACGGAAGTGACTATCGTCAGTGTTTTCATGATCTCATTACCACGTACACCGGATATCGCATTGTCTATTGAAATTAAGGTATCAATCTCCTTCTCATAGTGTTGGAAAAGGCATTCCATCCGTTCAACTCGATACTTAAGTTGCTGATAGAAACGATTTTCTGTAATTTCTTGAAGATAGGCTTCTCGGGAAGCAGCCACCAATTCAGTAAAGGGAATAAATAGATTGTTCCAGTACAGCAACTCAAAACGCGCCGCCAGAATCTGATCCATCAACGTACGTGCATTGCGTGTCTCCATTCTTCGCTCTAGGTCCCGCAGATTCATCTCAAAATGATCCATCCCTACATGAAAATAATGAAGAATCGCCCGAAAAAGTACAAACATGCCTTCTCTGGCATGCGTGCATTCCCGCAGCATCTGCAACCGTTCCTCAGACTTCATAATTCCCCTAGTATTATCATCCAGATTGATCGTAACCAGATAGTGCTTATCCACATAAAAGTACATTTGATTCCCGATCCGTGTATCCTCTCGTTTATTCTTCACAGCGTACAAAAAGGAACCAAAAATGATCGGTTCATTCCCGTTCATGTAACGCACGGACAGATAATTGGATTCCACTTCCGGAATTTTGCTAAGCCAGTACGCCATATCCGGAAATGTCTTTGTTAAATCTTGAAGGACAGTGTCCATACTATCCGAATCCGGAGCTACCCAATCCCACCATTGCCACTCCTCGGAACAAGATAATTGATCGCGCCGAGCTTCCAGTTTGATTTGATCCATCTTGTTTCCCTCCCTAACATTCCGTTTGTTTACTGCCCCGCTTCCTTCAATCAATTCAAAAAGGACACGTATGCAATTCAGTGCAATACCGTGTCCTCGTTAAGCCGTATTGGGGCAGCAATAGGAATGATATATCATAAGAAAGAAGCATTAGACATAATCTGCTTCAGTTTCTCCGTAGCCCGTTTCTGAATTCGGGATACGCTCATCTGTGATACGCCCAGCTTCTGGGCAATTGCTCGTTGAGACTGTCCATCATGGAACGCCAAAATAAGCACTTTTTGCTCTTGCTCTTTGAGCTGTCCTAATGCCTGTTGCAAATCCATCCGTTTTTCAACTGAATCGAAATCATTCACATCCGCGCTGATCAGTTCACCTAGTGTCGCTGCACTATCATCTTGAGATAAAGGGGAGTCCAGAGAAACATAGTGATAACACTCACGTCCAGCCAGAACTTCAATCGTTTCTTCCGGTGTAAGATCAAGATATTCAGCGATCTCATTAACCCCGGGCGAACGTTCCAACTTCACCGTCAGCTCATCTATGGCATGCTGTACTAAAGCCCCTTTTTCCTTAATTCTTCTTGGTACTTGAATGTACCATGACTTGTCCCGAAGATAGTTTTTCATGTGACCGATCATACTTTTCATAGCGTAAGGTTCGAATGGTATTCCTAAATTAATATCATATTGCTTCAGCAATCGAATTAGAGCCATTTGACCCGTCTGATACAGATCCTCATAAAGATCGGGTCGGTTTCGGGCGATTTTACCTGCAGCCATCTTAACCATTGGTTCATACTTACGGATAAGAACGGTAGCAATTTCGTTATCTTGTGTTTGCTGGTATTCCCAGATCAAACCAATCGCTTCAGACATGGACTCTGGTGGAGTCACTTTCTCATTCATACTTTCTCCTCACTTTTTGCAAGACGTTTTACGAGTACTACTTTCGTACCTTTGCCCGTCTCACTTTCAACACTGACATCGTCCATCAGGGCTTGCATCAGGTAGAATCCAAGTCCGCCAATCTGAGCGTCTGTCAGTTCTTTATCATGAAGTCCAGAACGTGATACAGCAGGGTTCACATTCTCGAAGCTGGCACCTTCGTCTCTGACAGTAATAGCAAGCGTTTCGCCATCCACTTCAAAAACGACTTCTACCACGCCACCTTCATGAGAGTAGGCATACAATACGGAGTTGTTACAAGCTTCGGACACAGCAACCTTCATATCCTCAATGTCTTCATAAGAGAAGCCCATTTTGGATGCAACACCATAAAGATTAAGTCTTACAATATCCACATATTCAGCTGTGGCCGGTAAATTCAGAGTGATTCGTTGAACTTCTGCATTCATTCCTTTTTCGATCCTTTCCTATTGGGAATTCTTCTGTGTAACAAAGAATTTGGCTATACCCGTCATATCAAAAAGTTTCTGAATTTGCGCAGGAACTTCCTGTACTTCAAAGCGAGCTTCCATTCCGTGTCTGGCCTTGAGAACAGATAACAGGATACCAATCCCTGTGCTATCAATGTACTTGAGATCTTTCATGTTAATAATCAGATCTTGCTCCTTGTTGTCCACGAGCGGTTCCATTACCAAACGAAAGTCAGGAGCAACCGACAAATCCAGTTCGCCAGTCAAATATACTGTGCTTACACCGTCATGTGTCTCGGTTCTTGCATTGAATTTTTCATTTTTATTTGTATTCATTAGACATCTCTCTCCTGATTAATGGTTTCCTTACCTTATAACCCAACTTACGCACAAGTGAAACAAGAAACATAACTGGTAAACGTTTCAATTGGCCTGATTCATCGCTGAAGCTCCTGGATTAATGATCTGAGGCTTCTTCTGGAAATGGGCAAGCTTCTGTTTCACACTGCCCATCTTCACGGGCTTGCTGATATAATCATCCATGCCGGCTGCCGTACAGCGCTGCTGGATCCCTTCCATAACGTTAGCCGTCATAGCTATAATAACAGGCTGACGCTTCTGAGGTGCGCTCTCACGTATGCGTCTTGTACATTCCAAGCCGTCCATTACTGGCATCTGTAGATCCATAAAAATAAAGTCATACGATGACGAGCTCTTCAACACCATGTCCAGTGCTTTCTGGCCATCTTCTGCGATGTCTGATAGGAACCCCAACTTGTGTAGCATAATCGCCATCAACTTCTGATTGATGGGATGATCATCTACGATTAAAACTGTAGGATGTTTATCCTCATTTTGTACGCTCGTTAATTTCTCTTCACCATCGCCTTGCAACAATACTTTCTCAATGTATCGCTTGGCCTGAATGGTGAATACAAAGGTAGCTCCTTGCTTTTCCGATGTGTCCAGATAAATCTGCCCGCCCATCATCTCCACCAGCGTTTTACAGATGGCAAGGCCAAGACCCGTTCCGCCATATTTTCGAGTCATGGACGTATCCAGCTGAGAGAACGGTTGGAATAGGCGATCCACTTTTTCTGCAGCAATGCCTATTCCCGTATCTTTGACAGCAAACTCCAAAGACATGTCTCCATCCTTCTCTTCATTTACGGATACAATCAGATATACACCACCATGCTCTGTAAACTTCACGGCGTTGGCAATTAAATTAAGTAACACTTGACGAAGGCGTGCCATATCTCCATAGATTAATTCAGGTACGGAATCTTCAAGGAAATAGTCCAGCTCCAGATTTTTCTTCCCCGCTTCTGCGGCGAACAAGCCCAGTACTTCCTTTATGCAAGAAACGAGTTCGAAAGGATGCTCTTCCAGCTCCATTTTGCCAGATTCCATCTTGGTAAAGTCCAGAATATCATTGATTACTGTAACGAGTGCATCAGCACTGCGACGAACGATATCCACATATTCCTTTTGATCTTCCTTCAGCTCGGTCTCCATCAAGAGATCCACCATGCCAATGACTCCATTCATCGGGGTGCGAATTTCATGGCTCATCATGGCCAAAAACTCGGTTTTGGCGTTAGCAGCGATCTCGGCTTCTTCTTTAGCCTGCATCAGTTGCTGATTCATCTTCTCAAGTTCCTGCGTCTTCTGATGGAGCAGCATCGTCTGAGTCTTCAGCCTTTTATTCGAGATAAACATCTCCACAAAGCCCTCAATTTTGGACTTCAAAATCTGGGGAATAAACGGTTTAACCATATAATCAATGGCTCCTGCTGAATAACCGGCAAACAGATGCTCGGCCTCTCTGCTATTCGCCGAAATGAAGATGATCGGTACATCCTTGGATTTATCTCTTGCCTTGATTAATTTTGCTGTCTCAATCCCATCCATTCCAGGCATCTGCACATCGAGTACTATGACCGCAAATTCGTCTTTTAGCAGACAACGGAGCGCCTCTTCTCCGGAATTTGCTTTGACGAGTTTGTACTGCTCTGATTCAAGAACCGCTTCGAGCGCAAGCAAGTTCTCAGGGCGGTCATCTACCAATAATATGTGAATTGGTTCATTGAGCCCCATAGCTAAGCCTAACCCCCTATTTGATCTTCCGGTATATTTTTTCGGTCCGGTCTAACGGCTCATAGGCATCACTATATTCTGTAAAATGAATGGATTCCTTAGCCCCCAGAACAAGTATGCCGAAGTGGCTCAAGCTCTCATGAAACAGCCCGTGCACGTGGTTCCGCAGTTCATCATTGAAATATATCATTACATTGCGGCAGAAAATAACATTAAACTCATTAAATGACCGGTCTGTTGCCAAGTTATGTTCAGCAAAAATAATATTTTTTTGAAGAAACGGGTGAAATATAACCGAATTATACTTTGCAGTATAGTATTCAGAGAAGGCTTTTGTGCCCCCTGCTTCCAGATAGTTTGTCGTAAATAACTTCATTTTCTCAATACCGTACACGCCTTCCTTGGCTTGTTGTAATGAGCGGTCATTCATGTCCGTTGCATAGATTCGGGCCTTGTCATATAACCCTTCCTCATGCAGCATAATCGCCATAGAATACACTTCTTCCCCCGTAGAGCAGCCAGCATGCCATATCCGAATATACGGATAGGTTCTCAGAATAGGAATGATCTTTTCTCGAAACATACGAAAAAGGGATGGGTCACGGAACATTTCCGTTACAGGAATAGACAGATTTTGTACAAATCGTTCAAACGATGAACGATTGTGCAGCACCTTTTCCTGCAGCCCGGATATGCTTTTTACCCCTTCCGCATGTGCATAGTGCCATATTCTACGTCTAAGGGATGGCAAAGCATAATTTCTAAAGTCATACCCATATAAACGATGCATTCCTTCCAGCAGCAATTGAATCTCGATCAGTTCACGCTCTTCTTCTTGCGGTATACGAATCGGATCTGCTCCGGTCTCGTTAGGTTCCCACGATGTCATAACTTCTCTCCACTTCATCATTGGTTACTTGCGTATTCGTTATTGTCTTTCATTACCCAAACAATACACTTACGAATACAGCCAAACCCGCATTAATGATAACAATTGATCCGTTTGGATCGGTTTTTTTACATAATCGGAAGCTCCGGCCTCAATACACTTCCCGCGATCCTCTTTCATCGCCTTGGCTGTGAGCGCAATAATAGGCAACTTCTCAAATTTCGGGTTCTGTCTGATCCGTGTCATCGCTTCGTAACCGTCCATCTCTGGCATCATCATATCCATCAGCACCAGATCGAATTCTGGATTTTTCTCTAGTGCTTCCAGAGCCTCGCGTCCGTTCTCGGCAAACGTAACATCCATACGGTACCCTTCAAGCACACTGGATAACGCAAACACATTTCGTATATCATCATCAACAAGCAGTATCTTTTTGCCTTCAAACAAGGTTTCTTTATTATGCAACTTCTGCAAAATACGGCGTTTATCCTCGGGCAGATTAGCTTCTACCCGATGCAGGAACAGCGTCGTTTCGTCGAGTAGGCGCTCTGGTGACTTCACGTCTTTAATAATGATCGACTCTGCATATTTCCTAAGCTTCATCTCTTCCTTTGAATCCAGTTCTTTCCCCGTATAAATGATAATAGGCAGATCATTCAAATACTCATCATCACGAATCTGGTCCAGCATCTCGAAACCGGTCATATCTGTTAGCATTAAGTCCAGCACCATGCAGTCATAACGCTGACTGTGCAATTCATTCAGCGCCTCCTGACCTGTAGATACGGCCGTAATAACCACATCATCATGACCAATTAACTCAATGATGGCTGTACGCTGAATCTCATCGTCTTCCACGATGAGCAATCGTTTCAACTGATTTTCTGTATAGGATTCAATTTGAGAGAACGCTTTGTCCAATGCCTCTTTGCTGGATGGTTTTTTAAGATACGCAATGGCACCCATCATCAACCCTTGTTTCATATCATCCACAACCGAGATGACATGCACGGGAATATGACGTGTTACTGAACTGCTCTTCAATTCACCCAGGATCGTCCATCCATCTATAACAGGCAACTGGATGTCAAGTATGATCGCATCAGGCAAGTGCTCACGAGCCATCTCCAGACCGGTATCCCCTTGAAGAGCGACTAACGCCTTGAACCCCCGTCCTCTAGCCATATCCATTAGAATTTGAGCAAATTTCACATCATCCTCAATGATCAGCAGCGTCTTATCACCTTCCTGAATCTGATGAAGGTCATCCTCAATCCGGCTGATTTCTGGACTGCGTGCAGAAGGTACTTCCGTCAAACGACCTTGTTCCGGGTCTGGTGCAAGAATGGTTTGTTGAGCCGGACGAACAAGCTTCGTATCTGGTTTCTGCTCTTGAAGTCCTTGTTGTTGTTCTGAAGATACCGCAGCTTCTCTAGCTGCTACTTCCTCTGCACGTTCAGCTTCTTCATGGTTATCTGGAAGGAATAATGTGAAGGTACTTCCCACCCCTTCCGAGGATTCCACATGTATTGCCCCGCCGAGTAATCGAGCCAGTTCGCGGCTAATCGACAAGCCGAGTCCCGTACCGCCATATTTTCGACTAGTTGTACCGTCTACCTGTTGGAATGCTTCGAAGATCAGATCCGTTTTGTCGGACGGAATGCCAATCCCTGTATCTTTGATGCTGAATCCGAGGTATTCCTGATTTGTATTCAGGTATCCAGGCAATTCCTCTGGCTTCACACGCCGTGCAATCAGACTAACCGAGCCCCGATTCGTGAATTTGAATGCATTCGACAATAGATTCCGTAAAATTTGCTTCACTCGGTGACTGTCCGTATAGATCCATTCAGGCAGTGAGCTGTCGAAACGAATATTCAGATCCAGTTCTTTCTTGTTAGCCATTGGACTAAAGTTCTGGGTGACAAAATGGGTCAACTCATCCATTCGAACGGTCTCATAGTTGATGTCCATCTTGCCGGCGTCCACTTTGGACAGGTCCAAAATTTCATCAATCATCTTCAGTAAGTCTGCACCCGACATATAGATGGTCTGAGCATACTCTTGCTGTTTGCTGCTGAGGTTACCCTCCTTGTTCTCCGACAATAACTGAGACAATATGAGCAAACTGTTGAGAGGCGTTCGCAGTTCATGCGACATATTCGCCAAAAATTCAGACTTGTACTTGCTGGTCATCGACAATTGCATCGCTTGTTGTTCCAATTGCGTCTTCGTTTTCTCGATTTCGTCATTCTTCTCTTCCACTTCGCGCACCTGTTCTTCAAGGGCCCGCGTCTTGGCGATCAGCTCTGTGTTAAAATGCTCCAGTTCCTCCTGCTGACGTTGCAGCAGTTCCTCAGAACGTTTAAGTGCATCAGTCTGTTCTTCCAGATTTTCATTGGAACGACGCAGTTCTTCCTGTTGTGTCTGCAATTCCTCCGATTGCACCTGCAATTCCTCGGTAAGAGCCTGGGATTCACGCAACAGCTCCTCCACACGAAGACGCCGGCGAACGTTGTTAAGAACGACGCCTAAATTGGAAATCAGTTGACCAAACAATTGCTTTTGTATCTCACTAAAAACTTCAAAAGAAGCCAGCTCGACGACACCGATCAATTCATCTTCAAACACAACTGGATAGATCATAATGCTCGCAGCCCGTCCCGAACCCGAAGCAGAACCGATGCTCACATATTCATCAGGTGTATGGTCCATCACAATTGGATTCATATCGAGTGCAGCTTGACCGATCAGTCCTTCTCCGATCCGGTACACCTCTTTACCAAGCTCTCCATTCTCTTCAAATGCATATGAACCGTAACGTCTCAATTCATCCGGATGTTTTTCCTCATCGATTAGATATACGACGCCCAATTGAGCACCTAGAACAGGGGTGAATTCACTAATAAACATCTGAGAGATTTGACGAATGGAACCGATTCCCCGGAGTAATTCTGGCACTCTCGCAATGTTGGAACTCATCCAATTCTGGTCCTGTTGAGCCTGCACATATGCTTTCTCAATCTCCATCTTTTCTTCCAGATCATTAGAGACTTCTTTGAAAACGGTGGCTATCTGACCGATCTCATCGGTCGACTTAATTTGAATTCGGCGGATCGTTTTATATCGCCCTTTGCCAAAACTTGTAATCATCATCGAAACAGTATTCAAACCACGTGTAATGCTTGGAAGCACCCACAGAATGATTCCCAAGGCAAGTAATAATCCGGCGGTCATAATAATGATCGTCATCTGAACTGCCTTGGTATAGGCGGCATGAGCATCCTTGATCTCGGCGTCAATCTCTTGATCCTGATATCGAGACAATGCATTCAAGCTGTCCACTGCTTCCTTCTGAACGGCAAGCCCGGTGGAATTACGATAGTTATTTGCATCCTCCACTCGATTCTGGGCCATCAAACTAATTATTCTTGTGGCATAATTCGTATAAGCATCCCACGCATTATTCACACGATCGACAAGTTGATGCTCGGAAGCACTATCTGCCCGTTTCCTCACTTCCTCCAAATAACGAACACCTTGTTCCTTCATCTTGTTCACATCAGTTTCAGTCGCACTAATCGATTTGTTCGGGTTAAGTAACAAGTTAGCCAGCACTTTGGCAATATCATTGACTTCCCCACGTGTTGAAGAAGTAAAACGCACCTTAAGATAGCGTTCTTGATACATCTGATCAATACGTTCATTACTGCTGTTCAGCCGTTCGTAACTCACAAAGGTGAGGATGATCATAATTGCCATCAAGGCGGTGAAACCAATCAGCAATTTATTCCTGATTTTCATTCTGTTACCGCCCCTTTATCCAATGTAATCCACACCAGACATTTATCATCGTCCCGTTCCGGATTCAATTCGTCATCAAAAAACAACTTTTGCATCGCTTCTTCGTTCCATGCATGGGAGCCTGTTAATTGTTCTTTCAAGAACTCGATCTGCTGCTCCTGGTCACCCTGAACAGCTTCAAGTAAACCATCTGTATAGATGGCAATGTGTCCATCGCCCTCGTAATGAATGGTCTGAGGCTCGATATCCATTTTGTCGAACAAGCCTACAGGGCAGCATACGCTGTCAAATGACGTCACACTACCATCACTACGGAAGAATAGAGCCGGAGGATGCCCTGCGTTTACATAATCTATACGTTTCATTCGTGTATCCACAACTAAATAAATTGCCGTAAAATAATACTGTACCAGCTGTTTTCCCAGTTGCAGCTGATTAAAGCGACGATTCAGCTCCTGAATAACCTTCTCCGGATCTACATACGTTGTTACCGTATCTTTGAGAACGGATGCAATAAACATCGTGAACAAGGATGAAGATATGCCATGCCCCATCATATCCAGAAGCAGTACGCCGTACCGTCCTTCACCCAGTGGAAACCAGGAGTAGAGATCACCTGCCAGCTCAAAGGATGGTTTATAGATGGCATGTACTTGAAACAATGGATCTTTGATCGGATCACTTAGTACAGCACTTTGCACCATCGCTGCAAGTTTCAGCTCATCCTGAATCCGCTGGTCACGTTCCTTGTGCCAGTCTTTCTCCTGCTTCAGACGTAATGCCAGCCGAATTCGAGCCATCAATTCCACTTTGTTAATTGGCTTCGTCACATAATCAGATGCCCCCGCATCCAGTGCTTCGGCCAGCTTCTTGGAATCACCTATGGCAGTCACCATAATGATTGGGATGTCTTTCAAATTATCGTACTTTTGAACAATACTGCAGGCTTCAATTCCATCCATCTCTGGCATCATCATATCCAGCAAAATCAGGTCAATATCCGACGGTTTGGGACGTAGTACGCTGTTATCTTCACCGATCCCCAATATTTCGAACATATCTATAGCTGAACTTGCTGTCACAATATCACGATAATTTTCTTTCTTCAAAATTTCTCGAATGATAATAACATTGGTCGGATTGTCGTCAACAATAAGTATTCTCATTTCTATCTCCTTATCTTTGGCGTCCGGGTTTGTCGATTAGTATCTATTCAACGAACAACCTTATTTATACAAATTTTGCATTCTGAGAGACAGTAAACATAACAATTACTAGTATAACTATAATGAAAAAACCAAAAAAGGACTATCTGAAAATAGCACCATTAAGGTGGTTCCCTTCAATATATTATCGTTGTTGATTTGTTGCTGATCTGTTCTTGCATCGTTCGTTGCAGCCCTAATATCATACCTAATCTAGAACTTGCAAAAACATAGATAAGGAATGGGGTTAGCCCCATTCCTTATCTATGTTTTTGATTAAGCCTTTTCGGGTTCGCCGCGGGGCGTTAGCCTCACTGTCGTATCCGATTTCAGACTTTGAATGTCAGTCTTTCTTTTTGGCAATCACCATTACTTTGCCTTTATCTAGCTCACTCTCGTAAAAATCAGCTTCAGCTTCTGTAAAGCCCATCGATACGATCTTGGCCCGGAGTTCATCACCGCGTGAACGGAACAGATTGGCCATGGAATCAAAGAGCCCTTCCTCCTTGATGCCAATCTCCTTAGCATCTGCCGTATCAGCAATGCGATCAGTACGATCCTTCTCATGGGCAAGCACGAAGATATGATCAGCTAAGTATCCAGTAGCCTGCAATTCTTTCACCGCTTCTACTGCTTGAACTCCGTTTTCTACCACTTTGGCAAAAGCCTTTTCGTTGGTTGAATTCATCGTTTCCACTCTCCTCTGATTTAATCTTCTATATCGAGCTTCTATAGTATATAACCCTAGGGTGATAGGTTGAAACGCAAGTAGCAATCATTTGATTCAAGTCACTGTAGCATCAAATAAATCAACACCTTCGATCTCACTGGAACCCGGCCTCATATACACTTTAATGGCATACGAGCCACGAATGTACACTTCGCCATCTTCCGCAACATAATAAGGTTCGCCTAGCGCTTGGTGAATAGGTTCGATATGCATCGGGATAGACTCGCCATTCAAATTCAAGTAATCATGTGAACCATCGACATGTACATATTGAATAATGTCTGTATCTTCACATACCCCAACATGCACATTTTGAAACTGATATTCCGGGCATCCCAGATAAGGATCTTCTTTAATATCAAGCGGCTCGCCCATTTTATTAAATAACTCGTGCTTCCCACTCTCCAGTGAAACGCCATTCAGAGTCCGAAACTGCTCGAACGTCTCGGGATGATCAGTAGCCAATTTCATTACTGGCATCTGCTCCTCCATTACCGTCCATTGCATGTCGTGAGCAGCAGGGGTTGCTGCCGGTTGAACGGAAAAGGGAGAAATTACGCTAAACATCGTCACTAGCAGTAGTTTCATCATGATTCTCACCCTTTCATCAAGTTCATCACCGCTCTGAAGACTTCACTACAATTCAGAATACGGTCATGTTATTTACGCATACGCTGCCAGATATTAGCCGCAATATCAATATAATTCATCCAATCCTTGCCCCCCTTAGCTTTATCTTGATATGTAGCTTCGTAGGATTGCAATGTGCGCTCCGCTTGTGTTGCAGGTGGAGCCTTTACCTCATTGGACTCTGGCGTTTTAACTGCCTTGGATTGTCTCGTCTGAAATCGGGTCATCAGTGTAGTGGACACCTGCTTGGCTGCTGCGGTCACTTCACTTAGCACTTCTCCCAAATTCTCAACGGATTCCATCACCGGATCAATTTTCTTCATTTTGTGCTGCACATCCGCAGTGATATCATTCGCATGCCTTACTGTCTGTTTCACTTCGTAACTGAGCTCATCAATGGTCTTTTGTACTTCCTGCAGGGTCTGGGACACATTGTCCAGTGAGCTCTGAGCCGATTTCAATGTACGAATCAAAAAGAAAACGAGTACCGCAAATGCCACTGCAATCAGGGCTACGCTGATTTGATAGATCATAAAAAAAACCTCTCTTTCCATGGTTGCATTCGGTTTTGTTATTGCTATAGTTACCCGAGCCTTTCTCGGGCGAAACAAAAGAAAACAGTTATCCAGCGAAGTATAGAAGAAGAGAAAAACACCATGTTTCAAGTCATCTACACTCGGTTAAGGTTAGACTACACCAGGCAGTGAGGCAGAACAACTCACGCCATAAACTATATCACGAAAGGATGAATTCTCATGTTAAAATGGTCTGTCATTTTCCTGATTATTGCACTGGTTGCTGGAATCTTCGGATTTTTTGGAATTGTTGAAGCAGCTGCTTCCATTGCCAAAGTACTATTCTTCATCTTTGTTGTTCTTTTCATCATCTCTCTTATTACGGGACGAAGCCGAATGCGATAAAGTGTTGATATCTAAATGAATATCATCTGAGAATTACATACGAAAGCCGATGGAGCCTCAGGGCACGTCGGCTTTTGTGCGTTCATATACAGGTGTATATGCCTATTTTTCTATATTTATGTATTACACTCCCTCCTGCTTTATTCCATCATAAACCAACGAAGAGTCCTGAAAAAACAGGACTTTTTTTATATAGCCAGCCTTGTTTTATACCACAGAAGTATGATTTTTAAGGGTTTTCTATATACCCACAGATGCGTCCGTTGACTCTGGAGGATTAAAGAAAATATTGTTATAATTTGTGATTCATAGGTAACCTGCTTGGTTACTTTTAACACAGGGCAACAATACTACATATTATCCAAGGAGGAAAAACAAATGAAAAAAATCGTAAGTTTTGCCGCTGCATTAACATTGATGGGTTCTATGGCTGCTGCTGCCGGAGCAGAAGAGGCAGCTACTGGTACCGTAACTACACCAGCATCCAGCACAGAAGCAACGACAACAACACCGGCTGTTGAAGTAAACAAACCCGCTGTTGAGACTGTAGAAGGCAAGGTAGAAACCGTAACAGGTAGCACCTACAATGCAGATGGAAGTACACCTGCAACACCTGACGTGAAGTTTGATGAGCCACTGGTAAAACCAGGTGACGAAGTCGTTAAGCCAACGATGCTGCTCAACCTGTTGGAGCGCACTTGGTTCTACGATGCACCGAATGGCAAACCAATCGGAGCTCTTGGCGCTCAAGTTATTGACACTACAGGTGAAGTAGTTGATGGATTCGACGGTGGAGAATGGGTTGAAGTGTACACTTGGAAAGGCAAAGCATGGGTTCACGTTGCTATCCAATAATAGGGTATAATCTATCTTAACATAAGTAAAGAGGACAGTACGCAGTGTTGCGCGTCTGTCCTCTTTTCATATGATTGATGTAGAATCTCCCGCTAGACTTAATTTATGTCTTACCTGGTTCTTAAGCTCGCGGCTCGACATGCACATGAACATGCATAATATTATGCGATCGTTTCAGTCGTTCCTCAACCTGATCACAGATTTCATGACCTTCCACCAGCGTTAATCCCCCATCTACTTCAATGACCACATCAACCAGAACATGGCTGCCATGAACTCGTGCCTTGACATCCTTGATCATTTCTACACCTGGTACCCGGGCAACGGCTGATCTCAAATCAGTGAGTTGCTTTTGATCAAATCCATCTGTAAGCAGATGTGTCGAGTCACGAAAAATTTCCCAAGCTGTTTTGCAGATCAGCAGACCTACAAGAATAGCAGCCACTTTATCCAGCCATGGAAGTCCGAACTGCGAGCCGACAATACCAATAGCAGCACCTATACTTACCCAGGCATCGGATCGATTATCTTTGGCCGCCGCAAGCAAAGCTTGGCTATTAATCTTTTTGGCTAGTCGGGAGTTGTAACGATAAACACCCAACATGACCACCGCACAGATTACCGCTACACCGGCTGCCCAGAGATTTGGAGCCGCGAAATCCCCCGCATACCAGGAGCGAACCGCTTCGACCAATACCTGAAGTCCTACGACGGCCATAATAAATGATGCAATCAATGCTGCAATGGTCTCTGCCCGAAAATGGCCATAGGCATGATCCGAATCTGGCGGTTTTTGCGAGATGCGCAGACCGATCAGTACCGCAACGGATGCCACAATATCCGTAGCATTATTAATACCGTCTGCGAGCAAAGCACTGGAATTAAACAAATATCCACAGATAAGTTTAAAAGCAGATAACACGAGGTATGCCACAATGCTGATCCAGGCTCCTCGCTCTCCTTTGCGTATTTCTTCATAAGCGTTCAAGCGGACGACACTCCTTTTCACATGTCCAATAAGGTTTTCTCATACTACCAAATACATGTCATGTGGGTCTATAGAAACAATGTTGCTAAGTAGCATGGCTGTAGGCAAGCCGAAACAAAGTTTTAGGAAGGCAGAGCTGTAGTAGACAGGAAACAATGTTGGCTTAGACAAAACTCGTGAAAAGCGGCATTTTATCATGTTGCCCTTGTGAGGCTTTTATAAAACGTATAAAATGAGTACATCCCGTCCAAATTGGACGGCTTTATTGCAAGACCGGGAGGGATATACAATGAGCGAAAATAAAGAGCCGAAAAAAATCAGCCTGCAGGATGCAATTCGTCAAAAGCTGGCCCAAAAGAAAGAGCAGCAAAATTCCAGTAACCCGTCTGGTGCTTACTTTGAAGGCGGTCCAAAAGCCATGAAAAGCCAGAATAACAAAAAGCCGAACAACCAGCGTCGTCGTACAGGCGGTTCCTAGGATCCCGGATGAGTTAGAACTGCAAAATCAGCAATGAAAAAAACCGCAGGCCCTCCATGGGAGGACTTGCGGTTTTTTGTTAATTCTTATTCTACATCGTTATTAAGCTTCAACGGGATACATCTTTTTGCGAAGCTCTTTAACCTCTTCACTTTCCAGATACTCATCATAGCTCATCTGACGATCGATAAGACCTGTAGGCGTAATTTCAATAATACGGTTTGCAATCGTTTGGATGAACTGATGGTCATGAGATGTGAACAGCATCGTTCCATCAAAATCGATCAAACCATTGTTTAGTGCGGTAATGGATTCGAGGTCCAAGTGGTTCGTAGGCTCATCCAGAATGAGCACGTTCGCTCCAGTCTGCATCATTTTAGCAAGCATACAGCGGACTTTCTCTCCACCTGACAATACATTTGCTTTCTTCAGGGCTTCTTCCCCGGAGAAGAGCATACGACCCAGGAAACCACGCAAATACGTTTCATCCTGATCTTTGGAGTATTGACGAAGCCAATCCACCAGAGTCATCTCTACACCATCGAAGTATTTCGAGTTATCTTTCGGGAAATACGCCTGCGTTGTGGTTACACCCCAAGTGTATTCACCGCTATCTGCTTCGGTTTCACCCATCAGCACATCAAACAGCAGGGATTTAGGATTTCCGTTCGGACCAACAAAAGCAATTTTGTCACCTTTGTTCACCACAAAGCTGATATCGTTCAGCATGCTCTCGCCTTCAACCGCTTTGCTCAGGCGATCCACAGTCAGCAATTGTTTACCCGCTTCACGCTCAGGCTTGAAGTTAATGAACGGATATTTACGGTTCGATGGACGAAGGTCATCCAGCGTAATTTTGTCGAGTTGTTTTTTCCGGGAAGTCGCCTGTTTGGACTTCGAAGCGTTCGCGGAGAAACGTTGAATAAAGGCTTGCAGCTCTTTGATCTTCTCTTCTTTTTTCTTGTTGGCATCCCGCTGCAACGCAAGCGCCAATTGGCTGGACTCGTACCAGAAGTCATAGTTACCTACGTACAGCTGGATTTTACCGAAGTCGATGTCCGCAATATGCGTACATACTTTGTTCAGGAAGTGACGGTCATGGGATACCACGATAACGGTACCTTCATAATCCATCAAGAAGTTCTCAAGCCATTGAATGGATTCAAGATCCAAGTGGTTGGTAGGCTCATCGAGAAGCAAGTTGTTTGGACGGCCAAACAAGGCTTGTGCCAGCAATACGCGGACTTTCTCGTTACCGCTAAGCTCTACCATTTTTTTGTCATGCATGTCGCGATCGATCCCGAGACCGATCAGGAGTGCTGCTGCATCCGGCTCTGCATCCCAGCCATTCAGCTCGGCAAACTCACCTTCGAGTTCACCTGCACGCAAACCGTCTTCTTCCGTAAAGTCAGCCTTCGCATACAAGGCATCCTTTTCTTTCATAATGGAATACAGACGAGCATGACCCATAATAACCGTTTCAAGAACCGGGTACTCATCATATTCAAAGTGGTTTTGCTTCAAAACGGCCATACGTTCGCCCGGGGTGATGTGCACCTCTCCCGAGTTGGCTTCAATCTCGCCGGACAAGATTTTGAGAAACGTTGATTTGCCGGCCCCGTTTGCACCGATTAGGCCGTAACAGTTGCCTGGCGTGAATTTGATATTCACATCTTCAAAAAGTGCACGTTTTCCGTAGCGGAGCGTGATGCCGCTTGTACTGATCATTAAGCATACCATCCTTTATAGATTAATCTGCATACTGCATGAATAGCAACTTGCTAAAAATCTTGGATTCAATATCCGATGCCTATTCTGGCACCATATTATAACACAAAGAAGCGGCAAATTCGAAAATCAGCCGCTTTTTACGGATTAAAGTTTAGGTAAATATGCTGTTCATGCACGTATACTCCTAGCTTATCATATCTGTCGGGCATTTGTTAGCCCTGTTCATGTATAGATTATGGAATTTTTCTAGTGTTGTTTATCCTGTTCACCGGCTTTATGCCGGATCCGAAGAGTCTCACCGTGCCCTAACACCCGAATCCGCTCCTTAGCGATACCCAACCGCTTACGTTCCGCCTCCAGCCTGTCCAATGCTTCCTTGGGTGTGTCGTCCGCCAGCTTGAATGTCCCATAATGCATAGGCACCATGAGCTGTGAACCCGTTTCCACGAAACCTTGCAAAGCCTCTTCTGGCGTAACATGCTGAGATGTCATGAACCATTCTGGCTCATAGGCTCCGATCGGCATCAGAGTGACATCAATATCAAAGCGTTCACCAATCGTTTTGAACTCCTTGAAATACCCTGTATCTCCGACAAAATAAAGGATCGGTGGATCGCCTGCTGCTATTTTCCCACCAGTTGCTTGCTGTAATTCCGGAGTAACGGAAGCTGACTTGTCCGAGGTCTCCATCGCCGCAGCGCTTTCTTCAGACCCCTGTGTAACAGGGTTCGGTTCCAGTACGTAACCACCCCAATGGGACGTGTTTGTATCAAACAACGTACGGCGCGTCCAGTGCTGAGCAGGTACAAACGTAATCTTTACTCCACCGAACACCAGATGCCCCCACCACTTCATCTCCTGACACCGATGGAATCCTTTACGGACCATTTTGCGTCTCAGGCCGTCCGGCACAACCAGGAGTGTATTCGCTGTAACCAACTTGCGCAGAGATGCCAGATGCAAGTGATCATAGTGTGAATGAGAGATAAGTATAACGTCAAGCGGCGGAATATCCTGTATTCGAATGCCAGGGGCACCGAGCCTGCGTTGAAATCCCATTTTCTCCGCCCACACCGGGTCAGTTACGATATTTAACCCATAATATTGGATGAAAAAGGTAGAGTGTCCGATCCACGTTATCGTGGTTTCTTCCCGATTGGCATTTAAATAATCCAGTTCAGGCTCATGTTTAGGGACTTTATAGGAGTAGTCCTTCACTTTGCGTCGGCGCTGTTCTCTCCACTGCTTGAACTCTTTCAGTGTTTTGTCTGTGCTCACATTATCGATATTGTTATAACGGATTTTAGGCATGAAGGGGCCTCCTCCCTTCCTCAGTTCTTGACATCCAATTACCCGGTTCCCGGCGAGACGTACCACCAGCACAAACGAATGTAATCAATCTCTTGGATTTTTGTACACCGCCATATAGATAAATAGAAAAACAATCGCAGCCACTATAATAAGCGGCGGAGCATACATGATCGTAATCGTTTCAAAGAAGCTGAGCCCTGTGATTCCCGGTATACCTTTGACCCCTTCCTCCAGCAGTGGCTGCAAGTGGAAGCTTGAAGAGGTGCCCGTTAGCGTAACAGATCTCAGCACTGATAATAGCCTTGTAAGAAGAACAGCTATGGTGTACGTGATACTCGAAATGGTCACAAGCATGGCGAAGTCATCCTTTCTTTTTCCCAGTGTTACCGCGCACATAATTGGCATCGAACAAGAACAGCTTCATAATAAGGATCAAAGACGGTATCAGCACCAGCAGCCCCAGACTAAACGCCGTGATCAGTGCAATACCCATCGTTCGGTTAGTAAAGCTGTCGTAGATGTTGATATATGGATACAGAATGTATGGCAGATGAGAACGACCATATCCATACCAGGCAAAAGCAAACTGCAGCATCACTGCAATAAAACACCAGCCTAGATATTTCTCTTTCCATACAAGCGACACCGCGATAACAAAACAAATAAAAGAGGCGATAAACATCCATGACATATTGACCATTTGCTCAAAATGAGCAGGGTTTTGTTTGTTAATCTGTAGAAAAGCAAGGAAACTTGCAAAAATGGTGGGCAAGCTCCACAGCAGTGCATATTCCCGAAGCACTCCGAAGGCTGTCTCGTCCCCCGCACGCTTCGCATAATAGGACAGAAACATCGCGGAGATATACAGCACACTGACCAAGGCTAACAAAACAACAGACCATGTATAGGGATTCGTCAAAAATTCACGCCAGCGAAAAAAAACTTGTTCGTCCACCTGCTCAATAATTCCACCCTCGGATATCGCCAAAATGGTGGAGAACACGGCCGGGATCAGCAATCCCGTCGCGCCATAAAGTGCAAGGTAGATTTTGTTGTTTTTACCGTGGTTGCCGTAGGTATTATAAGCGTAGTAAACGCCTCGGATTGCCAGCAGCACAATTGCCAGGGAACCCGGGACAAGCAGGGCCGTGCCGTAATAAAACGCACTGTCGGGATAGAACCCAACCAGCCCCACTACGAAGAAAATAAGAAACACATTCGTCACTTCCCATACGGGGGAGAGGTAACGCTGAATGATGTTATGAATTTTGTTTTCATGTCCGGTTAATATGCTGTAAAAGCTGAAAAAACCTGCGCCGAAATCAATCGATGCTACGATGAGATAACCGAACAGAAATGTCCACAGTATGGCGATGCCTGCAATTTCAAAACTCAATGCACGATACCTCCTTCCAGTCCGAGCGAATCCAGTTCCTTCTCCGCTTCCTTATTACGAAATAGCTTGCTGATAACCCGAATACATGAAAAACACAGCACCAGGTACAGCAAGATAAACAGAATCAGCATCCAGCCGACCGAGGTGGATGTCGTCGCCGCTTCGGCCACCTTCATATACCCGCGCAAAATCCAGGGCTGCCTGCCTACCTCGGCAAACATCCACCCAAGTTCAATGGCAATCATCGCCAAGGGGCCAAGGAATACAATACCCAGGAGAAGCCATTTCGGATAAGGCTTGCGTCCTGGCAACCAGCGTCGCAGTACGTATAGAATTGGAATCATCAAGATGATGACGCCTGTTGTAACCTTAAGGTCAAACATGTAATGGATCGATAGCGGCGGTCTAAGGTCCGCAGGATACTCCTCCAGTCCCTTCACTTCAGTATCGGGGCGATTTCCCGCCAGAATGCTGAGTGCGTAAGGGATCTCAATTGCATATTTGATCTCGTTATTCTCGTCCAATATACCGCCATAAATCAGTGGAGCTTCTTTCATGGTCTTGAAATGCCACTCGGCGGCAGCCAGCTTCTCCGGCTGATATTTCGCCAGAAATTTTCCGGACGAGTCACCGATCATGACGGTGCTAATGGCAAACACCAGGGCAGATACCGTGGTGAGCTTGAGTGCTTTTTTGTAATACACATGAGTCCGTCCACGCAGCAGACTGAACGCTGCAATGCCTGCAAGTACACCAGCGCTCAAAGTATAGGACGAAGCAAGCACATGGGAGACTTTAGTCGGTGTCGCCGGGTTCAACATGGCTGCAATTGGATCGATATCTTTCATGATGCCGTTAATCAAGGTAAAGCCTTGCGGCTGGTTCATGAAAGAGTTCACGGTTGTAATAAAGATCGCAGAAGCAGATGAGCCGAGAGCGACTGGAATCAGCAACAGCATGTGCGTATATTTCTTTTTGAAACGATCCCAGGTGTACAAGTAAATCCCGAGAAAGATGGCTTCCACAAAAAAAGCAAATGTCTCCATAAAAAGCGGCAATGCGATAGCCTGACCAGCTACACGCATAAACATCGGCCAGAGCAAGCTCAGCTGTAACCCAATGGA
Source organism: Paenibacillus sp. (assembly GCA_017512705.1). Lineage (GTDB taxonomy): Bacteria > Bacillota > Bacilli > Paenibacillales > Paenibacillaceae > Paenibacillus. The sequence goes on from JAFWEX010000012.1 coordinate 30,415, forward strand.
CGTGCCGGTAACTACACCTACGGCCACTGTAATTACAAAACCTCGTGCCCACCGCCGAGCCAGTAGTGTGTAATGAATATCATTGGTACGCAGTCCCCGCCATTCAGCCAAAGCAATCATAAGCGGAACGCCTACGCCAATAGAAGCAAAAATGATATGCACAAACAAGGTCAGACCGGTCAGGATCCGGCTGAGCAGTACAGGGTCCAAAGATGACATAGGTACACTCCTCTTTCGGCGTAATCGTTATCGTTGTGTCGTTACGGTTATGTACAACAGCAATTTCACTCTATATCTAAATCACTCTAATAACTCATAATGCGGATGATACTTTTGACCACGGCATACAGTACGACCACAGCAGCCACCAGACAGACGATGATGAGCGTTTTCTCTTGTTTGCGAAACATATACGTGTTGCCCTCCTTCTACACTGGATGCAAATTATGGCTCTATATACAGTGTGCAAAATTTCCTGTTTTTTTATCCAAAATGATGAAAAAACAAAAAAGCCTTTATCTTTCCGCACTATGACGTGCCAAAAGATAAAGGCTATTGGATATGAATCATCTCGTAGTCGAACTATGGTTGAGCTACCGGTTCGTTAAAATTCAACGATTGCAACCTCCTATATACTCGATCCAATTCGGATGGAGTTAGTGGTGCAGTAGGATTTAATTTATAATTTCTTCCTGTTACATAGCTAATATCATCTGCAGCTCCATTTTGCGTGTAAGGCAGCACCGGAACCGGGGTACGGGAATAATCCGTAAAATCGATAATATTCCACTCCGTCTCCTGATCTTCTTTGGATAGGATGATTCTTTCTGTTTTGGTCTCCATCCAAAGATAACGAAGATTAGCTGGGGACTCATTCCCCCCAAGTGCAGTGGTGTAGCCTGTTCCGCGAAACATTAACGTGAATTTGCTATGATCGTTGGTTCCTCCCGAACGTTGCTTGTAGATCTCGGCTAACTGGTGAACACCCACAACTTGAGTTACCGCTTCTCGTGGAAACTGCTGAATGTACTTCGACAAGTTCTCTTTGAGATTTGGTGTTCGCATAACCCAATTCGCGCCTATAACCAGTGACAAGTAATTGAGCGTATTCTGATCACGATACGGATTACTCATGTAATTGGAGGTCGTACGCAATTGAGGAAGAGCACTCAATTCAACAACATAAGGGTCGGCAGGATGAATCGTCCAACGGGATGAACCTGTAGTGTAACGTGATCCGATCGGATCTATCGTTATAGCATTCATGAAGATAAGACCACTATTGTCTGCCATAGACTGGGCAGGTACCATTGGATTATTGATATTCGACCAATATGGCATTAAAGGTGATCCTTCCGCTGAAAGCTGGTCAACATTGTATTGTGTTGCTGCCCATCCCATGAAAGAGTCGATTTGGAAATGCTGTTTCAACCACAACGCTTGTTCCGGATTAACGGCAAGAGTTGACAATGATTTAGGTCGGTACCGTTCCGGAATACTATTCCATACCGAGGGGTCACCGTTGGTTCCACCCTGATGTAAGTTAGTAAACGCGTTATAGCGATACATGTACATCCAAGAATTCATTTCGTCTGCCCACTGGGATAAGGAGTAGTTGTTATTCGGATAACCCGAGACTATACCCACTTCATCGCCATACGCATCCACATATTGTAAAAGTCGTTGTAATTGTGGACGTTGACTCTCTCCAAAAACAAAACGGTTATCCATCGCCCATGTCACTTTCAACGAAGGATCAATGGAAGAGAACATACTTCTGATCTCATCCATCTCGGCAATTGTCGTTGCTTGTGCTCCCGTATCCTCCAATAAAATAGAAATCCCCATATATTGCTGTCCCGTTCCAACCGGGTCAACAATCAGTTGAAAAGTTTGACTGAAATCAATTCCTTTTTGAACTGAAGTTATTCGAACCAAGCCTTGTATTACAGACCCAGATGAAGGAATATTATAAAAATTAGCGATGTTCCCATCCCTACTTAAGATGTTAAAGTCGTCCGAAAAGACGATTTCCAAATCTCCAGGCAAAAGATGTGCTGGGATGTGTTGCCCACTTGCATCTAGAAGAGAGTAACCCATTTTCCAATTCGACCCAAATGTTTCTTGGGCTGACGGTATAGTATAGGTAGCAAACGTTACAGACACAGGAACAAGGATAGGATCCGGCGTTACTGGACCTGACGGATCAACAATCAGTTGAAAA
>JAFWEX010000150.1 GCA_017512705.1 Paenibacillus sp.
AAATTATTCCAATATGATGTAGTTCTTCTAATTGGCCTTCCTTATATGGATAAATTATTGTATATGACTTAGCTATTCTAATGCTGCCTTTTAATTCAGTTATTCCAGTCTCTTCATCAAATTCTCTCTTCTTTATTTAACCAACCAAAGGCGGCTCACAGCATAGATATCTATGTTATACGACGTCTTACTCATCTTCTAATATGCTTGACTAATGGTCTATCATCCCATATTTGCACTTCAATATATCTTTCAGGTCCTTTATTTCCTTGCCTATTCCAATCTTGTGGCAAGCCATATTCTTTTATTAGTTTATAAATCTCTTCTTTCATATATATCTGTCCTCGATATGGCTTGCCATCTTGGAAACGCATCGTAGGAAACAGATCTCCATAGGTGAAACTAATTGTTTTCTCATTGAACTCATCGATATCTATTTCAAGTTCTTTTCCGTCTTTATACCATTCCTTAAGCCATTGGCATTTCCCTAATGTCATGTAGTGAGGATTAGATCTAATAGGTTTTCCGCCTTTACCAATAAATATTTCCCTTGCTCTTTTCTCTAGATCTCTGCGAATAAACAAATATTCATCGGATCGTTTACTTGCAAATAACGATTTATCTTGTTTAAGTTGATCTTGGATTATCATAGCTTCATGAAGCGGCAAATCAGTTAATGTTTGAAATGGCCCTCTGACCGATTCATAGTAATGATACAAATACTTCATTGAATCAGCCTCCTTTGATATGATCCTCAAGATGTTTTGTACAGTTATGCAATGCACATGTCCATTCATTATCTATTTTCTTTCTACACCTCTTTTTTGAACCATCTCGATTGGCTCAAGTCCAAGATCTAATTCTATCCAACCTGTTCCCCACTTCTTCGGATTGATACAGGAGCCGCCCCACGCTATTTAGTTAACAATATTTGCAAGCTTGTCAGCATTTCAATTTGATCTAAACCGTTCATTTCACCAATTCGATATGCGAACGTTGGAGCCATCCATTCTTTAATCTCTTCATCTTTCTTGCCAGATAATATTAAATATTCTCTTAGATACTCTTGGTGGAATAACTCTCGATACTCTCTTCGTATCAATATTTCAGGAGCATTAGGTGGTAATGCATGAGACTGAAGCATCATCGAACTTCTTGCAACATCTGCTGCCTCATGGCCAACCAATGCATTCAACCAGTCAATAATGATCGGTCCTTTAGAGGATAGAATTATGTTTCCTGGGTGGAAATCATAATGGCAAATGGTATTATTCTCAGGCAGTTGGTCTAAAATGTCCTTTATCCTTTGTTTCTCATCTTCGTTAATTAGTTCATGAGAAGATATTCTATACAATAATTCATTTTTTAAATTCGGTTGAATTCCGATTTTCACTTGATGCATTTCATATTGAAGTTGAGCCATTTGTTTCGCGTAATGAGTAATACTAGATACCGTTGGAGTAATTTGCAGTAGCATAGTCTGTCCGTCAATTCTTTCATATATGAGGCAGAGTTTTCCCTCATACTCCAATGTACCCGAATAACTAGGGGCTCTTAGATTTAAATTATTAATGATCTCTGCATTCTTGGCTTCCTTGTTTGCTTCAAAGAATGAACTTTCATGATCATGAAAAATCTTAATAACTTCTGTATTTCCCCAAAGATAAACATTTGCCGTATTACCCATACCAATTAATTCACCATGTCTCATGATTTAATCCCTTCTACAAGCTAACTTCAATCAACCTTCTACCATTCATATCAAGCTCTGCCAATTTCCCTCGCTGTATTTATCCCCAATATACACTATATGTAAAAATGAGGAAACAACAAAGAGCCTAGTGCACTACGGCAACCAGGCTCTCGATCAAACCTTCTCATCTAGGCTTATCATTCCATAATCTCTGATTCTACTATTTATCTTTCGTTTCGTTCCAATCATCCACTTGAACCCAATGCATAATCCCTCATTCCCTCCCCTTACCCAGTTTCAGCACCTCGGTCGTCCATCTATTAATCAACCGTTCACGGTTTAAGCCGGTCCAGTCGAGGTCGTAGGGAATGACGTTCAGCTTCTCCAGCGGGATCGCTTCTTCAGGCGCGATAGCGTCGCGGTTGGTGAGCTGCTGGTAGTTTCCGACCTGCTTACCTAGCTCTTGGGCTTGCTTGGTCAGCGCCCAGTCGACGAATTGGCGGGCTTCCTCTTGATGTGGGCCGCCCTTGATGATGCCAACGGCACCAATCTCGTAGCCCGTGCCTTCGGTCGGGAAGCCGATAATAAGGTTTTGAAAGCCCTCTTTGTAGAACTTCAGCGCATCATGGGAAAACATGACGGCGGTGCCGACTTCACCCATGCCAACGGTCCTTCCGGGGACACTGCCAGAGGTGGTATAGATGACATTCTGCTGATGCAACTGACGCAAATAGTCAAACGCTTTGTCTTCGCCGAACAGCTGCACAAGTGTCGCAAGTGTGGTGTAGGCTGTTCCCGAGGAACGCGGATCCGCCATCGAGATCATCCCCCGGTATTCCGGCTTCAGCAGATCGTACCACGATTGCGGTGCCTGCAAACCAACCTCCTGCAACCACGTTTTGTTGGAGACGAAAGCAATCGCGCCGACATAAATACCGGTCCAATACCCTTCCTGATCGCGGTAATTCTCCGGGATGGCCTCTACATTCTGGGACACATACGGCTCCAGCAGACCTTCGGCCTTGGCCTGGATGAACGTATCTGCCGGCCCACCAAACCAAATGCTGGCTTTAGGTGAATTCCGCTCTGCCCTAATTCTAGACAAAATCTCTCCGCTGGACATCCTGACGTAATTCACCTTAATGCCGGTTTGCTTCTGAAAGGTCTCAATCGCCTTGATGGCATGGTCCTCATACAATCCGGCATACACCGTCAGTGTACCGGAACTCTCCTTGCCGCAGGCGGATAGAAGGAATGACATCAGCAGAGAGAGTAGCAACGCGGATATCGCTATTTTTTTCATGCAATCTCCCTTCTTCCTTAACATGATGTCATTCTTCTATGATGCAGAAGTTAAATTACATGAAGAGCATCCTCCGCGAACTCCAGCGACACAGCACTACCGACCGGATAGACCTTCTCCTGGATCGGGTTGTGCTCGGTAATCTGGAACAGCTGACCTTCGAATAATACTTCGTATTCTTGAGCTTGACCCATGAACACGCTTTTTTGCACAATGCCCTGGAGCCTCCCGCCTTTAGCCAAAGTGACAGCTTCCGGGCGGATTATTACGGTCACACGGTCTCCCGTTTCGTAACCGTCGCGGCGAATCCGCAGTACCCCCAAGGCTGTCTCTACGAGCAGTCGGCTGTCTTCCGTCCCTTTGACTTTGCCTTCCAGGAAGTTCGCGGTTCCAATAAAATCAGCCACGAACTTCGTCTCTGGACGCTGGTAAATTTCCATTGGCGTGCCGACCTGCTCAATCTTTCCTTTATTCATGACGATAACCTTGTCACTCATACTCATCGCTTCGCTCTGGTCATGCGTGACGTACACGGCGGTGATACCGATCTGCTGCTGAATGCGGCGGATTTCATCCCGCATCACGAGGCGCAGCTTCGCGTCGAGGTTGGACAGCGGCTCATCGAACAGCAGTACGCCCGGTTCCATGACGAGCGCCCGAGCCAGCGCGACCCGCTGCTGCTGACCGCCCGACAGCTGATTCGGCATCCGATCCCGATAATCTTGTAGATTCATTATATCCAAGACGGATTCAATTTTCGAGATCATTTCTGATTTGGCCATTTTCTTAATTTTGAGACCATATGCAATGTTATCGAATACGCTCAGATGCGGAAACAACGCATAGGATTGGAATACCATCGTGCAGTCTCGGCGGTTCGGCGGAATCTGATCCACCGCTTCGTCTCCGAAGTAAATGTGCCCCTCAGTGATGTCCTCGAATCCAGCGATCATGCGGAGCGTCGTCGTTTTGCCGCAGCCGGATGGACCGAGAAGGGTGACGAACTCACCTTGTCCGATCTCCAGGTTCACCCCAGTGACCGCGTAAGACTTCTCGCCTTTATCGTTCGTGAAGGCTTTCGATATATTTTTTAGTGTAACGGATTTAGCCATTTTCATATACCTCCTTAGGGATGGACGCAGCCACTCAAGCGGACCGCTCTTTGCCACCCATCCATCTCACGAGCAAGTTTAACAGAATGAGCGCCACGATCATGATCAAGATCAATATTGTACAGTAGGCGCTTGCGACTCCGATTCGGCCGGCTTCCACTTGTGCCAGAATCGATGCAGTGATCAAATTGTATTTGGCCGAGATGAGGAAAATGACGGCGCTCATCGCGGTCATGCTTTTCACGAAGCTGTTCACGAGACCGCTGAAAAAAGCGGACTTGATGAGCGGCAGCACCACACTCGTGAACACTTTTCTTCCACTGGCGCCGAGATTCGTCGCGGCTTCCTCGATACTCGGATCAATCTGCTGCAAGGCGGCTACCCCGGAGCGAATGCCCACCGGCATGGAGCGTACAACGAACGCAGCAACAATAATGATGCCGGTTCCAGTCAGCGCTAACGGCGCTTTGTTGAACGCGAGAATGTATCCAATCCCGATGACCGTACCCGGTACGGCGATGGAGAGCATGCTGATGATTTCCAGAGCTTTTTTACCGAAGAAACGTTTGCGAACGATCAGGAATGCGATGATCATGCCGAGAAATCCCGCGATTGGCGTTGCGACGACGGCCAGCATGAGCGTATCTTTCACCGCTTTTTCACCTATAGAAAATACATATTTGTAATGATCCAGCGTCAGACTGTTGTTAATGCCCCACAGTTTGATGAACGAACCGATCGGAACAAGAGCATAGAAAGCAATAACGGCAAACGACATGATCATACAAAATGTGAATAGTCCATGTTTTATCGCCCCGGACTCGATCATTCTTCGTTGTCCGGTAGGCTTGCCTGTGACGGTAACGTAGCTTTTTTTACCAACCCAGAAATTTTGCAGGATATAGACGATGATCGTAACTGTCAGCAGTACCATTGCTAGGGCGGCCCCAGCCTGCAAGTTGTAGCTTCCGACGGCCTGCAAGTAAATCTCTTTGGCCACAGTGGAGTAGTTCCCACCGATCGTCATCGGGTTCCCGAAGTCGGCAAGAGACTGAACGAATACCAGCAGGAACGCGTTGGCGATGCCCGGAACGGACAGCGGTAGCGTAACACTGAGGAACGTTTTCAGCCGGCTGGCGCCCAAGTTCTGACTGGCCTCTTCCAACGAAGGGCTAATGGAACGCAATAGCCCAGACAACGTCAGGAAGGCAATCGGGAAAAAAGAAAGCGTCTGTACTAGAACCAGGCCATGCAGCCCGTAAATATTCGCATTTTCGAGTCCGAGCAGATTTTTGGTGATCAGCCCCTGCTTCCCGAGAAGCAACATAGCGGACAAGGCAATGACAAACGGTGGTGAAATGACTGGCAGAATTGCAATGCCGTTAAATAGCTTTTTGAACGGTACCTTCACATAAGCGAACGTGTAGGCAAAAACATAAGCAATCGCCGTGGATAACGTCGCCGTCAGGACAGCCAGCACGAGAGAGTTAACCAAGGCATGGAATAACCCACCCCCGGACAGCACACGCTGATACCCTTGTAAGCCAACTTCGCCGGTAGACCCGACGAAGCTGGATTTCATGATTTGAAACAATGGATAGACGATAAATACGAGTAAGCAGAGCATGACCAACACGATGAGAATCGGCAGGAGCGGCTCGCGCTTGAATCTCTTAAACATGGCGCTCATTCAAGCTCTCTCCTCTCTTAAGTTCAAACTAGATTGTTATTTCTTGACCTCAGCACTCCATTTGTCGATCAGACGCTGACGCTCTTTACCGGCTTCAACGACGTCGTAATCGATTGTATTAATTTCGGACAGATTCACCGCTTGCTCCGGCCCCACCGCATCCGGGTTCGTGAGGTTTTGGAAGCTGCCTACGGTTTTACCCAACTCTTGGCCGGCCGGGGACAGTGCCCAGTCTACGAACTTTTGCGCCAGCTCTTCGTTCTTCGTGTTCTTGATAATACCGATCGAGCCAGTCTCATACCCCGTTCCGTCTTCAGGAATCGTCATTTCAAGGCTGTCAAAGCCTTCTTCTTGATACTTGATAATGTCATGCGCGAACAGGATGCCTACGCCAGCTTCGCCCATACCGACCATCCGACCCGGGGCTGCGCCGCTTGTTGTATATTGTTGTACTTGCGGATGCAGCTTGTTGAGGTATTCAAAGCCCTTCTCTTCGCTGCCCATCACTTTCAGTACGGTGTACATTGCGGTGTAAGCTGTACCGGAGGAAGCCGGGTCTGCCATAACGACTTCGCCTTTAAACGCCGGGTTGAGCAGATCTTCCCATTTCTTCGGTGCTTCTAGCCCTTTTTTCGCCAAAAATTCTTTATTGGAAGCAAAGCCGACCGCGCCGACATAGACCCCCGTCCAATTGCCGTCTGGATCTTTATACTTCGCATCGATCTTCTCAGCGACTGGCGATTTATACGGCTGGAGCAGCCCTTCCGAAGTCGCTTGCACGAAGGTGTCAGCCGGTCCGCCGTACCAGACGTCCGCCTGTGGGTTGTCCTTCTCCGCGCGAACCTTGGCAAGGATCTCGCCCGCCGACATCCGAATCATATTGGCTTCAATGCCTGTATCCTCCGTGAACTTCTTGATCGCGGCAACCGCATGATCTTCCTGGAATCCAATGTAGACGGTTAGCTTGCTTTGTGACTTCGCCGGTGCAGCGTCCCCGCTTCCTGCGTTATTTCCAGGTGCAGCGGTGTTTCCGCCCGACGACCCGCAGCCCGTAAACAGCAGTGCGGCCATCGTCAGTGCGGAGATCGAGCTGATCCATTTTTTCTTTCCCATCTGTAAAATCCCCCTTTAATGTTTATGGCTTTATTATATTGGTTGCGCTTACAATACTGTGAGTCCAACTCTCTGCCACTTCTCGCGGCAAAAAAACAGACACACGAAAAAGCCCGACACCCCTCTGGTGAGGATGAGATCAGGCTCTCGTACTGCTGTTGTTTTAAAGGCATGAGCTATAATTTACTAGGCTATTATCGCCCTTATTCGAACCAGATAAACAGCTGATGCACGAGCACACCGATGACCGAGAAATCACTGTCGGCAAAAGTCGCGCGCAAATACCCCAGATTCGTGAGCAGCGGAATGAGGAAAGACGGCAGAATCGTAATAACGAATCCATGGATCAGGGACGATACGATCAGCCCCTTGCGGCCACCGATTTGATAAGCGATGACACCCGCCGCTCCGCCGGCGAAGAAATGCGGGATGACACCGGGAATAATGACGGTGTACTGCACCTGCAGAAGTACGATCATCGCCGCCAGTCCTCCTGTAAAGCTGAGCAAAAAACCGATCATCGTTGCAAACGGCGAAAATTTGAACAGCACCGGGCAATCCAGCGCAGGAATTGCACCCGGCACGACCCGGTCAGCAATCCCTTTGAAGGCAGGAACAATTTCGGACAGCAGCATCCGAACTCCGGCCAGAATGACATAACAACCCCCGGCGAACCAGGTCGCCTGGATCAAGGACACGACGAGAATATGCCGTCCCGAGAACATCTCCCGGGTTCCTTCAGGCGAGATGAACAGCCCGGAGAAGAGGAACAGTACGAAAGTAAATACCGTAATGACGACCATATGATCCTGAAAAAAAGAGCGCAACTTCTGTAGCCCCTTCGACTCCGGCGGCTCCGGCCCTTTTTTGAACCAGGAAGCAATGAATCCACTCAGCACATAACCTACACTGTTGAAGTGCCCCACCGCAAAGTCGTTGTTCCCCGTCACCCGCCGAACATACGGCTGAGAAATCATCGGCGCAAAGGACATGCAGAGGGCCAGAACGATCCCACCGGCAGCCATGACTTTCCACAGTGGCATCGACATCGACACGAGCACTCCCGCGAGGAGCGAAGCCATGAACAACATATGGTGTCCGGTGAGAAAAATATATTTGATCCTCGTAAACCGGGCGATCATCAGATGCACAATCATCCCGGCTAGCATAATGAGCGCGATCTCCTCGCCGTAATTAATCTGGGCGAGCGCCGTTATCGTCTCGTTGTGCGGAATGATCCCGATAATTCGGAATCCCTTCTGAATGACGGCCGATAAATTAGAGAGGGATGAGCCGGCTGCGTTCGCACCGATTTGAAGTAGCGTGTAGCCGAGCATCGTCTTGATTGTGCCATGGATCAGTCGCTGGAAAGGCTGTTTCTGCAACAGCAATCCGAGAAACGCGATAATTCCGAGCAGCAGGGCAGGTTCCCCGAGCAGCCCTTTGCTGACTAATTGCGTTGTGTTCATGGGCAACCCCCGCTTTTATCTGTAGTGTTAGCATGGTGAGCGGTTCTTTACGAACCTACCCTGCAAGCCATTGTCTGACCGTCTCGCTTTCCAACAACTTGGTTTTCAAATGATGTCGATCCGTAATATCGTCCACGCCGATCTTCTCAACATCTTTGGCGAGCTGCAGCGATTCTATAATATAGCTCGAGCCGATAATCAGATCGGCATCAAACGTATCGATCGATGAAATGTCCGTATGCTCGACCCAGGCTTTCAGTCCCCACTCCTTCAGGAGCGCCTCCACATTCAGTCGGATCATCAGGCTGGTGCCGAGCCCGCTGTTGCAAGCTACGATGATTTTTTTCATGCGAAGCCCTCCTTCTTCCGCAGTCTCTGCCAAATCTCCCGCCCGTCGTGCGAGTTCTTAAGTTCCACCATGAACACCTCATCGTTCAGCGCATCCAGCAGCGTGCCGAGTGCGACAACATGCCGCTCCTTGTCCATCGCCGCCAGCGTAATGATTAGCCACACCGGCTGACCGGACGGACCGAAGGCTAGTGACTCGCGAAAAGTCATGATGCTGAAGCCCGTACGCTTCACGCACTCCGGCATGTACACGTGAGGGAAAGCTATCCCCGCGCGGATAATGAACGGATGCTTGTTGGAGGAGATCATCTCGATTAGCTCCTCCCCATACCTGGCGTCCGAGACACCTTGCTGCATAAGGAGCAGGTTCCCTTCGCGCACGGCCTCTTCCCAAGACATGGGCTCCGCTCCGAGCGAGATCGACTCTGGTGCCAGCAGCGCGGTCAAACTGTAATCCTCTACGCTGGATTCCCCCAGTCGACTCCCGCCCTGGAACAGATGCAGCAGTTCTTCCAGCAGCCGGTTACGGTTATGGATATGCGCATTTCGCTCCACCAACTGAAAAATATCGTTCACCGCTTGCACTGCCGCTGCATAAGCAGCCGATTCACCTGAAGGCGATACGCCAAGGAAGTCCGTGATTTGCTTCTGATCCTCCTGGTTCAGGAGCGGCGATACTTTCATCCACGGCACCTGCAGGACCTGGCTGATCTCCATCGTACTAAGGATGGCATCTGCCTCCTGCAAAGTAATCTCCGCTGACTCCTTGTATGAATAATTGCCCACGATATCAACCTGTGGAAAAATCGCCGCCACTCGCCGCTTCAGCATTGCCGAAGTGCCAAGCCCAGAACCACATACGACCGCCACGCGCTTGCGCGCCGGAGCTTTAGGTGGAATTAGCCCACTGCCGATGTGGAACATAATATAGCCGACCTCATCCCGATCGAATGTGACTTCCCATGGTGCCATTACCTCGTTGACGATCCGCTCCAGCACATTCAGCAGTGAGCCATACTGAGCTTCGAGCTGCTGCAAAAGCGGGTTTTTTGACTGAAGTCCGAACTTGGCCCGGTAGATCGCAGGTTTCAAATGAATGACGAGTCCTTGCACAATCTGATCCATCATTTGCAGCGGCCGGCCAAGCTCCTGTTCGATGCGTACAATGATCTCTTTGGCCAAATCGGCGATCACGAGGTCCTCTGCCGGAAGACTCTGCTTCTGCGCGCCCAAAATATGCTGCGTGATATACCCAATCTCCGAGGCGGGGAGCTGCACGCCAAAATGCCGCTCGATCAGCGGCACGACCTCGGTCTTGATGAGCTCATACGTCTCATGACCCTGTAGCTCGGATAGGGACTCACGATCCATTTCAATCGAGTGTGTCCCCTTCAGCCGCTCCATCGCCATCAGCAAATGCAGAATCAACGTGGAGTACCCGGCATCCGTAAATTGTACCCCCATCTTCTCCTCGAGCCGCTGAATCGTGTCGAACAGCAGCGCTGCATCCTGAGCCTCGAACCAATCCTTCCATGGCATTATAGGAGAGTAGTTCGCTCCCCGCTGATCGAGAATATACCTTAGCAGCTTATCGTCTGTAATTTCCGAGCGCAGCAGATGCAAATACGCTCTGCGCTTCCGCTTCTCCGAGCCTTCGATGTGCAGCTGCCCACGGTCTCTGTTCAGAGTCAGCTCCCAGCACGTCAGCCGCTCCCTAATTTCGTTCAAATCCTGCAGCAGCGTATTCTTGCTGATGCCGTACTCCTCCATGACCGTCTTCACAGATAAGCTCTTCTCCTGAAGCAGCTGCTTCAGGAGCAGGCTAATCCGCTGCTCGGCATCCATATAATCTGGCCGCTCCCCCATCTGAACGGCTAGTTGCTCCGATTGACCGGTCGCCAGCCGTAGCTGCACGCCAGCGGAGCGGTCGCGCACCAGGCTCACGCCCCGTTTCCGGAGCCAATCCTCGAGCTGCAGCAAATCCGCCCGCACCGTCCGCAGCGAGATTCCGTATTCATCGGCCAGTTGCTGCAGCGAAATGTACCGGTCGCTTGCCATCAACTGCTTGATCATGCGCTGTTGTCTGCTTGTTATCATCTATGATCACCCGAGCATTTCGTTTATTTGTATGCGCTATCATAATTAGATTATTGCATATTTAACTAGTAAGATATAGAGCAATACGAAAAACGACCGCTCTTTCGAGCGCCCGTCCTGTTCATACAAACTTCTTCTCCTGACGTTTGCATTACCCTGTCCATACGTTTCAAACTGCTACCGCAGACTGTGTGCGACTGATTCAAATACACATTTCTCCATTTTATATATATCTATGACAAGAAGTAACCTAGAAACTGTGCAACACCGCTTAACATCCCTAGACATCCGACGGTAAGTGCAATCCATCCAAACACATTCTTTCGTTCCGAAGCTCTATTCTTCAGCAACACAAATCCCAAAAGGATTAAACCGATTCCAGCAATAATGTTGAGTAAGAAAACCTCTGTTCTAAAATCTCCAAAAAAGTTATCCAAAATATCGTCCACCGCATTTTCAAATTTATTCTCCATAACCTACACCTCAATTTTATTACGTTTTTCATCAGCATAGCTGGTACTCATTAAAGAGAATATTAGACTCCACAATCCCTCGAGAAGATCAGTACATTCGATATAAAAGTTGCTGCCGCAGATAAACCAAACCTTAGTCGATGATAGCTTCGAAACCGCGATAAAAGATGAAAGCCCTCCTCCCACACCATCCAGCCATACAGAATCGTAGATTTGTACCACCTGGAATTTCAAATTTGTCACCCACCTTAGCTTTCAGTGAATTTTTTTCATAATTTTATTTTAAGCAGCAGAGATAACATTTTTCTTATCTGAATCTTAAAAAAGAATTAAGTACGCAAAAAAAGCTCCCACAGTATCTCGCTGCAGGAGCTATATGTTCCCTAGGTTTTAAACGCTAAACAATCCTGTCAATTACCAATACCTCTTCAAGCCAGTATCTTTCTTGATCAGCACGATATTTGTCCCTTATTGTTCATCCAACTAGCAAGTTTATTCCACCCCATTGGTATTTGTTCAAATGAATCATTCATTGGATCAGGCGCTGGCGCATACAGGGCTTCTGAATTCAAATATTCCCATGCATGGACTATTGTACCTCGTACTTGAGGAGCACCATTCCGCTGGGATAGGCGCGCTGTCCAATGAATACCAAACGCCGGCGCACTCCATGCGAAGCGAGTAACGGAACCCCACCTCCCAAAAGAATTGGGATGATCGCCGGTTCGACCGTATCGACAAGATTCCACGAGAGTAACTGTGAGAAGAGATCCCCTCCGCCATAGAGCCAGATATCTCGACCAGGTTGCGCACGAAGTTCGCGAACTCGTGCTTCAAGCCCCTCGCTCACGACCTCAATGTCAGGATGATCTTCTTGCCGAAGTGATCGCGAGGCAACAATTACTTGCTTTCCGGGAAAACTTTCACCCATACCACATATGATCTCATACGTCCGACGACCCATAAGGAGTGTGTCGAACTGTGCATGAAGCTCTTCGAAATCAAATGTGGGCTCTGGCATAATCCAGTCGAACTCATCTTCGGGTCCTGCGATGAAGCCATCCAGACTACATGCCACCTGATATCGTAACTTTCTCATCAGATCACCTCATTTTATTTATCTTTGTATGTCCCATTCGAATCTTTCCAAGTATATTCTAGGTGTTGTAGTGTGCCCATGGAGTTGGATGCTACCACACTCTAGATTAATGTACTATGATGCCAGCCACTTCATCGAGACACTTATCAATAGGTCTTTCCCATATAATACTCATCTACACAGTTACCATCTACGATTAGAGAATTCTTCTTAATCCCTTCGATTTCAAATCCCATCTTCTTATATAATCTTATCGCTCGCTCATTATGAACCATTACTGTCAGTTCTAATCGATTTACATGATTATTTATTCTCCAATGTTCTAACTCGTTAAATAGTCTAGTTCCTATTCCCTTGCCGTTAAACTCTTCCAAAATCCCTATTACTATTTGAGCTCTATGTCTAATTCTATTTGTATTACCACCTATTACAGTTAAATGACCTACTAATCTATTGTCATGTTCAGCCACTATTATTGTAGAATTAGTTGAATTTCTAAATGTAGTAATAATATTACCTTGTTGTTCTATAGTCGTTTTTCGTTCAAATGGTTCAAATAGCATATAATTACTTTCTTGATCCAATTGTTTATTCAATGCTAACAGCTTCTCTGCATCTTCTTCATTTATCATTCTAATACTAACCATGAATATTCCCTCTCTGGATATAAGTTAAATTTTTGATGAATAGTACTTCACCTTTTTTACCACTTCTCTAGTTCACTTCGGGCAAATCGGGAGGCTTCTCCTCCGTAACTTAGATACTTTGTTATGTGATGTCTACCTCATTTTCGGAAAACTTTTAAAATTATAAGTACTTCTTAAAGGCTTTACTCGAATCACCGTCATAACCTAAATTTGTATAAAACTTATGTGCTTGTTTCCTCGAAGCTCCGCTGGCTAAAAAGATCTTAACACAATTCCTTGAGATACACAGATCTTCAATATGCTTCATAATGAGCGATCCATAGCCTTGCCCTTGTCTGTTTCCAGATACAATTACACGTTCTACAACCCCAAAAGGTTGTGACTCTATCAACGCATCTAAACATAGATGCAAATGTGCAGTTGCAACGATCTCTTGGTCTACTTCGCAAACGAACAAATAACTATTATGATCATGTTTAATTTCTTCTATTCTATCTTCCACCACTTTTATTTTTGTGTTGTTTGGAAGCAACTCTCTGTATAGTCGTTCAATAGCCTCAGCGTCATTTATTTCAGCTTCACGAATTATCATTCATATTCTCCTCAATATTTAGGCTTATTTGGCAATGCCGCGTTGAATTACTTCAATCCTGATAATTCGTTATTTTTAACTCATATTTAATTTGTGTTTTACTGTGCCCTTCTACTGTTTCGTTCTTTTCTTCTATTGGTCTAAATCCACTCTTCTCATAAAATGTTCTTCCTATATGATTCTCTTTCGCTACCCAAGCAAACAGTTTTTTTATTGGCTTTAAAACTTGAATATATTCATCCACGAAGGCTTTCCCTATTCCCATCTTGTGATATTCAGGTCGTATATAGATCCTAAGTAATTCATATTCTTCATCATTCACTCGACTAGTTTGAGCATATCCAACGACTTCGTGATTAAATTCAGCTATCAAAAAACTCCGTTTGTCACTTTGAAAATCTCTCTCCACAGATCGACTTAAATTCTCATTAGAATAAGCCCTGCTTAGAAAATGTTGAATGAAATCTTTTGAGTAAATTCCTTCATAAGTATACATCCATGTTTCATAAGCTATGGATTGAATATGAGGGATATCTTCGCTTGAAACAAACCTAATGGTGACCATTTGGTTATCCTTCTTCCCTTATATGGTATTTATTTTTTAACGGTTTCGCCACTTAGCTTTGTAGGGTTATCTGTCTGATTTGCTTCCGTTAGTTTACCTGAAATTTCATATAAGTCTGGTCTGGATCGGCCGCGATGAAGTTAGGTGGTGTCGATGTGTCGTATTTTTCTGCTTTCTCGCTTTACGCCACTGGAGACTGGGGGACTACAGTCCAGATGTAGGGATATCCTGTTACACGATGTTAATGCCTTCTTCAATTCCATTATTTAAAATCTTTCTCATTTCGCTATAAACTCTCGAATCAATTTTATTCTATGCAAAGGGATCGATCCTATAACCACCTGTAAATGTTGTTCTGAGCTGTTCCAGTAATCTGAATTCATTAATTCTTCAAGAGCAAAAATTCTTTCCCAGCTTTCTTCCTTGGTTAAACTTATTAATCCTTCATCATATAGTTGATCTTCTTCTTCAGTTAGAGCTAAAAAACTTTGATTTAACACACAATGCCAAGCATCAAAATCAGAAATGAGTACTTCTTCAGGATTTAAATCAACTTCCAAAAGTACTCCGTGTGAACCTCTCTCTAAGTGTCCACTACGTCTCATATCGGGTTTAATAGGCCACAACCAAACCGGATATTCTCCTGAGTAATGGACTAATTTTTTTTCCATTTGGGACATCATCCAATGATAAGGTTTAATAAATTCTTCCCATATAAAATGAATATTTCCGGTGAGAATGTCTTTAGAAATGGCGTCTCGCCAAGCATCTATTGATTGTATTGTCCAAAACTTCATTTTTTAAATCTTCAACTCCCATTTCTCTTCAACCATTTCTTGATTGGATAAAAGAGAGTTCTTCACTTCCGTGATATTAAACCCAAAACTCTCATATAATTTTCTCGCAGCATACAAAGATGTATTCGTCCATAAAATAATAGTCTTATAGTTTTTGTCTTTAGAAAATTCGATTGCCTTCTGTATTAATCGTTTCCCCAAACCTCTTCCTCTTTGATCAGGCTCTATAAGAAACCATCGCAACTGAGCAATATCATCAGATACTTTAACAATACCTATTGAGCCTTTAAGTAGCCCATTTGAATCAATTACCCATACATTTTCTTTTTCTTCATTTCTATTCTTCATGAAATTATGGATTGATTCAGATATGAAAATATTAAATGAATCGTCAAAATAATATTCTTCTTGGTATATTCGAAAATGGGATTCCACAATATACTTTTGATCCCTTTCAGTGCAAGATCGAATCAATACAATCACCACCTAAATTCTTCTCATAATTCCATAGCAACACTAAAGATCTGATTTCACGAAAAAACAAACTTATTTGAACTATCAAATTTAGTCTTTATCTTTCTTTAAGTTAATTTCCATACCTCACTTCGACTCCTTACGATCAGTGAATGCTTGCCAATATCAATTGATATACCTTCTTGAGTAAATCTTTTTAAATCTTTTTAAATCTCCATCCTCTTTGAGTTTTTGATATATCGATAAAGGAAAAAGCAATCCTGCAAGGGTATTTCGAATAATGTTTATCATCATCGAGTCTCCTTAGTTATCGGATGTCTTCGTCTTCCTGAAATACTCTACAAAACATCTTTGTACTCATTCATGATCCTCATAACAAATTCTGTCTTCCCTTCAGTATAGGCTTTGCGATTGTTTTTGAATTCACTTGACAGTTGGATCTTCAAATTTGTGTACTCCGAAACCAATAAGGGATACTTTCTTAATATGTCTCGAAACATTATATGTCTTTTTAGCTCGTCACTTTCTCTATTGCATACGTATAGATGATGTTCGTGCTTCACATCGCCTTCACTACTGTAAGGTACGTAAATCTCCTTTCTTGCAAATGCCTCTCTGTTTTTAATTCCTAAATCGCCTTCGTGTACATATCCCAGTTCGTCTAGCTTCTTAATTACCTCTGGTAGATCTTCCATGGATTCAATTACTACATCTATATCAATGATTGGCTTGGCTACAAGATTCGGTATCGCGGTACTACCAACGTGCTCAATTCGTAGTGCTAGACCACTAAGTTTATTGGATAAAACTGATTCTATAATCTTGAACGCTTTTGGCCATTTTTCATTGTATTCTTCAATAAGTACTGGCTTTTGATCACTCATCGCAATCCCCCAATGTTAGTTCTTCTCATATAAATTTATCTTCCATCCATTGCTCCAATTTAAAGTTCTCATATGTTTATATCCCATATCAAGATAATATTGGTTTAATCTTATGTTATCAGCCATGCAGTCAAGTCTTATCTGGTTTTTACCTTTATCCCTAATATATTGTTCAGCCCAAGTTAATAATTGTTTACCTACTCCTTTTCCAATATGAACTCTACTTACCGCAAATCTATGTATGTATCCTGAATCATGATCATCAAGTTCTTCCCATAAAATTGGATCTGACCAACAAATATATAATGTTCCTATAACCTTTCCGTTAAATCTTGCTAAAAAAAATTCAACCCCATCATTGAAGCATTCATAAATTTGATTAATATTAAAATGATCCGGATTCCATTGGTTAATACCTTTAGATTGAATCCATCTTGCAGAGTCTTTCCAAAGATCAAGTATAATTTGACTATCGATTTCATTTGCCCGTTGCACATCAATATTGATATTTTCATGAACTTCCTTCATTGACTTCTCCCCCAAAGTAATAGAGCATCATATTTCAATCGTTGTTATATTCACGACGTCACACCACCTTAAGCGACTAAAGGAAGCTGCCGCGATTCCGTTAGGTGGTGCAGATGTACCCAATCCATCCATCTTCTTCAAAAGATGATTCACCCTCTTTATCTGAGTATGCAATTTCATTAGGTGCTTTCGTATATACTACATGCTTACACTAATTTTCCAAACAATAGTATTGAGGGTGTCTGACTTCTCTCTTAACAAAGCTCTGCTACCTTTTCTATATAGATATGATCCTCGTTATCGTAAGCAATTCCCTGACACTGGGGTTCTAATGTCGCCTCAGAGTTACTTGCAAATTCCTCTTCTCACTAAAAAGTCTTCTCCTTCTTTCTTATACCAATCTATAAAATCATTTGTAATATGATCATGCGGTAGTATCCCCATATAATCTGTTCCTGGTTTCTCTGGTTTGTAATCTGATTCAATCGTGTAGATATTGAAATAGACTTCATCCTCATCCTGAGATATCTTAATACAATTTAATGCCCGTATCATCTCATCTCGATTTACAAACTGAAAACCGTCTTTCTCCATTATAAAAAAAGGATATTCAATCCCTTCTAACTTGATTAGATTTTGATATTCCTTTAAGTCTTCTGGTATTGAATTGAGATATTCAAGGGCATCTTTCTCTTCTTTAAATATTCCTGACACCCACTTGGGCTTGCCGGAGTAAGCAATAATTATAAACAAAAATATCCTCCTTTATATTTCTGTATACGCGAACCCCAAAGGGTGTCTACTGATATGCCTATTCGCAATCCATACCCGCAGACCGAGGCTCCGTGGAGCCGCAGCTTGAATATTTTGTTAGGCGTAGTACTTTCTCTTCGAATCGTTTTCAAATCTCTATCCAAAATCTGTTTAATATATTTCCGTCTTCTTCTATAAAATCGTTATCCTTTATTCCACCATTCTTAATAATTGTCTTTTTCGATCCTTCATTAATTTCATCACATACTAGAAGCACCTTCATCATTCCCAGTCTTTTACTTTCCAATAAAGCCAGTCTTAAAAGCACTGTAGCATATCCCTTCCGCCTTTCCGATGGTCTGATGCCGTAGCCAATATGTCCACCACTATGGAATAGTTTATCTGTCAATTCGTGTCTTATATTTACTACCCCAACAACCTTCT
The DNA here is from genome assembly GCA_017512705.1 of Paenibacillus sp. Classification (GTDB taxonomy): domain Bacteria; phylum Bacillota; class Bacilli; order Paenibacillales; family Paenibacillaceae; genus Paenibacillus. The sequence goes on from JAFWEX010000150.1 coordinate 18,082, forward strand.
GATTTGCTACTAGCCAATACGTTGAATTGGCAACAAAGCCATTTGTATTTATTCCTTGTTTGTTATGGTTAAGCCATAAGATCATGTCTTCATAGTTTTCTGGATCTTTCTCAATTACCCATGGAACCATATCTTCTCCACTTTGTTTCCATTCCTGATAAAAACTCAAATAAGAGTCTTTCAGTTCAATACTCGGATTAGATAGAACCAACTGATCGTTCAACAGTATTGTCTCCTCTCCAATACAAGGGCCGAACGGAACATAACGTAGATACTATGTTATGCGACTCCCTTTTCTTCTTTGATTAGCTTTCAAGTAGAGGTAATGTCATTTCTATTAATTCATTTTGGTTATCTAGATGCTTTAGCATTCTTTCTACGTCTTCTGTTCTTGTAGTCTTCATTATTATTAGGTGTTTCATATTGATTCCGGGTGGATTCATTAATTCATTATTAAAGTATTCGACTATTTTCTGCGGTGTAGTTATTACACACCATCTCCTAGAGCCATCATCAAAAGTAATTGTCACTTCTATAAATTCATATTTCTCGTTATCATCATCAAATTGCCAAGTCTTCATAATTAATACCGTTTCTTCGATGGATGAAAAGTTATACTTAGAGATCCATACTTTTTTTCCGTGATCACCCACAATACGGAATTTATCCTCATCCTCATCAGATACTTCATATATTTTCCCTCGGGTTAACGCATGTTCATAGACTCCTATAATCGTACACTTTATTCTTTTATCTTTCATAAAATCACTTCCAACAGTGTAATTATTGATCTTTCACAAGGGCTTTGCAAAACGTTCCTGTATATGAAATGCCTACATGAATTGCCTTCATTCGTACGTTATAAATGAAATGTATCCTTAATAATTCTTGCGACTTCATCTGCACTTACATTTGTATTATCAATTCTCAAATAGTTTTCTCTTGTAATTTCTCCTTTATGGGAGTTGAGCCTATGTTTTTCCGCAGTGCTGATCAAGTCCATTTCAGATTGTTCAACATTTCTTTTGGTTGGTTTTTGATCAAGTCTAAAGGCTGTTGTATTTCGTATTACTCTTGCTTCTATATTTGCTTCTAATTCAACAAAATAGATTTGGGCACCTTTTGATTCAAAAATATCACACGTTTGTTTAACAAATTCCCAGTCTGCTACTAGATCAAATCCCCATACGTAAGTGAAAATAAGTCCATATTGTTTGCTATTTGAGAACGATTCAAAAAGCTCTCTTCTTACAATATTAGATAGTCTCCATGTTTCGTTACTGAACCCAAAGAATGGGTGGAACAACTCAATCGACATGTGATTGTGAAACAATTTCAATTCGGTTATTTTCGTTAATTCATGACCAACCGTCATCTTACCAACGGCCTGGGGTCCAAATAACAATATGAACTTAATAGAAATCACTCCTCTTAAAATATTGCCAATTTCTTATACCGTTTGGCATTCCTGACGTTCAAACAGCTTAAGTGAGCCTATGTAACTGCCTTCTCTAAAACACCTCACAACTATTTCTTCATTTTTAATAAATTTTGTCCATTTGAACTTAATAATTTATTATCTTCTAAATACTCTGTTAAAGCCCTTAAATACTCTCTACAAAGTTCTATATATGTAGTTTCTAAAAAATGTATCTCATCAATTTCTCTATAGGCTCTATTAATAAATAATGCTACCTCATCATATGAGCCACTAATTAATAGAGCTATTGTATGATTTATTGAAGTTATTAAGTTATAGTATATTGAATTTCTCCTTAAACCTGACTCAGGAAGAACTTCCATTGTATTGAGCTGTTTCATATAACACAATATTTGGTGACTTATCATATTCTCCATTGAGTTTCCTCCCCCAGAATTTTTTAGAGTTGTATACATCCGCCTGCAAAATAGAGATTTCATCAGGATTAGAAGAGTGGTGGCATTTTCAATCATAAACTTAATGAAAAAACATTCTAGTCGCCTGACGTACTCTCCCTCTAAACGATCGACAATTTCGTAGCCATCTATAACCATCTTTCGTTGTATAGGAGTAGGTTCTACTAGCGGTCCAGCCATATCATACAAAATGTGTCCATAACCGCATCGTCCAAAGTCAATTGGACAGGGAGTATTTTCATGAAAAATAAGATTGCCTGAATGAAGACCAGAGGCTATGTCTTCTAAAGTTACGATCAAGATTCTCTCCTTCCTTGGGGCATCCTTCTCATAAAACGTTCTTGATCTCTTTCAAATCCATATTGTTCATATAATCCATGAGCATCCTTTGTTCCTAAGATACCTGTCATCCATTCATATTCCTTTAAGTTCGTTATAGTCTCTATCAATTTCTTTCCTATTCCTTGTCCCTGATATTCTTTTAAGACAAAAACATCACACAAATAATACACGGTTGCTCCGTCGGTCACTACCCTCGCATATGCAATTTGTTTACCTTGATGATATACACCATAACCATTTGAATGATCAATTGATTTCAAAATACGCTCAGTCGGTCTTTTGTTAGCCCAATAGCTTTGAGCTAAAAAATCTAATACCACTTGTTTATCAATCTTTTCTTTATCATCAGTAATGAGATAGTCTTTATAATATACTTCCATGTTAATACCCCCATTGTTATCTTCCGCACTACACAGATTTCTGATAACGTACACGTATTCCTGACGTTCAGACGGCTTAGGTGACCAAAGAGAACGAGTCGTCAGACTTAGCCGGTTGAACGTGTCGCCTGAATCTACTTCTCCGATATGCCTCTGACGACCAAGGAGCTAAGCGGCGACGTAGGAATCTAATGTTATAAGATATAGACACCTTCCGTGAGCAACCAACAAAGTTATTCCTTTAGGATGTACAACTATTACTTAATGATGATGGAAATATTAGATGTTATGCCAATAGAATGTATAATGTGAATGCTGTTGAAATCCTAATGACTTATAAAAATAGCTATCAGAAATGACATATGCTTTTTCAGCACCCAAGGAACGGCTTCTTTTTAAAGCTTCTAGAACTACTGCTTTACCAAGCCCCTTATGTCGATACTCCGGAATTGTACATACAGGTTCAACATAAACATAATCCGTTTTCTGACTGTACCATAAGCCACAGTATGCAACGTATTCCCCATCTTCATTTTCAGCAACAATATGTAGAAATGTATTCAAATTTGTTGCCGATAACATTTCTTTTTGCTTACTCATCGTAGTTTCATCAACGGGTACAGGCCCTTCGTTATCAAATGCCTTCCATAGCATATGATGAAGTTTATATAAGTCATTTCTTATATCAATATTTTTTATTGTTATGCCTTCAGAAGTTATAAAATCAAGGCTAACCTTCTCTAGTGTGAGCTCAAGTATGTTTTCTGTCAGATCATTCTTCACAAAATTATGACTACGCAATAAATCTATAAGATGAGTATCCTTGTCATTCACTGCAATCCCAAGGCCATTTTCATTACTGAAAGTAGCAATAGCATATTCTAAAATATCTTTTTCTAACTCTTCAAATCCCTGTTTAGTAGCAAAAAATGCTTCACCGAAATAATGGTCATAAGTTGCTATACCTACTAACTCATCATCCAGATACCATAATCCAATTTTATTTTTTAAATCACGATTAAAATCAGGATGAAAAAACATCCATTCCCACCTTGCCCAATTCCAATTTATATGTTTACGGTTATCTTTTGATAATTCAATCAAAAAATCACAAACTTGATCATAACAAGAATCATCGAATTTTCTAAAATCAGTTTTCATCTTAATCCCCCATATCATATAAATCCTGTGTCTATCCTTATAACATTCATGTATCTAGGAACCCGAGAGGCTTAAGGGAGCGAACGCGACCGGGGCAGAATAACTTGACTTCTCTACCTGATATCTGAACTACGTCCATGATAACTCAAGTGCTGGTATTTGCGAAGAATAAATTGGTTAAAAAGGTATGCTTTTATAAAAATATACAATCTCCCAGTTCCAAACGATCTAGCGGGCTCTGACGCTCAACATCCAAATCGCTGCACTGAAAAAACAAAAAGGAAGGCCCTCTTCCTCCCCTAGGGAATCAGACGACCTTCCGATGCTTTCGGATCATATATGCTGTTGTAAAAAGCAGAACGGGGCGCGGCTTATGCAACTGCAAGCCGCGTAAGAATGAGTAGCTGCTCTCAGCGTGTGCAGCTACTCATAAGGAAGCACCGCAGCCAATGTTTGCGGTGCTCACTGCTCTAGCCCCACGACGCAAAGCCGTGGTGGCTATCCCACTGCATGACGCCATCGGCCATGCAGTTGCCCTAATGCCGCTGCGCCTAGATGGCAGCGGCTTCTTCTCCCAGCGGCAGCGTGTAATACTGCGCCTGCTGGTTGTCATGCTGCTGGTACACCACGACCAGCAGCGTCTTGCCTTTCGCGGCAAGCGGGCTGGCGCCAGCTAGCACACGCTCAAGCCGGAACGGAAGCACGTCCAGTACGGCGTGCTTCTGCAGTTCCTTTTCGCCGAGTCTCAGATCGGCGAAAGCACGGGCACCCATGACCGTCTGTGCGGTCATGGCCGAGGTCATCGGCAACGCACGCGAAGCGTTGCCGTCCCCCATGTCCGCCGCTCCATCCGCGGCGGACTCCACTGCGTCGCGCGTTGCAAGCGACGCAGCGTCCTCGCCATGGCTGCCAATCACACCCGCCGCATCTGCGGCAGTGTTCTCTCCCGCAGTCGGCGCAGTTCCCGCAGCGGACGTTACACTTGCGCCGCTGCTTTCCAGCCATGCCGAGCCTGCGGCACCGGCAACACGTGGCAGACGAACGTCTTCTGGACGTTCAGCCAGCGTTTTCATATACAACGCCCACTGATCTTTCTGGAGCGCGTCATCCCACCAGATTTTACGCGGCTTGTACTTGTGACCGAGGAAATAATCCAGCTTCATCAGACCAAGCACGATATCCATATGCGGTGTGTTGCGGGACTCCAGGAAGCTGTGCAGACGAGTGAACAAGTCTTCCAGCTGGTGACCGATTTTTTGCCAGCCCTGCCCCTCCCAGTAATCGCCAAACGCCTGGAAGAAATCAAACGGTGAATCGAACTCCTGCTCCATCAAATACTTCAATGTATGATCCATCCGGTGTGCGTTCCAGTATTTCTCCAGCACATCTTCCAGTCGCTTCAAGCGCACAATGTCGCTGAACGGAAGCACATCACTGCCCAAAATCTCATATGGCGCGTGATCCATGTACGTATAATTGTACTTTTCTGCATCCAGACGCAGACCCGTACCGCGAAGCATTTTGAGGAATCCAAGTTGTAACTCTTCTGGCCCTAGAGCAAATACATCATTAAACGTCTTGCGGAACGTATTGTAGTCTTCCTCTGGCAATCCTGCGATCAAATCCAAATGCTGATCGATCTTGCCGCTGGCTTTGACCTTGTTCACCGTGCGGCTCAGCTTGGCAAAGTTCTGACGGCGTTTCACCAGTTCATTCGTTGGATCATTCGTGGACTGTACCCCGATTTCAAAACGGAAAATACCCGGCGGCGCATTCTCTGCCAGATAGTCGAGTACCTCAGGACGCATAATATCAGCGGTAATCTCAAACTGAAACACCGTCCCCTGATGATTCTCGATCAGAAACTTAAACATCTCCATCGCATAATCACGTTTAATGTTAAACGTCCGATCCACAAACTTGATCAGCTTCGCACCTTTCTCAATCAGGTACAGAATGTCTGACTTCGTCCGTTCGATATCGTAATACCGCACACCAACTTCAATACTGGATAAGCAGAACTGACAACTAAACGGACAGCCCCGGCTGGTCTCAAAATATACAACCCGCTTCCCGAGATCCGGAATATCCTCTTCGAATCGATGTGGTGACGGTAGATCGTTCAGATCTGCCTTTGGCCGCGCAGGCATGAGAATGACCTCTTCTCCTTTACGATACGCCAGTCCGTAGACAAAATGAAACTTCTTACTGCCCTCCAGCTCCATCAAGAGCTGATGCATCGTTTCCTCACCTTCACCCATGACGATAAAATCAACATTAGGGATACGGTTCATCCAATATTCAGTGTCGTAGGACACCTCCGGCCCGCCCAGCAAAATTTTCACGTCAGGCATAACCTTTTTCAAATTATCGATGACCTTAATGGTCTCTTCAATGTTCCAGATGTAACACGAAAACCCGATCACATCCGCCCCGCGCTGGTACAGATCTGACACAATATTCATCACCGGGTCTTTAATCGTATACTCCGCGAGCTCAATATCAAAATCCTTCTCACTGTACGCCTTCAAACATCGCAACGCTAGCGAGGTATGGATGTACTTTGCATTCAAAGTCGATAAAATTACCTTCATGGTTCACAACCTTTGCCTGGACACCCAGACCATATTTTTGGGGAAAAGTAAAACTCCACAGCCATCCTCCCTCCGGATGCTGTTAGACAAATCTCTAACACAATCTCCGCGCCCTGCTCATGGCCGCCCTTGTACATTCTCTTACTGCCTATCTGCGTCAGCACGCACGCAGGATGGGATGTAACTTCTAACCTTGTGTTTCCAAGGGTGTGTTACTGCATCCTGACTTACAACTTCATCTTCACAAATTCGTGTAATTTGTGTAGTGAGTTTCGTGCATCAAGATGCATCTTGATGCACAGCCTTACGACTTGGACCATAATTACGTACATAATGATCAAAAAATCACGTGCATATTGTTCAAAATGTCCATCCTACACAAACAAATTCACATTTCGTCTTTCAAAGAGTGGACACCGTTGTTAACTTCATCCACCTTCTTGACCCGCCCCAAACTACTACATACAGCGCAACTCAATGATATAAAACTACATATTGATCAAATTTACTCAGAGCAGGTATATAACCTTTGTCCACCTTCTGAGAAGACAAACCTTCTATTTTTGTCCGCTCTACAAAGACAAGTGGAAAGTTGATCTGCTTTACTATGACTGTTTTGCTATACTGCTTTGCTATGACCGAGACAAGTCGCATTCTACAATCGCAATCTCAATTCCCAATCCCAAGGTTTACCCTATTTGGACAAACTATGTCGAATTCCTGTAACCCGATTCAGTCAGACTAGTCCCACTGCTCGCACACTTGCACTGACTGTTTGCTTAGCACTTCCCAATTCCGAATTACCGGGATTCCTTCTACTGCACTTTTTACTGTAGTTACCTTGGTAATACCGAACATTGCATACCTTAAAGCAGTATATCTTATAGTTCTCTTATAGTTGACATAGTTGGATTTATACTATCTACACTAACTAAGAACGGAAACTAACGAATAACAAAGACTAACTAACAATAGCGAACGGTGAAAGTTCACAACCGTCCGTTATACGCAAACATATCTTCATTTTGTCTTTCAAAGAGTGGACACCCCTTTCAAAAACATACCCGCTCTCCGTCCACCAAAATACACAACATATAGATTTTAACACAAAACATTCACTATATCCTGTACTAACATTCTTTTACAACATGTTCCACGAATGTCCACCTTTTGAAAGACATTTCCACTCATTCTGTCCACTGTACAGATACAACTTTTATGAAACACTGATCCTGCTTAAGCTTCTACTTAAACTTTTACTACTGCTAGGCTTTTGCTTCTGTTGCGTTTGTGCCCCGGTTCGTGATTTGGCTCCTGTTCGCCTTTATGCCCCGGTTTGCGTTTTGGCTCCTATTTACCTTCGTGCCCTTGTTCGTGATTTGGCTCCTGTTCGCCTTTATGCCCCGGTTTGCGTTTTGGCTCCTATTTGCCTTCGTGCCCCTGTTCGTGTTTTGGCTCCTATTTGCCTTTATTCCCCTGTTCGTGTTTTGGCTCCTATTTGCCTTCGTGCCCCTGTTCGTGTTTTGGCTCCTATTTGCCTTCGTGCCCCTGTTTGCGTTTTGGCTCCTATTTACCTTCGTGCCCCTGTTTGCGTTTTGGCTCCTGTTCGCCTTTATGCCCCGGTTTGCGTTTTGGCTCCTGTTCGCCTTTATGCCCCGGTTTGCGTTTTGGCTCCTGTTCGCCTTTATGCCCCGGTTTGCGTTTTGGCTCCTATTTACCTTCGTGCCCTTGTTCGTGTTTTGGCTCCTGTTTGCCTTTATGCCCCTGTTCGCCTTTGTGCTCATGTCCGTATTTCCGTCTCTGTCTCTATATCGGTCTACGCTTAGTCTCTGATTCTTTTATCTTTAATTCATCGTTACTTCAACATTTACTTTCATCTCTTATCCTCTTACTTCCATCTCATATCACTCATATTCATAAAAAGCGTCATCGTCCGTGTCCACTTCTTCGCCTGATTGTTTCTGGAAGAATTCCAGGAATGGCAATCCATACTTCCGGTATTTGACCTCCCCGACCCCTTTAATACTCAGCATGTCACGTTCGGTCTGTGGACATACCACACTCATCTCGCGCAGAGTCGCATCATTGAAGATGATATAGGATGGAACATGTTCTTTTGCCGCCAGATCACGACGGATGAGGCGCAGTTGCTCAAACACGGTTTCATTCACAGCAGAAGGCATCGCATCGCGTCCACGGCGTCCGCCGTAGTTCGTACCGGAAGCCGTTGCTGCGGTTTTACGCACGACACGCTGCATAACTTCCCGTTGGCCCTTCAGCACTTCCACCGCCAGCGGCTGTAAACGCACCACCGGGTACTGGCCCTCGGATAACATCAGATAACCTTCGGATACCATGACGTTGATGATCTCCGCAATCTCTCGCTCTGTGCGATTGCCCATAACACCATAGGTCGGCAAGGAATCGAAGCCGTAATCCAGCACTTTTTTGGCGCGAGACCCTTTAAGCACCGAGGCAACCAGTGATACACCATAACGTTCACGCATACGGTGAATGCAGCTGAATATTTTCTGCGCATCGATCGTCATATCGACCAGTTCCCGATCGTCTGTACAGGAACTGCAAATGCCGCATGGCTTGTCCTCATGAACCTCACCGAAGTAGTCTAGCTGCGCACTACGCAAGCAACGAGTGGTATAACAGTAATCCACCATCTGTTGTAACTTGCGATAATCGTTCGCCTTGCGGTCACTCTCCATCGGATTCTGTTCAATTAGAAATTTCTGCGTGATAATATCCTGTGCTCCGAAGAGCAAGATGCACTGACTCGGCTCGCCGTCCCGTCCTGCACGTCCGGCTTCCTGTACATAAGCCTCCATATTCTTCGGCATGCTGTAATGCAGCACATAACGTACGTTAGATTTGTCGATCCCCATTCCAAACGCATTCGTCGCAACCATCACCCGGATATCGTCATACAAAAACTGCTCCTGACTCTGTGCCCGTTCATCGTCTGTCATCCCAGCATGATAGCGTCCTGCAGCCAGACCCGCCTGAAGCAAACGCTGATGCAGATCATCCACGTCCTTCCGGGTCGCCGCGTAGACAATACCTGGCTCACTGGCATGCTCACGTGCGTAGTTCAAAACAAAATCTTTTTTACTCTCGCCGCGCAGCACGCTAAACGCGAGATTATCCCGCCCAAGTCCGGTCACATACGTCTGCGGGTCCTGCAAACGCAGCAGCCGCAGAATGTCGCCCATGACCTCGGGCGTCGCCGTCGCCGTGAAGGCCGCAACCACCGGCCGCTCCGGCAAACTATCCACGAACGGCGCTACCGCCAGGTAGCTTGTCCGAAAATCATGTCCCCACTGTGACACACAGTGGGCCTCATCCACTGCTACGCAAGAGATCGGCAGCTGCCCCATCTCATCGCGGAACCAATCCAGCTCCAGTCGCTCCGGCGCGACGTAGAGCAACTTCAGCTCACCGCGCTGCGCCGCGCGGATACGCTCATTCACTTCTCTGCCGCTTAACGTACTATTAATATAAGCGGCGGCAATGCCCGCGGTCGTCAGCGCATCGACCTGGTCTTTCATCAACGAGATTAACGGGGAGACAACCAGTGTCAGCCCCGGATATAGCAGAGCGGGAATCTGGTAACAGATCGACTTCCCGCCTCCAGTTGGCATAATACCCAGCGTATCCTCATATTCGAGCAGGCTGGAGACGATCTTTTTTTGACCCTCACGAAAATCGGGATAACCATAATATTTTTGCAGGAGACCCTGCGCTTCTTCTAAAGTGGGTGTTTGCACATTCATTTAAAGACTCCTTACTTGTCACTGGTGTTCCTTCACCAGCTTGGTTCTATCCGAATCTGACATTCAGACGCGACATCATTGCCGCATCCCTGACAACAAAATGGCGTTCCCATGACTTGTTCGTCAAGCAAAACGCCGCTCTCTTTAGTTTAACGGGCTAGCCCCGAATGAGCAACCGCGTATTCCTGTAAAACGCTTGAACCTTCTCTAAGCAAAGCAATACAACTGTTCATCCGGAGACAGACACAGGAGGATATCCTAGCTGTTCTGTTTTTCATAGACGCCCGCCGATCAGCAATCCATACGATGATTAAAGTCTCTATTCACAGTTTTTATAGCCGCGTTTCATATTAAATATTGGCTGATTTTAACTTATTTGTAATCTGTATAACATGTGCTGTGATATGATCTAGAAATGAAAAACGTCAATAAACCTTTACATACGTAACAAAGCAAAAAAAACGATGCATTACAATTGAGCTTGATAACCTTGTTCTAACCGCTGAACTGTCAGAAAGGATCGATGATATCATGGAACAATCCGATCATTCAAAAGTTAAATCAACATCGTCTAACCGCCCTCTCCAAACATCCTGGATAAACAGGTCCCCCACTGCTGCCCTATTCATCATGATCTTTGGGATTCCCATAATAGCTTTGACACTTTTCTTCACGTTTCGGCCTTATCTCTCCACGTTCGATCGCTCTGGAGAGGGCCAATTGAGCTATTCCATGCCATCACGAAACGGGGAATATATTGCTGAAATGTATGGTGTCCCCTACGGCGGTGCACCAGGCGGGGTGACTGTCTGGGTAGAAGTCAGGAAAACAGTGGACACCATCCCATCGAGTGCCAAAAGCATCTATCGCACGGAGTCTCACGGTAACCCGCACCTCGAATGGGAAAGTGAGAACATGCTTCGCATTGAAAACTGGAGTGAGTACAGCAACGAGACGATCACCCTCAACATTGATGAGGAGATTTATGATGGAAGAGGCTGGGCTTGCAAAAGCTTGCGTACAAAAGATCAGTATGTACGATGTCTGGAACCTGCTATATAACCGCCGATTGATGATATCAGATTGCTTTTCTGCCCTTGGCAATACGAATCAGGGATAGCTTGAGAGGCATGGACAGGGGAGATCTCAGTATTATGGCTGACCACCCTTGTCATGAAGCAGGGCACCGCGTGCTGGGAGCTGCACGCGGTGCGAAATTCTAGTTCTAGGTGATATAGCTGGTATGGGTCTAGTTGGTATATAACAAAATGCCCCCGTTGACCGCTTTTTGGTTAATGGGGGCATTCTCTGTCAGTACTTCATATCCAGACCGGGATCTACTCACTGCATTCGATAACTCTTCTATCTCTAATGACCCAAACATACTACAAGCTTGTTCTACCTATCAGGCTCTAATTTCGGCGTATCTCCCGTATATTTTTTTGAATTGTATCCTTTATCTAATCCTTTATTTCATCCTTTATTTCATCCTTTATCTCATCCTTTATTCCAGCCTGAATTTCTTCATCTATTTCTTCCTTCATCCCATCTTTTATTTCATCTTTTATTACATTCATCAAAAGCTCTACCTTTTCATAACTCCCACCATTCGATTCACGAGACACATGAACATTCAAGCTTATCTTTGTTTAAATCTGCACCCATTGGTCGTAGTAGTTCCACCGTTACTTCGTCAAAGGCTAGCCTTCTCTCTCTTTCTTCTGCTTGCGAATGACAGCTTCGAGCTTATCCCGATTGCCGATCAGACCGGGATCATTCGGTAGATACGCCCGAGCTTTAGAATTATGCAATAATGCCTGCTCCCAGTTCCCCAGATGGGCATAACAGAGCGAGAGCCTGGCATGCGGCAACCACGTCCGGCATGCCGCCGGTACGGGCCGCAGACCGGGATCACGGCTGCTCACATCCACTGCCTGCATATACCAGTAGATGGCTGTGATGACCTCCTGCCGCTCATGGAAGCAGGAGGCAATAGCGCAGCAAAAGTCAGCATGCGGCAGGTCGAACTGGAACGACTGCAGCAATGCGCCCAGCTTGCGGCTCGGCTCGCCAAGCCGCTCATAACATTCCGCCAGCCTTGCGCAGGCAATGAGCCAATCTTCGCGGTAACCACTCGGCTGCTCCAGCAGCTTCGCGTAACCGCGTGCCGCCGCCGCATAGCGCTGGCGGTCATAACATTCGCCTGCATAGTAGAACAGCAGGCGTCCTTGGGCTACGCCCTCTTCGGCGATCCATTTGCGCAGTATGCGCACGTTCCGCGCCGAATGATTGCCCGCCTCGCGGCGATGAGTGACGGCAATATCTGCCGTAATGACCTCGCCTTGCGGGAAGCGCAACTGCTCGTGCAGCCGGCCATGCCAGCGGCACCCGGCATCTCGCCTGACCAGGCGAAGTCGGCGGTCCGCCACCAGCGGACTTCCCTCTGGTCCCTCGGCCAGCGTATAGTTCAAGATCACGCCCGCTGCTCCTCCAGACGGCAGCTGTTCCTTCAATACCGCAAGCTTTGCCCGATCTCCGGGCAAAAGCACATCATCTGCATCGAGCCACAGGATGTACTCCCGTGTGGCTCGGGCGAAAGACTCATTCCGTGCTGCGGCAAAATCATCGTTCCACGCATACGTATAGACTTGGTCGGTATACTGCGCAGCGATGTCCATCGTCCGATCTGACGAACCCGTATCGAGGATGATGATTTCATCTGCGATACTCGCCACTGAGTCAAGACAACGTGCCAATGTGCGTTCTTCGTTTTTCACAATCATACATAAACTGATGGTGACCACGGTTCAAGCCCCTTCCTGACGTACACGTACGGATTTCCACTTATTCATCACTTCATCCAGTCCATCTCATCGTACCCACCTCGGACTAATGAAGAGATTACAGGTTACTCGCGTAACCGTTTCAATTGTTCTACGGCACTGTCCAGTGCTTTCTTGCGTTGTTTCATGGACCGTAGATGCTGCTGTTCTACCTTAGCGAAATGCTCATGATCTAGTTCCATCCATGACAACACCTGATGTAGAGAAGGTGTCGTATGCAATGGGGTATTCCTCCGCTTGCGTGCCACACAACATAAATATTTATGATGAACTTCCAGTTTCAAGACTTCAAAATATGGAGTAATGCTCATCCCCAGGTTACCTGCATAGAATGTCTGCTTGTGATCGTAGAACGGATGATAGCCATAAGGAACGGTCACAATTAATGTACCTTCCTCCTCCAGCAACCGGTGAAGGTGCGTGAGCAAGGTTTCCGGATGGGCAAAATGCTCCAGCACCTCTCCTAGCAGGATGGTGTCAAATCTCGTTTTAATCTTCCAGTTTGTAATGTCCAGCATGCGAAAATCCACATTATTGCGTACAGGCTTGGATTCTTTCGCCAGTTCCTCCTGCGCGAAGCGAATACTGTCCTCCTCCAGATCTACGCCCGTCACACGAAATCCTTCCCGTCCCAGCAAAATGGACGTGATCCCCTGACTGCATCCCACATCCAGAATACGTCTGCCCGTTGTCTCACGGCACATCCAGTGTACACGAGCCCTTGTCGCTTCATGTGAATCTTCCGAATTGATCTGTCCATAATAACGTTCGTTCACTCGGTCATGATTCGCCATAGTCATCTCCCATTTTTCCTTGCAGATTTTCGTGAGGTTTTGTCTTCGTGTCCTGCGCAGATTGCATCTCATGCTGCACCGGCTGACCAAGCACAACGATATTCCCCCCATGGTATCCGGCAGTTGCGTTGCGTGTATCAAAGATCAGATGTGCATGATCTGCCATCTGCTGATAATTGAACCCGGTATGGTCGGTCGTGATAATGACCAGATCAGCCCATGTCCACAATTCGGGCGAAGTAGGATGAGAAGAGAGCATTGAACCATCATCTTGACGGAATACCGGCACCATCGGATCGGTGAAAACAACTTCGGCTCCCGCTGCGCTCAGTAGCCGGAATACGTCAAGCGCAGGGGATTCGCGCAAGTCGTCAATGTCTTTTTTATACGCCACCCCCGCCAGTACGACGCGAGCTCCGCGTATAGAAATGCCCCGTTGCTCCAGCAGAGCTGCTGCCCGTTGAACGACATGCTCCGGCATCCTCCTATTGGTGGCATCTGCAAGCTCAATGAACCGCAGCTCCGATCCTTGACGGCTGGCCGCCCAAGACAGATAGATCGGATCAATTGGAATGCAGTGCCCACCAATGCCTGGGCCAGGATAGAACGGCATATAACCGAATGGCTTGGTTGCCGCCGCCTGAAGCACTTCCCAAATATTCACACCCATCTGCTCGCAGGCGGGTGTCAACTCATTGACCAGTGCGATGTTAACACTGCGAAACGTGTTTTCGAACAGTTTGGCAGTCTCCGCAACCGTCGTGGAGCTGACTGGCACGACTTCATTTAGAAACGAGCCGTAGAACTGAGTCCCATAGCTCAGACAGGCAGGTGTAGAGCCGCCGATGATCTTTGGAGTATTTTTCACGCTATAATGCTCACTGCCCGGATCAACTCGCTCAGGCGAATAACAGACATAAAACTGCTCACCCACTGTCCAGCTGCGTTCTGCCTCCACTGGCTGTTTCACATGTTCTTCGGTTGTCCCCGGATACGTGGTACTCTCCAAAATGATCAGGCTGCCCTCCTGAAGATAGGGGGTCATCCTCCCAACTGCGGAGGATATATAAGAGATGTCCGGTTGATGCGTATCCGTCAGCGGCGTTGGTACACAGATGACAATCACTTCTGCATCAGCAACTGCGGTATAATCTGTACCTGCGGTGAACAATCCAGCCTGCAGAAGCGGTTGAAGCACGTTATCTTCAATGCCAATAATATAGGAATGGCTTGCGCTGAGCTTTGCCACTTTACCTGCATCTATATCAATGCCGTGTACGCGGTAACCGGACTGCGCCATCTCAACAGCCATCGGTAGACCGACGTAACCCAGACCGATGACTACAGCTTTCAGGGAGCGATCATGAATGCGTTGAAGTGTGGACTTCTGTTGCTGGGAGTAAACCTGATTAGGTAACGATAGCTGAACTTGATGATCTTGATGATGCTGATGAGCTTGAGGTGATGAATGAATTTGGGATGATGGACGAGGTTGAGGGGTGGGAGCTTCATGTTCTCGTTGAGACTCATTGTCTGCTTGTTTGTCATGGTATTCCTGATCTGCTCGTTCCTGATTCGTTTGCTTCTGTTGTTCGTTCCTTTGTATTGGTGCCGTCTGTTTCTTTTCTTTCCTTACTTTCTCTTGTTCTTTCTGCTCAGGGTACGGACTATTCTCACTCATATCTTCCACCTCCAAACGTTCCGCCTCCCTTCCGTTAGTTGATATACCCTCCAGCCCGCAAAAACGCTGCGATGGCCGGTTTGTTCATCATTTCACTATCTGAGCGATACTGTTCAAATTTTACATGTGACAAATGATCATAACGATTCGTCAACTCTTGGTCAGGCCGCTCTGGCAAAATGACATAATACTGCGCATCGTACTGACGTGTACGCGGTGCTTCAAATGGCGAGATCAGCACTTCGTGCAGCTTCTCCCCGGGGCGAATGCCTGTCACTTTATAGTCGCCTGACGGGCGACCTGCCTGTTCCAGCATGACGGATGCCAGATCGGTCATGTTGCAAGCTTTCATTTTCATCACAAATGTCTCTCCACCCACTGCGGCTTCCGCTGCTTTGAGCAATAAATGGATAGCTTCCGTACGTGTCAGGAAAAATCTTGTCATGCCTTCGTCTGTAATGGTCAGGCTTTTGCCTTCGTCGATCTGCCGCCGGAACAAAGGCACTACACTTCCGCTAGTCCCCAATACGTTGCCACCACGAATGCACACAAAACGCGTTTTCTCGCTCAGCCAATTGGCACGAATCATCATTTTCTCACCCAATGCTTTGGTCATGCCGTAGACGTTAATGGGATCAACCGCCTTGTCGGTGGATACATCGATGACTTTGGGAATCTCCATGCGGATTGCCGCGCGAATAATATGTTGTGTTCCGATCACATTCGTTTTGAATGCTTCATCCGGCTGATCTTCACAGACCGGAACATGCTTCAGCGCTGCGAGATGGAAGAGTACATCCACGCCTTTACATGCATCCTCGACGGCTTGATAGTCCCGAATATCGCCAATGATAAAACGCAGACGTGGATCATGATTGAACTCCCGCTGCATCGCAATCTGAGCATATTCGTTCCGGGAAAGGAGCCGAATCTCTGCCGGGTTTTGTGCTAGCAGCACCTCTGTCAGTTTCTGGCCCCAGGAGCCTGTTCCTCCGGTAACCAGAATCGTTTGTCCTTCAATCATGGATGAATCCCTCCAGTTCAGATCATGAATTCACGTAAAACCTGTGCCATCTCTTCGTGGCTTAAACGGTCTTTGGGCGGTACCTTTTTGACTGACGTATTGCTGGAATGCACGATGTTGACGTAGTTTCGCGGCGCTAGCAGCTCATGCGGCAAGTCGATGACATTACCATGCGTTCCTCGGCCCGGAAGTTTGACCCGATATCCTGCGGCATATTCCGCTGTCTTGTAGAGATACACGTAGAATTGCGGTGAACGGTGAAACGCCGGAGCCATCTCGTTGTTCACACTGTCCCACAGATAGCCATTCTGGTTGATCAGGGCCATCGTGCCCGGCTGAGGCTGTACATCATAGAGCTGCTGCACAAATGTTTTATGATACAGGTCATCCGAATCCAGACGGGCAATATAAATGTCCTCCACATCTTTTGCAAACTCCAAAATGGCTCGCACACTTTCAATATGGGTTCCAAAACGAATATTCGAAGGCAGCGGCTCCTGGCTCGCCAGAATCTCCTGCATCAGCTCACCAGATTCCTTCGACAGCTTCACCACCGTCAAGAAATCTTGATTGGTCTGGGCCTTAAGACAATGCAGTGTGAATGTGCGAAAAATCGTCATACGACGCTCCAGCCATTCACGTGTCAGACGTTGCGGGTCCAACCCGTAGTTATTGAAATTAATCTCAATGACAACTTTTCTGGACATGTCCTTCCTCCTCATGAACGCTGTATACCCGTTTGTCCGAGCACAGTCTTTTTCATAGTTTTGGTGAAAGCTCTCATCTAGGAATCTCGTTTCTCGCGCTGATCGTTGTATACGTCAATCTCTTGAATGCCAGCTCTGTATAACGTATGAACCCCATAGCATTCCGGCACCGACAGATGTACTGATTAGCTTAATAAATAGATTGATATACACCCCGATCTGTTTCTTGGAGGCCAAACACACAGATCACGAATCCTCTCGCAACATAGAATAGAGAAGGCTTTATTTTCAAAGGAGGCAGCATTCGAATGAATTCCATTTATCTTGAAATGCAGGATGTGCTGGATCAGCTCGAAACAGCGCTACGAGAGAAGCGTGCACTCTCGCTGGTGCGTGTGGGGGATGGCGAAAATATCGTCATGTCGCAGGAAGCGGTGTGGCCTATAGAGCAGGTATTACAAGAACGCTGGGCAATCAAAGCTAATCTTGGGCAAAAGGGGCTACGCCTTCCCAATCTGAAGATGCGTGATGAAGTTGCTGCATCTTTGCAACGTGCCACCATTGTGGGCGTACTGCCACGCGGGGACAGTACCATCAAAGCCCCGGATCATCTTAAACGCCCGCTGACTGACATGGTTTTTGCTCACTATGGCATTACACCTGCGTTGACCTGTCATGCCTGTGTGAATCGTGAACTTGTGCAGGTGCCGCGGTTCTGGCAGATCCTCGCAGGCAAACGTGTGTTGCTTGTTACGCGTGAGCTGGAACAGCTACAAGCCGCACTCATGAAAGAGCCCTATCATCTCGACATTGTTAATGCACGTTCTTTTGACAACTATGATCAGATGGATGAGACCTTGGAATGGATTCAAAGTCAGCGGGACGAATTTGATATCGCGCTCTTCTCCTGTGGCGTCAATGCAGTCATTCTTGCGGAACGAACTGCGGCGCTTACAGGCACAGTTGCCATCGATTTCGGCAAAGCAAACAATATGATATTGAAAGGAAGAGCCAACTAGTCTTCGTCCACTCACTTCATGCTCTCTCTTCTCTACTCTACTCCTAACTTTAGAACTCTCCCCTTCGGTGTCTCACTCAACGTATACTTAAAACCCCCGCCTGCTTCGGTCGGGGGTTTTAAGAGATAAAAGCTGAATGAATCCTGCCAGAATCATGATCCAAACTTCCCGGTAAAGAGAGAACAAACGTGAGAAGAAGTCGCGACTTGACCAACGTCCCTCTATGCTCTCTTAGTTGGTCGCAGCAATGCCGTAAAACATCTCTGGTCCGGTCCGCACAGCTGTAGACACGCCTGAGATGAACGACGTATATACACTTTCCAGCGCTGGTGGTGCAGCCAAATCCTGAGCTGTGAACGAATGGAACTCGGCCCCGCCATTTTGCCCGATTGTACCTTCTGCGCGATATATGATGAAGAACGGATCATACAGAAATCCGCGCACAATCTCGACTACAAATGTATCGCCAAGTTCTCCCGTAACACCCACCGTGCCGTTCAAGGTAATAATCGGATTAATGACTCCCTGAGTTTGAAGACCGATTGCGCCGAAGGCTTCAGGTGATTGAGACAACGGCAAACCCGGCGCTCCTACAGATCCCGAGTTCTCCGAGGTTCTCATATCGAGAAACACGCCCATGAATTAACACCTCCAATGCTATGGGATAACATATCCTATGAATCTGATAACTCTTCCGATTGGATGGTTTACAGATTTGATGAACCTATTTTTAATTCAGTGCGGTTAATGGTATATTGAACTGCATAACGAAACGAACGGATCGTATGCACATAAAGGGTACAGGCTGTTCAGAAGGAGATATGTATTCATGAATAAACGCAAAGGCTCAACAGGCCGTTCATCTGCCAAAGGTAAATCATACGGAGGTTCTTCCAAGCCACGTTCTGGCCGCCCACATGCTTCCTCATCCGAAGCCAAGTCCCCGCGCGCGCGCGATGGTGCTCAGAATGCCTCAGCATCCGATGTGTCTATGACCTCTGCAAGAATAGATGGCAAAGTGGCAGCCAAATCATCTGCGACGAAACGCCCGGGGCAAGGCCATTACCGCAAGTCCGAACCGCCACGTCAGTACAACGTCACGGAACCGGACGAACTGCTGAATTTTCTGCTGAAACATGTGAAGTCAGGCCGAAATGCTGTGAAGTCGATTTTGGGACGTGGACAAGTATCGATCGGTGAGAAAGTCGTAACCAAGTTTAATGAGCCACTGAAACCTGGACAGATCGTATCCATTAGCAAACAAGGCGCTGTTGCCGCTCCTTCTCTCACGGGCATCAACATTTTGCATGAGGACGATGACATCATCGTCATTCGCAAGGAAGCAGGACTGCTCTCCATCGCGGCTGACAAAAGTGATGATCTGACCGCTTACCGCCAGCTGATGGAACATGTCCGTCGTACGAATCCGCTAAATCGGATATTCGTCGTGCATCGTCTGGACCGGGATACATCGGGTGTAATGATGTTTGCCAAAAGTGAAGAAGTACAGCAGCAGTTACAAAGCAATTGGAAAGACAACGTACAGGATCGTGTCTATGTTGCACTGGTTGAAGGAGCTGTCGCTCAAGAAGAAGGGACGATCTCCTCTTGGCTCAAAGAAACCAAAACGCTCAAGATGTACTCTAGCTCCCGTCCGAACGATGGACAACATGCCGTTACCCATTACAAACGCCTGAAAGCAAACCGTGAGTTCTCCCTGCTGGAAGTGCGTCTGGAGACAGGTCGCAAAAATCAGATTCGTGTTCACATGGAAGATCTGGGACACCCGATCGTGGGAGATCGCAAATACGGTGCACGCACCAGAGATCTTGGACGTCTGGGACTACATGCACGCGTACTCTCATTTATTCATCCCACGACAGGTAAGCTGATGACATTTGAGACGGATATTCCGAAGCCCTTTCTGTATCCGTTCCGTGGAGACAGTACGCCTGCACAATAACGTGATTATACGAAGACGGATCGAAGACTAAGTTGCCCCTAGTGCCTCTACCCGTCTGAAAGGAGGTCATCACGTTTGCAAAACCTGTTCATTACCGGGTATCGTGCTCACGAACTGCAGATTTTCGGACAAAAGCATGAAGGCATTCCCTACATTAAAAAAGCAATTGCCTCCCGCCTTACTCCTCTTGTAGAAGATGGGCTGGAATGGGTGCTTACCCCCGGTCAATACGGCGTTGACCTGTGGGCCTGTGAGGTCGTGCTGGAGCTGAAACAGACTTATCCGCATCTGAAGCTGTCGATCATTACTGCGTTCCAGAATCCGGAGGAACAATGGAAGGAAGACAAGCAGGAATACTATCGCACCATCCTGTCCGGGGTGGACTATTATGGAGCAATCAGCAAACAGCCATATATCGGACCATGGCAGTTCACCGCACGGGACGATCTGCTGCTACGTAAAAGTGATGGATTATTACTTGTCTATGATGAAGATGCCGGCGAAGGCAGTCCGCGTTTTGTGAAAGAAAAAGCAGTCAAAAAACAGCAGAACGAGCACTACCCGATTATCACCGTAACCTCAGAGGATATTCAATCCATCGCAGAAGAAGAGCGCATGAATGATTTTTCTTATGACGAGGATGTGTCCTTCTGACCATAGATGCTGTACAGCTTGCTGTGCAGCTTTTTTTTGTATTTAATACGTTGTATTCGTTAATTAGGGGCTCTTCATGAATTACCCGGATTCTCTTATACTCTACTTGGTCAAGACAGATGAGTAGATTCATCTTGACCGTAGATTGCGTACACCTATGTTTTTTTTCGGGCAAGGTTGGGTATAAGTAGTATTAAAACTGCGATTTTTATGTCGTATGGACAAAGGGGAATGGCAATATGACTTTAACGCCAGAGCAGCGTATTCAGCTGCACGGATTCAATAACCTTACCAAGTCGCTCAGTTTCAATATGTACGATATCTGTTACACCAAGACCAAAGAAGAACGTGAAGCTTACATTGAATATATCGATGAACAATACAACGCAGATCGGCTGACTCATATTTTGAAAAATGTATCGGACATCATCGGTGCACACGTCCTGAATGTAGCGCAACAAGATTACGTACCGCAAGGTGCCAGTGTAACGATGCTGGTCTCGGAAGGTCCCATTGTGGAAATTCCCGAAGAATCCTTCGACGAATCACCTGGTCCTCTGCCCGATAACGTCGTCATGCAGCTGGATAAAAGCCACATCACCGTGCACACCTATCCTGAATTTCACCCTAGCGAAGGGATCAGCACCTTCCGTGCAGATATCGATGTGTCCACCTGTGGTGAGATCTCGCCACTGAAAGCACTGAATTATCTGATTCATTCGTTCGATACAGATATTATGATTATGGATTATCGCGTACGCGGCTTTACGCGGGATACGAGCGGGCGCAAACTGTTCATTGATCATGAGATCAGTTCGATCCAGAATTATATTCCAGACGAGATCAAAAGCGGCTTTGATATGATTGATGTGAACGTCTATCAGGAGAACATTTTCCACACCAAATGTAAGCTGAAGGAGTTTGATCTGGATAATTACCTTTTCGGGTACACGAAGGACAAACTCAGCAAAGCCGAACAACAGGAGATCACCGAGTGGCTGAAGCTCGAAATGGACGAGATCTATTATGGTAAAAATATTAACCGCTCTTCTTAAGGTACAACATTGAATTGAATAAAAACGATGACAAAGATAAGTCTCTATGGTTGCTGGCTTCCTGAACAGAAGTCCGATTAATCATATACTTGTCTTTTTTGCTATGTATTTGGATAAACATTGTAGATTTTTGGAGATTATCGTCGTTTCTTTGGGCTAGATATCTTGACAGTGTGCAGGCGGATTTCTTAAAATAGAGGGAACTGCATTCGGTTGCGGTGAAGGAGGATCTGAGCATGATCGAAACCAATACTTCCAGACGGAATGAATCCCTTTTGCAAGCTCTTAATGCGCGGCATCAGGCCATTACCAACAACATCGCCAATGCAGACACGCCCAATTATAAAAAGACAACGGTCGAGTTTGAGGATGAGTTAAGACGCATCGTCGAGAACGGCAAAAATGGGCAGCTCAGAATGCGCCGGACGCATGAGAAACATTTTCCAGTCAGTAGTCCAAATGACTCTATTGTACATTACCGTGTGATGCAGAATAATGAAACGGCTATGAACAATAACAACAATAATGTGGATATTGACCGTGAAATGGCTCTGCTTTCTGAGAATCAACTCCTGTATAACTACATGGTTGATCGCGTCAGCGGACATTACAAAAAGATGAAAAATGTATTGAATGATCTGAAATAAAATGATCTAAAATAGTGGATAAACAGCCCTCGTGGCTGTTTTTTTTTCGTATGGAGACTTCCGCTGCAACTGTCCTGGCCCCCTCTTCTATCCCGGCTTTCTCATTTTTAAGAGCTTGTGCTGATCTACCCCGTAGGTTCGGTATTCTGTGGCGCTGTAGTATAATGGTATTATTGAAGAAAGATATTCCATCCAAAAGAGGTGCAACATGGCTCCACAATATAACGCTTTTCAAGGCTCCAAGGTCAGACTAACGGCACCGTGCCCTGAAGATCGCATGCAAATCGCACACTTCACGGAAAAGTATGAGTATTTGCGTAACCTGGATACTGATATTGCCGTTCCGCAAACTTCAGATGAAACAGGTGCCTCTTCTGTCCGCAATGGTCAGGATTTTGAATTTTCGCTGCGCACGTTGGAAGACAATCGCTTCCTCGGATTCGTCGCGATCTACCGGCTTGAATGGAATAACCGCTCTGCACAACTCGCCATCGGCATTGGTGAAGAGCGTAATCGTGGCAAAGGTTATGGCAGTGATGCACTTGCTCTCATTCTGAGATACGCCTTCCATGAATTAAATCTGAATCGAATCGCTTTGGATGTCATTGAATACAACGAAGCAGCTAGGAAAGCATACCTGAAGGCTGGATTCCGCGAGGAAGGCCGGCATCGCGCTGCCGTCATGCGCGACGGTACACAATATGATCTGATCTCGATGAGTATTCTGGCCGCGGAGTGGTCAGCTCAAACCGGATATCCGGTCTCCTTCCTACCGTCGGGTGCTTCTTCAACTGAAACTAAGCCCCATCAAGACGCCCATTGTTGCACGGACTATAGTTCGTCATCGGATACTGCTTCTGCATGCTTAGTCAGCTCAACGGGATCTGACAGTGGCACTCGAAATGTCGAGGTCTTCCCCCGAATTGGCGTCGGTGCGGTGATCCTTAACGAACGTAATGAAGTATTACTCACCTGGCGCAATCGTGCCCCAGAGCAGCATACCTGGAGTATTCCAGGGGGGAAAGTAGATGCCTATGAGACACTAGAATCAGCCGTTATTCGTGAGATTAAAGAAGAGGTTGATCTCGATATCGCTATTGACTGTCTTCTCTGTACGGCGGAGACCATTCACCCGGAACAGCAGGAGCACTGGATTTCGATGTTATACTCTACCAATGTGATTAGCGGGGTGGCACGTAATCTGGAAGAAGGTGGAGCCATCGGCGAGATCGGATGGTTCCCGCTTGATGATCTCCCCGCTCCACTTGCCAGCTTCGCCATTCCGGCATTAGAAGCAACGAAGCGACGTTATGTACAGGAGTATCATGGGAACGAATCACAATGAGTGCATTTTCCGAAAATAAATCCGTGCAGCCATCTGTGCCCTTTATATTACACGAGTCCAGATCTCAATTTAGTTGGAAAGGTCAGGGGGCCCTTTCCTTAAAAATGTTTCGGAACGGAACATCATTATATGAAGCAGGTCAGGGACATTTTGCGGTAGATCAGGACCGATATCTCCTGTTGAACGAGGGACAGGATTATCAACTCCATATCGACTCACCTGTACCCGTGGAATCCTTCTGCCTCTTCTTCCCTTCCGGTTTCGTTGAGGAAATTAGCCGGACGCTCTGCAGTAGTGACTGCCATCTTCTCGATGAGCCTTACGCCATTCAAGCTCCTGGTCATATGGAATGGGTGGAACGGACATATCCCATGACTAATCCATTGGGTGCCGCACTTCATCGCATGCGTTCCTCCTATACCTCCTTGTCTCTTGATACATGGGGCCTAGAGGAGCAGCTTTATCAACTTGGATTACATATGCTCGTTTTATATCGTGAAGTTCGGTCTGAGATAGACCGTCTTGATATGGTGAGAGTTTCAACAAGAGAAGAGATATACCAAAGAATTCATATCGCAAAAGAGTATATGGCAGCCTATTATGATCGACCGATCACACTCGCAGAGACTGCATCCATCGCACACCTATCGGTGAATCATTTCCTGCGGAGCTTTAAAATGATATTTGGCATGACTCCGTACCAATTCTTGACGGAACGCAGGCTTCAGGCTGCCTGCCACCTGTTGTCAGACACGGATCTGTCTATCACTGACGTCTGTTTTAAAGTCGGCTTCGAGAGTCCAGGCTCATTCAGCTCGCTTTTCTCCAGAAGATATCATCTCCCTCCTTCCCAGTATCGATTAAAAAGGTGATTTTGAAGAAGCGCCGCGGACATAAAACGTCTACAATTTCAATAGCTCCACAAAAAGTAGTAATTCCCATTCACAGGATCGAAGAGGAGGTTCTACAGATGAAAGAGGAACAATCGGATACAGCAGAGGTAGAGCAACTGTTTCAAGCAGCACAACACGGAGAGATCATGAAACTGAATTCCTTCCTTCAAGAACACCCGGAACTAGCGAATATCGAAAATGAGGACGGTTTAACCGCTCTGGGATATGCAGCCCATTATGGGCAAGCGGGAAGTGTACAATTACTGCTCGAACATGGTGCTGATGTCAATGCGGTCTCCCATTCCCGAATCTCATTCATTCCCAGCAACACAGCCCTGCACGCCGCACTCGCTGGAGAGCGCTCGGTGGAAGTCATCCGACAATTACTAGAACATGGTGCATCCACAAGCATCCCAGACAGCGACGGACAACATGCACTACACACCGCGGCTTTTCATACGGATCAGACAGCGATCATTGAGTTGTTACTTGAACATGGCGCAGATGTCTCAGCACAAGATGCCGCAGGCGCAACCCCACTACATATTGCACAGCAACGCGGCAACTCCTCTGTGGCGGCTCTTCTACAGCAAGTTGCCCCGCCGTTGCCCTAGACATATTCATAACCGTCAGTCTCTCCTTGGCGCAGGTCATGCCCCTGGGAAGGCTGACGGTTATTTGTTATCTCTTCTCTCTTCTCACTTGTGAACTGAACGATGTGAGCAATATCATTTTTTTACACACAACGAGAACCGTTCGGCGGCTTTCTCTGTCTAATACGAAACCATATCTACAAAGGAGGAGCCTTGTGACCCCTACCGACCTTACGCGAGCTGCACAAAAGGGGGATGCTGCTGCTTTTACAGCCTTAATGGAAATGAATCAGAGCCGTCTGTATCGGATCGCCTATGCCTATTTGCATAACGAAGGCGATGCACTAGAAGCGATACAGGAAGCAACCTACCGCGCATTCCGCAAAATCAAAAAACTGAAAGAACCCTCCTACTTCACTACGTGGCTAATCCGCATTCTTCTGAATTACTGTGCAGATGAACGCAAACGCAAAATCCGATTCAGCCCCGTCACCGAAATTCAGGAATCCGGGCGTTGGGATCACCCTGAGGATCCTGATCTGGCAGCGGCAGTCGCTGCACTTGAACCGGAATACAAACAAATTATTATTCTGAGCTATTTCGAAGGTTTCTCGCTGACTGAAGTCGCTGACATTCTCGAAATCCCGGCAGGCACGGTAAAATCAAGACTGCACCGCGCTCTTGGCAAGCTTCGGGATCAACTTGAACCGAAAGGAGAGCACTCATTATGACCAAAGAACTCAACCCGTTTGATGCTTTGGAGGAACGTCTTCAAGCTCGTAAGACCGAATATGACACTATGCCCATACCGGATATGGCAGCTTCCCAGGCGGTGAAGACCGGAATTCGCCAAGCTTCCCGTCAGCGAAAAACAAGATTACGCTGGCTGGCTAGTTCCATCTCTGCAGCTGCCCTGATTTTATTGTTCACTGGCTGTATTCGGGTATCCCCTGCGTTTGCGTCCTTTGTCGAGCAACTACCTGGCATGGAAGGAGTCGTTGATCTGATTCGCCAAGACAAGGGATTGATGATGGCGATTGATCAGTCTCTTTTGCAAAAAGTCGGAATTACCGACGAACAGGACGGGGGTTCTGTAACCGTGGAAGGCATTATAACAGACGAATCACGCATGGTTATCTTTTATAAGATGAAAGGCATGAAAGATGTAGATCAATTCAACTATGACGTCGATTTACTTGATGGTAATGGGGAGCATCTTCCCGTTGGCTTAAGCTATTCTGCACCCCACGCTGATGGAGAAGATCAAGTCCATGAAAACTTAATTGATGTATTCTTTACCAATGAATCCTCTCCTCCAGATGTGTTAACGGTGGTATTCAAATCCACAGACAATACAAATCCAGGGGTATGGAAAGTAACGACACCAGTCGATAAAAATCTAACCAAAGGCATGAAAAAAGTGATACCCGTCAACCAAACGTTGATCATTGAAGGACAACATATCCAGGTGAAACAGGCCACCATGTATCCAACCCGCTTGGTACTTGACGTGCAGCTTGATCCGAACAACACCAAAAAAATCTTTGGTCTCAGTGATTTGCAGTTAGTGGATGAACAAGGACGCGCTTGGAAAACTAACACCTCAATTGGCGAAGATACGCGTTCTATCTATTTTGAAAGCATGTATTTTTCCAAGCCTAAAAAGCTGACGTTGCAAGGTTCAGGGTTCTCAGGTCTGGATAAAAAAGAACTGGAATTCAGTCTGAACTTGAATACACATGAGATTACGGGCGGCCCTTCTGGACTTCGAATGCTGGGCAGTAAGGTGGAAGGCAAAGATCTGATTGTTGATTTCTCTGTTCCTGACAGCATGGAAAATAGTTTTGTTTTCAGTTTCAGCAAGGTAAAAGATAGCACAGGTCAATCTTATGAAACTCCAGGCGCAAGCTGGAGTTCGGGACACGGGAAAGATCAAAATCATACCACGGTGTCTATTACCATTGAAAAAGGTGCAAAATTGCAGGGGGATCTTCAGATGCAAATTGCTACTTATCCGTCCAAGACAAACGCTCCCTTTTCACTTGAAATCCCTGTACATCCTTAAGAGATATGACTCACAGACTGTAGAGCACTCAATAAAACATACGCGTAATCACCTTTTGTAGGCAGATGCATACCTTGAAGGAAGAAGGATTTTATTTCGAGGAAGGGTTGTGCATCATGTCTGAATCTACATCTACACCATCCGCTCGTGTTGTATATCAGGCCAATCAACCGATGGTGCAATCCGTGCAAAGTGTGCGGAATATGTTGCATCATACGGTTCGTCAGCATGTTGGCAAAAAAGTACAAGTTCAGAACATTGACGGTCAAGTCTGGGAAGGTGTCATTATTAGTGCGGATCGCGGAATTCTATACCTCCAAGTAACGCCGATGCATGGTTATCCCGAACCACGGGCCTTGTTTGGCCCGACGATTCTGCCGTTGGTACTGTACGAATTGCTCGTCATCACTCTGTTGATGTAGGCCAGGAAGCTTCGTCTCTCTCCCCTTGGGGATAGAACGAAGCTTTTTTGGAGAGGGCATGAGAATCCACATCGAATAGCTCGTTGCACAACGTGTTTCAAGACTGCTATTGGACGTATAAAATATGATACAATGGTCTCTGTACAAAGCCTTATCTTATAGGAAACGGAGCTTGATCCGGTTGAAATACATAGATCATGACTCAACCTCCCCTCTTGAACCCGAAGCGGAGATGAGCAATAAAAGTCAATATATGGTTACTGAGCCATCTGAACAATCTGAAGTTGTAGCCATCTGTCTGCTTGCCGGCAAAATTATGCTCCAAAGTGGTGCTGAAACCTACCGCGTCGAAGATACTATGAAACGAATGGCAGCAGCATTGGGGCTCCCTTATTCTCATAGTTACGTTGTGCCTACAGGCATTTTTTTCTCGGTAGACGCCGTTGAACCGGCGAAGCTGATCCGCATCTCAGAACGTACAACTGATCTGGATAAAGTGTCTGAGGTCAACGCCGTTTCACGCCGTATCGGACAAAGGCAGCTTACTGCTCAGGAAGCACACAAGCTGCTGATCGAGATTGAAGGCAAACCTTCGGGTTATACGTTTGCCGTCCAACTTGGGGCTGCTGCCTTATCCAGCTCTTGCTTCACGATTATGTTCGGCGGTGGCTGGGGAGACTTTATTCCAGCACTGATCTGCGGCGGAATCGGGCATGCTTCGGTTATTCTTTTTCACCGCTGGGTGCGAGTCAAATTTTTTGCTGAGTTTACAGCCTCTTTTGTCATCGCGATGCTTGCCTTTTTCTTGGTATATGTAGGTGCAGGCTTTGAACGGGATAAAATTATTATCGGTTCTGTCATGCCACTTGTGCCCGGACTACTTATTACCAATGCGGTACGCGACCTGATGGCCGGGCATCTTGTATCCGGTTTGTCCAAGGGTGCCGAGGCCTTCCTGACTGCTTTTGCCATCGGCACAGGCGTTGCTGTAGTGATTACACTTTTGCTGTAAGACGGAGGTATGCAAGTTATGCTCCATTATATTGAACAAGCCTTGACCAGTTTTGTCGCTTCGGCAGCATTTGGGATTATCTTCAATGCTCCTAGACGTATGCTGATTCATGGTGGATTTGTCGGTATGGTTGGCTGGATTATCTATGTTGTGCTCGAATATGCCACAAACGCCGTTCCAGCGACGCTGATCGCTACGATAGCTCTTGGTGCAATCAGCCAGCTATTCTCCCGCATGTTTCGTGCGCCTGTCATTATATTCAGCGTGGCAGGCATCATCCCCCTCGTTCCGGGAGGACTGGCGTATAACGCGATGCGCAGCTTTGTACAAAACGACTACAGTGCTGCCATCGAAATGGCAGCGAAAGCACTGATGTTATCCGGTTCGATCGCTGTAGGACTTGTATTATCCGAGGTGTTGAATCAGATCGTTCGTAACTTATCCCATGTAGCTCGCGTCAAGCCAGCCTCTAAATGATGTAACCAACGGATATTGATTCTCTCTCCAAAAAGAAAAGCCCATAGCCTGCAAGCTTCTGCTTGTACATGCCATGGGTATTTTGGTTTGTTCGACTAATGTATCATTTCTAGATCATTGCTTAGCTCGTTTCATCACCGTTGAGAACAATTCTGCTGCAGTACCGCTCCCCGACTCCAAGTAATGCGCAGCATCCGTGTAATCAAATCCCATCCACACAACACCAGTCCATTTTCCAGTATAACCGGCAAACCAGATATCCCGGTTCGCCCCCTTCGGAGCATTAGGGAATGCCGCCTGTGTCGTACCGGTTTTGCCTGCCACTCTAACCTGAGACATCTGAGCTCGCTTCCCGGTCCCTTGGCTAACGACAAGTTGCAACATTTTCGTCATTTCTTGTGCGGTCCGCTTCGTTATGACCTGTTTATTAGTAGACTGGTGTGCGTAGATTACTCGTCCTTGAGCATCCGTTATTTCACGTATGAGATGTGCGCGATTAAACTTGCCATCATTCGCAAACACAGCATAAGCCTGTGCCAATTTCAACGGTGAGACGCCCTTATGTAATCCGCCCAGCGCAATGGACAGATTCGTATCTTCATTCCCAATTTCAATCCCTAGTTTCTGAGCAAAATCCTTAGACTGTCTCAATCCGATCTGGTCGAGCAGCCATACACTTGGCGCATTGATGGATTGCTGTAGCGCCTGAGACATCGATACAGTCCCATGGTATCTTCCTCCCAGATTACTGGGCTGATACCCGCCATAAGACATCGGCCGGTCCGGAAGCATACTTCCTGGATTGAATTTTCCTGACTCCAGTGCTGGACCATAAGCAACTATAGGTTTGAACACCGAACCAGGCTGTCTTGCATCTATCAGGGCCCGATTGATATCTCCCTTCACAGGGTTTCGGCCACCCATGATCGCCTTTACTTCGCCATTAAGCTGATCAAGGATAACCATACTGGCCTGCACCTGCTGGTCCTTTCGATCATCCGGGAACCATACAGACTCGGCAAAGGTTTTCTCCATCGCCTCCTGAGCACTTGCATCTAACCCGGTACGGATCGTCCAGCCCGCTGAGCGAATCTCGGCCTCACTTTTGCCTGTTAGAAGGGAGGCCTCTGCGACGACGGCATCCACAGCAGATATATAGGAAGGCTGTCGCACGTCTGATGTTTGTGTGGTTGATTTTCGCTCCATGCCCGGACGGGGTGGTTTGTACTCAACTGCTGCAGCTTCTTTCATCTGTTTGCTGGTAATGATTCCTTGTTCATGCATCAGCGATAACACTACACTGCGTCGCTCTTTCGATAGAAGCTCATTATCTACTGGATTGTAAATAGAGGGTCCCTTGGGAATACCAGCAAGTGTAGCAATCTGCCATAGTTCCAGTTTATTCAGATCATCCACACCAAAATAACGCCAGGCTGCCGCCTTGACTCCATACTGTTGCCGTCCCATATAGATCTGATTCAAATACATTTCCAGAATTTCATCTTTTGAATATCTCTTTTCCATCTCCAGAGCAATGGATAGCTCATTTAATTTGCGGATAAGGGTCTTGCTGCCATCCAGGTATAGATTTCTTGCCAGCTGCTGTGTGATCGAGCTACCGCCCTGGCTCCAATTCATATGGATTATATTTTGCACCCCTGCCCTCCCAACACCAATAAGGTCAAGTCCGGCATGACGGTAAAATCGTTTATCTTCAGTAATTAAAAAAGCTTGTTTCAGCATATCCGGCATTTCATCTAGGTCTGCATACTCAATGTATCCCCGAGTCGGTGTAATCATCTTGGAGATTTCGTTTCCGGTTCCGTCCAGAATGGATGTAGAGGAAACTTGCTGCATTACTTCCGGTTGATTTTGGATGATGATTTTGCCGTAAAAAAACAAATACATATATATCAATACCTGCAGGACCGCTGCAACAACAGCAACATCAAATAGTCGATAGATCGAGCGCTTAAACTTGGTTCTTAACATTGCGCTTCCTCAGATTCACCCTTTATTACAGGGCTGTCACTATTTTCTTTCCATTCCGATATGCCAAGCGCGAGCTGGAGCAGAGATGTCTGTTCATAAGCCACTCTCGCCCAATGCTGTACCTCGCTGTCGTGTCTGCCGCTCGTCTTCAGCAACTCCTCCAGAGCAGATTGAATGCCATACAGCGTAAGTTCAATAGGTAAGGAGATAGGTTCACTCTTGTTTGGAGGCTGGGCCATTAGCGCAGCTTCTCTTGCCACATGAGGCGATGTACTGCCATCCTTCCCTCTGATGGCGAGAGCTGCAATAGCGTTAATCTGCTCACTTAATTGTCGTAGCTCGCCACTGCTTAGTACTCGGATAGGATCAGTCGTCTGACCATTCGCAAGTTGATGAGTACCCCGGACAAGTTGTTGTATGTCTTCAGCTATTTTCTGAGAGCGAATCCAGAAAAACAAAGCAAACAGCGCCCCAAATGCAAGCAAAAACAGCGGTGTCTTCCCTATATGGTTGATGCCCCATTGAATCACACGTTCAATCCAAGCAACGTCATGGAACATGAGAAGATAAATCAATTTCATCAGTTGATAAACAACAAACAAAATCACTATGCTGAGAAGCGCACTTGCTCCGCATATATATATGTATTTCATTCTAACGGTGTTAAATCTCGAACTCATATTCGGTATCCTCCTCAAACTGCTAACCAAGTCATAGAGGTAGCATACCGAATAGTTCTTAAGGAAGCTTTGTGAAATTCTTATTAAATTCTTAACTTCACACCTAGAACTTAAAAAGTTCTATTCTTTTAATTCAGCATGATTTGGAGGTGCTATCATCGGAAAACGAGTAACAAAGTCTGTTCTTCCATGCTCGCTATATGCAGCAATCTTCCCTTGATGCAGTTCAATCATGGATTTAGCGATGGCTAAACCCAGCCCTGTTCCTCTAGTATCACGGGAACGTGATTTATCTACTCGATAGAACCGTTCGAACAGATGCGGTAAATCCTGAGCCGGGATCGGATCGCCATAATTACGGATACGAACTACAGCTTCTCCATTCTCAAGCTCCAGCCCAATTTCCATTATTTTGCCCTGTGCACCATAACGGATGGCATTGCTGAATAGATTTTCGTAGGCTCGAACCAATTATCCAGGAGCTGCTTCAACTTACATCGGTTTGATCATCTTATACCCGACACCCCATACGGTCTGGATGAATTTCGGACGTTTGCTGTCCTGTTCAATTTTCTCACGAAGTTTACGAATATGTACCATGACCGTGTTATTGGATTCCATAAAATCTTCTTTCCATACTTGCCGATAAATCTGTTCCATACTAAGTACCGATCCTTGATGACGCGCCAGCAGCTCCAGCACAGCGAACTCACGGGGAGTCAAATGAACAGGTTTATCGTCCACCCACACTTCATGTGTATCGGTGTTAATAACCAGATCATCAATCACCCATTCATGCTCCCTGCTCTCTCTGCCTTCGTTAAATGTATGGTACCTCCGAAGCTGAGATTTGGCTCGCGCTACCAATTCAAGCGGATTAAACGGCTTGGTTACATAATCATCAGCACCAATGCTTAGCCCGGTTATTTTATCGATGTCGGTACTTTTTGCAGATAGCATAATAATTGGCATTCTCTGCTGTTCCCGAATTTTCATACAAACTTCAATTCCATCCATATTGGGCATCATTACATCAAGGATAATCAGATCGATCACTTCAGTCTGAAGTAGCTCAAGAGCCTGTGCTCCATCACTCGCTGTAAGGATCCGGTATCCTTCATTACCGAAATAAATCTCCATTAGTTTAATAATCTCCTGCTCATCATCAACAAGCAGTATAGATGCTGGTTGTGCCACTTTTGTAAT
Organism: Paenibacillus sp.; assembly: GCA_017512705.1. Lineage (GTDB taxonomy): Bacteria > Bacillota > Bacilli > Paenibacillales > Paenibacillaceae > Paenibacillus. The sequence continues at coordinate 51,312 of JAFWEX010000150.1, forward strand.
TCCCTCTACTTTCTGCCTTTGGAGTTTAGAATGAGAATAATACAAACTCCTGTTAATTTATTTGTTCAATGTATACCAACTTGGAATTACACTGCGAAAATCATCGTGATCTTCACGCACACGTTCAATCTTCATCATCATCTGATCCGTCTCCTCCGGCTTCACGTTCTGAATCCACACGACAGAGGATACCAGTGCCATAGCCATGTATAGCGAATACAAGTTCCAGAATTCCTCATCGGGATCATGTCCCTCAAAATAACCCTGCACCTGCCCAATCGAGTACGGAATACTGACTTCTGTCGCGAATAAACCCAGTTTTAAAAATTCATGCACGGGGTCTCCTTGGTCTGCCCGGTTAAAATCAATTACTCCAGCTAACTCTCCATTGTTCACGACCAGATTAGCCGGATGAAAATCATCATGTTGAAAACCATCGGGGCGTCCTTTCATCCACTCCAGATGATTATCAATAAAATGTAAAATATGCTGATCGTTATCCATTACAATTGGACAAGCTTGATATCGTTCGACATAACGCCGATGCTTCATACTTTTGCGTGTATACCAAGAATCTTCTTGCTTCTCCATGGGTAACTGATGAATGCGCCGCAGCTCAGCCCCTGCTCTCATGCCGATAGAGTACTGTTGTTGCTCACTCATTAGAGGCAGGGCATCTGCGGCATCTTCACCTTCCAGATAGCTGACAATCATGTACCCGTTGTTATCATCCAGCCTGCCAATGCCAAGGGGCGTAGAACAAAGAACCCCCATTTTCTTCAAAGCTTCCAGAAGCTGAATCTCCTTTTGCTTGCCCTCCATATCACGGTATGGAAAAATTCGCAGCAATACATTCCCTTGACCTGGAACCTCCATTTTGAACTTGTGATCCAGGGAATATCCTTTGGATATACGTTCAATCTGTACAGCCTCTCGAAGTTGGGGAATCGCTTTCACAAGCTCAAGTATCTCACTAGCAGTTGAAGATAGATTCCGATTATTCATGAATTCTACCAACTGTATCCCTCCTTAGTTAGGTCATGTGTCAGAAGTCAGCTCATGCCAAAAAATAGCTGCATATCTCCTGCTCATAAGCCTTAATATCCCGTTTCATTCACTTTATCCCTATGTATTGATAATATGTATTTCATTCATGCAAACATCGGTGTCTTGGGCTCTCTTCCCATCAAGGTTAGCATCGAATAGAGTTGACCCCTGTGATGGTACATATGTCCCATCATTTCGAGTAGCCACTCCAAACGGCTGTAGGAAGCACCCCAATAGGATGTTGTTACATGAAGCAACTCTTCCGTCGTAAACTGCATGTACCGACGATATAGAAAGTTCCGGTTCGTGATAAGTGCATGTTTAATCTGGTCGACAGAGTACAGGCCGTTCTTTTCATAAAATTGAGCCATCTCTTCCTCCGACGCACCTTCAGATATGTACAGATCTGCAAGACAGATCAATGCCAGGTGAGAGAGTAGCTCTCCAACAGAACGTTTTCCCTCAATGGGAACCAGATGCAAGTCATCTTCATTCAATTGATCACAAATATCAACTAAAGAAGCAACCGCCGTATCAATATGTTTGAATACAGATTGAATCATCATCATCACTTCCTTTTCATTCCATTATACAGAACATACGATCCTACTTCAATTCATTATCCACCTTTACTATATACACATCCTTCCATGTTTAATTAACTTATGCGCACAAAAAAAGTCCCTCCTCCCTCTTATAGACGGGAATTGGGACATTTTGTTACAGCTGTTGAACACTTTTTTTCCTAATTTATGGAATGAATCTAGGGCTGGATGCAAGTGAAGCTTGAATTAATTCGAATAGATGGAACAGCATGTACGATCAAATTGTTCAGCCTCAAGGTCCGCGCCTCGAATGAAAAACTGTAGTTCACCCCGATTTAGCCACTGAAAACCGATGGCATCATGCGTATCAATCTTGAGCAACAGAAGCGTATCGGACAACTCCTCCCATACGAGCTCTTCATCTCCGCCGTAATGAGCAGTCAACTTCTTCATACATTCCTGCTCGCTGCCATTGTATTCCTCACCCAGCTCAATATAGCTCAATGCTTGGTGTTCAGCATCGGGTTGCTGCCTTTCCGGGTAACCAAACATGCCGCCCCAATTAAGGGGACTAGGATGGTTCCAATCGGATTCGAATTCCAGATAGCGGTCAAATAAATCTCCTTCTATAGAACTTCCATCTTCAGCTACTGTCGTTGAAGCATTATACATTTCATTCAACGCCGCAACGTCTATGTACGCATAAGTAGGAACTTCAAGGTTAGGCAATATTGTAACCGCATGAGCTACCGTAGGCTCACCTCCAAGTGCAGTAACCCCATCTGGTTCACGTTTTACAAGGTTATGTGTTGAAGGCTCATAGATCACGCGATGTTCAATCGGATAAGCAGCATTCACCCTGCCAATGAAAAAGTACAACATGCCACGCTCCGGCAACGTTCCGCGCCCATCATTTGGCGTGTATGGAGACAGGTCCACCATATTCAGCTGGGCCAAAAAAGTCATTGGCACCCCATCCTCGGTCAGTGGCCAGTCCAAATCTTCCGGTAGATCTGGATATCCGCCGACACGCGAATTCCCTGTTCTACGATATTCATCGGTCGTGGATACATCCAGGCGAATGCCCCAGCGTCCAGCATCCAGCACCAGATCGGCAACCGCACCGAGATCGTATTCTTCTTCGAGGGTTTTACGCGCCTTTCTAGTCAAACGTTCACATTGTTCCGGCTTAATCATATAGATCCTCCCTTTTTGACGTCACACCTATGCTGAGACTTATTCATGTTCACACCTGTATATTCTTCTGCCTTGTCTTTTTTCCCTGCTTTCTGGTGTAAAAAGAGGCCAGCCAAAAGCTTGAACTTTAAAATAAACCAAAAACCCCCGCATTCCACTTCTTCGTGGATACGGAGGCTCTTCCGATTTAAAGCGTAATTACCTTACGATTTAATTAACGACTTGATTAATAATTTTATTAACAGTTTAATATCGGTTTTCCTTACAGCTTCGCTTCTATTTTTTTACCCAGAATCACCAGGTCCCGGTTCACTCCATCCAGCACAGCTACTTCGGGATAAAATCCCCACTGTTCAAAACCATATTTGCGTAACAAACCTAGACTGGGCTCATTATGACCAAAAACAAATCCTAAAACGGTTGTTATACCTAGCGCAGGACACGCCTCAAACACCGTTTGCAGCATACGCCACCAGCCCCGATCCCCCGGCATTTCTGATCTACATATATGCTGACTTCAACCGTCCCATTGTATGCCGATCGTCCATAAAATGAACTCAAACTAGCCCATGCCACGACCTGTTCATCTAACTTCATCACCCATAATGGACGACGATCCGGAGTATGCTCGTTGAACCATGACAGGCGCTGTTCTACCGTTACCGGTTCCAGGTCTGCTGTTACCATGCGGCTATCAATGGTGGAATTATAAATCTCCACAATGCTCGGCAAGTCCTCCAGACTTGCGTATTCAATCCGTACCTTTTGCAGGTGCATCCCGATTCCTCCATTAATCCAGTTCAAATCTAATTATAGAGGCTATTATAACGGAGAATGGAAGTCTGCGTCATTCGAATACATGCGTGAAACCAAATTCAGGTACAAGTTGAATTACTGCGGAAGTCCCTGAACGGTATTTCCTTTCGTCAAATCCTGGCTCTGATCCGCCCAACGAATATTGATTGAACGGGATGTGAATAGATCCGGTCCATCCGATACCTGAAAGTGAAGGTGTGCCTCACTGGAGTTACCGGAATTACCCAATTCACCGATCAAATCGCCCTGTTTGACTTGATCTCCTTTTTTCACAGCAACACTGCCCTTTTTGATATGTGCCGTAAAACTGTATTCACCCTGTCCATGGTCAATGACTACGTAATTTCCCGCGGGTTCCTGCGGATTCAAGACACCCGGCACATTATCTTCAATATTATTTTTAATGTCAACCACGGTTCCGTCCGCAGCCGCATACAGCGGGTCTCCAAAAGCATAATAACTGGCATTTACTTTCGGATCACCCTTATAGCTTGCACCGTCCTGAGTCCGTACAATATCCAAGGCATAACGCTGCGTCTCATGTTCGTAATGATAGTTGAGAAGGACATTGTTGCCGCCCCAGAAGACGAACATATCCCCTTTCATCGGAAACTGAAATTCCGTTTTGGTCAGCTTGCTGTCGGTATCGGGATGAGGTTTCATTGGAATAATGGTCAGACCACTTATCTGATGATTTTCTGTAAAATAGGCGCGAATGCCCTGGGTTCCCGTCTCATCCATCCACCCGTATTCCTTCGAACCGTTGAGCTCGGCATAAACGACCTGCTTCCAAGACTGCTCTGGATTCATATAGTTTTCGATAGCCGTCTTGAAATCTGCCAAGGACACGGCCTGCTTCATTTCGGGAGTAAACTGATCATAGATGGCTTCCTTAGAGCCATTCATCAACGTATCGATCAAACGATCTGGGGAGATGGCTTCATGATTAGCCAAACCTCCGACTTGTTCATCGCTGGACTTGTCATTATCTTTATATTGTTCAACTCCCTCCTTAGCAGAAGACTGCTCAGCTTCATCTGATGTAATTTTGTTACTTGTGCAAGCCGATAATATAACAACCGCCCCCCATGTTAACAAAAGTAACCTCCATCTCTGATTCAACTCCAACACCCCTTTTCTTAGAAATAAGTTCCTTGACCTCACTCTACGAAATAAATCTTACTCCGCGTGTAACTCCATCTTACTTCGAGATAAACTCTCAATAACCGATTTCCCATTCAGAATTAAGGTTCTGTTAAGACCGTTAAACAGCCCAAGACACCCTTGAAATGATATGATGGAAAATATATTGAAATGCAAGATGCTAGTTAGGAGGTCAATGTAACACGATGGATCATGTCTCATTGCTGCTTGTAGATGATGAACAGGCCATTCTACATATGCTCAAAACCGTTCTACTCAAAGAGCAGTTTCTCCATATTGATACAGTAACGACAGGTGAGGCTGCACTTGAAGCATGTAGAAATAAAACCTATCACTGTATCATTCTGGACATCATGCTTCCGGGCAAAAGTGGATTGGAAATTTGTCCTTTTATAAGACAGGCTACAGATGCACCTATTCTGTTTCTGACCGCCAAAACGACAGACTATGACAAGCTGACTGGCTTTGCAGTTGGTGGAGATGACTATGTAGTTAAGCCCTTTAACCCACTTGAAGTGGTTGCACGGATCAAGTCATTACTGAATCGCTATCTGCCTTCTCGAACGGGATTATCTCAACCGGAAGTTTCGGAGTACGTAAAAACGTCATTAGCAGACATACCACAAGGGGCCATATATGATTACGGACGTTTTCAGGTGCACGAGTTTGCCGGAGAGTTGCGCGTTGAAGGGAAAGCGGTAACCTGTCCGGCACTGGTGTTCCAGCTGCTGCTCTTTTTCTGCAAACATCCCAACCGAATTTTCACGAAATCGGAACTGTATGAACGCGTATGGGGTTCGGAAGCCATTAGTGATGATAATACCGTCATGGTGCATATCCACCGCATTCGAGAACGCATTGAAGCTAATCCTTCCCATCCGACATTTCTCATCAATGTGCGTGGTCTGGGCTACAAACTGGTTCAGCCGGGCAGTGTGTCACAGACATGAACATACGCCGCAAATTAATGACTCGATTCATCGGCATGCTCACAGTCACGGTCATTCTGATTATTTTACTAGGAACTATGGTCACGATCTGGGTTTTGCAAAAAGTCAATGAAGTAAATGTCGTGGATGATTTCGCAAATAGCGGATTGGATCAACTCATCAGCACTGCCGAAATTATGCCGGACAACACCATACGATACGATCCCGATCTACTTAGACAGGTAGATAAAAACCACGGCTGGCTTCAGGTACTCGATGAAAAGGGTTATGTCATTGACGATTATCACGTCCCCCCTGATGTACCCGATCACTATAAGCCTGGGGAATTAATTGCTTACTGGGAAGCCGAGACGCCTTTTCCATACCAGCTGTTCATGATGATTCGGGAAAAGGATGGACAGATGTTCACCTTGTTATACGGAGAACGGAATGCTGCCAAGTCACTGCTGGATCAGATCCGTACAAACCTCTCGTATACACGCGGTCAACTTCTAGTGAAACCTGCTGAACAAGAAACACTCCGCAACGCAGGTGCCTATATTCAAATACTGGACGCCTACGGGAGGGAAACAGCCTCCTACAACAAACCAGCTATGGGTGTTCCCGAAGAATACAGCATTCAGAATCTCGTACTCCAGATGCGATATCCCAATCGCACGGGGGTAGCTGTCGCCACATGGTACGACGAGCAGAATGAAACGACCTGGATGCTGAGTGTGCCCGTAGATTATTCCGCAGGTGATCTGGAGAACCCTTACGCTTTCATTCTGGAACCGGCACTAATTGTTCTGATCTTATCCATCGTCGTCCTGCTCGTTCTGCTGGCTCTATGGTATGCCAATCGATTCGGCTCGCCCATGCTGCATATGCTTCAGTGGCTACAGCGTTTAGAGCAAGGACATTATGAAGAACCCACAGGAGCTTCGGGCCTGCCCCGAAGCCAGCACCGTAATGGGAAATGGAAACGAAAATTCCGGGTATATGCCGAAGTACTTCATTCCATGCAAGCTTTGTCCCTTACACTCAAGCAGGATGAGGAACAGCGCAAACAGACCGATTCCTTGCGGGAGGAATGGATTGCAGGTATTACACATGATCTGAAGACACCCCTTTCTTCCATTCAGGGATATGCTCACATGCTCGAGACGGACAAATATAGCTGGACGACTGATGAAGTGAAGGAGTTTGCTAGGATTATGGTAGACAAATCGATGTACATGGATCGACTTGTGAACGATCTCGCCATGACTTATCGGTTGCGGAGCGGAGGGTATCAGCCCGAAGTGGAACGGACTGACGTAAATACGTTACTTCGTGATCTCGTGAAGCGGACAGAGCACAATCCCGCCTATGGAGAAGGGCGTCTATTTTTTCAATCCGCTGACAGACCGATATACGGTCTGGTGCACGTACCTTCTTTTGAACGAATCGTAGATAATCTCACCGCTAATGCCCTGCTCCACAACCCGCCCGAAGCCAAGCTTATTGTACGTGTGCAAGCTGGTGTGCAGGACGGAGATTTCACCATAGAGTTCACCGATAATGGAACGGGCATGAGTTCGGAGACGGTCTGGAAGCTGTTCGAACGATATTATCGCGGGACGGATACGGGCACTTCGGACATGGGATCTGGACTAGGAATGGCGGTAACGAAAGGCTTGATCGAAGCGATGAACGGCCGAATCGAGGTACATTCCACGCCGGGTGAAGGAACCGTGATTCGATTGATCTGGGATGAGCGTACCGTAAAAAATCAATAAATGATTTTGAACATTGCGCTTGACCTTTCCATTTTCAGTCTTTATAATCGACACTCAAGCAACACCTGTTCCACATGAACGATTAAAATATTGAACGTACTGGATCAACGTCCTTGAACTTTTATACAGTTCATATCGTTGCATCCATTCATATTTGGTGATGACCAGAGACATGATTTCGTTTGCGTGCTGCCCAGAGAGAGAGGGGATTGGTGAAACCTTCTTCAGCGACCGGACCGAAGTTACCCCTCTGCAGCCGTGGTCTCGAACCTCTTTGATGCAACTGCCCTCACAGGATATTTGCATCAGGGATCAGTAGAGCTCACCGCCTGATCCCCGATAACGGATTCCAATGAGGGTTATGATGTTTTCTGTTTGCGGCGGCTGGTCGAAGCGGAAAGTACCATAACCAAATTAGGGTGGAACCACGAGCTAAGCGCACTCGTCCCTTTTCCGGGACGGGTGTTTTTTGCGCTTCCATTACAAACATTGGAGAGTGGTACACATGCCAGAATTAATGATTGAAATTAAGTTACAAGGTGGAGCATTACGTTCTTTTAGAGCAGGCCTGACTGTGGGTGAGGTTGCCTCTTCGATCAGCACAAGCCTTGGAAAACAAGCCATCGGCGGCATCGTAAACGGCCGAAATGTCGATCTGAACGAGAAGCTGGAGCAGGACTGCGAATTAATTATCGTTACACTGGACAGTGAGGAAGGCTTGTACCGATACCGTCACAGTACAGCTCATGTGCTGGCTCAGGCGCTGAAACGTTTGTACGGTGCAGATCAAGTGAAGCTCGGCATCGGTCCTGTCATTGAGGATGGATTTTACTATGATGTCGATCTGGAACAGTCCCTTTCTATCAGTGATCTGGCTGCCATTGAGCGGGAAATGCATAAGATCATTCAGGAAAATCTTCCAATCTGCCGTACAGTCGTTAGCCGCGAGCAGGCCATTCATCGATTCGAGGAAATCCAGGACCCTTACAAGCTGGAGCTTATCCGCGATCTGCCTGAAGACGCTGAGCTCTCGATCTATGAACAAGGTGAATTTTTCGACTTGTGCCGAGGCCCTCATCTTCCCTCTACTGGCCGCATCAAAGCGTTTAAGCTGCTACAGGTTGCAGGTGCCTACTGGCGCGGACATTCGGACAACAAAATGATGCAGCGCATCTACGGAACTGCTTTTCCGAATAAAGCCCGACTGGAGGAGCATCTTCACATGTTGGAGGAAGCGAAGAAACGGGATCACCGCAAGCTTGGCAAGGAACTGGAGCTGTTCATGTTCTCCGAAGAGGCTCCTGGTATGCCCTTCTATTTACCGAAAGGTATGACTATTCGTACAGAGCTGGAGCAGTTCTCCCGGGAGCTACAGTTGCAGGAAGGCTATCAGGAGGTTCGTACTCCGCTAATGATGAACAACCGCCTGTGGGAACAGTCCGGGCATTGGGATCATTATAAGGACAATATGTATTTTGCAGACGTGGATGATGCCACTTTCGCCTTGAAACCGATGAATTGCCCTGGGCATATGCTCATTTTCAAAAACACACTGCATTCCTATCGCGAATTGCCCATTCGCATGATGGAATTTGGTCAGGTCCATCGTCATGAATTTTCAGGTGCACTGAATGGCATGATGCGTGTAAGAACATTCTGTCAGGATGATGCCCATCTCTATGTCATGCCGGAACAGATCGAAGACGAGATCAATCAAGCGATTTCGCTGATCGGACGGATGTACGACATCTTTGGTTTTGACTATACAATTGAACTATCCACACGCCCAGAGGATTCCATGGGCTCGGAGGAACTATGGGAACAAGCCGAACAGGCACTGCGCAATGTGCTGGATGCCCGCGGTGTGAAGTACCGCATTAACGAGGGAGACGGTGCCTTCTACGGACCCAAGATTGACTTCCATATTCTCGATGCGCTGAAGCGCAGCTGGCAATGCGGAACGATTCAACTCGATTTTCAGATGCCAGAAAAATTCGACCTCACATATATCGGTGAAGACAGCCTCAAACACCGCCCTGTCGTGATTCACCGGGCCATCTATGGTTCAATCGATCGCTTTATTGGCATTCTGACAGAGCACTATGCAGGTGCATTCCCGCTCTGGCTTGCTCCTGTGCAAGTGAAGCTGATTCCTGTGTCAGATCACTATACAGATTATGCACTTGAGGTACAGAGCCAGCTTCGGGCGGTGGGTATACGTGTGGATACAGACTTACGCAGCGAAAAACTCGGGTACAAAATTCGAGAGGCCCAGATGCAGAAAGTGCCCTACTCGCTCGTGCTTGGCGAACAAGAAAAACATGCCTCGTCCGTCTCTGTCCGAGCTTACGGCCAGGTCGATCAAGGCATGCAGCGTATTGATGAGTTTATCCGGAGCATTCAGCAAGCGGTAAAGAACAAAGCTTAAACATGATGTTGATGCAGCTAATTAGTGGATGCTTCTGCAACTAATTCGCGGGGTGGAGTGAGGTAAGCATGTGTGACATTGGAGACCAAGAGAGTCTCGACAAGTTATATCCTTTCGTTCTCTCGCAGTCCAACCTGCTCTTCACTCCACGTCCATAACTGCTGGGCTGCCTCATCATCCAAGGCATGGCTTTTGAGAAGCTGCTCCTTCTGCTGATAGAAATAACGCCCGGTCACGCCCTTAACGTCTGGACTTGTTGCCAGATATATCGCTGTTCTGGCGCCTTCCTTGGGACTCTGAAAAAAGGGGAGCTTGCTTACCAGCGCCATAATGCGAGTACCGAAGCCGGTACTCCGATCCACTCCGATACTGGTTCCTACCGCGCCTGGATGGAGGCAGTTAACTGTAACAGAGGTTCCCTCCAGTGTTCGGGCAAGTGAGCGGGTGAACAACACGTTCGCCAGCTTCGACTGAGCGTAACTTTTGAATGGATTATAACCTTTGTGCAGATGCGGGTCATCAAAATGAATACGCCCGACCTTATACGCACCTGAAGATACATTCACAATGCGCCCCTGCTTGGCAGCCTTTAACGGTTCAACCAGTAGCAAGGTCAGTAGGAAATGTCCAAGATGGTTAATGCCGATACACTGCTCGAAGCCATCCGACGTCTCCTTGCGTTTCATCATCACGACCCCAGCATTGTTAACCAGTACGTCCAATCGGTCATGCTGCTCGCGGAAACGATGGGCAAACTTACGTATGCTATCCAGTGAACCCAAATCACACAACATAAGTTCGATCTTAGAGGAGCCCGACTGGTTCAGCGCTTGCTGAAGCGCCTCCTGTCCTCTCTTTTCACTGCGGCAGACCATAATGACGTGATAACCTTGCCGTGCAAGTTCAATCGTGGTAGCCAACCCCATACCGGAGTTGGCCCCTGTTACAATAGCTGTTTGAATGGACATGAACGCCTTCCCTTCTGAACCTGAATAAATGATAAACGATGGGTGGTTTAATCACACCTGTACCATTTCATTTCATCTCCTGCCATTACATCTCCTACAATAATCCTGCAGTTCAAAAGCTGTCCTATGTCGGTATTCTGACTGGGGCAGCTTTTTGGGGGATTGCAAAGGGTACTACTCCATCGGAGTAAGTATAATTAATTTGTCATCTCCGTCACGCGGCGAGCCTCGACCATCGCGATTGTTGGTTAACACGTACAGCTTACCGTCTTCGCCGGCGCTGACATTGCGTATACGTCCCCACTCATCTTGGAAAAAAGGGACAACCTGTTCGACTTTCGTACCGTCTGCTGACAATACAACCCGCAGGAGCTGCTCCCCTCTCAGATTCGCAGCCACCAATGAACCCGCCCACGGACCCTCTGTAATAAAGGCTACACCCGAAGGTGCCCAGGTATCCTTACCGCTATGGGCCAGCGGAGCTTGATAGGTTCCATTGGCATCATCATCGCCCTCTACTTCGGGCCAGCCATAATTTTCTCCGGCCACAATCCGGTTAATCTCATCATGGTTGCGCTGACCGTGCTCGGTCGCATAGAGATATCCGTTATCCGGATTCCATGCTAGCCCTTGAGCGTTTCGATGTCCCATGCTATATACCGGGGAATTCGGCCAAGGGTTATCTGACGGGATCGATCCATCGAGACCGATGCGCAGTATTTTTCCACCAAGGCTATCCTGATTCTGTGCCAGTTCCGGTTCATAACGCTCTCCTGTCGTAATATACAGTAACTGATCCGGTCCGATTTTGATGCGCCCACCGTTATGGTTTACGCCGCCTGGAATGTCTGTCAGCAATTCTTTGTCAATGACCGCTTTCCCATCCGTCACTTTCAACCGTAGCACACGATTTGCAATATCCTGCCCATCTTTATAAGAGTGGTACACATACAGATATCCGTTGCTCTCGAAGTCTGGATCGGCCTCCAGTCCGAGCAGTCCGCCCTCACCTTCTTCATTAAATGGGGCTTCAAATTCGATCAATGGTTCCTTCTCCAGCTTCCCATCCTTAATCACTCGAATGACACCCGGGCGCTCCGTAACAAACATCCGTCCATCTCCAACCGTTACGATCTCCCAAGGTGCATTTAGTCCTTCGACCAGCACAGAAGCTTGATACGGAACAACCGCGCTTTCTTGCTCATCACGCTGTCCGGTTCCTGTTTCCGTCTGTCCTCCGTTGGCCGTCTGTCCTTGACCAGCTCCTTCGCCTTGAGACAACTGTTGCGAACCTGATGTCGGAGTGCCTGGAGCACAAGATGCGGTTAACAGAGCCATACTAAGTAACGAGGCATATAGCGGTACAGTTAATCGATTGTTCATGACCGTCTGAGATCCCCTTTCCGTTTGATTTTATCTTAAGCATAAAAAGTGATCCTCTTCTCTCCCACATGTTATATATCTCTGAAGGTCAGTAACTGTTTTATCTGTTAGCATTGTTCCATACTGTCCATTTCAATCTATGTCTTCTTTAGTCCAGCCACTGACTCGTTTGTAAAGCGGTTTCGCCCTGTATTACCCCTGCAACTCTTCACCTAAACGATAAATACAGGCACTTTTTCGCTCGCCAATCCACCGCCATTTTAGAATTCCTCCAACATCTTCTATAATAGAACAAGCAGACGTTATTCTGGATAAAGTACATATGAAAGGTGGACGTTTACACTCATGAGCCAAACTCCTTTAACAAAGCTGGAAGCTGACCTCTCCCGGCAAGGGCTGGACGCCATGCTAATTACAGATCCAAAACATATTTATTATCGCACGGGGTATGCAAGCAATCCACATGAACGTTTTATGGGCTTGATGCTGGCACGAGGCGAAGAGCCTTTATTGATCGTACCTGCACTGGATGCCGATGCTGCTGCAGCAGCTTCTTCTGTATCCAACATAGCTACACATTCGGACACGGATAATCCCTATGCGCTGTTTGATCGATATCAGGGACGTCTGGGCCGGGTAGGCTTGGAAAAAGAATACGTCACCGTCTCGCGTTATGAGCAGCTCAGCGCTGCACTCGGCGGTGCACATTTTGAAGATGTAGGTTCCCTGCTGCGCTCGCTGCGTGTGAACAAAACACCGGATGAAGTCGCTCGCATTCGCCATGCGATTTATCTTATTGAAGAGACACTGCGTCAAGGTCTCACACATGTGCGTGCAGGGGTTACCGAGATTGAGCTGGTCGCCGAGATGGAATATCAGATGAAGAAACTGGGAGCAGACGGCCCTTCTTTTGATACGATGGTACTGACTGGTCCTAAAACTGGCCTGCCGCATGGTACGCCTGGTGATCGCAAATTGCAACACGGGGATCTGCTGATGTTCGATATGGGTGTATATGCCGGAGGATATGCATCGGACATTACACGTACATTTGCATTTGGAGAGATTTCGCCGGAACTGCGCACCATCTATAACACCGTGCTCGCCGCCAACGAAGCTGCAATACAGGTGGTCAAACCGGGCATTACTTGCGCATCGGTTGACCAAGCCGCCCGGCAGGTAACGATCGATGCCGGATACGGCGAGCGTTTTATGCACCGTGTCGGACATGGACTCGGTATAGATGTGCACGAGTACCCGTCCCTGCATGGAGAGAATCTGGATCTGCTGCAGACTGGAACCGTATTTACCATCGAACCAGGCATCTATACCGCAGCTGGCGGCGTACGCATTGAGGATGACGTTCTAGTCACGGAGACAGGAGTAGAGGTGCTCACGACGTATTCAAAGGAACTGCAAATCCTGACAGACTAGTTAGCTCGCGGTCAATTCAGAGCAACAGTATACATCGGAGTTCAGCCAAGATGATGTTACACACACTCAGGCAAGCTGAGATGAGCTGTATCTTCGAAACAATCTACTTCGCTCGTGCACTAGCAGGTTTGTGTAGAGCAAAAGCCGCCACATACGTGCGAACACCAAAAAAGTCCCGCAACCCATGTTCTCATAGGTTGCGGGACTTTTGTTACTTCCCATTAACTCAGCTCATGTGTGATGTCCTGCCAGGATTCCAGCTGTGGTAGCTGCTGCTTCCCCCAATAATCCAGAAACCATTGAAGCACCACATTCGTGTCTGCCGTCGTATAGCTGTAATGCCGGAAACCATGTTCCCCTTCCTGCAGACGGATCTCCGCCACCACTTGTCCTGGTTCCTCCAGCGCAGCGGCCTGCAAATACATACTTCCCTCCACCAGCTCCGATGGTTCGAGCACCACGTATTCCTGCAATTCCAGGTTGGTGATCAAATCCACCAAAAGCGACGCATTGATGCTCTCATTCTGGTAGGTTGTGCCGTTGCTCTCCAGTGTGTAGCCCAGCGTGGAATACATGCCAATCCCCCTTATATAAGGTAATATGCAGTTAATAATACATCACACCGAATAAACAGGAAACATATTCCACATAAAAAACATCCCCCTGTGGAGTCCGATATGCAACCGGCTACGCAGGGGGAAGAATTGAAGTTGAACCGAATTTAGTTGAAAACAGACTAACTTATGTCTCGTCCTTAAACTTAAAGCTGCGTGCAGCATACAGGAACGGTGTACCAACTGCAGTCAGTACAAACTTGATCAGATACGTCGTCAGGAAGATTTCGAACCATACATCCCATGGATAGATGAATGCAAATGCAATCGTGCAGAATACGAGCGTATCCACAAAAGAACTGATGATCGAGCTGCCGTTTGTGCGTATCCACAGCTGATTACGTCCGGGCGCTACTTTGCGCAGCCAGCTGAACAGACGAACATCCAGAAACTGACTGATAAAATACGCAGACAGACTGCCAAGTGCAAGACGTGGCAATAAGCCAAACAATGTTTTCATCGAATCCTGTGCAAAATCCGTCGGTGCCGGATCAAAGCGCAACACCATCTGCATCAGAATTGTTGTCATGATCAGCGTGAAAAATCCAAACCAAACGGCCTTCCGCGCCTCACTTGCCCCGTACTTTTCGTTAAGCAGGTCACTCGTCAGATACATGCTTACATACATCGTGTTACCTAGCGTCAGCACAATGCCCATAATATCTATCGTTTTGGTCACCTGAATGTTGGCGATAACCGTTGCTACCCCAATCCAGGCATACAGACCTTTTTTGCCAAACAAGCGGTAACACAAGAGGAAAAATCCATACGTCACGAGAACGAAGACCGCTCCCCAACCTAAATTAAACATGAATACATACACTGCCTTCCTAGTTTTGATTACGCGGGATGGTTACGAACCACGGCTTGGCGCAGTGCCAAAACATGAATACTCTATCACATCTCCTCCCCCTTGTCTAATGGAAAAAAAGACTCCCGCCCTCGTGCCTGACCGCACGCACCGGCGTAATTACATACGCAAAAGCCGCTCTTCGAAAATTTCCGAAGAGCGGCTCTGTGCCATCGCTATTGCAGAACGCTCACATTGCCGAGCATCTGCTCATTTCATGCAAGAGCTGTGGCTCAAGACCAAGCCCCAGCTTATGCCTGAGCCGCAGAATCCAGCTGGCGGCTCTGATCATTGAACGTATCATGATCATTTTCTTTCAAAATCTTACTCGTAACCAGTCCAGATGTCATGGACCCGTTCACGTTAAGCGCTGTACGACCCATGTCGATCAGCGGTTCAACGGAAATCAGCAGTCCAACGAGAGCCACAGGCAAGTTCAATGTGGACAATACAATCAGGGAGGCGAAGGTTGCCCCGCCGCCGACGCCAGCTACACCAAACGAACTGATCATAACCACAAGGATCAACGTTACGATAAAGTCCCAGCTCAGCGGGTCGATGCCGACCGTCGGAGCGATCATTACCGCCAGCATGGCCGGATATACCCCGGCGCAGCCGTTTTGCCCAATCGTAGCACCAAAGCTGGCAGACAAGTTGGCGATCCCATCGGATACGCCCAATTTCTTCGTCTGTGTCTCCACGTTCAGTGGAATTGAAGCTGCACTTGAACGGGATGTAAAGGCGAATACGAGGGTAGGCATAGCCTTTTTCAGATACGTAATCGGGTTGAACCCTGACAGGGCGATAATAATCAGATGGATTACAAACATAACTGCAAGTGCCACATAAGATGCAATGACGAACTTAATGAGCTTCAAGATCTCTTCCGGATTCGTTGTCGACGTTACTTTCGTAATCAGTGCCAGAATTCCGTAAGGCGTAAGCCTTAGCACCAACGTCACAATCCGCATTACCACTGCATAAACGGCATTTACCATACCGCGGAACGTTTCCGCCTGCTGAGGTTTTTTGCGATCCAGCCCCAGCACAGCCACTCCAATGAAGGCTGAGAAAATGACAACCGCAAGGGTGGACGTACGGCGTTCACCGGTCATATCCGCGAATGGATTCGTCGGAATAAACTCCAGCACCTGCTGTGGAATCGTCTGATCCTTCACATCTACGAGACGTTCCTCCACCTTCTGAATCTGTGCAAGCTCACGATCTCCACCTTCGATCTCAATGGAAGTCAGATTAAAGCCCAAACTAGTAACAATGCTGACCCCTGCAGCAATAGCTGTAGTGATCAACAAAATAGCAATAATGGAAACACTCATCTTACCGAGATTTTGCTTCCCTTTAAGATTCATAATAGCTGAAATAATGGACACCATGATGAGTGGAATAACGACCATTTGCAGCAAACGAACATATCCTGAGCCAACAAGATTAAACCAATCGACTGATTTTGCAACGACATCGGAACCAGACGTGTAGATGAGTTGCAGAATAACACCATACACAACCCCCATACCGAGACCCGCAAATACGCGCTTCGTAAACGAGATGTGTTTCTTCTGCATCCAGTAGAGTACACCCAGCAGTGCCAGCATGACCACTACATTCACAATAATTAAAAATGTATCCATTACCTAAGTCCTCCTCAGACATGTATCACCGGATTTGAACCGATTTTTCTATTATTCTTAACCTGAAAATATGACAATGAACAATATACCACATATCAAACTATTCTGGTAGGTATTAATTGATATTATGTAACAAGCATGTCATACATTCATGAATCACGAAAATATTTATGCAATTTCATGAAAATTTATCTATTCAACCCGAGGTTAATTTTGTAATATAGGTATATCCTCTTATTCTAATGTTTTGTAGAGATAAAATTAGGTCTTTATTCATAAGCACAAAGACCAACATAGACAGAATAAAGGATATTGTTCATGATGATGACATGAAAGGATGATTCTATGTTTCGTAAACAAACCGTTGCCGGCAAAATTAGAGGAACTTTGTTCCTTGTGCTGCTGGTTGCCTCCCTGTTGTTCAGTGTTAGTTTTTATGCAGTTTCAATGAATATTATTCAAAGTTACGTTCTGCCTCAGTTTGACAATAATCTGAATACGTCGATTCAGGATATTCACAAAAACACATCTGCATCCAGAATATTGCAGATCCAAAGTGGCGGTTCAGGTGCTGAAGGTGCTGCTTTGACAATAGGATCTGACTTGGCTGAACAAGCGAAATCACATAACCTTGATGCCGCATATGTCATTGCTCTACAAGATGGTAAAGCAAGTGTGGTTGTCGCCAATACCAATTCAAAGATGAAATCCGGGGACGCGATTGAAATAGAGCCTGCTATGGTGGAAGCAAGCGAAACGAAAAAATCAGTAATTAGTCCGGTGTTTTCCGATTCTTTTGGTGTACATAAAGCAGCATTCATGCCCATTGCCGGAAGCAATATGCTGATGGCCGTGAGCATGGATGCCAAGTTTGTTCAGGATAAAATCGCTCAAATCTTCTGGTTGTGTTTAGGCATTACAGCACTGGTCTTTGTACTTGGCTGGCTTATTTCTGCGAGCATGATCAAAAGAGTGACGAAACCGATTGTTACACTCGTGGAACATAGTAAAAAAATCTCTCAAGGTGATCTGACAGCCGAGCTTCAGATGAAAGGCTCGGATGAGATCGCCCAACTAGCTGACAGCTTCCAGACCATGACACACAATCTTAAAGAAATGATTAGTCGGGCCTTGTCAACCTCCAATGAAGTGGTTGTTGGCTCCAACGATTTGCTAAATCGTGTAGAGTCCATGTCCGGCATGGTTCAGAATTCAAGCCGTGCTGCTGAAGAAGCGGAGAAAGGAAGCTCCAGTATAGCTTCCAGCGCATCCGAGAACGCAAGAGCTATGGAAGAGATCACCCAGGGGATCATGCATATTGCGACTTCTGCCTCAGAAGTCTCGGAACAAATCAGTGAGGCCGCATCAGAAGCACTTAATGGCAATCAGCTGGCACAAAATGCGGTTCAACAAATGGAGCTTGTTGGAGAGACCGCTAACGAATCGCTGCGTTACATTGAAACGATGAATGAGCGCTCTATAGCCATTGGTACAATCGTAAATTCTATATTTGAGATTACGAAACAGATTAACATGCTGTCACTCAACGCTTCTATTGAGGCTGCACGTGCGGGTGAACACGGACGTGGATTCGCAGTCGTTGCTGGAGAAGTTCGCAAGCTGGCAGAACAATCTAAGACGGCGACAGAGGAAATTGCTGAATATCTCGGTACCATTCGTGAAGATGCCGAGCGCTCCGTAAGTGCCATGAGCCGAGTAACACAAGAGGTTGGCTCAGGAACAAAAGTCGTGCAGCAGGCTGGTTCGGCCTTCCAACAGTTAAATGAATTGATTCAAAATGTGAATCTCACAATTCAAACGGTCTCTTCATCGACACAACAAGTATCTGCAGGAGCAGAAGAAGTCAGCGCTTCAGTGGAAGAGACGGCACAGATTACGTCCAAGTCCCGTGAGAGCATGCAGCAGATTGCAACAACTGCAGAATTGCAGCTTGATGAGATGGACTCTCATACGAGTACCGTGCGTCATCTACATGAACAAGCAGTCGAACTGCAAACAGCTATGAAGAAATTTAAAATCAACTAACAATGTATTTTCGTTTCAATGATTATGAACAAGCTGTGTGTCTTATCCCATCATCGATGAGCAGTATTCTTTTGATTTCATCCATCAATGCATAATTAAACACCCCCATAACTAGCTGCAATCGTTCAAAGAATGAACGTGCTGCCGGTTACGGGGGTATTTTTTATCATTTCAACTGTACTTCTTGCAGTGATCATCTGCATTCAGCTTACCGCTGCTGCATGCCCATAATTTCATATACTCGCTTCATATCCAGTGAAGAACGCAAAGAAGCAGCTACACGATCAAATTCCATCTCTTTGCGCTCCTGAGCACTGTAGGTTTCCTTCAGTGGTGCAAGCCCTTTCGCTTCACGCAGACCATCCAGCCAGACACGGCGAAATTGATCGCTCTCAAACAACCCATGCAGATAGGTTCCCCATACTTTACCATCGTGCGTTCCCCAACCCTCCAAGAAGGTCTGCTCACCTGAATATGCAATTTCGAACAAGGGTGTTACCTGTTCAGGTTCATGACATTCCGTCACACCCATATGAATTTCATATCCGTTCACAGGTACTGGCGAGATCTCGGTAGTCTTTTCCCCATACAAGCGAAGAGGATGCTTGGGCTGCACAAAACCAGAGGCTCTGATGGTCTGTTTGTGCTGAAGAAATGTTGTGGATAATGGCAGCTTGCCCATACCTGCAGCCTCCTGAGTATGTTTCGCTTCAACAGAAAAAGGATCGATCAAGTGCTGTCCCAACATCTGATATCCACCACATATGCCCACAAGCTGAACATGCTTCCGTTCCACCTCATCCATAATTGCTTGTTCCAATCCAGAATCCCGTACAAATTGCAAATCGCCGATCGTATCTTTAGTACCTGGCAGAATAACAACATCCGGACTACCCAGCTCCTCCGTTGAAGTCACATAACGTACATTCACGTCCGGTTCACGAGACAACGCATCAAAGTCCGTAAAGTTGGAGATGCGCGGATAACGGATAACCGCGATATCCAGTGCGGTATGTTCCTTTTTGCCATGACGCAGGGAATCCAGCACCACCGAGTCTTCCGCTTCAATCTGAATATCTCTTATGTATGGCAACACACCTAGAACCGGAATCCCCGTTCTTTCTTCAAGCCAGTCCAGGCCAGGTTGCAATAGAGAGAGATCCCCTCTGAACTTGTTGATGATAAAACCTTTTACACGGGCGATTTCATGGGGCTCCAATAACTCCAGCGTACCAACAATGGAGGCAAACACTCCTCCACGATCTATGTCTGAGATCAATATCACCGGTGCATCGGCCCATCCGGCCAAATTCATATTAACAATGTCCCGATCTTTCAGATTGATCTCTGCTGGACTCCCCGCTCCCTCCATTAACACGATGTCGTAGGTATCTCGCAGCCGGTTTAATGCGTCCATTACGGTACGCTTTGCTTCCGGCAGGAAATGCTGCCGATAATCCGACGCACTCATCTGGGCAAAAGGTACACCATGTACCACAATCTGTGAATGCATATCTCGTACAGGCTTGATTAGAATGGGATTCATATCGGTCGTCGCCTCAATGCCGCATGCTTCCGCCTGCGCTCCCTGAGCTCGCCCAATCTCCTTGCCATCTTCCGTGACATAAGAGTTCAGCGCCATATTTTGTGATTTGAACGGGGCAGGTTTGAAGCCATCTTGTTTGAAAATCCGGCACAGTGCCGTTGTAATAACACTTTTACCTACGTCGGATGCTGTTCCTTGCAGCATAAGTACGGCCGCTGGTTTTTTGACCTGAGCTTCCACGCTTGCTCCCCCTGTCTATTTTGCGATTAACTTTCTCTATGAAATACAAACCCTATCGTAATCACAGCTACAGCCAGAACAATCCTTGGAGCAGGATTAGCACCGTCAATAATGCCGCCTCCAGAAGTTCATTGATGGCACCATAGGTGTCTCCAGTAAGACCGCCCAGGCGTGAACTGATCTGTGCAGCCACGAACCTTCCGATAAAATAACATGTCACAGGCAGCACGATCACTGCTGCTATAGGATACAGCCACCATGGTAGTGATCCAACCCCGCTGACCATCGCATCGGCAATCGGTGTATCCGGCTTGAACAACCATACAGCAACGAATGTAACGACTCCTGAGACCAGTGTCAGTCTAATTGCTGTGTTGCGTGACCGCTCGACTTCCTTTCGTTCGCCAAGTCCTTTGAATAACACAGCGAGTCCTTCATTCCCGCGTGCATTGGGCCAGGCTGACATGGCATAAACCATAAACCAGCGGCTCCAGATCATAGGCAGAATCAGTAACGCTCCGTACATCCAGTTGCCACGAGCAATAATGTCCGCAATCAGCGCCGCCTTCATCATGAGCAGTAGCACACAGGCAATGACTCCCATCGCTCCCACGCGGCTGTCCTTCATAATCTCCAGCATTTGTTCACGGCTCCGATAACTGAGCAGGCCATCCGCTGTATCCATCCATCCGTCCAGATGTAATCCTCCAGTAAGCCAGACCCAGAACATCAAGATCAGAACTGCCGCAGGCAGAGCCGGAAGCAGCACACCGCCCAGCGCAGCGGCAAACCAGACGGATAGACCAATTGCAGCGCCAACCAGTGGATAATAGACTACGCTCTCACGCAGCAATGGCGGCACGAAATCAAGTTGCGTTTTCACTGGGAAACGGGACAGAAATTGAAAGGCGGCTGCAGTCGCATGTTTCCGATCCGGAACGGCCGAGTCTGCTGTGGTATCCTTCATAAGCGATACTCCTTACTTTTTATTTCGATCGCAATACCTACTGTCACAAGAAAAACCTCACGGCAGATTGCCGCGATCCGCTGATTGAGCACACCTGCCAGATCACGATACACTCGGCCAAGCTTATATTCTGGTACAATTCCGTCCCCTACTGCATTGGTAACAAGCACGAGTAAGCCCGGATAGGTGCGAATCGCTTCGACCAGCGCATCCAGATGACTTTGTAACACGTGGGTCTCGTCATGCTCATGGGCTAACAAAACATTCGTCAGCCAGAGAGTCAGGCAATCCACCAGAATCGTAGGTGCGGACGTGCCGGTATGTCCTTCACCCATCCGTTGAATTAAACCAGGCAAATCCAGAGGCTCCTCCGTCGTATGCCAGAGGTAACCGGATTCCTCACGTTGCTTCTGGTGCATAGCAATACGTTCACGCATCTCATCATCATACGCCTGAGCTGTTGCTACATACCAAGCCTCCGAGGAACGCTGCATGCAGAGGCGCTCGGCAAACGAACTTTTCCCGCTGCGCGCCCCGCCCGTAACCAATACACTCATTCGGAGGACACCCCTGCACTGGCAAAGGTAGCCATCTCATTCAATAGCAGACAAGCCGCATCTATCAGATGCAATCCTAACACTGCCCCCGTTCCCTCACCTAAACGCATATCCAGATCGAGCATTGGCTTCAATTCCAGTTCACGCAGCAGCGCAGCATGTCCATTCTCATTCGACGTGTGGGAAGCGATCATATACGATGTACTCATAGGCGCCAACTGTCTTGCGATCAATGCCGCAACGGTAGAGATAAAACCATCAACAATTACCGGACAGCGATGGGCCGCGGCTGCAAGTATAACACCTGTGAGTCCCGCAATCTCCAGTCCACCAACCTTACTCAGCACATCCAGTGCATCTTCAGGGTCGGGTGCATTTGTACTCAGGGCCTGACTTATAACAGCAGCCTTGCGCTGTACCCCTGCATCATCCAAGCCGGTTCCTCTCCCCACAGCAGCAGCAGGCGCAATCTCGGTGAGCGCACTCATTACCGCAGCACTTGCTGTGGTATTTCCGATTCCCATTTCTCCGGTTACAAACAACCGTGTTCCTTTCGCCACCTCGGACTTCACAACGTCCACGCCGACTAATATCGCTTGGATTGCTTCTTCTCGAGTCATTGCTGCGCCTTGGGCCATATTGGCAGTCCCTTTACGGATCTTGCGAGAGAGCAGATTAACATGTTCAAGGTCAGCATTCACGCCGATGTCGACACAGATCACTTCTGCCCCGGCATGGCGGGCGAGTACATTGACTGCAGCACCTCCAGCCAGAAAATTCATCACCATCTGAGGAGTAACTTCCGCTGGAAAAGCACTGATGCCTTCAGCTACAACACCGTGATCAGCGGCCATCACAATGACAGCTCTACGATCAAAACGCGGACGTGCATGACCTGTCATCCCCGCCAGACGAATAACAAGATTCTCCAATTTACCGAGACTGCCTGGTGGTTTCGTAAGCATATCTACATGAGCTGACGTTTCGGCAGCAATGTCCTCATCAGGAGCTATAATTGTGTTTATTACTTCTTGCAATACCTGTTCATTCTTCATCCAACCAGCACTTCCTTTGTCAAAATAAAGGCTTCCCGCCTCGTCTAATCCATCTCTCTTCGCAACAGCAATTGAGGTACAGAATGATCTGGATGCGACACCATCGTAGGGTTCACACGAAAAACCTCATGAATCTGCTCACCCGTCATCAAGCTCTGAGGTGTGCCTTGTCCTGAATCTCTACCATCCCGCAGAGCTAAAATATGATCACAAAACAATGCGGCTAGATTAAGATCATGCAGCACTGCTACAATCGTAATTTGGCTTTTCTGCTGCCATGCAGCCAGTAACTCCATAAATTGCAATTGATAATTGATATCCAGAAAAGTCGTTGGTTCGTCCAGCAACAGCAGACGCGGCTCCTGAGCCATAACCTTGGCAAGAGCTACACGTTGCCGTTGTCCACCGCTCAAAGAATCCAGCGTTCGATCCGCTAGTTCCGTCAATCCCAGTTCTTCGAGCACTCTGTCCACAACCCCGGCTCCATCTGCCGATTCCCGGCCCAGCCAGTTCTGATAAGGATATCTTCCCATCTCTACAACGTCACGTACAGGATAGGCGATTGCGGGAAGACCGTCTTGCTGTAAAACCGCGATCATTCGTGACAAGTCCTTACGGCTGTATAAACCAAGGTCACGACCCTCAATGCTGATCTGGCCTTCACTTAACGTTTCCGTTCCTGCTATGAGCTGGAGCAGTGTTGACTTGCCGCTTCCATTGGGTCCGACTACTCCCCACCATTCTCCTTTGTTAACTTGCCAGTTTATAGGATGTAGGGCGCGATGATCACCATAAGTTTTACCTGCTCCTGTAACCGATATTAGCAGCTCGTTATCTTCACTCATGGCATCATCCCCCTCCGCAGCTTTTTATTCCGGTGTAATAGGTACGCGAAAAATGGAGCACCCACAAATGCAGTGACAACACCGAGCGGAATTTCGGTTGGTGACAGCAGAGAGCGGGCAATTGTATCCGCCCATACCATAAAGATCGCGCCTCCAATTGCAGATAGCGGTACGAGCAATCGGTAGTCAGGTCCTACGAGCAACCGAAGTATATGCGGAATAACCAGTCCAACGAAACCGATGACACCCGAAACGGAGACGGCTCCTGCCGTTAACAGTGTACCCACAAGGAGTACAGATAGCTTGAGTCTGTCCACGCCAACACCAATATGTGCTGCCTGACGTTCACCCAGCGCCAGTACATTTAATGAACGTGCCCGGCTCCACAGAAAAATGAATCCTAGCAGGAAATACGGGAAAAGGATGGCCGTATACGACCATCCGCGCAGTGCCAGACTTCCCATCGTCCAGTATATAATTTCATTAATCGTCTGCTTCGACATCGTCGACAGGAAGGAAACAACCGCTCCGAGGAAACTTTGCATCACCACACCTGCCAGAATGAGGCTATGTGTTGGTATTTTCCGTCCTTCACGAGCCAGCGCCATTACAAACCATAATGTCACAACCCCAGTCAAAAAGGCAACCAGCGGCAATGTCCAGATCCCAATCAGCGCATACTGCAAACCGAAGAAAATCAGGAAAGCCGCACCGACCGAAGCACCTGAGGAGACTCCCAATGTAAATGGATCAGCCAGCGGGTTGCGCAGCACACCTTGGAATCCCGCCCCAGCAATCGCCAGCGAAGCGCCAACGAGCATTCCAAGCAGTACACGCGGAAAACGCACCTTCCAGATAATCTGTTCAGCAGCCTTGCTCCAATCCGGTGTGATCCAGTCACCCACCCATGGCATTTTGTGAATGAGAATACCTGCAATGTCCCGGATGGGCAGTGCCACTGACCCTATACCTGTGCAGATGAGCACGGTTAGCACCAGCAGCGCCATCCCCATCGTTCCGAACAAGATCAGCTTTCTGCTCATTTGAAGAGGTCAGGATAGATCGCTTTGGCTACTTCTTTCAACCCTTGAGTTACACGGGGGCCTGGACGGCTCAGCAAGTTAGCATCCAGTCCGATCACAGCATCGTTTTTCACCGCTGTAATTTGATCCCAACCGCTACGTGCTTTGATGATCTGATCCAGCGTTTTGGAGTTTTCATCAATAACATCGTTAGCGTACAGAATAACATCGGGGTTAGAGGCAATAACGTTTTCTTCGTTAATCTGATACCAGCCCTCTTGGTCACCAGCAATATTAGTACCTCCAGCGACCGTAATCAGTTCATCCATGAACTCACCTTTACCAACACTCCAGCCTGGGGAGAACTCAATAAATACTTTTTTCTTCTCTTCTGGCTTCACGGCTTTTACCGCATCCGTTACATCTGTCACATCCTGCTTCATTTGTGTGATTAGCTTCTGTGCTTGCTCCTGACGATCAGTAATTTTACCGAATGTTTCAATATTGTTCATCACATCATCGATGGATTTAGGGTCCGTTTTAAAAATGGTAATACCCAAGTCACGCAGCTTTTTTACCGCATCCTCGCTTAATGAAATACCTCCGAATACGATATCTGCTTCTGCTGCAATAACGGATTCTTCGTTCGGCTTGTTAATACCACCCATTTTTGCCTTTGTTTTTGCAGCTTCCGGGTAATCATCATAATCGGAGACCCCTATGATTTCATTGTCCAACCCGAGGGCAAATAGAGCTTCTGTCTCGGATGGAGATACGGATACAATTTTGGTCGGTGCTTTCTCAAACGTAAAAGATTCACCCGTTGCATCTGTAACGGTCAGTGGATACTGAGTTTTCAGATCCGCTTGCGATTGTTCCTGAGTCTGCTCCTGTGCAGGTTGCTGGGAGCTGCCTGCTCCTTCTTTCGTTGTTGCGTTGCCGCATCCAGCCAGCGCCAATGCCAGCATCGCTGCGCTTAGCAGGGACGTGAGTGCTTTCCAGTTCTTAATCATTGATTCATTCTCCCCTTCTCTATATGTACTATTGTTGTTGCATATTACCTCACTCTTAATGCTCTATCCATCTTGGTGTTCCGATGAAAGGAAAATGATGTGTACACGTTTAATAATGCAATCGGAGTGACACGTGTAACATCATATTTTTCAACACATCGCGCACAACAAAAAAATCCCTAATCCTCAAACAAGGATCAGGGATGACGTCTCGCATACAGCAATCTGAACATGTGCAGCAGGTAGCTGTACATGCGCATAGATGTGCCCGAAACGTTGTCCTTTCCTCGAAGGAACACCGGCTTGTACGTCCAGGGCTGGTAATCTGACTTACAGGAAGACTCCTGTTTCACAGTGGCGGGACCGTGCTGGATTTGCACCAGCTTCCCCATTTTACCCTTGTGCACATCATGACTTGTCCTTACTCATCATGAATACTGCGTTGCACGCGGGACCCTTGGTCGTTAAAGATAGTTCACTCAGATCAAACATAGTCGCAGTGTTCTTTGCACAGATCCGTCCATTCAGGCACTGTAGCCTGTCATACGAAATACGTCCGTAGCGAGTCACACTTCTGTTGTGATTATAGGGTATATTGCACCACCTTACAACCCGATAGATGGAAAATCACTCCGTCGGCCCAACCAGTGATGACCTTGTTTTTCAATCTGAACCTGAATGGCTTGTCCCGGAATGACATGCGTATCCCAGAACCCAATCCCTTGGATAAGTCTTGAAACCATATAACGGATGACCCCGCCGTGGGTTACAACCAATGTCTTGTACGAAGGCTTTTGTGGATTCCTTTGTTCCTCCAACCAGATATGTTCATGTAAAAAAGAATCTATTCGTCTCGTAAATGTCTGCCATGCTTCCCCTTGAGGAGGCGTAATTTCCTGAGGATCATCAATCCAGCTTCGATACAATGGGTTATGCTTCAGTTGCTCATACGTCATGCCTTCCCACTGTCCAAAATCATTTTCGCGCAGGCGAGGGTCGAACTTCGCCTGCTCAGTAGCCAGCGGTGCAATCTGTGCCAGCGTCTGGCGGCAGCGAAGCAGATCGCTGCAATACACCGCATCCCATGTGAGATGAAGGCACTGCTCTCGCAGCGACGCCAGTTCTTCTTGTGCAGCAGGTAACAGACCGATGTCCGTATGCCCCAGATATTTTTTTTCCACGTTCCACTGGGTTGTTCCATGACGGATCAGCACAATGCTGTGATGTGAGCCAGATGGTTGTGATCCACTCTCTTGGGATCGACTCTGTACGCATCGACTCTCTACGGATGGACTTTGTTGTAATTCACGTTGTTCTTGCCCTGGCTTTATTGCCATAATAGCGTCCCTCCTGTCAGCCACACACTCAAGGTGACTAAGAAACAAAGAACAACAAAAGATCCTGCCGACCAGAACATCAGTCGTGTCGTTCGCACGATATCTTCCGCCTCCATTGGCCGCGTTGCCTTGCCCATATACGCTCGAAACGAAGCCACACCGTGATACACGTTATGTCCACCCAGCCGAATACCTAGCGCTCCAGCCACTGCTGATTCGGGAAAACCGCTATTAGGACTGGGGTGCAATCTCGCATCCCGGGCAACCATACGCGCTGCTCCTTTGGCATCCAGCTTTAACACCCATGCACCTACAATGAGCAACAGCGCAGTTGCACGCGCCGGAATCCAGTTGGCCCAGTCATCAAGCCGGGCAGATGCCCAGCCGAGATGAAGATATTTGTCATTTTTATAACCAACCATGGAATCAAGCGTATTGACAGCACGGTAGGCCATAGCCAGCGGAGCACCACCAATGAGTGCATAGAATAGAGGCGATACTATGGCATCCACAATATTCTCCGCAACCGTCTCCACCGTCCCTCGTACCACCTCAGGCTCATCCAGATGTGCCGTATCCCGTCCAACAATCATGCTTAGTGAACGCCGTGCGGCAGGCCAATCCTGCTGTTTCAGGTGGCGGTACACTTCCATGCCTGCATCCCGCAGCCCTTTGGAAGCAATCGTTGTCGCGATCAAAACGATCTCGGCTGCAACCGCTAAGACCGGGTGAATCATCCCGAGTAGAAACAGAAGTCCCCATGTGGCAGCGAAAGCCCCTCCTGCAATCAGGAGCGGGAACAGGATTCCGGCTTTTTTCAGACCTGCATCGGTATTCACACGTGATCGAATCATACGCTCCAGTGCCGAGATGCCTTTACCCATGCCGATAACCGGATGCGGAATCCAGCGCGGATCTCCGATACACCGATCTAGTACGTACGCAAGAAAGATGACCCATGCCCCCGTCATTCCAATCCAGAACGACGATTCCCATAATTGACCCCATTCAAATGTCATTGCTGTGTCCGTTCCTTTCTTTCCATTGCAGCCCAGCCCGAAGGCTCTCCGTCACCGTGTCATATACCAATCTGCCGATAACCGCACCCAACGCTGTAGCTGTACCCGCGTACGTGTGAAGCGGCTTGGTTTCATGCTTATCCTGACGCACAGCAAGCACAATGGCATCGGTTGTGGTGCCAGTGGCCGAAAGTCCGTTCTCCGCATCCGCTACACCTGCATCGGCCAGCGCTGCGGTCTTGGCCTCCACTGCCGTTTGCACCGCATTAACCATCGCTCCCGGGGTCATCTGCCCGTTGAACCAGAGCATGATGTTAATTGTGCCTGGGACGTATGGAGTGCTGTTGTTACGTTTGTGGTCAGCACTAAACGGATGACGAGCATCTGTTGGGGCTGATGCAGTATCTGTCTTCTGTTGAGCTAGGGCTCCCGTCTTTCGTTTTCCACCGTATACGTCAAAAACAGTCCTCTCTGAACCTGCTCTTGCTGCATTCGAGACGCCAGCTGTGGTGCAGCACAGCAATCCGAATTCCGAGCTCGTATATTCTTGAATGGAGGTATGTTCCAGCCTAACCGCAGTCAATAATCCCGCGCATTGATCCGCTGGCTCCTGCCATTCCCGAAGTGCCTGTCCGATATCACGGGGCGGATCATCGCAACGATAGTTTTTATCCACATAGATGTTGAAGACACGGTTTAATTCGAGCATCCCCCCGCCGTATACCGCACTTGAGAGCGCATAGGCAAGATGAGGGCTCTGTGCTCTGATATGCCGTTCATGAGCAGATATGCGCAGACCTGGCCAGGAAGAAGAGACATAGGTGTCCTCATCTTTTGTCCCATGTGTAAAATAGTTATAAAACGGAAGTGTCACGAACGCTCCCCTCCCTGCTGTTTCAGCCTATGCTCTGTCTGCTCCTGATGACTTGCCTCATCGATATATGCCTGCTTGACATTCTGGTGACCGTCGCTTCGTTCAAATACATTCCCTATCATCTCAAGGAATCGGTCGTTGGACTCGGCACCTTTGACCGCAAAGCGTACATGCCTTTCATCAAGCCCGGGATACATAGCACAGTTGCGTATCAAAATGCCTTTAAGTCCGAGCGCTTCCTGCAGCGTAGAAGCCGTCCAAGGTTCGGGCACTCGCACCAGAATAAAATTAGCTTCACCTGGCGTCACGCTACATCCATATGCCTGCAGGCCTGTCGTCAATCGCTCCCGTTCATGTGTAATCTGCGATATCGTATCCTGTTCAAAGCGTTCGCCACTGCGCAGACAAGCCTCTCCAGCGATTAGAGCCAATCCGTTTACACTCCAGGTAACCTGCTTCTCCATCATCGCCTGGATATATTTCGGGCTGCCTATGGCGTATCCGAGTCGCAGACCTGGAATCGCATAGAACTTGGTCATCGAGCGGATGATGATGACTTGCGGATATTTACTCCAATCCGGCGCTAGAGATTGGCGCTGAGACATCGGAATAAAATCAA
Source organism: Paenibacillus sp. (assembly GCA_017512705.1). GTDB lineage: Bacteria > Bacillota > Bacilli > Paenibacillales > Paenibacillaceae > Paenibacillus. The sequence continues at coordinate 81,257 of JAFWEX010000150.1, forward strand.
TAAACGCTTCGTCAATGACAAGCACCGTATTGCTCTCTTCCGCTTTGCGGGCTAGCCGGCGAAGCACCTCGGCCGGGTATTGTACCCCGTTCGGATTGTTCGGCTGTCCGAGGAATAGCAGGTCCACCTTTTCGATCAACTGTTCGATATCTTCAGGTTGTGCTTGCCAATTCAATTCTTCCCGGCCTTCGGTATGCAAAACCTTTGCACCGAATTGCCTTGCCAAAGCACGATATTCGGAGAATCCCGGTTCCACCGTTCCTACTTTACGCGGAGCAAGTGCTAGCAGAATCAGTGCCATACTTTCAGCCGCACCATTGCCCACAGAAATCTGTTCTGGCGTTACACCCAGACGCTCACTTAGCAGCAACTTGAATCCCCGATGAGCTGGGTCGGGATAACGAAGCACCGATTGCAGACCTTGCTGCAAGGCTTCCAGAACCTCCTTAGGTGGCCCTAAAGGGTTAATATTGGCGCTATAATCCAGGAATTCCGCAGCATTACCTCCAAAACGCGAAGCCGCTGTCTCCACATCGCCGCCATGTCCGAACACTTCAATATAACCGGTCATTCTTCCGTCATCCTCTCTGTCAGTTCTTTTCATTATGGATGGCATGTGTCGGATGGGTCAATCCTGTATTACTTCTCCATTCATCGGCGGATGCGGAGTTGGTGTAAATAAGTGGTCAGCTTGTTTTCTTTGTGTCCCAACGACAATTCGTTTACAATAGAAGAAGAAATTCAGAAGTACAGGAACTACGGTTCCACATATTATTCACAAGCATCACTACATAAGGGACTTAACATCCCTCACATACATTAATGGAGGAATGACCATGCTGTTTGTAGATAACCAGGGCATTACAGATCCTTCTGTAAACCTCGCGATTGAAGAGTACATTCTGAAGCATCTGCCGATGGAGGATGATAGTTATCTGTTATTTTACATCAACCGTCCGTCGATCATTATTGGTAAACATCAAAATACAATTGAAGAGATTAACATCGAATATGTTCAGGATAACGGTGTACAAGTCGTACGTCGTCTGTCCGGGGGCGGAGCCGTCTACCACGATCTGGGTAACCTGAACTTCAGTTTTATTACGGCGGATGATGGCCAATCTTTCCACAACTTCCGTAAGTTTACCCAACCTGTTGTCGAAGCGCTGCATGAGCTTGGTGTAAATGCCGAGTTGACCGGGCGCAATGATCTGCAAGTCGGTGAAAAGAAAATTTCGGGCAACGCCCAATTTGCCACCCGCGGACGTATGTTCAGTCACGGCACGTTGATGTTTGATCTGAATCTGGAGCATGTTCAGGCATCCCTGAACGTCAATCCTGAGAAGTTTAAGTCCAAGAGCACCAAATCGGTTCGCAGTCGCGTGGCTAACATTCGCGATCTGATTGACACCAATCTGACGATTGAGCAATTCCGTGATGAGCTGCTGCGTCACATTTTCCGTATGGAGCCGCAGGACGTTCCTCAGTACAAGCTGACCGAGAAGGACTGGGACAAAATCAAGGAAATTTCGGCGGAGCGTTATAACAACTGGGACTGGAACTACGGTCTGTCACCGGAGAGCAATGTGAAGCACACTCGCAAATTCCCGGTTGGCATCATCGATCTGCGCATGAACATCAAGGATGGACGCATCGAAAACATTAAAATTTTCGGCGATTTCTTTGGTGTTGGCGATGTAGCCGATATCGAGGATATGCTGCGCGGCAAGCGTTATGACGAGACTGAGGTTCGATCAGCACTGGAAGGCCTGGATGTGAAGCATTACTTCGGCAACCTGGAGCTGGAGGACTTTATTGGCCTTGTTTTCCTGGAGGAGTAACAAACGGAAATACGAAGTTTAGATGAATATCGATTGTTTGAACGAATTCTGGATTACACGTTTAACGGAAAAGGCAGAATTCATATGAAGAAGCGAAGCGTTCGCCTAAAAGCTTTCTGAAAGAAAGCTACATCGGAAGAATATGCTTATCACCGGATTCCCCCCTTACACAGGGGATTCAAAAAATCTAGGGATAAGAGCGATTGGAAGATGAATCTGCATTTGGAGTGACTCGTGTAATCTATTTATTTCGTTCAATGAATATAGATACAGATAAAAAAGGAGAGAAACATCACATGACCTACAAACTGATTGCCATTGACATCGACGACACGCTGATTAACGACAACAAAGAAGTTACACCTGCTACGCAAACTGCACTGGAACAAGCCGTAGCACATGGTGTGGTGGTAACTCTCGCCACAGGACGCGCATATGCATCCGCACAAGCACTTGCTCGCCAAACGAAATTGAACGTGCCCATTATTACGTATCAAGGCGCTTTGGTGAAAAACCTGCTTGATGAAAAAGTACTGTATGAGCGCTATGTGCCGCAAGAGGCTTCCCGCAAACTGTTTGAGTATTGTCTGGAGAAAAACCTGCATCTGCAAACGTACATCAACGACAAGTTGTATGCCCGTGAAGAGAACCAAAAATTGCTCGATTATGCCAACCTAAACGGCACACAATATTACATCGAGTCTGATTTCATTAAAGTGATCGAACAACCAACTCCGAAGCTGCTCATTGTCGATGAGCCAGACTATTTGGATGAAGTTGCTGTAGAGCTTCGTGAGCTGCTCGGATCTGAAGTGCATATTACCAAATCCAAGCCGTATTTCCTCGAAATCATGCATAAAGAAGGCACGAAAGGTCACGCGCTGACGTTCCTGGCCGATCATTTCGGTCACGAGCTTAGCGAGTGCATCGCCATCGGCGACTCGTGGAACGATCACGAGATGCTGGAAGTGGCCGGTCTTGGTGTAGCGATGGACAATGCTATCCCTGCCCTGAAAGAGCTGGCGGATTACATTACAGCAAGCAACAACGAAGACGGTGTCAAAGAGGTAATTGAGAAGTTTGTATTAAATGCAGAGTAAATCATCATTCGTTAATTCAAGAAATCCCGGAAGCCACTACACTGTGTGGTTCCGGGATTTTTTGTTATTTTTTATTTTTGGCAAGCAATACTGCGGTTAAGAAAGAGATCTGTAACGACACAGTAATTGCTACCGAAACCATGATATTCGTTGAATCTGAGATATGAACAAAATATATAACCAGAATGAATACTAAAATAGTAATGATAACGCTGGCTATAAAATTTAATATTATTTTTTTCAATCTTATCCCCCTTACTTACTCATAGCTAGCTGCTGCAAAGAATCCAGCATTTTCTTAATTCGATCATCGGGCTCCAACTGAAATGACGGAATAATCTCATCTATTCTTTGCTGGAAAAGCTCTGGATCTTCTATACCAAGCTCTGCTCTTAACTCCATTTCTTCTTTGGACCCATTGTCATTCAAAATCATATTCAAGAGGTCTCCTTTAAAAAATTCCCTTGGAGGAAGAATTAAAGCATTCATCAGAAATTGCATAAAAAAGAGACGTTTATCGTTTTCCTGGCTCGATTTTTTCATTGCCTGCTTCATAAACAAATTAATATACTTCTGGGCAAAAGTAACCCCCTTCAGTTGGGATGGCCCAACATGTTCAACACCTTGCCAGCGCAGGTCTGCCACCGAACTTAGCCACCAGGCCGGTTCGATCTCCTTCTGCATACGAAGCAGCACTTGGCGCTCAAACTGCGGTTCGGGATGCACTCGCTGTGCCTCCAAACATTTCCCGATTGTCTCTGCTTCAATGGCGGCAACCGTCATGCCTTGGCCATGGATCGGATCGAAGCTACAGAATGCATCGCCAAGCACAAGTAATCCCGAAGGCCAATGCTCCATAAGTTCAAAATGTTGACGAACTGACTCGGAAATACGGTATCCCCGTGTCCTTGGAGTGGCTCTAACTGATCTACCAAATCTGCTATTTCATCTGACGCAAACAAATGCACGATTTGCTTTTGAAACTCATCCGGATCGGTGGAAGGGTATTCATTGCCTCCTGCGTTGAAAAGCAGCACTCCTGCGGTATCATTCTCAATTCGCCATAACATACCTGCACGAACGCCTTGCTCTGGGTCTGATTCTGTGATCACCGTTCCCCATTCATTTTGAATAGAGGATGGGATGTTGTAATAACGGGTGCTGTAACCAAGAGATACCTTCAGCACTTCCGGTTCAGGCACGGATATTCCTATATGATCAAGCCACCTGATCAATTTGGATGAGCGTCCTGAGGCATCAATCACCATATCCGCTGCAAGCATTCCGATCTGATGATCCCTACCTCTTTCTTTCGTATATACTCCTGTAATGGAACGGCGATCTTCCGATACCATTAACCCGGTAACTTCTGTATTCGTCAAGAAGCTTACATGATCGATGTTCTGTACTCGCTGACGCAGCACCCATTCCAGCAGGGCTCTGCTGCACGATGCAATCTTGAATGAAGAAGCAGCAGCATCCGCTTTATTGACTAACGTTCCGTAACGATTGGCAATCACAATTTTTTCTTCTTGTGAAGGAATGGCACCCAGCGCAATCAATTCATCATTATATCCGGGAAAGTATTGTTCCAGAATGAGGCCGCCGCGCGGCAATACCCGGTGTGGATGATAGGATTGAGGTACACCCTGCCGATTCGTTGGATCAGAAGGCAGTTCATCTCGCTCGATGACACATACCTCTTCATAATGTTCAGATAACATTTTGGCTGTAATTAGCCCTGCAATTCCTGCTCCAATGATCACAGCTTTTTTCATGTCAGGCATCATTAACTCCATCCTTTCCATGACGGTTATTTTTCTACAGTTGTAGATCACTCAAAAATATACTTATAATACCAATATATAGCTAAAATCTCTTTTATGGTAAGGGACAAAGTGAGAGAAGTATATAGATAAACTACAATAAGGAAATGGTGTAGATGAAAACGATGGGTAAGAAGGTCGATTTAAGAGTTACCCGAACTCATAAATTGTTAACGATGGCGCTTATTGATCTGTTATCCAGGCACGGCCAACGCTTCAGCAACATTACGATTAATGAGATATGCGACCAAGCTATGGTTCATCGCACAACGTTTTACAAGCATTTCGAAGATAAGTTTGCGCTGTTGTCCTCCACCCTCACTTGGTGCCTTCGGGATTATTTGCAAATGGACGTAGAGAAACATCTGCAACAACCACTGCAAAGTCTATCTACAATGATGCTTGGAAACGTGCTGACAACGATCGTACAGAATCAAAAGGAGGATGAGGCATTTAACGATTTTTTCAGAAATTATATCGGAGAACTCTTCAGGCAAGATTTTCTGGAATTAAAGAGAAGGGGGAAGCAATTTGCACTTCCTGTAGAACTTGTAGCGGAAATTCACTCAGGAGTCATCAGTTTACTTGTGACGTGGTGGATACTTCATTTTGAAGATCATATTACAGCTGAACAGATGGATGAATATTACTACCAATTGGTTAACGAGAAAATCAGGTTAGAATAACAAACAGCCCAATCCAGAATCATAAGTTGATTTTGAGATTGAGCCTTTAACTTTATTTACAACACAGATTCAGGAGCTTGACCCACCTCTGTCATACGTTTTTTCTTCAACCAGCCACTCAACTTCTCATTCATAGCCAGCAGACCTGCAATCACCAAAGTCACACCGATCCACGTCACCCAGCTGACATGCTCTCCGTAGACTATAGCCCCAAGCCCTACCGCAATCGGTGGCGAGATATACAACCAGGTTGCTGGGAACAGCGGATTCGTGCGGGACATGATCCAATAGAACAGACTGTGCCCGACCATCGAACCAATGACCGTCAGATAAATCACGGATGACACGGCTGGCAGTACCTCGAGTGCGGACATTTTCCAGGATTCCGTCCATGCCGACAAGATGAATAACAACACGCCACCATACATCATCTGCACCGCATTAATGGCAACAGGACTCATCTCACTGAATTGATGAATGACTTTTTTGGAATATAACGTACCTGCGGAATAACAGATTTCCCCTACCAGCACCGCTACACAACCCCACAAAAATGAAGAACCTGCACCAAGCGATACGCCTGGCAAAACAACAAGCACAACGCCCGTGAACCCGATCAGGCAACCCACTAGCATGCGGGCAGAAGTTTTCTGCCTTAACAACGCCGTCTGCATGAGCATAATCATCAGTGGTCCTGTAGCCGATAGAATCGCTCCAACACCGGAACTGACATGCTGCTCAGCCCAGTATAACGTGGCAAACGTTCCAAACGTCAGTCCCATTCCTGTAATCAGCATTTCTTTGCGGAACAACAGAGACAAGCTCACTTTGCCCTTCATCCACATCCATGTAAACATCAAAGCTCCTGCAATGACAAACCGAAGTCCAGCCGATAGAAAAGGTGGCATTCCTGCCTCTACTCCAATTTTGATAGCCAGAAACGTTGTTCCAAAAACGAGACACATTACGGTAAATGCAATCCCCACCATGTTAACCACTCCTTTATCTGTTCTCCATCATAGCTCATGGTCTACAGAACAGAATGAACAAAACAGAACAGTTATCTCCCATTAGCTGTTACAATGGAATTCAAAAAGGAGCGTGAATCGGGTGGGCAAAACCGTAATGATGACAGATAACAGTATGAAACGGTACGAGCAAGTCATCCACTATCTCATGGTACGGATTGAGGCAGGTGAATGGGCTGAACAACAAAAACTGCCTTCGGTACGAAGCCTGTCCGAGCAGCTCGGCGTTCACCGACTTACGGTGTTCAAAGCGTATCAGGAACTAAAACAGCGTGGGATCGTCTATGTTAGAGACAAGTCCGGTTATTATATTAGTCCGGCGGAGCCACTAGCGGATGCAGATCAGGGAGATGATCCCTCCGTGTCGGCCTGGCTCCATTGGGACACGCTTGATCGCGTTCAATCGCTAGAAGCTGAATACCAATTTTCCAAATCATTAATTGACCCTGCCCTGTTGCCCAACCGATACTGGGGCGAGTTAATGCGAGATTTGCTCGATCAGTACCCCCGTCTGCTTGGCACATATTCGACCATTCAAGGGGATCTGGAGCTGCGCACCAGTCTGGCAAGCCATCTGACGGCAAAGGAGCGCTTTTACCTGTCTTCTGATGAAGTGCTGGTTACTTCTGGTGCACAACAGGCGATTGATGTCATCTCTCGTGCTCTCGTCAAGCCCGGAGATCGGGTATTAATTGAACGGCCAACTTACGGCCCAGCGATGCAGATTTTTCGCAAACAAGGCGCACAACTTGTTTTTACCGATATCGGATCGGAAGGATATGATCTGGAACAGATTGAGCATCTGATGAAAACAGAGAAGCCACGCCTGTTCTATATGACACCGACGTTCCAAAATCCAACGGGCATCAGCATTTCTGTGGAGCAGCGCAAACAGCTGCCGGAACTGGCTGAGCAGTATGGCTGTTATCTGGTGGAGGATGACAGCACGTATGATATTTATTTTCAAGAAAAGCCGCCAGCGCCGATCTTCACTTACGATACTTCCGGACATACGTTGTACATTCGCAGTTACAGCAAATACGTTGTTCCGGGTCTACGAATCGCAGCCATCATGTGCCGTCCACATCTCATGGCAGGGATACAGGCGATCAAAGCATTGACCGACAACGGGTCACCGTTACTGAATCAGAAGCTCTTTCTTCGTTATTTTCAATCGGAACGAATGCATCAGCATCTGTCTAAACTGCGAACCGCAATTCAGCTTCGAATGGAAGTGATGGAGCAGTGTCTGCTGGAGACGGACTGGACATGGACGCGTCCCGAAGGGGGTCTAAACATCTGGGCGGAGCTGCCGGAGGGGATCGACACAGGCAGGTTATTGCACCAATGCATGGAGCAATCCGTTGCTTTTGTACCCGGCACCGTATTTGATACCTCCCAAACCTCTGGGAGCCGCAAGCTTCGTCTCTCCTACGCCTACGCTCGTGAGCAGCAGATTCGGGAAGGCATGGACAGACTGATTACCTTAGCGGCGAAAAGGTAAAACGAAGAAAGTTCAAAGAGCGAATTGAACCTCGGGCCAGATAGACCTCTTCTGCTTACAGATCCTTTCTCTCAAACAGGCGAATCGTAACGATGTACGAAATGAAAAACAAGGCTATAACACCAAAGGAAATCCCCGCAATGATTGGTGTTGTAGTCAGCCCTTTGTTACCTGCAACATGGAGAAGAAATGCCGCCGGCTGAGCAAATATAATTAAGCAAATCAGAAAGATCGCGTTAATAATGCCTGCTCCCTTTTTACTAAGTGCATAAAAAAGCGGCATATAGATGGATGCCAGTATAAGTACAATTCCAATAGAAATAGCGATGTCCAATAGTGAATACTGAGGTTTAATGAGTTCAGGGTAATTCAGGGTAACCAGCTTGTGAATTCCGTAGGATGTGAGCACTCCGAACAGAGCGTACAGGATGGCAGACAGAAACTTCGCTTGCACGATCTGTTTACGGCTCACAGGCAGAGTGACTAGGAAGTTATGATGATGATTTTTGATATCAATCATCGTCGCCATCATGATCGAACCAAAAGCCGTATAGATCCCAACAAAATACATCGACATTTCAATCTTTGGAATAAAGGCAGCGCTGAACACCACCAAATACAGAGCAATCGTCCATAAGGAACTCTTTAGAGCGATAAAATCTTTGCGAAGTAAATTAAGCATGCTGATGTCCCCCTTTTGCCGTAAAATAGATGAGATCTTCCAGAGCAGGTCTATGTAAAAGAGCCTCGTCGCCAAACAACCGCTGCGCCTCTTCCTTGTTATCTGATAGTGCTTCAAAACCAACCTCAGTTTCACGTATGCCAATGAAATGGCGCCGGGTATCGGCATCCAGCAGATCCGTATCCCCTTTGACAATGGTGTAGCGTTCCAGCACATCGTCTTTGGCCTCATTGAAGATCAGCTTGCCTCTGTGAACAAAAGCGATATAATCGGCAATACGTTCAAGATCTGTTGTAATATGTGTTGAAAAAATAATAGATTTGGTCTCGTCCTGTATCATCCCAGCCAGCAGATCAAGTAACTCCCGTCGAAATACTGGATCAAGACCTGATGTCGGTTCATCCATTACGAGCAGATCAGCCTCATGTGATAATGCCACGGCAAGCGAGAATTTGATCTTCATCCCTTTGGACAGGTCTCGAATTTTCTTTTTGGGAGACAATTCGAACTGCTCCAAGTAGTTCTTGAACAGAGTATGATTCCATCGACTGTAAAAAGGAGCAATCATACTCGCCGTCTCCCGGATCGTCAGATGCTCGTAATAAAAGCATTCATCAGACACAATCCCCAGACGCTGTTTAACAGCGACTTCGCTATTTGCCATCTCTCTGCCCAGCGTACGTAACGTTCCCTGATCTGGGTGAATTAACCCCGTAATCATTTTGATCAACGTGCTCTTTCCAGCGCCGTTCGGCCCGATGAGCCCTGTAATAAATCCCTGTTTCACATCCATAGATATGTTATCTACCTTGAATAAAGGGTACGACTTGGATACATTTCGCAATTCTATAGCATTCATTAGCTTATTCCTCCTCTAGCAGCACAGTAAGATGATAGATCAAATCCTTAGAATTCATGCCCAGTTCCTTGCTTTCCTGAATGACTTCAAGCATCTTGTTTTCCAAATGTTTCATGCGCCTCTCGCGAATAAAATCCTGATTAGCACCAGAAACAAAGCTTCCCTTGCCAACAACGGAATCAATCAGTTGCTCCTTCTCCAGCTCTTCGTATACACGTTTCGTTGTAATGACACTGACTTGCAAATCTTTGGCAAGCTGCCGGATCGAAGGTAAATGATCCCCTGGAGCGAGCTCCCCATTCAGAATAATCTGCCTGATCTGGGATAAAATCTGGATATATATGGGGTCGCTTGAAGCGTTAGATATCCTTATATTCAACTTTGTTCACCTCATCGCTGCTGTATCGTATGACCAACCAGGCATAGTGTATATATATAATATATACACTATGCCTGGTTGAGGTCAATACTTTATTTTTTCTTTTAATCCGGCTTCTTCTCTCCCACCAAAACAAAAAGGGACGACAGTCTCCTGTCATCCCTCATCCTTGTATACTAGCCGCTAATAACCTTATCCACCAAACCATATTCCACCGCTTCGGCTGCAGTGAGGAAATAATCACGGTCGGAGTCTTTTTCAATTCGTTCCAGCGGCTGACCTGTATGGTCCGCAAGCAGCTGATTCAGTCGCTGGCGATGCTGAATAATCCGATTCGCATGGATCAGCATATCTGATGCCTGCCCACGTGTTCCGCCATGCGGCTGATGAATCATGATTTCACTGTTCGGCAATGCCATCCGTTTCCCTTTGGTACCCCCTACCAGCAATATCGTACCGAAACTTGCAGCCATACCTGTGCAGATCGTCGAAATATCCGGCTTCACAAACTGCATCGTATCATAGATGGAGAATCCAGCTGTTACTGATCCCCCTGGACTATTAATGTACATCTGGATATCTTTATCCGGGTCCTCTGCAGTCAAAAATAACAATTGGGCCACGATCGCATTGGCCATCTGATCCTCAATCTCTCCCGACACCATAATGATGCGGTCCTTCAACAGACGTGAATAAATATCATAACTCCGCTCACCACGAGCGGTCTGTTCCACCACATAAGGTACTACGTTCATAGATGTCGCCTCCTTATCATTAGGCAGCCATGATGACCGTATACCCGCCTCCATAAGACATCAAATTCATGCCAGAAGTCGCATAACCGTACATCACTGGCTGCATGGATGGAGACGGCAGAGTTTGCAGCAGAATCGTACCTGCCACAGCCATCGGATCATCTGTCCGGTTCAAGCACAAGTCAATAAGACGTGTCGTATCTCCCTGACGAAATGCCATCAGATAGTTACGAAGCTGTTCTTGATCCATATCAATGCCCTTTGCTGCTGTACCCTTTTCCAATACGGCATCCGTTCCGGATTTACCGTGCGTATGTCTCACCTTGCTCAAAGCGGTACGAGCACGGTGTAATGCTGTTTTCACAGCACCTTCTGTTGTTCCCAACATCTCCGCAGTCTCTGCCGCCTTATACCCCATGATTTCCCGTAATATATAGATCGCTCGTTGCCATGATGGCAAGGTATTAACTAGAAGTTGCACCGCAGATTCCAGCTCTTCGAACGATTCCTCTTCCACATACGCTGGCACAACAGGTTTCAGTCCGTCGAGTATGGAACGCAGTTTCTCTTGTTTGCGTATTCCGTCAATCCATGTATTGCGTGCGATCCGAATCAGGTACGCCTCCCAATTCATTTCTCCCGTTCTTTCCGCGGCCTTATCAGACGCAGAAGCAGAAGATAACGCCTTTAGACAGGTTTCTTGTACCAGATCCTCCGTCTCAGGGACGGACTTAGTCAGAGAGAAACAATACGCATAGAGGGGGTTCATCAATTCAGGCAAAACAGACTGAAGCGTGAAGTTTGGCAACTTATCCACCACAACATCCGTCATGCCGTTGTTTCCCTCGCCTTGAGTTGTTTTATTAACTTCTATAGTCCCATCATGTTCATTTGCTCCATTGAACGTAACCCATTCATCTGTTCTGTAATAACTACATGTATTGTTATATCCATACTGTGGTCTGTCGATTTGGCAATCTACGGACTTCACAAAGGCCATCTCGGGGGCCCCCCTTTGCTGGTTCCTGATTGAATTCATGGTAACTTAGATGACTTTCACTATGTAAACGAAGAACCTCCCTCGAAGGATACGCTCTTCTTTATTTATTTTTCAACACCCATTCTCGAATCTCGATTTCCAAATCTCATTTAGTAATCCCGTTATCCAATCGCAACTCAGCCCAGTTTCACCTTCATTCCTGTACGTGCAATCGTAATGCCTTGTTCCAGATCATAATCCCGCCGTACGTCCACATCATGCGACATATGTGTAAAACAAGTGTGCCCCGGCTTCAACTCTCGCAAAAGCGCCTGTGCCTCCTGCATATCGTACACCGATCGTGTTGAAAATTCCGCCAGCTCATGCACAAAACTTGTTCCCAGGATCAACAGATCCAGTCCATATAACGGTTGCTTCTCATCTTCCTTCAAATCTATAGCATCCGAACAGTACGCCCATGCGTACCCTTCACGTTCCAATCGATAAGCATACGAAAATCCGTTATGTCCGTGACACACCTTCCAGGAGCGAATCTCCCATCCACCAAGTTCGATCCCATTGTCCGTCTCCAGAAAATCCATATGACGAGTGAGCCACGGGAATTGTCCCTGGATCATGATAATCACTTCACGCGGTGCATACAACTTGCCCTTCACCCCTAGCCAGCGGCATGCATCCGCCCATTCCGGCAATCCGCCAATATGATCAAAATGCGCATGTGTAATCAGTAGCGTGTTCACCATCCGCATCCCCTGGTCTTCCATCTGGGATCTCCAGTCTGGTCCGCAGTCAATCATGAACATGTCATCTTCATGCACACCTTGATCTTGACGACCACAGTGAACCAGGACCGATGAACGTTTTCGTCTATTTGCACCGGTTAGCCTAGCCTCCGAACATACTTCACAATCACAATACACACGTGGAACACCCATAGCATCGCCTGTGCCCAGAAATGTGAGCTGATTCATTCTGCATTCCCCTCTCGATCCCTGAAGCCGATTCAGCTCAGATGTAATATCTCTACAATCTTAATCCACCCATATCTCTTATCTTCAAATATTCTATGTAAATTGTAATCTCCTACCTCCGCTTTTGCAAAAAAAAAGACTCTCCCGCTGCAGCTCATCTCTGCTGTCCGGGAAAGTCTATCGTCTGACCTTGATCAACGTCAGGTCAGACCGGATCGTGCCGGGTGCGTTCACTCACACCAGTGCACGCAGTTTCAGCGTCAGTTCCCGTCCAGCAGGAACCTCCTTGGAATCGGCAATGACCCAGTTCCAAGCCAGCCGCTGCTCTAGCACTTCCGCCTGAGCTGCAGTCAGCTGCAAACCGGTGATGATGCCTTCACCCACCGTAAAATCCTTCTCGGCTTGCAGGTTAAACGCCTTCTCAAGCCAAATGCCAAGTCCACCGCGAGTATTAAACGTGATTCGATACCCGTTCTGAAGTGCCCCTTCCAGGTTCTCACCGTGTTCGTCTGCATAGTCGAAGAAGGTGTCATAATTATAATGCTCCTCCGATACGGCATCAAAAGCAGCCTTATCCTTGGCTTGAATCGCCTTTAAAATTTCCGCTTCCGGCATACCTTTGCCTCGGGCCTGCTCCAACCGAATGGCGGTACTTTGGGATAATTTGATTTCTGTACTCATTGCTGTCACGCCTCTCTACAAATACTATGTAACAGTTAGTATACCTCTATTATATCCTTTTGGCAGTAAAAAGCCTTCATCTCTACTTTGAAATGAAGATTGAGCCTTAGATCTCAAGTTTAATTTCATTGTTTTGTAAAAATGAATATCATATTTTAATAGAACAAAATAAAATTATTTACAAAATATTCAAAATAACTTAATATATAACTGTCCGGACACATTTCAAATAACCACATATTAAGGGAGGATTTCCCATGAAATTAGGAAAAATTTTTAAAATCACCACTTTCACTCTAGTTTTCACTGGTTTGCTAGCATCAAGTGCTTTAGCCGCTGGTACCGGTGATGATCCAACACCTACGAAAGACATTCCAAGCGTAAAACAACAACAAGTACTTTCAAAAAAATTAAAGGATTTACAGATTTACAAGGATAAAACTGAAAGTAAACTCCGCATCATGGCATTAGGTGACTTAAAAACGGTAGGTGTTACCCCTTTTAAACAAGAAACAACCTATTGGTGTGGACCTGCAACAACTAAGCAAGTATTAAATTACCTAAATGGCAGTTCAGAATCACAATCCTATTATGCCCAGAAGTTAGGAACCACAAAAGATGGGACTGACTTTACAGTTGTTGATGATGTACTAAATAAACTGCAATCAAAATACACTTATTCGTACTCTACATCACTTTCACTTGACTCATGGAAGTATGCTGTCATGTATACTTCTGATAACTATCACCCAGCCGTATTAGATTTAAAAATTACTGGAAGTGAATTAGAAAACTATACTGGTACTGTAAGCGGACATATCATAAATGTTTCAGGTTATGACTTTAGAACAGATGAAGCAAAAGTAAGACTCACAGATCCGTATGATCAAGGAAATAGAGGGAAAACATTCGGTAATAAATGGTATAATCTTGAGAAAGTATGGAAAGCTAATCAAAACCACTTTAGACAAGCGATAATTTGGTAAAAGTACGCTATAAGAAGGGAAGCCAAGCTTCCCTTCTTTACTACTCTACAGGAGGCTTCAGCATGAACGAGAAATATATATGTAATTTTTTTTATATCATCATTTTGCTTATGTTACTGCTTACAGCCTGTAACCGATCTACTCCAGCCAATCAAACTACAGATCAGCACACACCTGACCCTCCCTCTACTACTATGGAATCTATACCTGAATCCAATTCAACAGACTCATCTCAAACGCCAACTGCACCCGAACTGCCACAAGCTAAACCCGATGTTGCATTTAAGGTTCCGTTCACCATGAATTCAATAATCATTGAAAATGATATTTTGGAACGTAACACCATCGTTTCCAGCTATAAAAATGATGACGGTATCGTCATTTTTAGTAGAGATTTTTCTACAACTGAAGAGATCGAGATGGAAATCATCCAGTTTGATACGAAAAAGAATACCTATGTCTCTCGATACCGTGCTGCTAAAGGTATGATTATTAATACCCTGCTGTCCGTTGGCGATGAATTATTTTGGGTGGAGAATCCATCCAAGGCAACAGATAATAATACCCCATGGAAAATCAAACGGATGAAACGCGATGATCTTAAGGCAACGCCTGTCGTTTTTGTCGAAGGCATTAGCGAAGATCAAATCGCCGTTCCCACATTAAGATCTCATTATGATGAAATTAGCTGGATCGAGAAGAAGATTACTGATCACATTGTGAAGAGCGAAGCCTACATTTATAATGTGAAGACCGGGATCAAGACCAAAGTAGCCACACAATTGCTAAATGAACAACAGAAAAATAACAGAGAAGGAATTTTCCTTGATTTACAGAGACCTGTTAATGAGGGATTATTGATACAACAAACCGTTTTTGAAAATAAAGGTGCAAACAATGTAAAACGGTTTGATATTGTTTTGTATCCTAAGGATCATTCCGAACCTGAAATTATTGTTAAAGATCGTGAAGAGATTTACGATTTTACAGCTAATGAGAAATGGATTGTATTAACAATGGAGAGTAAGACCGAAATCTTAGATAGAAAAACGAAACATTTAACTCATTCGATTAGTCACGATGAATCGCTACTTGGCGGGTATACCCCTTTTATATATGAAAATCTGCTTATTTACAAACAGTCTCCCTATATTATGGCCGTAGATTTAACAACCGGAAATAAACAACGATTAGCCCCAAAAGAAGGCGATTACACACCTATTTATAATTTTGGGGATGTTCTCACCTTTACTCGCATGGAGTATGAAAAAGAGGAAAACTTCGCTGAATTATTTTTTATTCAGTTAAAACCAGGCTACAAATAATATTTAAGAATAAATCCAGAAAAAATTCGGCATAAATTCTTCCCATTGTAAATGGCCTCCCCATGGTTAGACATGATCTAACCATGGGGAGGCCATTTCAATTTAAATCTATACAAACGTCAGACTACATTATTCAACTCATAACCCCGCGAGCACCTGATACCACACACCGCGTTTAGAGTACAACGTACTCCGCACCTCATCCCATCCACCCAGATAATTGATATCAAACAGTCCATCGGGTGTCGGGAACGCAGACTGTGTCTCTGCAAATACATCCGGGTCTACGGAGCGAAAACCATGCTTCGCAAAAATCCGCTGAGCATCTGGCGTTCGCAAATAAGCGATAAAAGCCTCGGCCAGCTCTCGATTACCATGTTTGTCCGCATATTTGTCTACAACTACCGCAGGGTTTTCAATTAGAATCGTACTTTTCGGCACAACGATATCATAGTTTACACCTTTTGCAATCCGAGCGAGCAACTCATTTTCATACGTTACGATGACGTCACCCACACCATACTCGAATGCCGCCATCGATGAACGACCACTTTTGTCCAGGGATTCGACGTTCTTGTGTACCTCTTCCAGAAACGCTTTGGCCGCGGCAGGGTCTTTCTTACCTTCTCGCTCTTCTGAGAGCTTCAATCCCGCGCCGTAGATGGCATTGATGTCCCACTGTGCACCGCCAGATGTTTTCGGGTTAGGATACAACACCTTCACATCCGGTTTGGTCAGATCTTGAAAATCTTGAATGCCCAACGGATTGCCCTCTCTCGTACCTAGCACAACAATGGAACGGGTGATCATGCCTGAATTGGGGGTCTGTTTCCAATCCGCATTGACCAGCTTGGCCTTCACCAGCTTATCAATATCACTTTCCATCGCAAGCAGAGCTACATCCGCTTCAAATCCGCCAGCAATTGCCCTAGCCTGAGTTCCTGAAGCTTCATAAGACTCCTGGAAGTGAATCGATTGTCCCGTCTTGGCCTTCCATTCCGCTTGAAACTTGGGTAGCAGCTCCCCCAAAGCATCCTTGGCTACGCTATATGCACCGATAACCAGCGTGTTTGATACATCACCACTTGTAGCCTTATCTGACTCACTTTGCTCCTGATTGCTGCAGCCTGCAGTCACACAGACGAGCACAAGCATCAAGACCAGGTATATAGGGTTCAATCTCTTCTTGTTTTCGCTCGTCTGCATGGCCGTTCCTTCTTTCTTCATTGATCTAAATCATCACCGGCATCGGATCTTCCTTCAGTCGGTTCTCAACAACCCAGCTCTCCGAATCGTTGAACAAATACGCACGATGTACAAGCACACGAATGGTCTGCCCAATCTCCAGTGTCGTTTTCTCCAGCGAACGATAAGTAATGAGCTTGTGGCCCTCGACCTCTACTTCTACCATCCACTCACTGCCTCGGAAGTGAAGATGTTTCACGATCCCTTTTTCCGTTGCAGACAGCATCGTGAATTCGTTCTTCAATCCCACCTCGATATACTCCGGTCTGATTAGCGCACGTGTATGACGATCGGCCACCGCATGTTCAAAACCTTTCAGTTGTGAGGCATCCTCAACTACCGTAGACTCACCAATAAAAGTCGCTACAAAAGGAGTCTGCGGATTTTTATAGATATCCCAAGGTGTCCCCTTCTGTTCCAAACGTCCCTGACTGATAATCATGATCTCGTCTGCTACTTCAATTGCTTCATCTTGGTCGTGAGTAACAAAAATCGACGTAATGCCAACGCGCTCAATCAGCTCACGCAGCCATGAACGCAACTCCTGACGAATCTTTGCATCAATGGCGGCAAACGGTTCGTCCAGCAAGAGCAACTGCGGCTCTGGCGCAAGCGCTCTGGCAAAAGCTACACGCTGACGTTGACCACCTGACAATTGGTGCGGATACCGCTGTTCGAATCCTTTTAGCCCAGTGAGTTCAACCAGTTCCATCACGCGGTCACGAATCTGGGCTTTGGGTGTTTTTTTCACCTTGAGACCAAATGCGATATTATCAAACACACTCATATGTTTAAACAAAGCATAGTTCTGAAATACGAATCCAATCCCCCGCTCTTGTGGCGGCAAATGATTGACAACCTGTCCGTGGAAGCGGATCTCTCCCGATCCCGGACTTTCAAGCCCTGCTAGCATACGCAAGATTGACGTTTTCCCGCCTCCGCTGGGGCCAAGCAGACCGATTAGATGGCCTTTGGCAATATCAAACGAAACATCTTTTACCGCATGAAAATCACCAAAATGTTTGTTCAGATCACGAACTTCCACATGCATCTCAATGCACTTCCTTTCGCTTCTTGGCCCATTCCATTAGGAGCAGCAGTCCTACGGAGAAGGTTACCAGCACCAATGCTACACCGTTTGCAGCCGACACATTGAAATTCTCTACATCCTGATACACCAGCGTAGTTGCCGTCTGTGTTTTGTTCATAATGTTGCCGGATACGACTAGTACAGCCCCGAATTCGCCCAAGGAGCGCGCTACCGTCAACACCAAGCCATAAACCACCGCCCAGCGGATAGAAGGCCAAGTGACACTCCAGAATGTTCTCCAACCATAAGCCCCAAGTGTGGAAGCCGCTTCTTCTTGTTGGGAACCAAGCTCTTGCAGTACAGGCATGACCTCTCTCACCATCAATGGAAACGTAACGAACAATGTGGCAATAACCATACCCGGAAAAGCATAGACCACATTAAATCCGATGCCTTCAAAAAAACCACCCATAATGCTGTTCGGTCCGAGCAGCAAAACGATCATCAAACCGCCAATCACTGGTGATACCGCATAAGGAAGATCCACAATACTGTTCAGCAGCCCTTTTAACCGATCACTCAGCCAGCCTGCACGAACCAGATATATCGCCATCATAATCCCGAACAATGTATTTAACAGGGTAACCACCAGTACAACCGATCCGGTCATCATGAGTGCATGCAATGCCTCAGGACGCATAATGCCTTGGACAAAGCCGCCAGCGCCGTCCTCAAATGCTCCAATGAGAATACGCCCGAGAGGAATGATCAACAGCAGCGTAAAAACAGCAAAGGTCAGTCCAATTAACAGTCTTCTCATCGTCTTCTCCCCCGCATCTGTACCAGATTGATCAGCCAGAGGATCAGGAAGGAGAGCGTCAGAAGCAACACGGATACCGCAGCCGCTCCGGTCGGATTATCACTTTCAATCTCTCCATAGATGAAGACAGAAGCTGTAAGCGTTCTGCCTGGAATATTACCTGCAACCAGTACAACCGCTCCGAATTCAGCCAGTGCTCTCGAAAAGGCCAACATCCCGCCGCTGATCATACCAGGAGCCATCGAAGGCAGAATAACCTGCATGAACGTGCGAGCCTTGGAAGCCCCCATGGTGTACGAAGCCTCTTCCTCGGAGGGATCGATCTCTTCCAGTAAAGGTTGCACTGCCCGGATGACAAAAGGAAAGGTTACAAACGTCATTGCAATCACAATTGCAGGCTGATGAAATACAATTTCGAAGCCCATGGATTCCGCCAGTTTTCCTACAGCACTCACCGGACCGAGTAGAAGCATAATCATCAGACCGCCTACGGCTGTAGGCAAGGCAAATGGTAAATCGACGAGACTGTTGAGTAATGATCTACCAACGAATCGGTATCTCGTCAGCACCCAGGCAATCATGGTGCCTAGAATCACATTAAGTAGCGCGGCGACCACGGCCAGACGCACCGTCAAGAGGACCGCTTTCCATGCGATCGGGTCCATAATACTCTCGGCGAAGTTGCTCCATCCTTCGGAGAAAGAATTGGCGTACACACCGATGATCGGAAGCACAATGAGTACGATAAAATATAACAAAACAGTGCTACGAAATCCCCAAGTCCATCCCTTGTGACGAAGAACGGTATTCATTACTGTGTTCCCTCCCAGCCTCCGGCTTTCACTCCGGTCGGCAGTCTAACTGACTATACGACAATTTCCTAAGTTGGATAAGTTTACTTTAACATTATTCCCATTAGTCTACTTGGTTTTTTTCTTATCTGATACTTTACCAGTTTGCAGTGCTAATCGTCAATGCTTTTATTTGAACTTATGGATGCAATCTTTTTGTTCAAAAATTCGTTGAATAAGCACCAATATAACTGTGTTTCTCGCTAATTTTTTCTGGCTTACCCTTGCTTCTGATTAAAACTTGGTTTGTTTCGTTAGATCTGGTTAAGGTACAATTTAGAGAGTTGCATTTTAGAGGAAGTACTACAACGATAGGGAGCGATTATATATGTTGTATACCCAAAGTTTATCCACATCTGTGCGAGATGAAATGAAAGATATCACTCGAGATGTAAGACAAGTTGTGCAGAGCAGTGGCATACAAAATGGTACCGTGCTCATCTACTGCCCGCATACAACCGCCGGTATTGCCATTAATGAAAATGCGGATCCTGATGTAAAACATGATGTACTGTTACGCCTGGATGAAGTCTATCCATGGGAGCATCCCCAATATCGACATGCGGAAGGGAATACGGCATCTCATCTTAAGTCGATTACTACCGGTCCGTCACAGACCGTTATTCTCCATGAAGGCAGGCTGCTTTTGGGCCGCTGGCAAGGTATCTATTTTTGCGAATTTGATGGACCGCGTAATCGGGAGTATTTCATTAAGATCATGGAAGGGTAGTTATAACTCTAAAAATCAAAATAAAACAGGCGATCCACCCTGTATTGGGGTTCGGAATCGCCTGTTTGTCTCTAATGTGTATAAATTTATTAACTTTCGCGAGATAACGTTATAAAGAATTAATGTTATGACCAATCACCGTCCTGAAGTATAAGAGCACAAGAAAAAGTGTTACATATTGCACACAAGCTGTTAACCTATGTTACGGCACAACACTTTAACATGAGACTGCGCAGAAGACTCGATCTCCGCAAACGTCAAACGATCTTGTATATAATAGGATATGAATCCATGGATGGCAAGAAACAATGTACGCGGCACATGCTCGATGTCCTCTTCAGAACAGCCTTCTTCCTTCATGTACTTCACGATAATGGACCCAAAAAGTTCGAAACAACGTCCCTGTTCGGTACGACAATAGGACAATAATTCTTCATCCCGAATCATAAACATGATTTCATACTGATACGGATTCTCTAGACCAAAACGAATAAATTCCATTAATATATGTTCAACCCTGCTCACGCCATCTGTCTCTGGCCTGACCATC
The DNA here is from genome assembly GCA_017512705.1 of Paenibacillus sp. Lineage (GTDB taxonomy): Bacteria > Bacillota > Bacilli > Paenibacillales > Paenibacillaceae > Paenibacillus. The sequence continues at coordinate 102,106 of JAFWEX010000150.1, forward strand.
GCTTGCAACAGCAACTGTCTCAAGTGGTTGAAATCTTCCACCACGATCGCATAGAACAGCTCTGCTTTTTCCTTAAAATGATAATACAGCGACCCATGACTATAGCCCAGATGCTGGCCGATGCTTCGCATCGAAATGGCGCGGTATCCCTTGGTAATAAAAAGGTGTCTCGCTGCCTCCAATATCCGCTCCCTCGACAACTCCTGTTCGACTGCTCTTCTAGCCATACATTTTATTCCCCTTCAATAAAATAAAGCCGCTGTCCCTCCGTGATCCGGGATTGCCCTTGCGTCAAATCCGTGATCCAGGCGATAAAAGCCTCGGTTTCATTATCCGGCGGAAGACAAGTCAACGTAACTTTATCGGTGAAAGTCGTTTCACCCGTACGCACTTCCCGGCTCCTTAACTCATTTTCCACTTTACCTAGCCACGTATAGTCCAGCTCAACAAATACTTCACGATGCAGTACCTGGGTAATGACCTCTCCTGCCTCAATAGCTGCCACTGCTCCATCCGTATATGCACGGATCAGTCCGCCAGCACCAAGCATAATTCCCCCGAAATAACGTGTGACAACAATAGCTACATTTTTTAAGTGCTGATTCTTGATTACTTCTAGAATCGGTTTGCCTGCTGTACCACTCGGTTCCCCATCATCAGATTGCTTCTGAATCTCATCCCGCTCTCCAATCATGTACGCCGAGCAGTTATGTGTTGCGTTCCAATGTTTTTTCTTAATATCATCAATAAAAGCAATAGCTTCTTCTTCAGTTGTAACCGGCATAATATGACCGATAAAACGTGATTTTTTAATTACGATCTCCAGCTGACCTGGTCCGCGCACTGTTCGATAACGTTCCATCATTTCTAATCCAACTTTCTGAAATCTTCTGATGCTAGTCTTTATTCCATCATTCAGGTTAAGATCACTGTTAAACATCGTCCATTTAAAAGAAAGCAGTTCTCCGCATAACGCGGATGAACTGCTCTGGTTAATTCCATTCAGGAAACGATCCTCTGCAAAGCATCGATTCCCGGATGGACTTAACGATCTTTTATTAAACTATATGAGCTAAGCCATGAATTATTCAGAAAGTCTCGCTTCAAGCGCTGCTTTCTCTTCCTCAAAGCCTGGTTTGCCCAACAACGCAAACATATTTTTCTTGTATGCTTCCACGCCTGGTTGGTCAAATGGATTCACACCCAGCAGATAACCGCTGATGCCGCATGCTTTTTCAAAGAAGTATACCAGATATCCAAAGGAATATGGAGTCATATCTGGAATGTTCACAATCAGATTCGGAACTTGACCATCTGTATGTGCGAGCAGTGTTCCTTGGAATGCCTTTTTGTTAACGAAATCCATTGTTTTGCCTTCCAGGAAGTTCAGGCCATCGAGGTCGTCCGGATCAGCTTCGATGGAAATATGCTCAGAAACTTCAGAGACTTGGATAACCGTTTCGAAAATATTCCGGGTACCTTCCTGAATGAATTGACCCATGGAGTGCAAGTCTGTGGAGAAATCCACAGATGCTGGATAGATCCCTTTGTAATCCTTACCTTCACTTTCACCGAAGAGCTGTTTCCACCACTCGGATACGAAGTGCAAGGATGGCTCATAGTTCACGAGAATCTCTGTGCCTTTGCCTTTGCGATACAATGCGTTACGAACAGCAGCATATTGATAAGCTTCATTCTCAGCTACATTCGGGTTGCTGTATTCCTTGGAAGCGTCAGCTGCACCTTGCATCATTTCTTCGATGTTGATACCTGCTGTTGCGATCGGCAACAAACCTACTGCTGTAAGTACGGAATAACGTCCACCTACATCATCCGGGATGATGAAAGACTCATATCCTTCTTCATTAGCAAGTTTTTTGAGTGCTCCACGCTCTTTATCTGTTGTTGCATAGATACGTTTGCGGGCTTCCTCTTTACCGTATTTTTTCTCCAGAGCTGCACGGAAAATACGGAAAGCAATTGCCGGTTCTGTGGTTGTACCGGATTTAGAAATGACGTTCACGGAGAAGTCTTTACCTTCTACCAGATCCAGCAAATGTGTTACATACGTAGAGCTGATGTTGTTTCCTGCAAAATAAATTTCTGGTGTTTTGCGTTTGTCTTTCGGCAAGTTGTTATAGAAGGAGTGCGTCAACATTTCAATCGCTGCGCGCGCTCCAAGGTAAGATCCGCCGATACCGATAACGATCAGCACTTCCGAATCACTTTGGATTTTGGCAGCCGCTTTTTGAATGCGAGCAAACTCTTCTTTGTCGTACGCTGTTGGCAGGTCAATCCAGCCCAGATAGTCGGAACCTGTTCCGGTACCGTTATGTAGCTGCTCATGTGCCAAACGAATAGGTTCAGCGAAATAGTCTACTTCGTGCTGGTTCACAAATTGCAAAGCGGTGCTATAGTCGAATTTCACTTTTTTTGCCATGATCTCAAAAACCTCCTGATATCGGTATATTACTCCGTTTTCATGTTAAACAACTTGTCCTTAGGATACTTCAAATCCATCAGGCTGACAAGCTTACGCAGAACTTGACTGTCACAGCCAAGAAGCAAAAAGGGCAAATCGAATCCGCAGTATTGCGGTTCGAGTTCCCCTTCTTGAGTTATTCCGCCGGGTACGAACAGACGTAGTCAGTAACGCTGCGTATCACCAGTTTAAATGTAGATTTGGCAGGCACATGAAACGTCGCTTGGCCTTGAATCTCTTGCCACTCTTCTTCACCAGGAAGCAATACTTTCAGGTCTCCGGACAGAATCTCCATGATCTCGCGGGAATCCGTACCGAATTCATAGCTGCCTGGAAGCATGATACCGAGCGTCACTTTACTGCCATCCCCCAAAATAACCGTTCTACTGGTTACCTGACCATCATAGTAAATGTTGGCCTCTTTCACTACACTGACTTGATCCAATTGTGACATGTGTACCCGCTCCCCTGAAGGTTAATACAAAACAAAAGGCAACACAGACCCGGGCGGTCATTCACCCTTGGCTCTGAGCGGAAATAACAACTGTCATGGACCAGAACTGGACTAAAGCTGTTCCGGCCATGACAGTACTATTAAAGCAAAGCTCATTACAAGTTGACTTGCATACAATGAAACGTAAAATCAAAGTCAACAAGAACTATTACGAACTATTACAGTAATGCTTTTACGCGGCTAACTACATTATCCACCGTAAAGCCATATTCTTGGATTACACGGTCACCAGGCGCGGAAGCCCCGAAAGTGCTGATTCCGAGAATGTCACCTTGATCTCCAACGTATTTCTCCCAGCCCATTGGATAAGCCATTTCGATCGCAAGACGAGCTTTAACATCCGGCAGAAGCACGGACTCTTTGTAAGCTTTGTCTTGTTTCTCGAACAGATCCCAGCTTGGCATGCTAATTACACGAACTTGAATGCCTTGCTCAGCCAGTGCAGCTTGAGCTTTAACAGCCAGCTGTACTTCAGAACCTGTAGCAATAATTTGAGCAACCGGTTTGCCATCCTTCGCATCAGATACAACATAAGCACCGCGTTTCACGTTCTCACGTGCACCTTCTACGGTTCCTTCAAGGATTGGCAGGTTTTGACGAGTCAACACCAGAGCAATCGGGTTTTGTTTATTTTCGATCGCATAAGCCCAAGCTGCTGAAGTTTCGTTACCGTCAGCCGGACGGATTACCGTCAGGTTAGGGATGATACGCAAGGATGCCAATTGCTCGATTGGTTCGTGTGTAGGGCCGTCTTCACCAACAGCGATACTATCGTGAGTCAGAACATAAGTAACTGGCAGATTCATCAATGCAGCAAGACGAACAGCCGGACGCAGGTAGTCGGTAAATACGAAGAACGTACCGCCGAATACTTTCACGCCGCTATGAAGTGCCATACCGTTCATCGCTCCAGCCATACCAAACTCACGGATACCGAAATAGATATTACGTCCGGAGTAGTCTTCTGGAGTGAAGTTTGTCAGGTTGTTCAGGTGAGTCATTGTGGAGCTCTCCAGGTCAGCAGATCCGCCTGTCAATTGTGGCACGTTATGCGCCAAACCATTCAGAGCGTTACCGGATGCTACACGCGTAGACAATGCTTTGTCAGTTGCTGCATATTTCGGCAGGTCACGATCCCAACCTTCTGGAAGGTCGCCATTGATTGCAGTTTCGAACTGAGCAGCCAGTTCAGGGTATGCTTTTTTGTACTCGGCGAATTTCTCATCCCAAGCTTTGTTAGCAGCAATACCACGCTCTTTCACTTGAGCAAAGTGATCGCGTACTTCAGCTGGTACGTGGAAGTCCTCTTCGTACACCCATTTGTAGTATTCTTTGGTCAGTTTAGCTTCTTCTGCACCCAGTGGAGATCCGTGAGTACCGCCGTGACCGCCTTTACCTTGTTTGTTCGGGCTACCGTAACCGATAACAGTTTTCACTTCGATCAATGTAGGACGTGCAGTGTCCGCTTGAGCTTCTTTGATTGCTTTTTCAATTGCAGGCAGATCGTTACCGTCTTCAACGCGAAGCACTTGCCAGCCATACGCATCAAAGCGTTTCGCAATGCTTTCGGAAGAAGAAAGATCCAGTTTACCGTCCAGCGTAATGTCGTTGGAGTCAAACAGCATGATCAATTTACCAAGGCCCAAACGTCCAGCCAGGGAAGCTGACTCATGAGATACGCCTTCCATCAAGTCACCATCACCACAGATGGCATACGTATAGTGATCAACAACGTTGAAGTTGTCTTTGTTGTAAGTTGCGCCCAATTGAGCTTCGGCCATCGCCATACCCACTGCCATAGCAATACCTTGACCCAGTGGTCCAGTCGTTGCATCAACACCAGCTGTATGTCCGAATTCCGGGTGACCTGGAGTTTTGCTCCCCCATTGGCGGAATTGTTTCAATTCTTCCATCGGAAGATCATAGCCGCTCAGGTGCAGCAAGCTATACAGAAGCATGGAACCATGTCCTGCGGACAGCACAAAGCGGTCCCGGTTAATCCAAGTCGGGTGGTCCGGGTTATGAGTCATCGTTTTTGCAAAAAGCTGGTACCCCATCGGAGCGGAGCCCATCGGCATGCCCGGGTGTCCGGAGTTAGCCTTCTCAATTGCATCAATCGCCAAAGTACGTACGGTTGTAATCGACAGGTTGTCAATTGTGTTGTTCTCGTCCTTTTGAATCGCTTCGTTCTTGTCAGTCATGGTTTGTCCTCCTCATGTCTTTAGATAAGTCGGGTGCGCAAGCGAATCCCTCTCATCATACAAGCAAACCGCATAAACAATAAGTAAATCCGCTTGAATGTTTCATTTTGACTTATTCACTTTTGTATTGTATCACTTGGAGTGAAGCTTTTCCATAACCTTCTTTTAGAAAGTTACGGAAAATGCAGCTGATCAAATGTTGAATCTTGCTAATCCATCGGATGAAGTATAACCTTTAAGCCAAAAACCATACACCCAAGGAGGAATTAATATGCCTCATTCAAAGCGACACCCGTCTAGTTCTTTAAAAACATCATTACCCTTGTTATCAGGAATCATAACTGGAATGGTTACGGGTGTTTTTCTTGGTTTCTTTCTCAAATCCGTTCAGGCGCTGAGTGGTGAGAAGGTGTACACCTTGTTATTAAACATTGATTTTGTGCCAGGACTACCTGCTCACTTACCGGAATGGTTTGAATTTTCCCTGCATCTCGCTGTTTCTATTGTCATTGGCATCTTCTATATTTGGTGGATCAAGCGTTCAGGTCGTCCGATCATCCGAGGAATAATACTGGGTGCTGTCTCTTCCCTATTGTACATCCCCTTAGCCCCGTTATCCCCACGTGTGCCTGACTTCAATGACACTGGAGCGATCTTATATTGGATTGCAGGTCATCTGTTATTTGGTACATTGCTTGGTATGTGCGGAAAATATGTACTCGCTAAAAAGCGACCCCCAGTTCAATGATGAACTGAGGGCCGCTCCGCTTAATTATCTATCTTTCGCTTACAAGGTTACGAATCAACCTTGCACAGTGTTAAAGTACAAGATTAAAATACAACCGTTTTGTTTTCATGTACAAGAATACGATCCTCTACATGCCATTTGACCGCCCGTGCAAGTACAACACGCTCAATCGTACGACCAATACGTTTCAATTCAGTTACATCATCCCTGTGACTTACACGCTGAACGTCTTGTTCAATAATCGGACCGCCATCCAGCTCTTCTGTTACATAGTGGGCAGTTGCTCCGATGATTTTGACACCACGGTTATACGCCTGTGCATAGGGCTTTCCACCAACAAAAGCTGGCAGGAACGAGTGATGAATATTGATAATGCGGTTGTGATAATGCTCGATAAACATTGGAGAAATAATCTGCATATAACGTGCAAGAATGATTACATCTACATCATTTCCAATGACTTCTAATTGGCGTTGTTCTGCCTCTTTCTTCGTATCCGCTGTAACCGGGATATGATGGTAAGGAATGCCAAATGATTCCACATAGTCCTTCATGTCCAAATGGTTGCTGACCACAAGCGCAATATCTGCATCCAGATCACCGGCTTGCCATTGCCATAGTAGCTCTACCAGACAGTGATCCTCTTTTGAGACAAAAATAGCCAGTCTTTTCTTGCGGCTAACCGCGGTCAGAGACCATTCCATCTTGAATCTTGCCGCTACTTCGGCAAAGTCGGTTTCCAGTTTCGTCAAATTATCCTGCAGTTGTGCAAGATCGAATTCAATTCGCATAAAGAACATACCGCCAGCAGGGTCCATCGTATACTGGTCAGATTGTACAATGTTAGCACCATGCTGGTGCAAAAAGTGTGATACGGCAGCTACAATCCCTGGACCATCTGGACAGGAAATAAGCATTCGTGCTCGATTGGCACGGTTTTGATTGTCAGGTCGTACTTGTTTAGCATGAATCTCCATCGGGTTAATCTTCCTCCTTCAAAATAAACAATCATACAGGGATTATATCAGGCAAGACTTGCAGGGATTACCCTGCAAGCCATGCAATCAAGCGATGGTTCACTTGTTCTTCATTCAGATGTGGAAATAGTGCTGCTTCCGTCACCATGTCATATAACCGTTCTAGCGGTTCACGTGGATCAGCCTTTTTGGCTTTCGCATCATTTTTGAGCAGAGTCCACACATCAAGTACATAGGCGCGAGAAGCCAGTTCTTTACCTTTGAAGAAATGCTGCAGCTGCTCAACCTCATTCAGAAACTCCTGGCCGAAACGACCTTCTACGTCTCCGCGGAGCAATGCAATCTCGATTTCATACATTGGACGCTGTGTCTTCGCATCTTTACCAATCCATGGTGTCTCTAAAATGAACGGGCGATTGTGCAATTTTTCATGGTTTACAATACGATTGATCGCTTCAAAACCGATCCAGCCCGATCCAATAGGTGTATGACGGTCCTTGCGTGCACCTGCAGCATTCTTACTATCATTGATGTGCATAACAGCAATTCGATCAAGTCCCACCGTGCGGTCGAATTGATCCAGCACACCGTCCAGATCATTGACAATGTCATAGCCGGCATCATGAATGTGACAAGTATCCATACAAACGGTCAGGCGCTCGTTGTGTGTCACTTTATCGATTATTTGAGCAAGTTCCTCAAAGCTGCGCCCCATTTCGGTTCCTTTACCAGCCATGGTCTCCAGCGCGATGTTCACATCCGTCTCCTGAACGCCATCCAACACTTCATTCAGTCCTTGTGCGATGCGTTCAATACCGTAATGAGCATCTTTGTCTGTGAATGCACCAGGATGCAGTACAATATTTTTCACACCAATGGCATGGGTACGGCGAATTTCTTCTTGAAGAAAATCCACAGCCAGTCTATACGTGTTGTCCTTGTATGAACCCAAATTAATGATATAGGGAGCGTGGACAACAATTTCCTCGATGCCGCCTGCCTGCATCGCCAGTTTACCTTCCTCGATGAACATCGATTCAATAGGCTTACGGCGGGTATTCTGCGGTGCACCCGTATATATCATAAACGAACTAGAACCGTACGAAGACGCTTCTTTCGTTGCACTCAGTAATCCCTTGTCCGAAAAGGACACGTGGGAGCCGATTTTCAGCATCATTCATCCCCCTTATTCTGAATTATCCCTTATCATAACGCGATTATCGAAATAAATCTAGAAATGCGCTATAATTCGGATGAGAGGCTATTTTTTACAATTGCATACACAACATAGATAGCGCTTTCTTTTGCTGAGTAAAATTAATGAACGAGGTGATTCCGCAATGATTGCTAATGCCTACACCCACTTTTTAACCAACAGTACCCCCAGTAACTGGTTTATGAATACGATCGCATTTTGGACGCTTGTACTGCTTGGAAGCATGTGCATAGGTGGTTTTTTTATGATGCGCAAATTCCTCAAAGTGCTGCCCAAAGCAGACGGTAAATCGAAGCTGGATTGGCAAAATTATTGGGTAGAGACAAGCAGACACTTATGGACAGATGAAGCCAAGGCTTTCCTTGATCAGCTTGTCGAGCCTGTACCAGGCCCTTTTCGCGACATCGCAAAACATTCTATCGCAGCAGAGATCGGTAAAATTGCTGTGGAGGATTGTGCAACCGAAGTGTCAAGAGATCATTGCATTAAAGGTTATATCATCGCAACACCCAAACGGGACAACAAATTTTTAGTTAAATTTTTGGAGAAAAATAAAATCGACTACACTCCCTACCGTCACTTAATGAAATAATAACGTAGGGACAGGTTGAAAAATAAAGCAAGACCAGATCGTTATACTTGACACTAATCTGGTTAAATGAATTACACAGATTAGCTCCGCTTGGTAAGGCTTGTTCACTCGTTCAAAACTTACCTTGTGGGGCTTTTTGACTTATGTAGAGAGGATGTTCAATATGAAGATTGCCATTTGCGGGGGGACCGGATTTGTAGGCGGAGCGATTGTGGATTACTGGTTAGAAGCGGGACATCATGTGAAAGTAATCACTCGCAAGCTTCCTGACATGCATAATCCGAGTACAAACCTTACATATATTTCTTGGGAACAGCTTGAAGAAATGCCACATGAACTGGAAGGCTTGGATGCCTTGGTGAACCTTGCAGGTGAGACACTTAACCAACGGTGGACAACCAAGGCCAAGCATGAAATTGTGGAATCCAGAGTCACAACCGTTGCACGAGTTGCTAGGCTGGTAGAAACTCTGAAGCAAAAGCCTGAAGTGGTCGTTCAGGCTTCGGCTATGGCGATCTATGGAACTTCCCCTGATGAAACTTTTGATGAGAACAGTCCGCAAAGGGCTATGAACTTCCCTTCACGCGTCTCTGAACAATGGGAAAATGCTGCTGATGCCATCCAGGGTGTCCGACTGGTCAAAATTCGGGTGAGTCTCGTTTTGGGACATAAGAAAGGGGCATTCCCGTTGATGAAACTGCCATATATGCTGGGGTTTGGCGGCAAGATCGGCAACGGCAAGCAGTGGACCAGCTGGATTCACATTATGGATATCGTTCGGTTGATCGACTTTACCATTCACAACAAAGAAATCTCTGGCCCTGTTAACGCTTCTTCTCCTCACCCCGTAACCAATGATGAATTCGGTCGTACAATAGGCAAAGTCTATCACCGTCCTCACTGGTTCCCCGTGCCCGGTTTCTTGATCAAAACCATTGTTGGTGAGCTGTCTGTTGTCCTGCTGCAAGGACAGCGTGTCATTCCGCAAAAGGCACTGGACCATGGCTTTCAGTTCACCTTTCCAACACTGACTCAAGCATTGGAAGATCTGAAGCATCGAGGCTTGTCCGATTAAAATTATGTTATCCGTAAGCACATTTAACCTGCCACTCGATAAACATAGACCGTTTCAGCCAGAATAAATATATCTCCATCCGTCAATGGATACTCCTTGTAGGGGGCAAGCAGTTGACCCTGAAGTATCGTTCCATTGACGGAACCCAAATCCTTGATAACATAGCCGGATTGACTTCGGCTCAATTCTACATGAGCACGGGATATGCCTGTTGAACGATCTACACATTGGACCATATCTTCGGCTCTTCCAATGACAAAAGATGTTCCCTTCAAATCTACACGTTCACTCCGTTCACCTTTTTTAAGCGTTCGTTCTAGATAATAGGATTTGACTGCGGGGTTTATATTGGCTATGCCGGATGCTGCCAGTTGTTGCAGATTCACTGTTGCATCCACAGTCGGAGTGGCGCTTTCCAGCCCAGAAGAACCAGCGTACTCTCCACTTTGTCTCTGTAAAGTCAGAGGGTTATACATTACTTCTGGCGCGGCACCCATAGTTGTTATGTCAGAAGCACTCATAGTGTTAAGGTTTGAGAGACGAGAGGCTATACGGTTTTCATCAACCGAACCTGCCTGTAAAGATTCGTTGTACGGCTCCTTCACTCCTCCAGATTTGTCTGTCGTATTCCAGCGCCAACTCTCTTGAAACATTTCCTCTTCAACCTTTGCCTGTTTGTTTTTTTTACTTCCTGAGAATGATAAAGTGAAGCGTTTGCGATCCCCAGATTCACTCCGAGAACCACTTTCTTTCTTCCCGCTCTTCCCTATCCAGCCTACAGCTACAATCAGTCCCACACTTAGCAAAATAGACAGGATCATGACATTACGACCTGGCTGTTCCATGTAGATAAATCTCCATACTAGTGCGATTGCGACCATACAACCGAGCCATAGGTATGTAGTACGCGATGAACTTGACGCTGAACTGTCTTCTTCAATATCCATATCTTCCTGTGCTGCCGACTTGGCAAAAGGAACCTGTGTCTGTGCAGAGTTCTGTTTCTGAAATGTGTAGTTAGGGCTACCCGATGAAGGTTGCTCTTTTGTTCGCCTGTGTAAAAAAGAATTCATATTGGGGTCATTGTCTCGGACCTCTACATCTGGCTTGATCAATGACGGACGTAGAGGTGAATCCGGTTGCCCTGTATTTGATTTTGATGTATTAAAATTGAAGCCAATCTCGTTCCCCTCTTCTATTGGCTGGTTGAACGGCCGAGCGGAACTGCCAGCGGACAATTCAAGCAAAAGCTCACGCAACTTCTGAATATCCCATCGCTCATCATCACAGAGTTGCAGCACCCGTTGTATGCCCTCGCCTTGCAATTCTTGTACATGAGCCATTAATCTGATGACCAAGTCACGGAATAACTGCGGGGTTTGATCCTTCTGTCCGGTGTTCATCATCGGCACATAAACTAAACCTAGCTCTCCCTGCTCCATTGACCCCTGAATAAATACGTAATCCTCCTGAATCCAAAAATTCTGCGGCTCTAACATATATTGCCTACACTCCACAAGAACATCTGCCAATTGAAACAAAAGATGATACAGAACATGCAGGCTGATATGTCCAGACTTTAACATCTGGGATAGCATTTTATAACCTGAGATGTCATACTGCAACGTTACATTCTGATCAATCTCCCGCGTATGTAAAGGTAAAATATGTGGAATCTGATTGGAAAATAACATACCAATCTGCACTTTGTTAAGCTCTTCCATACGAAGCCCGTCTGCTTTTTCTAAAATCATAAAAGCTCCGCCATTCCGCACGAAATCTCTCGTTAATCCGTACATGTCGCTCCTCACTTTCTATTATACCGTCACATATATCCATGAACTAACGAAGCCTGGCAGCACCGCCAGCATAAACGGAAATTTTAATGTTTTCTCGTGACTTACAAGTTTGAGAGAACCTAGTTTAAAGAAACTTAGTAGATTAAATGCCATTGTCCGTACTCGCTTCGCCGCATCTCTACGAAACAAGAGGATCACTAAACCAATCAAACCAGCATACAAGATCGAGTACACAATAACGTGTATACCAAATGTAAATCCTGTCCATGCACCGATCCCCCCAAACAATTTCACATCTCCTGCACCGACTGCACCAATGACATACATTAAAAACAACATACCGAAACCCGCAGCAAATCCGGCTAAGGAAAATAGCACACCTTGCCATCCTCCCCAAATGAAATGGGCAGCTACACCTATTGCCGTTACAGGCAGAGTTAGCCAATTAGGAATCTTCATTGAGCGTATGTCAGTTATGAACGCTGCCAGAAGATATGCACCACAGATTATGTAAAACCATCCCACCGAGATCACCTCTCCTTATTTTCTAGATGCTACCGTAAACGAAGTTTCCGTCTGAGCACCGTCCGCTGTCTCTACAACAAAACTCCATGTGCCTTCCGTTGTTCGAGTACCGACAAACCAGTTCCACTCTATAATTCCATTCTCGTCAGCAACAGCCCAGCCTATATGCTGTGCCGAACTCTCACCAGACTTGTAAAAAATCGTAAGATTGGCCGTTGATCCAGGCTCCACCTGAACCTTTACCTTTGCTTGATTCCCTATAAATGCGGGGTCTGGCTTGGATAAAACGGTCGCTGCATTCGCACTCTTGCCCTCCCCGCTTACGCCATCTGTCCCCTCTCCTGTGTCCCCAATCCATATGCGTTCTGCCGCAGCAGCTTGAATTCGCAAAGGTTTACTGAGAAAGGGAACTTTCACTGGCAGCTCATAACTTAGCTCAAGTCTGAAATAAGGATTCGTTTTATCCCTCAGATTGGGGACGGACACTCCGTTCACATGGATCCGCTCCATATCTAACAGCGTTGTGTCGACGAACGGTTGCATTAACGGTTTAATAACAGGATCAAGCACTACCTCTAATGCCGATGTTTTGATTCTTTGCAGTGGCTCTTCTCCACTTTTTGCAGCTGCTTGCACCCAGTCACTTAGGGGTTCAGGCAATGAAGAGGCATATTCATCTGCCCATTCGGTAAGAGAAAGCTCTGACCACTTCGATCCCTCTTTTGAGCCCTCACCTCCTGCCGAATCAGAAGGAGCAAAAACAAGAGAGACTGGATACACCTTTGTTGATAGCTGCTTCACCGTTTCCCCTGCTGTACTCTGCAATGCGGTGGAGATCAGCGTCATCTGAACGATGAAGATAAGAAATAGAATAAAAAATAAAAAAACAGGAAGAACCAGTGAAGCCTCCAGCACCATACTGCCCTGTTCCTTTTTCGCTTCCAGCATCTGTTTTCTCAGGGACATCAAGCGCTCTAATCTACTTATCCGCGTCATTCGATGTTGCATCTGCACATTCATTCGTTCATCTTGAACCTGAATCCGTTTATCCATCGCGCCTCCATCCAATGGTTTGTTCATCTGTTCAATAGGAATAATCCGCCTTCCGTTCGATGTAAAATCGTCCATCCTGTACTTGATCTGCACTCCCCATAGCGGCACCTATACTTCGCACAATTCCAGGTAAAAACCATAGCTTAATACTGCTACGAATCTGGCCTGAAGCGTAGGTTTGTTTCTCATCCGGATTTACACCCGTATTCATTCGAATCAGTGCCAACATGCGAGACATTTTGCGTTCATTATTGCTATGCATAAGCAAAAACAATCGAAGATGATCCTTATACGTCAACTTCACCTTGATGTATTTGGACAATTCAACACTGCCGTCTTTCGCCAGTTTCATCATATCTTCTATAGCATGTATAATTCCGTATAGAATCGCCGCAGATAACACAAGAAGCGGATTCCCCAGCTTACTGTTTTCGGCAAGTCCTTCAGCTGTTCGGATCGCTAGTCGCATACCAAAGATCTCGGCATACGCAGATGCGATGTTACCTGAAGGATTGTGAAATCCGTATATGATATATTCCAGTTCCTGATTCTCCAGCTTGAACACATCATCAGCATTCCCACTGCCTTCCGTCCAAGAAAACAATTGACCAAAATCCATGGAATTAAAGTAGGCAAGTGCATACTCATTCTGAAATAACTCATCACCAAGTTGATCCAGTAACCCAGACATTCCACCAAACAGATGATCCATTCCTTTCATGGCATTTCCGCCAGAATCATAAGGATCACCATCTATCCCCGTCATTTCCGCTCGCACGGAGCTACTCTCATTCAACGCAATGTTGGCTTCATAGTATTCCTCCAGCTGTTTGAATGCCTGCATTGAACCCGCATTGCCGTTCTCAATCTTGCTAAATAACCGTTTAATTTCCTTCAATTTACGTTCGGACTGCTTGTCATTTTCTTTACGCTGGGCATCCGATCCACGTCCATTCTCAAGCTCCTGTTTGCTCTGTGTGATAAGATTGGCTGTACCTGCTCTTATGAAGGAATTCATATATCGTTCCGCAGTCTGACTTGCTTGCCTAACCGCAGGTTTGATGGGTACACCACTCATACCTGTCACATTCCGAAGCTGATTATTGAGTTCTAGGCTATCTTTTCGAACATTAGAGAAGTCTGTATTTTGCGAGATTACACGAGATTTTAACCGATCAAATAGAGCATCTTCCCTAACAAGCTCCGAAGCGAGTGAACGTGTGCTTTTGGCTTCGTTGCCGGAACCCGTAGATGTCGGACTCGTTCCAGGCAGAGTAGAGCTTCCCACGCTATCATAACTGGCATTCTCAGAACGATTTTCTCCTTCCGCAATCACCCGTTTCATTTCTTCATTAATTCCGCGCGCTTCTTCAATTTTTGCCTGCGCTTCGGCAAGCTTGGTCTGATGTACCTGTAATGCTGGTTGTATGGTCATGCTAATGCCTGTCACAATTTGATTGACACCTGTCCGGTAACGTCCCAATTCCAATATGTACTGCTGCTGATTAAATGGTAATCCTTCATCTGCCTGCTTTTTATTTAAGTAATCACTATAACGTGCTGCTGCTTCTGCCGCTGTCTCCGGTGCTGATTCAAGCATTTCTTCATAGATTGACTGGCCTGGCGGTTTCATAATCAGGTCCGGCAGCTTCTTTACCTTCTCAGCAGAGTCTACTTGATTAGCGATAGCTTCATCCAGCAGCTGTTCACGTTTGTCATAAAGCTTCTGTAATTTCTTCAACAGGTCCACCGTATGGGCTGCTTCTTTCATCTCTTCCGACATCGGCTTGAATCGATTAATCACTTCAATAGCAAAATCAACTGGAGCTCTATACTTCATGTCTTCCTGGATCTGACGATTAAAAATATCATATCTACCTAGCTCGCGCTCCATATGGAGTGAAGTGGTATCCCATTGGATGTCCAGGATCGGAAAACCATCCTTAACAGACGAAGGTTTCACACTATCATTCAACACTTTTGCCATGAGTGCATCTCCACTGGTATCCCCGTATGCAAACAACCCATACTCCCGAAGTGATGTGTCATAAGCAGACATAACCGATCTTATTGCTGCATGTGTCATACGCTCCGTCTGTACCTTGAAGGCTGCAATTCTCGAGTAATCTATAAAAATGGCTACAAACATATATACACCAGCCAAAATTAAGATCAAAAACAACGTTACAGCTCCAGATTCACCGTTTCTTTTTCTGAACAGCTCCTTCCTCCTCCTTTGCTTATTTTTTACTTGTGCCAAAATACTGTACAACTTGCCCTGCCTCTGTAGCTGAAGTGGCAGCCTTGCCGCCTTTACCTTTGAACTTCGCACCATAGTAACGAATTAAATCCACCGTTCGGATGAATTCAACCGGCTCCACAACTGCGGATGAGCCCCTTGTGAGTACTCGATTTCCTGAATCAAACAAAAACATAGGCAGGGGTAGTGAAATAACCTGTTCCAGATGGGTTGTCACTTTCCGCTGAATCAGCGTATTTTGATATGTCATTGTACCTTGCATAGCTGAAGGCATCTGGCTGGATGCTTGTGCTAATTTCTTTTCCGAGAGACTTCCTCCCTCACCCGAAGGTATAGGAATACTCACCTCATTATTCGCCCCCGCCCATCCAAACAGGGCACCTAAGAGCTGATCATCGGTTAACCTCCAGTACAGATGATCATATTCTCCAGCAGCATATCCGCCTGTCATCGCCTGTTTTCTACTGTTATCCCAGCTATAAGCAGCTCGTTCGGATGCCGCATAGGCATGCTGGTTCAAAAACGTCTTTTGGTACATATACATCGTAAAAAAAAGTAGCAGCACAAGAGTAAACAACACAACCGGGAAGACCAGGGAAGCTTCAACGGTGAAGCTCCCTTCTTCCTTTTTGAAGTTTCTACTCAAAGAACTCATTACTTTTACTGCTGACACTTTTTAGCAAATTTTCGACCAAAGTTTTAATCTGATTTTTAAAAATCAAGGCAATAATGATGATTACGCCGATAATCAGAATTAACTCCAGAGTACCTAACCCATCCTCTTCCTTCCACAGTGAGGATATTTTGCTCTTCATTCCTTCTGTTGCATTGCTTCTCAGATCCGTCATCTCAATTCCTCCTACATATTCATCATCATAAAAGCAGGTGCACCGATCATGACTACGATTGTAAAAAAGATCAATACCATCGGAAACACCAGTTTGGAAGAAGCTTGCTCTCCCTTGGCCCGGCTAACAGCCTTGCGTTTCTCCCACAGTGCATGTGAAAGATCCCGCAGCGCCAATACAAAGTCACCTCCCCCACGCCGGAAATTCAGCAGCACCGTCGTTGTAAAAATCGTCACTTCCTGTACCCCGCATCTGCGACTGAACTGCTCAAATGATTGTTGAAACGAATATCCGTTATTCCAATCTCCTGCTGCCTTCCTCAGTTCGTTATATAAAGGATGATCCCGGTCACCTTGGCTATCTACGCAGTGAATAATCGCACGTTGTACAGTTTCTCCTGCTCCAACCAGAAGGACAATCCGATTAAGTAACTCTGGCAGCTCTATGAGGATATCCTGATCTCTTAGTTTCACTTTGGTGTAAAGGTCCTTATACATAGCAAAAGGTACAGCGATCCCAAGGACAAACCCTCCGGCTACTCCTCCCAAGCCTGTATCCCCAACGAGTGAAAGTACACACCCTGCCAATAGCAAGAGCCAAGAGTAAGTCAACATTTCAGCACAATAGAGCAGCGTCTTCTCACCGCTATGCTGTACGCCGTACATCTTTTGGATGGCATGCTGCATTCGGAACATAAGCACTGGCAATCTGCGGCCAATCTCGAATCTATCCAGTAAAAATAGAAATGGGGCGTGCAATTTCTTGAAACGTATCCCTTTCATATCTAGATTTCGTAAATGTTTATAGGTTTGCCCTCGGGTTCGATCAAGCATGAGCCAGCCTACTCCAAGTACTCCTCCAATAATGAGAGGAAGCAGCATCTCCTCAACTCCTCACACTTTGATATTCATAATGCGCTGAATCCATAAATAACAGCAGACTAATACAGCAAGTGTGATTGTCGAGATGATGTATCCTATCCCGCTGTATAGAGGTTCCATGAAATCACTGGCAGTAAGGTTGAGGAACAACAGAAAAATGAATGGAGCTGCAAACATCACTTTAGATTCAAATTTTTTCTGTGCCACAGCCACCATAATGTCCTGCTGTATGTCGAGTTTTTCTCCAATCACTGCGGAGGTACGGCGAACGACTTCAACCAAGTCACCACCTGTTCGTTTACAAGTGATGAACACGTCTGCAAAATTGGTGATATCTTCGATCTGTGCCCGATCCGAAAAATCCTGCAACGCCTCTTCAATTGGCTGTCCGTATTCCATGCGTGTCCGCAATATGGTGAATTCTCGGATCAGATCTGTATCCGCTTCTGGGTTTAACATGCGCAAGTCTTCAACTGATTCCTTGAAGCCGTTCTCTACCGACTTCCCTGCCGCCAACGCAGAAGATAATGCATAAAGTGCCTGCTTGAAATGCAGACTAAGCGTCATTCTTCTTCGTTCAAGTAACACTTTTGTCCAAAACTTGGGCACCCATATACATCCTGCTGCTAATATGATTCCGGCGACCCAGTGATGATAAAACAACAAACCAATTCCGAAAAACAGCATACCGCTGACGAGCATACACACGAGGCGCTGCTTGGAGCTGAGCGTATACACGTTGTAATTCGTTAATAGTTGTCTGCTTTGCTCCACACTACACCACCTCCCCATATTTAAAATTTGATAAAGCACAATATGATGATATGTTGAATAATATTTCCCGCAATTAATATCTAAATATCGTTGTTACACGATGTAATTCACCATTTCATCTCCTGTTCCTATCCTCATGTCCAACCTATTCGACCAAACCCTCTATGTATTCATCAAGCCATTTCCCAAGTCCAGCTGCCTGAATTTTATCTGTCTTGATCAATCTTCCAACCTGAATTAGTCCACCGATGATACGACCTTCCCGCTCCTCTTCTTCCTGAAAACGATACAATGGGTTCAGAAGTACTTCACCGTTTTCCATACCAATCACTTCGCTAATCTCTGTTACACGTCGTGAACGGTCTCGAAGCCGGGAGAGATGAACAAATATATCGATAGCCGAACTGATCTGCTGCCTTACAACCGTAATAGGAAGATCCGCTCCACTGAGTACCATTGTCTCTAGTCTGCTGATCATATCCGAGATGGTGTTAGCGTGGCCCGTTGACAAACTTCCATCATGTCCAGTATTCATTGCCTGTAACATATCCAGCGCCTCCGCTCCCCGAACTTCCCCGATAACAATCCGGTTAGGACGCATCCGCAAGGAGGATTTAATCAAATCCCGGATGGAAATAAGACCTTTGCCCTCCGTGTTGGCATTTCGTGTTTCTAATGACACCAGATTGGGCACGGTTACGATCTGTAACTCAGCTGAATCCTCAATCGTAATAATCCGCTCGTCAGAAGGAATGAACTGAGACAAGGCATTTAGAAATGTCGTTTTACCAGATCCTGTTCCTCCCCCGATAAAAATGTTGTACTTGCTCCGTACTAACTGCTGTAATAGGACGGCTGCCTCCTGATGCAACGCCCCCTTTTCAATCAAATTAGACATCTTCAACGGTTCACTCGGGAATTTCCGGATGGTCATTGTTGGGCCCTTCAGCGCAATAGGTGGAAGTACGATGTTAACCCGCGAACCATCCTTTAAACGGGCATCCACAATTGGAGAAGATTCATTGACGATCCGGTTTACACCTGAGACAATCATCTGAATAATATCTTCCAGCCGCTCTCTGGACTCGAATTGCAGAGGAATCTGTCTGACCTCCCCCTCCTGCTCCACAAATATCTCCCGGTGACTGTTGATCATAATCTCCGTAATGTTCGGGTGATCAACTAAGGGTTGTAAAATATCTAACCCGCGAAAAGAATCAAACAATCGTTGTACCAGTGCATGGCGTTCACCTGAAGTCAGATCCCCAAGGTCCGAATCGCGAAGAACCTTATCCTCGATCCCTCGCCACAGTTCCTCGTCTCCAGCTGATGAAGTCAAATCCAGTGATGCACGTACTTGTTTACGTATCGTTTGGAACTGCTCTTCCCGATCTGTGATGCTCCATAAATGTTCCGTCATAACACTCTTAACTCCTGTTGAACCATTTGCCCTGTCTGTCGTTGCTCGTCTCCCATAGTTTGAACTAACAGAGCACATAATCTCTTCACTTCACGCTGAAAAATGGGTGAGCTCAGCATAACTTCTTCCTGGTTTAACTGCTTCCATGAAGGGATGTAAGGTAATACGGCATCCACACGCAGATCTGCCCTTGGCAAGGGATTAAGCAATTGTTCCCGGTATTTGTTAATTACAAAATATGTCCGCTCCAATACACTTTCGATTACATCTGGCCGATTACGCTCTGCATGATGCAGCCATTGTCCCCATCGATGCATCGCAGCGATATCATCCTCTACCAGCCACACAAAGGTATCTGCTGCCTCCATTATGCCTTCGCTTCGTTCATCCCAGCCTGAATCTCCATCCAGAATCAGTACCTCATACTGACCACAGTCGGTCAGATATCGAATCAGATCTGTTGTGTCTCCTTTAGACATCTGTAGCATTTCTTTCCGGTTGGTTAACGGCCAAAATACATCCGATTTTAATGCTTCATGCGAAATAACATATTCGCTCGCTGCTTTACATGGAGCAATCCCGTCATTCGAATCATCGTTACCAGAGAGCGCAGGGGCAGGCACAGGCACTTTTTCACCTATCCTTACATTCGTAGCCCTGCCTTGTACTTGTACTGAACCACGTTCCGGTCCCTTTCGTTGCCCCTGAATCTGGCCGCTGTTCACTTCTCTTCTGCGCGTCTTCAGATCGTATAACAACCGCGATAGCCCCGTCTCTGCCTCTGCATGATGCCGATGAGTCTGACGCAGTCCTTTTTCCAGGAAGGGAAACGTACTGTCCAGTGTTTCCAGATTGAGATACAACACAGCATACCCTGCAAGCCCAAGCTGCTTTGCCATATGCATAGCCACGGCTGTTTTACCACTTCCGGCTGATGCCGATAGTACACCAATGCATAGCGTCTCTTGACCCCGACGTTGGTTTTTCTTACTCTTTGGCTGCCGGCAAGCATTCCTCGCAGCTTCCAACAAGGTGGACAGTGGCTGGTACTTCATCAGTTGCTTATTCTCATGCTCACCTTCATGTCCTTCACTAAGCATGAGCCATGGGATCCCGGATGCTTCTCCTCCGTTGATCAGCCACGGATTCAAAAACTCTGGTTCAGCTATGATTAGATCAGGCAAATCACGTTCTTCCTGTTCAGTCATATAATTAGTGAATGCTTCCAACTGGGAAAACGCCGTAAACCGCATATGATCGCCCGACGGGCTACTCTGTGCATAATCAAGCCAGGCACGAATATAGTCTTTATCCCTAGCTACCAATACTGTCTTAAGTACAATCAAATTCTCCTTCCCTCCCACAAAAAAGCACAAAAAAACACCGCCCATTACCCGCATGAAATTGCAGGATATGGACGGTGCTTCCGTCACGTGCTATGAATGTATGCATACTATAGCATACATTTTATGGACGAGCAAGTGATTTATTCAAACCTACCGGTTATGAACCATAGGGTGCTCCAAACTCGATGATATTTCGATCCGGATCCAGAATAAAAATCTGAGCAAACCCAGCGACACTATCGGGTCTTGCTTCATATTCAATCCCCTGTTGTTCCAGCCATGCTATGGTTTCTGAATAACTAACTACCCAGATGGCAAAATGTCCATCTGTTGTATCAATTCCTGCCTCCCTCAATGTGTGGCCTTCTGGATGCTGCAGCAGATGAAGCTGCTGACTACCGATAGCATACCAGGTTCCCGTTGAACGAAATGGCGGGCGTTCGATCTCCTGCATACCCAATAATCCAGAATAGAACTTTTTTGCTGTCTCCAGGTCTCGAACGGCCAAACTTACATGATGAATATGTGCATATCTAATCATTTTAGTGTCCCCTCCCAGTAACTCCAACGACTCTTACGTTCATCAGTCTATACTATACCATTTTGCAAACGTTCCATGTCCGTCCCCCATTACGATAAAATGTTCCCACTGCCATATACTCCAGTGAAGCTCAAGATCTAGATCGAGCTCTAACTTCTAGCCAAATCCAAAAAAAACACCCTTGATCTTGATTCGGCTGCCCGCAGGTTATCCCGATATCAGATCAAAGGTGTGTAGGTTTTACTTATTTTGCGCTATCCAATGCTTCTTGTGGAACTTTGATTTCTTCTACTTTGTCATGGTTGGAGAACTTTGTATCCATTTTCATGTCCATCGTCATTTTCTGACCCTCTTGCTCCAATTCCATAACCATATCTACATCAACGCTCTCTAGCAATGAAGTCTCTTTGTTAATCATATATTTCATCTTCATGCTTTTAATTGTCATTTGCTCAAGCATAGCTTGCAATTGAGCATCTGAACCATTCTGTTCCATAAGGGATTTAGCCAAATCTTTGACATTGTCACCCGATACATCGGCACTCATGACATAGCTGTCGCCTTCTTCAGTGATTTTAATGTTCTCTTCCACTTTTTTGAATTGATCCAGCTCTTGTTCTGGATTCATACTTGCTTTCATTTGCTCGATCAGTTCTTTTGTTTGATCCTCAGGGATCGTTACCCATTGGTCACCCACTTGAGAGTAAATGTTATCGGAAGTGATATATTGCTTCACATTTTGCATACCTTGTCCAGGCATATCCAACTCTACCTCTTGATAGATCGTCATTGGATCTTTGATGATATCCATTTTCAGAGAAGTTTTAACTTCCTGATCCTGAGATTGCTCACCAGCAACCACTTTGATTTTCTGATCAATATTAGCTTCAGTAGTGAAGCTTTTCAGTGCTTTCGATGCTTCACTTGTTTTTGCAAGCAATTCATCCAGTGTAGGTACAGCTGCTTTCTGTTCAGCTGGTTCGTTGCTTTCAGTTGCTGTTTCGTTTCCTGCTGACGGCGTTGCGGATTTATCTGTCTCGTTTCCACAAGCTGCCAAGCTTACTGCTAGTAATGCCCCAATCATAATTGTTGTCCACTTCTTCAAGTTGATATCCTCCTAAAAATTAAAAAGTAATGAGACCATTAAACTATTAACCAATAATTTCCGATATTAATCATAATACAGGAGTTCTCTCTGTTATGGAAGCTTATTTGGAAAAACTAATAATTACAAAAAGCGATTTTTAATCTCAGGTGTGGGCAACATACATGCTTCATCTTTCCCAAACCAGCGATACCGATTACGCGCAACCCAGTTATACGCCACATTCCGAATGAATTTGGGCACGATTATAAACACATAGAGCAAGGGATATGGAAATTTTAGTCCTTTGGCCAGTTTTAGAGCTGCGGTCGAGCGTGTGTAGTATTCCCCATCTTCAATCAGTACAAACGTATCCATGCTGTCTGTACTCAAGCCACCCTTTTCTAATAATTCCTTTGCTACATCCGACTGAAGAGAAGCAAAATGATATTTCCCTTCCGGGTCACGTTTGATAATCCACTTCGTTATTCCCTGACAGAAATGACACACCCCGTCGACAAGAACAATCGAATGTCCTTCATGTTGATCCTCATAAGCTGCTGTCATAATGGTAGCCTCCTATTTGTTGCTGTTAGAATACTTACCCACTTTGAACCAACTTTCTCGCTGAATCTAAACTTTATACGTTTATATTTTCTATTCCAAAAAAGAAAAAAAGCGTAGGCATATGCCCACACTCATATTTGTGCACCAATTACTCAGCTTCAGCTAGTGCTTTTTCGATCCATTCGTCCGACATTTGTTGATGCAAGTCACCTGACCATTGATCCATACATTTACAGATGAAATCTTTACGACATACAGGGCAAGGAGTTTTCTGCAGACGGCTGATCGCAGTCATTTTCCAATCTGGAGATTTGGAGTAGAATACACGGCATTTTGTACCATCCACCAGTTGTAACGTAAATTCGTACAGTCCGTCTTTTTCATTTTTGCTGGCTACTTGCAATTGTGCGATGCTTGGTCTATAAGACATGGATATCACCTGTGAATTCAAATTTGGTTCATGCTAACCGCACTGACTTTTTTCAGTACTAGGTCATATTAAAGAAATTTTAGGTCGATGTCAACTCACGTATGCTTATCCACCAAACAAAATATCCAGTATCGTTCCAACCTGTCCCTGTTTCTTGCCTTTCAACACATCTGGATTAAAAACTTCAACGTGCCCACATGAGTTACAGCTTACAAATAAATAGTGGTTGTGTTGAATATCAAATACTTTACTGAGACCCGCTCCCGACATGGAGACTTCCTTAATACTGCAATCTGTCCCCCGGCATTTGGTGCATACAAATCTTCTCTCAATCATTTCTTCTATACTCATGAACGTCCCCCCTTATGGAATATGTGGCATGAAGTGACTGTTCTGTTATGTAAAAGAGTACGTGCTGATACGGGAAAAATATGCTTCCCTATTCCCCAGATAGGGAAATAAAGCCCTGCTGACTAGCAGCAGGGCTTGTACTATAACATCAGGTATCGCTGGATACCCCGCGGTTAAACTACATTCAATACAACGTCGATGTTACCGCGTGTTGCTTTGGAGTATGGGCAGAAATCATGTGCTTTGCGAGCAAGCTCCTCAGCTTGACTATGATCTACTCCAGACATACTCACGTCCAGACGCACCGCTAGTTTGAACCCATCATCCGCAGGATCTTTACCGATGGATACATTGCTGGTTACCACCACGTCTTCCAGTTTAACTCCCGCTTTGCGAGCTACATTAGCCAGGGCACTCTCATAACATGCACCGTAACCAGCTGCAAATAATTGTTCAGGGTTTGTTCCTTCTCCACCAGCACCGCCCAGCTCTTTCGGCATTTTCAGATCATGCTGCAGTACACCATCCGAAGAAGACACCGAACCTGTACGTCCACCTTTCACCGTTGCTGTTGCTGTATATAAAGCTTCCATCAGAATCTCTCCTTCGCTACTGAAGTTTTAACTGCCTACATTTTCTTTTTAAACTTCTGGCTCGATTTGAAACGCCTGATCGTTTCTTTATCATCATGTACATCTCGCTTCTTTTCATCCATCCCTGTTATAAACCAACTTTTTTTACAGCAAGGGACAGATATAAAAAAACATTCGCCACATTTTTGTCTGAACACATAAAAGTTGCACTAGACAAAAATTTTTGAATGTATACAATGTAAATATAAACATATAAATTCAGATATATAAAATGTCACTTTGATCATATTCGTATGTTACAGCATTCGAGCCAAACACCTCGTAAAAATGGTTTTCATTCCGGCTTTAAGCCGCCCCTATTCTATTGTAAAGTCAGGTGATCCATGCATGCGTAAGAAAAATCCGTTTAATCCCTCATCCAAGGGATACTCGTCTGTAGCCGGAATGGCCCCTTCGCTAGGTGAAGCACACAGTTCAATGAAGGTACCGAAGAATACAGTGTGGTGGAAAAAGTTCCTTGCCTTTGTTGGCCCAGGGTATCTGGTTGCCGTCGGTTACATGGACCCTGGAAACTGGGCCACAGATATCGCAGGCGGATCCCAGTTTGGATACGCCTTGTTATCCGTCATTCTCATTTCCAATGTAATGGCTGTGGTTCTGCAATCCCTCGCAGGTAAACTAGGCATCGCCACCGGTCGCGATCTGGCTCAAGCCTGTCGGGAACGTTTCAGTACCCCCGTTGTGTTAATATTATGGATTCTATGCGAGTTGGCAATTGCGGCTACTGATCTGGCGGAAGTCATCGGCTCAGCAATCGCTCTCAAGCTTCTGTTTAATATTCCCATGCTGTACGGAGTCATTATTACTGCTGTAGATGTGTTACTCATACTCGTGCTGCAAAACAAAGGATTCCGTGCACTGGAGACACTCGTCATCGTACTGATGGCAACTATTGCTCTCTGTTTCGGAATTGATCTTGTCCTGGCACAGCCTGATGTGGGAGGAGTTGTTCGAGGGTTTGTTCCAAGCGGGGAGATTTTGCAAAATCCAGCCATGCTATACATTGCGATAGGCATTATCGGGGCTACAGTCATGCCGCACAATCTGTATCTTCATTCATCCATAGTACAGACCCGTCAGATTGAGCAGACGACTCAAGGAAAAAGAGAAGCCATTCGCTACACCACAATGGATTCAACCATCGCTCTGTCGCTGGCCCTGTTCATTAACGCAGCGATCTTGATCGTATCCGCAGCCGTATTCCATAGCGCGGGCATGACCCAGGTAGCCGAAATCTCAGATGCCTATCATCTGCTAACTCCGCTGCTGGGTACAACCATTGCTAGCATCCTGTTCGGTGTAGCTTTGCTCGCCTCAGGCCAGAACTCTACCCTTACAGGCACACTCGCAGGGCAGATCGTCATGGAAGGCTTCCTGAATATCCGTATTCCAGCATGGCTGCGCAGACTGGTCACCCGCCTGATCGCCATTATCCCGGCAGTCATCGTCACTGCCATTGCAGGTGAACACGGGACTGAAGAGCTGCTCATCTTCAGTCAGGTCATTCTTTCCCTTCAACTGCCGTTTGCTGTTATTCCTCTCGTCATGTTCACAAGCGACAAAAAAAGCATGGGGCCTTTTGTAAACAAACTATGGCTCCAGATCGTTTCCTGGATCATTGCTACGATCATCGTCGTACTGAATGTGTATTTGATTATCCAGACAATCATGCTGTTCTAACCTATATATAAAAGGAGTCAGCTGGTAGCTCCATCTGGTATAAGCAGTGGCAGCAGTTCATCCAGCGACTCTACTGTCCAGTCTGCACGTTCTTTATCCGACAGATCCGGCTGGAACCTTCCGTACCCCTGCAAAATACGAATGGTTCTCATGCCCAAACTGCGCGCAGGTATGATATCATTATCGATTCGATCTCCGATCATAACCGCTTCGCCGGGTGCACATCCAGCCTGTTTCAGAGCAACCACATACAGCTCCGGATCAGGCTTGGATAATCCTTCTTCTGCCGAACAGGCCAGAACATCCACATATTTCCGAAGCCCATAGCTTTCCAGCCTCACTTCAGTCCCAGGACTCTGATTAGCGATGATACCAATGCGGTAGTGTTGTGAAAGTTGCTTTAGAACGTCAGCTGCATGAGGAAAAGGCTTCTCCAGCTCTTTACAAAACTTCAACTTGTCCTGAATCTGATTGCGGTGATCTTCATCATGAATATATGTACGTATGGCAACTTTCATCGGCCATTGCTCATAATTTCGGTAACACATTGCGAACAGTTCTCGCACCGCCTCAATCTTTACTGGATAGCCATAAGCATTAGCCTCACGAACGAATTGCCCGATAATATCGTCTACCGGTTCCCATTCGTCTACCAGCGTGTCCCCTACATCAAAAAACAACCACTTCAATCCTGCAATATCCAGCACGCCTATTCCTCCTTGTAAGCCGCAGGTTCTCCCCAGCATTCTTGCTGTATCCATAAAAAAAGAAGACCCACGACAAGCATGAGTCTCCTCAAAATTCCGTTAGTCTATACCTGCGATTATAGCAGGCGCCTTACAAGGGATCAATCACATGCTGCTCGCTTCAGCTTCAGGCTTATTGCAACTATTAAGAAGAAAGCCAACTTCTCCGTTGAGCGAGTATACAATTTTGTCCGCACCCATGCCACGATAAATTCCTTTGGGATGGCTTTGCTCCGTGATTACACACAAGGATTTTGATGTCCACGAGCGACAAATCTGGAGATAGCGGCAAGTCAAGTTTAAACTGTTTTCGAAAATGAATACATTACCTACACTAGCTTGCGGCAAAAACCATTTTTCAGCGGCCGCTGTATTCATGCGGATAATGTGTTCTACGCCAATTCGGCGAAGTTTGCGCTCTTCATCAGCACTGTTCGTCAAAACCGCAAACGGCATTTTTTTGTACATCAGTAACTTTACAAATTTACGTCCAGCTTCATTCGGAGCCGTGACTAGAATCATCTCTTTATCCATTCTTCGTTCCTCCCTTGGCGTGAAAAGACAACAAAAAAGAAGCGTGGGGACCAAGGCCTCCGAAACGCTTCTTAAATAACCCATGACGAAATCGCCATGAATCAGCGTGCGGTTTGTTGCCTCTCCCTTTAACGCTTACGAGGTTAGCTGACGGATTCGGGCGCGAGAGTCGCCCTATTTCCGGTTGCAACCGGAAAATTCACCCCATGGATGTCTGCTGTTGTAACACAGCCCATCCTGTTGGTTCCCCCGTTTTCCACTCACTACGAATGGAAACTCAGCGATTAAAACATCGTTCGTTTATCTTGAGCATAAAATCGATCGATATTATCGTTTGTTTCGTTTTTAAATACAACTTCATTATAAATCAAATCACGATATGAATCATACACCGCCGGCATGATCATGTAAAGTGTAGACAGATCACTGAATCGTCAGATTTCCAGAGATAAACTCACATAATAACGCTTACATCCCGTTTATACGCTACCCAACTCTTTCAAGCTATCTAATTCTTATCCGCACAAAATTACTCAAATGTCCCTCTTCCAAAAATGGTGAAACCATACGATTACTTATCTTAATGTTAAACTGAAATAAATTTTGCATTATTCAATTGTTTAAAATATACTATAACCATCAAACATAATATGATGGAGGCGATCCCTATGTCAGTCTATGATTTCAAGGTAAACACCCTCCGCGGGCAAGAGATTGAGATGTCCCAATATCGCGGCAAAGTGTTGTTAATTGTAAACACTGCAAGTCAATGTGGTCTCACACCTCAATTCAAAGGTTTACAAGAACTGCAGGATAAATTCCAAGATGCTCCGTTCGAAGTACTCGGATTCCCCAGCAACCAATTCGCACAGGAAAAAGGGTCTTCCGATGATATTGCGGAGTTCTGTCAGATGAACTATGGCGTAAGTTTCCCTATGTTTGAAAAGATTGACGTTAACGGTTCAAGCGCTCATCCGCTCTTCCAACATATTACGAAAGAAGCGCCAGGCCTTCTTGGATCCAAAGCAATTAAATGGAATTTCACTAAATTCCTTGTAGATCAGGACGGGAAAGTTGTGAAACGATATGCCCCGCAGACTACACCAGATAAAATTGAAGAAGACATTCAAAAACTGCTTAAATAATTCCATTTCATACAGAAGGATAACCCAAAAAGCCATTCTAAGCTGAGATTCTACTCAAGCTTTAGAATGGCTTTTTGATGTATGTTCTTATGAAAGACCTTACACTGTCAGAGATATATCTTACAACTACGGAAACAAGCAAAAAAGAAGCTCTCCATTAAGGAGAGCTTCTTAGATCATTCTTCATATGATGCGGTCGAGAGGACTCGAACCTCCACGGGTATACACCCACTACCCCCTCAAGATAGCGTGTCTGCCATTCCACCACGACCGCATGTCGTAAATTATCGGCAACAGAAATTATGATACCAGAATTAATTCTAAAAGTAAAGCATTTAATTAAGATGCAAGTCGAAAAGTTTAATTCAACTTATATGATCTAAAGTTTATATAGAAATTCAAAGAACGAACATAAATGATGATAAAGCACATATCATTAACCTGATTCGACAAATGAGGATTTTGGGACATATATAACATAAACCGAATTTTGTATGTTAACTTATATAACACAAAACTTTATTCATATTATAATTTACTTATAACTCCCTATATACACTTGACAAATTAAGGATAAATATGTGAATATATATACCATAAACCTCTCGAAACGGATTTAATTAACTATGAAAGGACGCTTTCACGTAACTAAACATAACACAAATGCATTAGGAGGTTGAAAGTGATGAATCGCGGGAATAAGTTGCTTGATTATGTGAAACTGCTTGATCCCTCTATTCAATTAGGAGGCTTCACCCACTATTTTGGTATTCACACCCACATGAATGAAGGTACGATTCGAACAGGCGAAGATCTCGAATCATTCATGCGTTGTCAGTTACACCCCACCCTTGTTCGTCTCGAAGGCATGGCAATCAAAGGCATCTATAATGCAATAGATCACCAGGATACATGGCGAATCGCACTCGTCGACAAACTTGTCCATGTACAGCGAACCCCCTCTGAATTAAGAGAACAAGCCAAGACCACAGGCAAACGATTAATCAAACTATCTCGCGCTCTGCACCCCTGGATCGACTTCAGCCCGCTTGAGGAAATCTTCGAAAAGTATCATTCCGTGGGCTGCCTCCCCACAGTTCACGCATGGATCAATCACCATCTCGACATCCCCGTTGAAGAGACGGTCCTTGGTTACTTGCATTCAGCCATGAATGCCTGCGTATCCGAAGCCTGCAAAGTCATACCTCTTAGCGAAAATTTCACTCAAGAGCTTCTCGCTCGTCTTGCCGCAGACCTTGAAAATGAATGGATCACAATTAACACCAATTCCACAGATACACACAAGTATCCTCCACCCATGTCAATGAAGTCATTATTCCCCAGCTTTCATATGCTTGGAGCAGGGCTCCATGCTTACAGAGCTTAAAAGAATCCTCGTATCTCTTCCACGCCTGTAATGAACAGTTTCTTAAACACGCCGCACCCTCGCTGGCGTGTTTTTATATTTTTTCCGATTAATATCCACAAATAAAAACGTAATTACGTCATAATAATTCATAAAATACACTTTTTTCCGTATTTTTTAATTGTTAGATGACTGTTTTACGTATATAATGGAAATTATAGCTCGCATCTACATTCATCTTACACCAAGAATAACCTGCTGCAAATCCAAAAATTCATTCAGGAGTGAGCCCTTTTGAACAAGAAAAAACCAGTCACTCCGTTCGGCTGGGCCATAAAACGACGGCTAACCGAACTTCAAGTCGATCAGAAAACCTTTTGCGAACAACACGGCATTCCCCCTTACCGGCTCTCCAACCTTATTCACGGCACGCGTAAAGCAACGAGATTCAGACAACAAGTGGCTGATATTTTAGACATACCAGAAGAGCTGCGATAAGACTTTTTCATCGAAGGAGGACCTCTTGCATGAGACATTTTACATCAGACCTTGAGAGCCTTTCATTTCAGTCCACCAATCATCAACTCATTATTATCGATCAACATTGGATTATCCGTAGTTGCAATCGAGCTTGGCAGCATGGACTTCATAAACTTTTATCTTATGCAGCATGTCGCCATAATCATTACCTACACCTGATGGAAGCCTGGTCAGCACAACAGAAAAACGGTTACCCATCCCAAATCGCACACTATTTGAGGCACAATGTAGTCCCTTTTAGCGAGACCCATACATACGACATCCCTGTCACCACAGAACACAACGAAGAGAAATGGTTTCGCGTAGAACTCACCCCATTACAAGACAATTCCGTGATGGATAAACACCTTGCGTTAGTCGCTCACACCGATATCACTGAGCAAAAAAAGACAGAGCTAGAATTGCGACAAGCTTTGAACGAAGCGCGCACTTTATACGGACTGCTACCGATTTGTGCTGTTTGCAAACATATCAAAGATGAATCGGACGAGTGGAACTCCGTAGAGCGTTATCTGGAAAAACACACTTCTGCCGAGTTTACACATGATATCTGCCCGGAATGCATTCGCCGTGTGTACCCGAAATACTCCACCATCCTTGATCACCCCCACTAACCTCAACACAAAAAACCTCCCTGCTGTCGCCGAAGATATTCGGTACAGATGGAGGTTTTTCATCATCCAGAATCATTCACTTACCGTCCTGTTCTGACTTATCGTCGTCATTCGTTTCA
This sequence comes from Paenibacillus sp., assembly GCA_017512705.1. GTDB lineage: Bacteria > Bacillota > Bacilli > Paenibacillales > Paenibacillaceae > Paenibacillus. Next base: position 133,187 of record JAFWEX010000150.1, read on the forward strand.
GATTGGTAGTGATAGCTGCTATTGTCTTTGCCCTCTTTCATTTTGCGATAACGCGTGAACTCGATATATTCACTGATAAATGACTGCTCCACAGTCGATAATTCACTCTCTTGGCAATCCAATTGCCGCAAAACGTTAAAAAAATAATCTTCCCGTTTTTCCCGCACAATAGCTTCCTTAGATAAGCGTCCAATCATAAGCCAGTCCAGACTCACGTCAAAAAATGAAGCAATTTCAATCAGTTTATTTGTACTCGGAATTGACTTCCCTCGCTTCCAGTCACCCAAGTTACCTGTACTTATTTTCAGCTGTTGACAGAAGGCTTTCTTCGTCATCCCTCTTTCAGCAATCAGGTGTTCAATTCGCTCATAGATCGACTGCATGCAAGAACCGCCTTCCAACCGTAATAATCAACTCAAAAGCCATATGATAGAATTATAGCACAATTTCCCTGAATCCTCAGCCTTTTATTCGTCCAATCATACTCAATAAATGCCAGCAATAAAGAAAGGTTTGTCTTGAGCTTGATCATCCGCATCATCCCCATCATCCGTACCATCCGTACCATCCGTATCATCCGTAAACCATTACTGCTCACACACTGAGAATCACTTTCGTAAAGAACAAAAAAAGACTTTCGTGATTAATCACAAAAGTCTTCTTCAACACCATTATTGCTGTAATGCGGTCGAGAGGACTCGAACCTCCACGGGTATACACCCACTACCCCCTCAAGATAGCGTGTCTGCCATTCCACCACGACCGCACATAAAATATAAATGGTGAGCCATGAAGGACTCGAACCTTCGACACCCTGATTAAAAGTCAGGTGCTCTACCAACTGAGCTAATGGCTCTCAATGTAACTCCACCCGATGCTATGCCATGCTTCATATTGATATTACAGAGCAGTGACTTTTTTGATGAAATCCTCACTAAAATGTGAATCTCCATACGGTGAAGAAGTAGGTAATACTATGACCCGTAGGGGATTCGAACCCCTGTTACCTCCGTGAAAGGGAGGTGTCTTAACCCCTTGACCAACGGGCCTTATACAAAGTTGTCTTTCTTGGCGACAAGAATGAGTATAGCATAATGAATTCGACTAGCGCAACACTTTTTTTAAAAAAATATGAATGCTCTCTCTCGTCTCAAAATCAATGCAGATAAATCAATAATCACATGCCATTTAACTGAAGTTTCTCTGAACACCCCTACCTCTCAATAAACATCTCAATTTTAAATCTGAAAATTAAAAATCATAATTTTGTCTCCTCCCTACGCTATTTCTGTAAAAAACAAATAAAATACTTACAAACACTTATTATATACTTAAAATATTGCAGATATAATTATAATCACTTATAATTATTTACAGTACAACGCACGGTCACTCCACACGAAGGAGGCTTTACTTTTGTTTCAAGAAGAACGCATGCAACTCATTATTGAGCACCTGCGCAAACATAATCGCATCTCGGCAGATGAGATTGTATCTTTATTCGACGTCTCGCGCGATACCGCACGCCGAGATCTGATTAAACTGGAAGAACAGGAAGCGATCATTCGCACACGCGGCGGTGCAATCCTTCCACCTCCACCGCAAGAATTCAAGTCTTACCAAGACCGGCTGAAGTATATTACCGAGGAAAAAAGAGCTATTGGCAAACTGGCGGCTGCTCTGGTTCGTTCAGGCGAAACCATTATTCTGGATTCCTCCACCACAGTACAGACCTGCGCAGAGAATCTGAACGGCAAATCCTGCACCGTCATCACCAATTCAATCTATTCTGCTGATCTGTTATCCAATCATACCGCTGTCCAGATCCGACTGCTCGGAGGCAAGCTTGATAAGGAGCAGCGTTATGTCTATGGAACACCTGTTATCGAGACGCTCTCTCACTACTATGTTGATAAAGCATTTATTGGCATTGGCGGTCTCACCATGGATGGGTTCAGTGCGTCCGAAGAGGAAGGCAAGATCAAACATCAAATGATGAAATCAGCCAAAAATGTTATCGTACTTGCCGATCATTCCAAGATGGGCAAACGATACGGTTATCGTTTTGCTGACTGGTCACTCGTGGATATGTTGATTACAGATCAATGGCCGGCTCAGGAATGGCTCGATTTTCTAAAGGAACAACAGGTTGACATTTTGATACCCGAACCTACACAAGATAAGGAGCTGTAAGATATGAAGTTATTCGCTACCGATTTAGATGGAACACTGTTGAATCGAGATAGTCAGATCAGCCAGGAGAACGCTGATGCGATCCATAAGGCACAAAAGGCTGGAATGAAAGTAACCATTGCAACTGGACGTGTATACTCAGATGTCGTCGAAATCAGCCGCCAAGGCGGAATTAAAACTCCAATTATCGGCTCCAACGGTGCCACCATTCATGATGAGAACGGGGAACGGTTATTCCATCAGCCATTGTCGCGTGAAACAGCTGCTTCGGTGATGCAATGGCTGGAAGACGAACAGATTTACTATGAAGCTTCAACCCAGATGGGCATCTACGCACAAATCAGCAGTCATGAGGCCATGCTCGCGGAGTTGGAACGTGTACTTGGCTCAGAACCTGACGAAGATATAGCACGCATGATTCATTCAATCAAGAAACATTACAACAAAAAAGACTATCACCGCGTGACTAGCCATCATGAAATTCCAGCAGAAGCGTGTATCTATAACATTATGGCCTTTTCAATGAATCCCGAAAAACTCCAATTGGGACGCGAAACCTTTTCTTCAAGAACCGATGTTGCAATGGTTGTGTCCTTTGAGCATAACTTCGAGATGCAGCACCCTGATGTATCCAAAGGTAATGCACTCACTATACTGGCTGAACATCTGAACATTCCGATGAAGGACACTGTAGCGATTGGAGATAACTTCAATGATGTTTCGATGTTAAAAATGGCAGGACTAGGCATCGCCATGGGCAATGCCGAACCTGAAATACTTGCCATGGCTCAGTCCATAACACGCACGAACGTTGAACACGGAGTAGCTCATGCGATCCATAAATTACTGGAAGGTTCACCTGTTGTTTAAGTGAAGCCCGTATCACACGGAAACGATCATGAACGTTCAGTGCAATCAAAACAAGCCCAGGCTCGTTACTGAGTCTAGGCTTGTTTTTTATGTAACAATATTCGGAGATTATTAGTGACGACATCGATTAAAAAGTGAACACCACCATCCTCTCGTCATAATCATCGAAGCTGGAAACTCAGGTTGGTTTCGTTAGGGTGTTAGAATTCTCATTCGACCTCTTTGAATGCCTTCTGACGAATGTCATGCCAGAAACCAAACTAAAACTAAAAAAATCCTCTTTACAGAGGCGATTAACTCGCCCATGTAAAAAGGATTTATCTTAATTATTCAGAACGGAGAGAGAGGGATACTCTCACTTCGTTCGAGACTGCGATGTATCGCTACCGAAGCCTATGCTCCGACGAACCTTTAGGGTTCTCATCCCTAGCATTGAAGTTTATTCAGAACGGAGAGAGAGGGATTCGAACCCTCGCACCGCTTACGCAGTCTAACCCCTTAGCAGAGGGTCCCCTTATAGCCACTTGGGTATCTCTCCAAGAAATGGCTCCCCGAACAGGACTCGAACCTGTGACAACTCGATTAACAGTCGAGTGCTCTACCAACTGAGCTATCAGGGAAAATTAACTTGAATAACATTAATTTATCATGATTAATAATTCAAGTCAACCTACTTCTACATTCATTATATTCCATATTTATTAATTTCACTTTATATGGATATAATACCCAACTTACCCGAGCATCGACCACAGCGATAACGCTTCGGATCTATTTTCCGCTTACGCAAGTACTCCGTACCACAACTCTTACACACCAGCTTGTATCGATAGGGTAACGGTTTTCGACCCTGATCTCCAGGAAGAGACTGACAGAACCTTGACCCGCCAACCTTCTGCAAAAGCGCCTTGAATTCCGGGTCTCGATGTTGATATCCTCGTCCCCGGATGTGCAGATGATAGTGGCATAATTCATGTTTGATAATCTTCTCCACTTCATCCTTCCCGTACACTTCCAACTGATGTGGATTGATCTCAATTCGGTGACTTTTGAGCATATATCGTCCCCCGGTCGTCGTCAAACGACGATTAAAAATCGCCTCATGGGTGAATGGAACTCCGAAATATTCTAATGATACCCGCTCAATCCATTGTTGTAATTCTTTGTTTTCCATTCTTTCCTCCTCTCTCCCTCCCCTTTGAAGTCCGTTATTTTAAGACACAATACTTGAATTCTAACTGTTTCGTAGGCTACACTGTCAAGTAGAATGTATGAGGGGAGACGAATACTCGTTATGCCAACAATGCGCTACGTTATCCTACAGCAGGAGCATCAATTACAGTTTGTCGAGATGCCTGCAGACTATGCTTATCAACTGAGTGCCCTTAATTTGCGTCTGCACAAGGAGATCGACAAACTCACGGCAACAGATATACCTGTTCTGCCCTGGGCCATTGCCGAATGTGATCATCTCGATCTGCTAAACGAAAACTTGTCCATCATCGGCGGCCTGGACTATATCAATACCCTTGAAGAGCGTTTTGCAGCTGTTCGTGAGAGCAATTATCCTTTGATTTCCCTGCTTACTGAGATTCGGGCACTACAAGCCCAATTGGAGCAATGGTATGAAGAAGAGATGGAGTCACTCTAATTATTTCACTTCAATTCCAGTTAAGCTCTTATGCAACCTTGATTAGAGCGTATGCTTCGACAATCTTCCATTAATCTCTGCAACTGTATAACTAGCTTCAAACGGAAAGCGCACTTCCCTCAGCCGGGTGATGTGCTTTTTTTCATTCTTCCTCCGATCATTCTCACGATCTAGCCCCTGCAACCTCGTTTATCCTCCAAAGCACATTCGATTCATCCCCCTTCAACAAACACTGACCAATTTAATTGAGATGGAGTAATCTCGCACAGTCCAGGCTATTGCCACATATGCTAACGTACAGATGAATTACGCAAAAGGAGGAGATTCCTTTGCCTCAATGGCTATGTAACCAACTCATGCGAGCGTTTCACAAAAAGGACAGCCGTCAAATCAAGTTGCTGAATGAATGCTGGTATTTCTATCGAAACAAACCTGCAAGCGGAACACCACGCAGTGCAGAAAATGAACTGTAGGCCATATCACGGAAACGGATATACATGTATTATCTTACTTAATTAGAAATAATGGGATTACGAAAAGGTATTGACTATATTCCTTTCAGCTCTTTAATAATCTCGACGTAATATGAATCGACAAACAGCCTTCCCGCAACGGGAAGGCTGTGACCAATCAAACGTCTTACTTTCAAGGAAGAACACTATTTCGCTGAAGCAGACGCAGGTCTTTTCATCGTGAGGCCGACACGGCCTTTTTTCGTATCTACATTCATAACCCAGACCGTCACATTATCTCCAACAGACACCACATCCATCGGATGTTTCACATAGCCGTTGCTCAGTTGGGAGATATGGACAAGCCCGTCACTCTTAATCCCGATATCAACAAAAGCTCCGAAGTCAATTACGTTCCGGACTGTACCTTGCAGTTCCATACCTTCCTCCAGATCTTCAATCTTGAGTACATCGGTACGGAAGATCGGCAGGGGCATCTCTTCACGAGGGTCACGGCCAGGACGCTGCAAGCTGTCCAGAATATCGCGTAGCGTAGGCACACCTACATCCAGTTTAACAGCCAGTTGCTCTGTCTGCTGTTCAGACAGAAGTGCAGAAAGCTCTTTGCTTCCAAGCTTGTCCAGATCAACCTGAAGCTCCTTGAAGAGCTGATCGACAACCTTGTACGATTCCGGGTGAATCGGAGTACGATCCAGCGGATTCTCACCTTCCGAGATGCGCATGAACCCTACACATTGTTCATAGGTTTTGGCCCCCAACCGTGGCACTTTCTGTAGCTGACGACGATTGGTAAAGCGGCCATTTTCCTCACGATATTTAACAATGTTTTTAGCAATGGTTGCATTAACACCGGCAACATAAGACAGCAAGGAAGGCGAAGCTGTGTTGACATCCACACCAACATGGTTAACTGCCGATTCCACTACGGCCTTTAAGCTCTCTTCCAACACCTTTTGAGATACGTCATGCTGATATTGGCCCACACCAATGGCTTTAGGATCAATCTTAACGAGCTCAGCCAGCGGATCTTGTACCCGGCGAGCAATTGAAGCCGCACTACGCTCAGCAACATCCAGATCCGGGAACTCTTCCTGAGCGAGCTTGGAAGCAGAGTACACACTCGCACCAGCCTCGTTAACAATCAGGTATACCAGGCTCTCATCACCATTCTCCTGAATAATTTCGGCTACAAACTGCTCGGTCTCGCGTGATCCGGTTCCGTTACCAATGACAATGAGACCAATATCATATTGTTTGATCATACGATGGAATACTTCTGCCGCTTCACGCTTTTTATTATGCGGAGGTGTTGGGTAAGTGACAGCCACTTCCAGCAGCTTACTTGTATCGTCAACAACCGCAAGTTTACAGCCAGTCCGGTACGCAGGATCGACACCCAGTACACGTTTGCCATGAATCGGGGGCTGCAACAGCAGGTTACGTAGATTTGCGGAGAATACCGAAATCGCTTGATTTTCCCCTTTTTCCGTCAACTCGGCACGCACTTCACGTTCAATGGACGGAGCGATCAATCGTTTGTACGCATCCTCAATAACCGTACGCAAAATATCTTGCACGGCAGAAGCGCCCCGAATGATCTGTCCTTCCATGTGACGGTGAGCTGGTTCAGCTTGCACGTCAAGGCCAACCTTGAGAATTCCCTCACGTTCCCCGCGGTTAATCGCAAGAATACGATGCGGCGGCATTTTTTTGGCTAATTCACGATAACTGTAATAATTCTCGTACACGGACTCCTGCTCAGCATCCTTCGCTTCCGAAGTCAGCATGCCGTGATCCAGTGTGTATCTACGAATCCAGGCACGAATGGCCGCATCGTCGGCAATATTTTCAGCGAGAATATCCTTAGCCCCCTGAAGAGCAGACTCTGCATCTTCTACACCGAGTTCTGCGTTAATATAACGTGCAGCCTCTTGAAGTGCGTCGCCCTGTTTAGGCTGTTCCCAGATCCATTGAGCGAGCGGTTCCAGACCTTTTTCCTTCGCCACACTGGCACGTGTCTTCCGCTTCTGTCGATAAGGACGGTATAAATCCTCTACTTCTTGCAATTTGACAGCTTGAGTAATGGATTTCTCCAGCTCTTTGGTCAGCTTGCCCTGTTCTTCTATAATACGAATGACTTCCAGTTTACGGTCTTCCAGATTGCGTAAATACACAAGCCGTTCTTCAATCTGGCGTAGCTGGTTCTCATCCAGTTCTCCAGTCATTTCTTTACGGTAGCGGGCGATAAATGGAATCGTATTGCCTTCATCTAGAAGCTCCGATGTGGTCCGAATCTGCTTCAAGGATAGTGACAGTTCCTTGGCTACCTGTTTGATGATTCGTTCTTGGCGTTCCGCCTTTAATGTTTCTTCATTGGGTTCCAGAACCGTTTCCTGTTCAGACAAATAAATCCCTCTTTCCTTCCTGAATCGTTCATAATACTCATTTCAGGGCAGCTACGCTGCATAATAACAGTATGGTCGATCATCCGAAGTTGATCTCAAGTTTTTCAAGATTTTCTAGCCTTAAATAACACTCCACTCTATATTATCACAAAATCACATTGATTTTTCTATCATTCCTATGTCATACATCCATTTGCGTTATTGCACTCCGTTACATCTTTCCCAGCTGTACGAAAAAAAAGACCGAGGATGTCATCATGACATCCTCGAGTCTTCTTCATCATAAAAATTTGATCCAATTAATCTAAATAAGTTGAAAGTTTCTTTTACACGTTAACGGAGAGGACAGAAAAAAACTGGGGATAACAGCGATTGGAAGGTTATTCTGTCATCGAAGTGGGCTGTGTAAAATCTCGAGTTCAGCTTATTTATACACGCTCAAACCGGAACATTTCACTCAGGTAGTCTCCAGACTCGCTACCTACAGCAATACCGCCATACATCAAGGCATCGCCTGTAAAGGTCTCTGATCCGCCTTTCAGACGGTAGTCACTATTTGGATCGAGTCCTTTGAGCTTCAGACGCTGTAACGGTGCATTCGGTTCCGAGAGTACCCGGAAGTAGAACACAATCACTTCGCTGCCATCTGGTGCAATAAACATCCAAGCCGTCTCGTTACCTTCGAATGGGCTAAGTAGACGACGGAATGTACCGTATTGCACAGTGCTGCGAATTTCCTTGTACAGCTCGACCTGGGCTTTAACGATTGCGTTCTCTTCGTCTGTGAAGTTTGTCAGATCCAACTCATATCCGAAGTTGCCCGACATTGCAACATGGCCGCGGATCTCTAGAGACGTAATACGGTTCACCTGATGGTTTGGCACAGCCGAAATGTGTGAGCCCATTGAACTAACAGGATATACAAGGCTCGTACCGTATTGAATACGCAAACGGGAAATCGCATCCGTGTTATCACTTGTCCATGTCTGAGGCATGTAGTACAGCATCCCCGGGTCAAAACGTCCGCCGCCGCCAGAGCAGCTTTCAAACAGAATATTCGGGAAGGAAGAAGTTATACGCTCCATTACTTCGTACAGACCAAGCATATAACGGTGCGCTGTTTCACGCTGTCTATCCGCTGGGAGCAGAGCGGAACCAATCTCTGTCATGTTCCGATTCATGTCCCATTTCACGTACGTGATCGGCGCAGAGTTCAAAACATCGGACAACATCCGAACAATCTCGTCACGCACATCTTGACGGGAGAAATCCAGCACAAGTTGCTGTCTTCCTTCGGTGCGGCGACGATCCGGCACATGCAGACACCAGTCTGGATGCTTGCGATACAGTTCACTATCTGGAGAGATCATCTCTGGCTCAAACCACAGTCCGAACTGCATGTCCAGACCTGTTACACGGTTAGCCAAGTCGTCCAGCCCTTGTGGCAACTTGTTTTTGTCTACAATCCAGTCGCCAAGTGAGGAGTTATCACTATCCCGATGTCCGAACCAGCCGTCATCAAGCACAAACAATTCAATGCCTAACTTCTTCCCTGCACGTGCGATCTGCTCAATCTTGTCTGCGTTAAAACCGAAGTACGTTGCTTCCCAGTTGTTAACGAGTACAGGACGCTCCGCATTGCGGAATTGTCCACGTGCCAGACGTTCCCGATACAGCTCATGGTAGGATTGCGACATGCCGTCCAGTCCATCAGCCGAGTACACCATCACCGTCTCCGGTGTCTGGAAAGACTCCTGCGGCTCCAGTTTCCAGCTGAATTCAAACGGATTGATACCAATGGATACACGAGTTGTATAGAACTGGTCTACCTCTGCCTGTGCAGTAAAGTTTCCGCTGTATACCAAACTGAATCCGTATACTTCCCCTTGATCTTCATCTGTTCCCGGTGTCATCAATGCAATGAACGGGTTCTGCTGGTGACTGCTGGAGCCACGGCGGCTCTCAATGCCCTGCAAGCCGGAAGCGAGTGGACGGCGGATGATATCACGTTCACGAGTCCAAGCACCCGAGAGTTGCAGCAATTCGTAATCCGCATGCGGCATATCTACAGAAGAGCTAAGGGCACGCAGCACATTCACCACGTTAGCGCTCTCATTAACGATGCGCATCGAACGTGTAATCGCATTAAAAGCAGTAAATGCAGTATACGTTAATTCAATTTTAATACCCGATACCTTATCTTGCATCTCAACAATTAGGGTATCTGCTTCATCCTCGGACTCTACATAAGTTGCCGGTAGTCCTGTCAGCCCTTCTTTTCCCTTCATCAATCGGTGTCCTGTATACGTAAATTCGGATACTGTCGAGCCATTCTCCAGTTCCAGCTGAATAGCCGGGTTGCGGAAATCACTCGTACCGTATACCGGCAGCTCCACTGGCAGAGTATCGAACGAGATTGTACGATCCTCTGGCACCGGGTTAGGACTGAAAGATGATCTCTCGGTCCGAACATGCAGCCAGCTCAGGTCTGTATCACGTAACTTTTTGCCATAATACAAATGCACCAAGTACCCCGAAGGAAGTACCTGAAACACATAACTTGCCTCACGAGTCTGTAAATGAAACTGAAGTTTCTCTTGATTGATAAAAATGCTCATATGTCTCCTCCATCTATCTATATAATATTTCAGTAAACGGTTTCTCAAGTTCATTATAACGAAAAGATCAGTAATGTTCTACGCTTTCATCAACTCTTAACCAAAAGAGCGCACAACACCTTATAAGGTATCGCACGCTCTCTTGATTGCATTCTGAAATTGTATGTTCCTTCACAGAAACATCCGTTGTCAACGGATAGACACCAAAAGGGCATAAAATGCCATTCTGCTACCTAAAAATCAATTAAGCCAAGGCTGATCTGTAAGGCTTCGTTAACCAATTTCATGGTCTCCTCATCCAAATGTGTAATCTTGTCAGTCAGCCTCTGCTTATCGATCGTCCGAATCTGTTCGAGCAAAATCACGGAGTCCCGGTCAAAGCCGTGCGCAGCCGCATCAATCTCGACATGCGTTGGAAGCTTTGCCTTCTGAATCTGGGCGGTAATAGCCGCCACGATACACGTTGGACTGAACCGATTGCCGATATCGTTCTGGATCACCAGAACCGGCCTAACTCCGCCTTGCTCGGAACCGACAACGGGAGAAAGATCCGCAAAAAAAACGTCACCACATTTTACGATCACTGTCTACACCCCGCTAACTAAGCGGTCCAGAGTGCTGTCCGCATCTTCCTCCGCGTGAAAGGCTTCGGATGCCATGGTGAGATTAATCTTCGCCATCTCCATGTATCCTCGCTGCATTGATTCACGGATATAACGTTTCTTCCGCTCCGTCAAATACAGCTTCATTGCTTGCCTAATCAATTCGCTGCGGTTGGAATTCTCCAGCGCTACGATGCCATCCACTTCCTGCAAAAGATGATCAGGCAGACTGATCATAATCCGCTTGGTGTTCTGCAAGTTGGCCACCTTTCTTCCACCCCCACAAACCTTTCGCCATTGTGAACAAGTATAACGCATTTCCAGAACTTTTATACAAAGGAATATATATGCCCCGCGTATATCAAGTATGCTGTACTTCATTATAAACACGGGATCATTATTCGTACAGACCAAACATCACATTTCAGGATTTAATTCCTAACATCATACATATTTCGAGATGTTAAGACAGTTTTCCTTCTGGTCTGAAAAAAGTTTACTGGTAATTACGTCCAATAGACGAATCAATTTGTCAAAAGGGGATTCTTTCTGGCGACTTCCATTCCTCCACGGGTATATACCCGTGGAATACGATGGGCAATCATGCAGATCACTTCATAATGAATCGTACCGAGCTGGTCTGCCACCTCGCCAGCGGTAATCACACCACCTGACTGGTGACCGATGAGAACAACCTCTTCGCCGGCTTGAATTTCTTCCGCTTCTTCCCCGAAAGATTGCAGCGACACCATACATTGATCCATGCAGATCGTACCAACGACGGGAACAAGGCGACCACGGATTAGCACCTGTGCTTTTCCTGTCAGCATTCTTGAGAAGCCGTCTGCATAGCCGATGGGCAAGGTCGCTATTCGTTCATTGTCATGCGTAAAGTAACGGGTTCCGTAACTGACGCCCCAATGGGGAGGCAGTGTTTTAACCAGAACCGCTTCTGTCTTCAGTGTCAATATCGGAAGCAGCTTCACAATCTGATGATTCACCTCTGCTGAAGGGTACAGTCCATACAAACTGATCCCCACACGCACCATATCATAAGATATTTCAGGCGTATCGATAGCAGCAGCGCTGTTCGCCGTATGTATAATCGGGATGACACATCCCTGATCCCGAAGCGTCTTAACCACGCTCTGGAACCGTCGATACTGTTCCTGCGTATAGGTCTTATCTTGTTCATCTGCTTTGGCGTAGTGAGTGAACATTCCCTCTAGCATCACCTGATCAAGTGAGGACACCTCTTGTATGAAATCAACGGCCTCTTGGCCAGGTAGCAGCCCTAATCTCCCCATACCGCTATCAATTTTGATGTGAACTTTCAAGCGATTCGCATAAGTACCTGGCTTCACCAATCTGATGGCCTCAAGCACTTCTCTGCTGAACAATGTGATCGTCACATCATGCTGCCATGCTACATCGACCCCTTCAGGCGGTGTATAGCCTAATACCAGGATAGGACAGGTAATGCCGTGTAGACGCAATTCAAGAGCTTCATCAAGAAACGCTACACTTAAATAATCCACTCCCAGTCGTTCCAGTTCTCTGGATATCTCTACTGCACCATGCCCGTAAGCGTTAGCCTTTACACAAGCGAGAAATCTCGTATCTTGTGGCAAAGCCTCACGAAAAGCGGTTACGTTGCTACGTAGATGATCCAGGTTGATCTCCGCTTGGGTCGGCCGATATTGTCCTTGCACGTTAGGTCACCTTCTCTAATCTTCTTAATCCGGCTCATATCAGATTCCATCGTAATGCTCCAGCATGTCACTGTCAAATACGCGGGATCGTTGCTTCTCACAACATCTACTTCAGGAGTCTGCCGAGAACCCTAATCAAGTACCGAAGACGAAGATAAGTGATATTTCCCTGCTGCCACATGGTTTGTATGGAAATAGCATGCTTACATCAGCTTATTACCCGGTTCGGTCCTTATAGAAGCGTATTTTACTTTTTTTGAGATACACTTCGCAGGTTCTTCTGTATAGAAACAAAATAGAGCATCGGAGAAACGTTGTCTCCAATACTCTATAGCATTCCTTTCAACAAGAACGATATGCGTTCCGTTTTTTATTTGCCTGAGCTTTCTTGCATAGAGGTTGCAATGCGCACCATTTCATTTTCAGGCAGATCGGCGCTTGTAATTCGGTACTCCACTCCATCAAAAGTCCATGTCAGCGTCTGCAAAGCATCTCCACTGATCATACCTGCTGTAAATCCGAGGTCTACAAGCCGAGAAGGCGCCAGAGATACCGCACGATCCTGTGGTCTTGCTTCAAAAATAGTGTAGTTATATGTGCCTTCGTAACGAAGAAGAACAGAATAATCCCCAGCTTCCTCTGTTATCTGATCATCCTTCAGCTTAACACCCTCTGGTGCATACGTCGGTTGAATAACACCAAAACTGTCTGATTCGCTCGGTTCAGCCGAAGTAGGCTCTTCGCTATTTTGCTCACCTACTGCTCCCTCTGAGCCTTCCGCTCCTTCAGTTCCTGGTTGTTTTGTACCCTCACTTACTCCTGTCTGCCCATCACTAACAGCTCCGTTAGCATCCGGTTCAGCCTGAGGATTGGCAGGTTGCTTGGTGCCAGCATCATCTGTTGTTGCTGCATTCCCTTCCTCTGTTGCAGCTGTCATATTACGTTGCATGTCAAAGGCGTCTTTTCCAAACTCGGCTCCGAATTTGAAGCTATCAAACTTCACATCCACTACCACATTGGCATTGGAGTCCGATACCTCTACTTGTTTTGGAGCATAATCACTCTTGTTCAGCCAAATTTTTTGTCTGACGAGCGCATGTGTATTGTAATTGGCAGCAACATCAAATACATAGCTTTCCTTCTCATCTGCAAATTGACGGGTCGTATCCCCTGTAATGCTTCGAATTAACGTTTCATACAAGTAAACCTGACCCTGATTATCTGGCCAATCGCTTTGGAAGCGGAAGCTTTTATTCTGGCTCGGCGTCAGTACAAAAACACCTTCATCATTACGAAGTACGATTTGTGTTACGTCCTTCTTGGCATTAGTCAAAGCAATGCGATAATACGAAGGCTTCTGATGCCATACTTCGACCTTATACTGCTGCGGTGTTTCTCCGGTATGCAGCGTCATGACGCCTGCCCCTTGATAACTTTCCATCTCACCAACGACTTCATTCAGATCTTTGACCACAGCTGCCGCATCCTTCTTACCGCAGGCGGCAAGTAAGGCCGATAAGACCAATACCATGGCAAGCATCCACGATATTCGGCGCATGACATCATCCCCTTTAGCACATGTTTTCACTTCAGGATTGTGCATACAGCAGAACCCCTACTTGATTAGTACATGTTATGAGGGACTTGTTCGATATATGCGGACTAGTTTGACAAGCATAACATGAAGCCGCGAGAACACAGGGCAGAAGGGCCTCTCATTTTAAGAAGATCCTTCATCGTTTACCACAACGGGATATACACGGGAAAACCTGTCTCAGGCTGTTCCTCTGCATTACTTGAGACCGGAGTCCTTCTAATCCATAATTGGCGCAGATCAGGTAACCCATAGCCCGCAATTTTATAATTCCGCAGAGAAGCATCATATGCATGCTCTTCTTTGAAGTAGTATACGGGCAAGATCAGCGATTCCTCTATTAAACGATCTTCCAGTTGAATTAACCTTTCCATTCGCAAAGAAGATTGTTCAATCATCATAATTCTCTCGCACTCATTCGCAAGCTCTGCTCTCCAATAGTCATTCATGGCAAGCAGAAACAACGTATTTCCGAACATATACATCGTGATTAGACTTCGCATGACATGTTCATCGAACAATTCACCTGTGTAGACCATCTCATAAGACTGTATTTCATTGTGGTAGACGGCATGAGCAGGGTTACCGGGCACAATAGTGATATCTAATCCAACAAGTGCACAGCGCTCGGCAAACCAAGCCATATCTAACTCCATCTTCTCCCCTTCTTCAACCCAGACTCGTAACTGTTGTCCCTCGTAAGAACTGTGCGCCAGCAGGGAGGCAGCCCGCCTCAGAGAAGACTTGTCCAATCCTGTCTGACCCGTAGCCTGTTCAACCGAAGTTCTTATACGTCTCTCTTGCTCTTGGCCACGGATCAGGCGATCTGTTTGTCGAATATCAGGATCGACTCTGGTATTCATTAACTCATCGGGATTCAGTAACAGCCGTACCGCTTGTCGGAAACGCAAATCATGTTGCGGACCATCTTTTTGCATATTGAACGTCATAAACACACCACCCTGAATCTCATGTTCTACCGCACGAGGTTCATGATCTGAAAATAGACGTTGCTTGATTACAGATCCAGGCAGATCGATCTGCGGCAGCTGCCATACTTCAACCCGATCAATATAGGCTCGGCCTCGAAAGTAAGCCGGGAATACTTCCAGAACTAGCAGATTGGCATCGTGACGCGTAATACGATACGGTCCTGTCCCAATCGGATGAAGCGGATCCAACTCCACATCTCGGGGTACGATCGAAGCATACAAACCGCTTAGCAGGTCAGGAAACATGAAGTTAGGTTTACGCAGCGTGAAGTGTATCGTCAATGGGTCAACAACCTCAACTTGTTGGATTGAACTAAGCATGGTTCGACAAGGGTTCGCCGGATCAAAAATAATGCGTTCAAACGTAAATTTGACATCTGCAGCGTCCATAATGCGGCCATGATGAAAGGTAATGCCTTTGTTCAGATGGAATGTCCACTCCTTCCCTTCTCGATCACTCTCCCACGCTATAGCCAGACTTGGTTCACATTGTTCACGCTCTGCATTATACCGAACCAGACGATCAAAAACTTCTGTAATGATAAAGCCTTCTCCCCACATCGCTGTCTGCGTCGGGTCTAACGTTCTGAACAGGGTATTCTGCGGAATCCGTAATGTATCTACTCTGCCTCCAACCCCCTCATTAGAACGCAAACCAAATTGATGCTGAAGATTATGGATGAGTTGCTCTCTTATTTGAGGAGGCAAGGAGGAGGCCATCTCATATGCGTCATCCATCCTGTTCGTATTCAGAAGCTGGTCGAATCGTTCTGAAGCCACATCTGCTACAGGTTTGCAAAAGATAAGCATCGATTTCTTGCCTCTACCACGCTGTGGACTCCAACTTACCCAACCATTCTCCTTGAATTTATTCATGATCAGGTTCATATTACGCATGGTGCAGCACAGAAGCTCGGCAAGCTCACCTACAGTAATATATAGCTCCTGATCATCCCGGATATGGGGGAAGTTCAATCGAAGTTGTATGTAATGCTCAGATATATCCATATGTCGCCCTTCTCTCCTAAAAAGCCCTTTTTGCCAATCTGCATAAAATACGAAACATTCTCAGATATGTATACAGTTTTTCTTCAGGTTTTCTTCCATTATACTCGGTAACAACCATTAGATCACTTAGAAGGACGAAGAAATACCTATGAAATTTTCTGATCTGCACCCTAATATTAAGATTCGAATTTGTACTGATTTTTTTACTGACTTGACGCAAAAGACCATCCTTCCCTTTATGGCCATCTATCTAAGTACACAAATTGGTGCCGGATGGGCCGGAGTATTTCTGACCGTTAATATTTTGGCTTCCATGTTTGCGGGACTCGGAGCTGGATACTGGTCTGATCGAATCGGACGTAAAAAACTAATGGTACTTGCCCAAAGTCTGCAGGTATTCGCACTGATCTGTTTGGCAACAGCCAATTCACCATGGATGAATTCGGTCCCTCTGACCTGCTTCATGTTTCTGCTTAGCAGCATCAGTTCAGGGATTACCGTTCCCATCGCAGGTGCGATGATTGTTGATGTAAGCAGTGAGAAGGAACGACAATACGTCTATGGATTGCAGTACTGGACAACCAATGTAGCCATAACATTCGGAGCTTTACTGGGTGGACTTTTGTTTGAACCATTTCGTTTTCTACTGTTTAGCCTCGTATGTGTTGAAAGTATCGCGACCTTGTTGATCCTGATTTTTTGTATTCATGAAACCATGGACAGTCACCAACATATATCAACCGATCTGACGAAAAAGATCAGACGGACAACATTAGCCAATACGTCCAATAAGGCGAGAAAGTCCAATCTGAGCAACGTAATAAATACATACAGAACCATTCTTAAGGACCACCGTTTCATGGTATTTTTTACAGCAACCGTACTTGCAATCTCACTTGAATTTCAATTGGATAAATATATTGCTGTGCGATTAAAAAATGAGTTTACCGCAGAGTTGCTAGGCTTCCATGTATCAGGGCTTCACATGTTCAGCGCAATCATAATGATCAACACCGTGCTGGTGGCCTTAATCGCAATTCCCTTTGCCAAATGGATCAGCCATTTGAACTCCAGAACAATCATTACAGTCGGGTTGTTGCTCTATACAGCAGGCTTTGCCACTTTGGCGTTTAGTAATTGGGCGTGGTTGCTTATCGCTTCTGCTGGAATATTGACTATTGGAGAACTCATGTATGCTCCCGTGCGGCAGGTCATTCTTGCTGGAATTATTCCAGATTCGAATCGTGCTGCTTATATGGCTGCTGATGGACTCAGTTATCATCTTGCTGCTTTACTGGGAAGCCTCGGGCTGACAGTTGGCACCTTCATCCCTTCATACATGATGGCTGGTTTGTACCTGTCCATGGGGCTGGCAGCATTATATTTCTTTCGAGTATCTCTTCGAGCAGAGAATGGACGCCAACAAAATCTTTCCTATGTAGATGCTTCCTAATCCGAAGATGAAACTGCATATATCATTGGATTGAAGAGCCCCCCAAGGCTCTTTTTCCTATTGTGTTGTGAAATAAAATAAAGCACCTGAACGTAAATGATAATTATCATTTTGTATATTATAGTTTACATTATGTCGATTATCATATACAATCCATGCATGGAGGTGAGTACGTGGAAGAATTACACAATCATGTTCGAGAATTACGCGCCAGGGATCGATTATCACAGGCAGAGCTTGCGAAACTCATCAGTGCATCTAGGCAAACCATTGCTCTGATTGAACGTGGAGATTATTCCCCCTCGGTCGTTCTCGCACTAAAAATAGCCCATGTGTTTAATGAACCGGTTGAAAATATATTTGAGTTGAAAGGTGGAAAGGAAAATGAATCAGACCGTTAATTCCCCGTCCAAGAAGAAAAAAATGCGTCTACCGATCTATGCGGCCTGTGGAGCTGTTATCGGTTTTATGACCTCGTCTTTATTTCAAAAAATGCCTTCTGATCTGAACTGGACGCTATCCATTTATTATGATTACGACCTGCTGTTTGCCCTTATTGCTCTTATCCTGCTCATAACAACCATCTGGAACAGCATTAGTCTTGCTCTTACGCCGTCCGTTCGTCCTGAGGTAGATGAGGCAGATGACCTCGATCTAGATCTGGATCAGAATCACTCATTGATTACTCCTGCTGAACGCTCTCTCGGACACGCTATGATGCTCAGCAGCTTTGGTGTAATAACTGCTTTTGCCTGGATTGCCTTGGCTATGGCTTTATATGAATCAAGCAACCACCTGTCACATTCCCCAGACTACTTTATCATCGGCAATCTAGTTGCAGCATGCATTGCTATCATTTTGGTCGTTGTGCTGCAGTATCTCACCATCAAACGCTACAATCGATACTTCCCTGATCGTGCCTTGGATCTAGACTCGTTGAACATGAAAAAAGACCACTTCGAGAAACTGGATGAAGGCGAGAAATGGATTGTATATCGTGCAGCCTATCGTTCGTTTCAAATGATGAATCTCCTACTTGGCATCGGAATGGCTTCATTAGTAGTTTATTCTGTACTTTATAGTTTTGCTGCGTTCCCGATCGTACTGCTTACAGTCATCTGGCTGATTAACATCGGAGTCTATTTTCGTGAAACCTACCGCGCCCAGAAACAGTAATACTCAGTGAACGATCTGCTTTTCAAAAAATTGACCAAAGGAGTGATTACGTGAATTTATTCAAACGAAACACCCGGTTCAATTGGACGGTCCTGACTAGCGCTTGTATGGCTCTTGCTCTTTCTCTAAGCCTATGGGCCCCCCAGGTACAGGCTCAAACTACTCCACCCGCTGAAGATACCAAGCAACCAGTAACACTGAATGCAGAGTCAGTCAACGCTTTCCTGGATGACTTCTTCGCATCGACTCAAACCAAACCACATTATGTTGGTGCTTCTGTTGTCGTTGTAAAGGATGGTCAGGTCCTCGCTGAAAAAGGATACGGCTACGCCGATCTGGACAAAAAAACACCTGTCGATCCGAAGAACACCGCATTTCGTGTCGCCTCGGTCTCCAAAACCTTTACAGCTGCTGCGGTCATGCAGCTTGTAGAGCAAGGCAAAGTTGACCTGCAAGCCGATTTTCAAACATATGTAAAAGATCTGGAATTCGATAATCCTTTTGATACCCCTGTAACCGTGGAAAATCTACTCACTCATACTACCGGATTCGAGATTCGTGACCCACAGCCGGATGATCTCCACACAGACCCCGACAAGTACATAACCATGCAGGATTACGCCAAGGAGCATATGCCTCCTGTTGTGCGGAAGCCCGGCAGTGCTTACATGTACGATAACTTTTCATTTTTGCTACTTGGTATGATCGTCGAGAATGTCAGCGGCGAACCGTTTGAATCTTACATGCAGGAGCATATCTTCAAGCCCCTGGGCATGAAGCACAGTAGCTTTATGCTGAATGAAAAATTCAAGAAGCAGCTCGCAACCGGTTATGATGCAACAAATAAGCCCGTTGACCTGTACATGATTGAGCCAACACCTCTGCCTCAAGGCGGTATGTTGTCTACGGCAGAAGACATCGGAAAATTCATGATTGCTTTCTTAAATGACGGTACAAAGGATAACCAACAAATTATGAAACCTGCAACTGTGAAAAGCATGGAACAGTATCGTTCTTCCATGCATCCGTTGCTACCGGATGCAACTTACGGATTCGAGGCTCCATTTCAACTTCCTGGAGCCGGAAGCAGTTCCAAGGTGATTACCAAAGGTGGCGACCTGTCTGGTTACAGCTCTTATCTATTTTTTATTCCTGAGCAGAACACAGGCGTCTTCCTAACGTATAACCAGAATGGAGCTCTTCGTAATCTGCTCTACTCCGCTTTTATTCAACAGTTTTTCCCGCAATATGCTGAGCCGGTTCAATTTCAGGAGTACACGCCGCAATCTGCTGAAGAACTGCAGCGTTTCGACGGATTGTATGCTGACCTTCGTATCCGTACCATCATCAGTAAGCTGCAAGCTAGTGGTGAAACTTCCGGGCGTATTAGCATTAGTGATGCATTTTTGGGTGAGCGCAAGCTGATTCAACTGGAAGATCGTTTGTTCAAGGACGAACTCACCGGGCAGTTTACGGCCTTCAAGGAATATGAAGATGGAACCACCTATATGAAAGAGCCTTACCTTAATCCCTACGGTTATGCCAAAAAGGGGGAAAAGGCCGAAGGATTCCGAGATGTTCCGAAGAACAGTCCTTATGCTCAAGCAATCCATAGCTTGCAATCCCTTGGATATGTAGAGAATAATGCGAGCGAATCTTTTCAACCGAAAGCGGCTGTAACCCGGGCTGAATTTATCGAGAACATTCTAAAGCTTAGTGGGCTCAAGCCTAGCAAAACAACTCCACCTGCTAACACCGACTGGGCCAGTCATGCCGCAGCTGGATATATTCAGCTTGGTTATGAAATGGGTATGATCACAGGTACAGACCAAACACAGTTCAAACCAGATCAAGCTATCCTTCGTCAAGAGGCAGCGGCGATGATCTGGAGAGTTTTCCAGCAGCAATATCCAAGTGAATTATTCAAAGATGTTCCACTTGCTGGTCACACAGATGAATGGGCTGTACCTGCAGTGCAGATGATGGTGAAGCTGGGCATCTACGGACCAGAGGTCAACGTCCGCGAGGACGGTTCTGCCAATTTCCTCTCCCGTAAACCTCTGATTCGTCAGGAACAGGCTGCTATGATGTATGCATTAATCACTCAGCCCACAGATCGCATCGTCGCTGAATTGATGGCCGCACAGCAGTCAGAGCAACCACAGCAATCATCAACGAAAGAAGCAAGCGAGGGAGCCGGAACATCGGAGAGCAATTCAGAGATTTCACCAAGTCCGGTAACAGAGAGCGCACCTCCCGCAGCTTCCGTTCAATAAACCAGCTACCAAAGGAATAAAGTAAACATTAAAAATAGGCTTGTTCGAAAGGATCTCTACCCTTTACGAACAAGCCTTTTGGTTATGCGATTAACGAGGATACATGATGATTTCCGTTGCGCTCATCGAACTTCGCTGCGACGGTCCGGGCATGCTCTTCAAAATACGCTGCGAGCTTGAGCAGGTCTCCAGGGTCTCCTTCATAGGGGAAGGAAGCTGGAAGACGCAGGCGATACCCTTCAGATTCTTTCTCTTCCGTCCAGCGCCGCAATAACGAAGCTGCCTTCGCATAATACATCATTTTGGCATACGCATCTTCATGATCCGCTGCGAGCACCAGTGTTTCTTCGAGGATATCAATTCCTTTGGCCGGATTGGTTAGTGTGAGATATTCAAGCTGCTCAGCAAAACTTTGCACGAAATCATTCTCACCCTTGATCAAGCGGTACCCCTTGACCTGATATTTACTCGCTTCCTCCGTCCGTCCCAGACGATACAGCGGCATCAGAACTTCGGAGTAGGTCAGATGTGGGATCTCCGCACAGCCCATTTTCCCTTTGAGAATAGGCTTCGCCACTTCCAACACCTTCTCGTCGTCTCCTTTTAAAATAAAATAACGCATAATCTCATCCTGCTCACACGCCTCGCAGTCACTCATAAAGTCGCGGTCTAACGTTCTGAACTTGTCATAGCTGCGTCCAGCCTCCTCCAGTTCTCCAAAATCCATAAAGAGGCGGAAACGGTAATACCAATACGAACGCTCACTATACCCATAGGACTTGAACCGTGCTCCGAAATCCTCCAGCAGCTCCATGATCTTCTCTCGCGAGATTTCTGGGAAATCAGGCATTTTGCCAAGAATCCATTTGTACGACCACAAAAGTGTCTCTTCATCATACATATCGGGTTGCTGATCGAACTTGCCAAGCTGCCAGGAAAAAGCGATCAAAGCTTTCATCGGATATCCACAGAAAGTGGCTACATCCACAATCTCTGAGCGTGCTTCGTACGCCTCTTCGACCATGCCATTAACATCGGCTACCCGCGCAGCTTCCTCCAACAGACTGAGCTTCGCTGCACCATTCGGCAGGCCATAAGCTTCTTCCATTAAATCTTCAAAATCCATCTCTGTCTTCATCAGGCATCTCCCTCATGATTCGTATTTGCGCGTAAACCCCAATCAATAAACCGTACAATCCCCTGGTTCAGCACCTCAAGTTCCTGCTTGTTCATGGCGTAATGCCCCATCATTAATGCGTTAACATACAACATTTCGATCGCAATCGGTGTCATCTGGTTATCTGGTGATGTTAACACCCGTTTAATAATCGGGTTATTCACATTCAGGTAAAGGGTCGAGTACCCTGCCGAATTAATCCCTGTTGACAACGAACCCAGAACAGATGAGAACAAGTCTGTGCTCTCTTCGCTTGCTTTCTCCAGCGCACGTAGCGTTGAGGACTCCTGCGAAAGGGTGAACAACACGGGTAAGTCCGCTGGCTTGAACCCTTTCACCTCTGCACGGCAGCGAAAACGTTGTAACGCCGAATCTGCCAGACGCAATGCATCGTAGTACTGGTTGCGTTCAGCCGGAGCAACATCTGTGAACGTCATCGACACTTCATCTGGCTGAATCCGCTCCGTTAGCACATCATTCAAAATGACAGGCAGCGTCGCCATCAGCTCTTTATCGTAGATATAACCTCCGTTTACGACCAGCATGGATTGTGCGGAAGCCACATGGTGAATCTGACGATACTCATCAATCGATCCCGTGTAATAAAGCGTATCACCTTCATCAATCAGCTCGCCCAGCTCTCGATGCCCTCTTGTGGTCTCGAAGGGAAGCCAGCGGTGAATCATGCCATAGAACTCCTGATCCTGAACAGCCAGCGCCTTCATGGAGAGGGCGTGCAGACGAATCAGCTTCTGCAACCGTTCTGTCTGCTGTTCAGCCATCTCCGCCAGTCCCATTCGCAAGGCGTCTCCGAGCTCGGAGCGCACTTCTTCCAGCTTTTCATTTTCATAAAAGTGCTCCCTTGAAGCTGTCGGTTGTAGCTCATCCGTCCAGATCAGACATTTAACAAAGAACGCCCACTCCGGCAAAATATTCTCGGCTTTCTCCGAGATCAGCATCCGCTTCAGATAAACCCGGTGGGAACGCTTCGCATTCAGATTCACTGCGTGTGGTAACACATAAGCGATGCCTCCCGTACGGCCGGAAGCTGTTGTTAACGGGATGAAATCCTGGAACTTCTCACCCAGCAGACGCTCACCAAAGGCAAGGACTTCTGCACGACAAGAGCGGGCAAGCTCCGGGCGTGTAATCCAGATTGGAGAATCATTATTGATCACAGTCTGGACCCCGTCATGAATCAGCATGAGCGGATAAGGCAGTAGCGCACCATAGTAAAATAACGCTTCTTTTACATACTCCGCTTCAAAATAGTGGGCAGCATCGGGTGTACAACGCAAGTACACTTTGGTTCCTGGAGATAACTGCGTGTCTAGCTGTCTGATCGTATATGTACCATCCGGCTTACCGCGCCACTCCATCGACGGGCCGCCTTTGACAGATTGTGTAAGCATGACGATTTCATGACTCACCATAAAACAACTGAGTAGACCAATGCCGAATCGTCCGATAAATGATGACTCACCATCCAGCAGCGCCTGCTGTCCCCGTTTCGAAGATTGTCCAATCATCGCCAGGAATTCATGGATGTCTGCTTCGGTCAGGCCAACCCCATTGTCCTCCACCATCATCGTCAATTGATCGCCGGTTCCTGTCAGCTCAATACGTGCTTCTCCCTGATATCCTGGCTCTACTTCCTTACGTGCAGTGATTGCATCTGTAGCATTCTGCATAAGCTCACGCAGGAAGACTTTAGGGCTGCTGTACAGATGATTCGATAAAATCTGGATCATACCGCTCAGGTTCACCTGAAAGCGATATTCGTTAGGAGTACTCATCAACCTCACCCTTCCTTTGGGTCCAAACACAACCATCCGGGCGGCTTAAAATACAGTCACACTGAATGTGCTAATGTGTTAGACGAACTCATTATGTAAAAAATGTAACAATTAACCGTATAACAGATTGAAGCCTGTATTCTATTACTCACTTCTTCATCACAATGAAACGGTTAGAACATTCTTCTTTTCAAGGATACCTTGTACAGCCTGTCAAAAAAACAAACCTGAGAACCGATTTAGATATTTTTTTCGGGAAATTATGCATCTGCAATTCAGGACTATTGGAGTAAAAACATATTTCTTTAGTCTTACATTGAACGATCAGACCTAGCTAGACGTATAATTATCAAACTTAGAAACGGACGGTGATCATTCATGATTGAAGTACGTCATATCACAAAACATTTCGACACACAGCAAGCCTTACAGGATGTCAGTTTCACTATTCCAGAAGGCAGCGTTACCGGACTCATCGGGCCAAATGGCTCAGGTAAAACCACCCTCATCCGCATCATGAATGGAGTGCTGGGTGCGAATAGCGGACAAGTTACCATTCAAGGCATAGACACTTCATCTGAGACAGAAAAGATACTAGCCATGTGCGGCACACTAACCGAACAAAGTGGCTTGTACGAAAATATGAGTGGGCGGGATAATTTGCTTTTTTTCGCAGATGCTTTTGGGCTGAAACGTCCCCATGAACGTATTGACGAACTTGTGGAGCTGCTTGAGATCCAGACATACCAACATCGCAAAGTCGGCACGTACAGTACAGGCATGAAAAAACGCTTGGGCCTTGCGCGCGTCCTGCTCCACCGCCCTTCTATTCTATTCCTTGATGAACCTACCAACGGTCTTGATCCGGATGGAATTCAGATGGTTCTTCGCATTATTCGTCAGCTGAACAGGGAACAGAACATGACGATTCTCATCTCCTCTCACGTGCTGACTCAACTATCGGCAGTCTGTGACCATTATATTTTCATGGAAAAGGGACGAATCGTTGAAAAGGGAACCGAACAAGAAATCATTGGCCGTTATCAATCGGCGCCAAAGCTAGAGGTCGAAGCAGATATGCCGAATGGCTGGAACACTGGGAATTATTCGCCTAAGACTGTTGTAGAGCAGCGTGCTACGTTCCAGTTGAACTCTCGTGAAGATATTCCGTTACTGCTCCGCCAGCTAACTGAACGGGGTCAGGTCTATCAGGCGCGGATTGAAGGCAATGATCTGGAAAGCATCTATTTTGCCATTAGGGAGGCTAATGCACATGAATAATCGTCAAGCCATACGAGCACTTATTCGTAAAGATATCCGTTCTGTCACATCCAGCATCCAACTGTGGCTGCCCATGCTAATCGTACCGTTAATTATTGGCATCATCGTACCTTCTGCTCTGTTATGGGCGGCGTCCAGAATGAATCTGCATTCGATCAGTAACATCAATGTCATTCTTGAAACGATAGATAGACTGATTCAAGACGGGTTAATGCCCTCCCTTGCTTCAATGACCTCAGACAATCAACGAATAGTTTATTATTTGGCTCTATACATGTTTGCGCCATTGTTTCTCATCATTCCAGTGATGGCTTCCAGCATACTCACCGCCAATAGTTTCGCTGGGGAAAAGGAGCGTAAGACACTTGAGGGGTTGCTTTTCACACCTATGACCATGAGCACGCTATTTAAAGGTAAAGTGCTAGCAGCTCTTATCCCTTCACTCTTCTTATCCTGGGTCACTTTTATTTTGTATGGCGTCATTGCTAATATTCTGATGTATCCGATGTTTGGCAAGCTGATGTTCCCGAATCTGAACTGGATTATTCTGATTGTCTGGGTTGTTCCGACATGCAGTTTAGCTGTTATTCTGCTCAATGTGCTTATCTCGGCCAAAGTACGAGGATTTCAGGAAGCTTACCAGCTTGGCGGGCTCGTTGTTCTCCCTCTGCTTGCATTGATCGCCGGTCAGGCGACCGGTATGTTAATGATTGGGCCATGGATGCTCCTTGGCACAGGAGCTGTACTTTTGCTCCTAAGCGTGATTCTGCTTCGTCTCGTGACGATCTGGAATCGTCGCCAGCAACTTGCGGAAAGTCAAATTTGATGTGGTTGTGATATTCGTGGTTTGGATATGACATCAAAAGAATGAAGTGAGCAATTCGTCTTTGAAAAAGGAAAAAGACAAGGTATGATGTGAACATAGTACACATCGGTATATAGAGAGGGAATGGAACACACCCATGCCATCACATTTATTTCAAAAATTAAAATATGCATCACAGTTAACGGAGCAAGAGAAACATATTGTAGATTTTATATTGAAGCAGCCTGAAGCCGTATTTAATTCCACGGCTCACGAACTGGCTAAGCTCACTTATACAAGTGCTTCAACCATTGTACGTTTATGCAAAAAGCTGGGTACCCAAGGGTACCCAGACTTTCAATTAAAACTGGCATTAGAATATAAGCTTCCCCCTTCAAAGCAAGATGAACTTGAACATAATCAAGACTTCTTACAACAAGAAGGGATTCTGGCTGCGGTTGATTCCGTGCCTTATCTGTATCAGAATGCGCTGAATGAGACACGTCGCATGTTATCACGCCCTGTATTAATGCGCATAACCGATTGGGTCAAACAGTCTTCACGGATTGATATCTATGGTAGCGACATGAATTATTATGTGGCACAGCAAGCATGTGCCAAATGGAATGAGATTGGCATTGCAGCCGTTGCTCACAATGGTCCTAACATGCATTATTTGAACACGATGAATTCACGCCAGTTCACACTATCATTTGTCATATCCCATACTGGGGAGAATTCCTCCATGCTCGAAGCCGCTCAAGTGTTAAAGGATAAACAACAAACAGTCATCGCGGTGATAGGTAACAACCATTCCAGATTGTCCAAACTTGGTGATGAAACACTGCTGGCTTATGGATATAACGAAAAGTTGCGGCTGTCTAAAATATCTTCTATGATTTCGACACTCTATCTATTTGACATGTTATATATGTCGAGCATCAGTGACCCTTACTAAGGTTCAACATTGCCTTGCAGTATCCGCTGAGAACACTATACCAGCATCTTTGCGTGCTTCCGTAAGCACCTGCATGACAGAAAGACTATGTTCCAACAGTTCGTAGCACCGCTTGTAATCCTCAGCATCATATATTTCTTCGAATACCTCCCATTCATAATAGAGCCAGTTGGCTTTGTTCTGGACATTATACGTTCGGACTTCCTCCGTCCCGATCTGGAGTTTAATCTCTCTGCAGCCATTCGCACCTTCTGCCACATGAAGATACCCTTTTTCACCTTGAATAAGGACAAAATTCATGCCTCTTGTATCTTTCGATCCCACGCATTCAGCGATAAAATGTGGATACTTCAGAACAGCAATGCCTGAGGTATCTATTCCATTCTCATGTCGGTTAGCTGTATAGGAGATTGTGTCCGGTCTACCGAACAAATGCATCACCAGATGCAGATTGTAGATATTGATGTCCATCAATGCCCCACCTGAAAATTCCGGGTTAAATACATTCGGCGTCTGTCCTGCCAGAAGATCATCATATTTACGTGAATATTGACTGTAATTACACTGAATCATTCGGATCTGGCCCAACTTGGATAGCTGTTCCTGAATGAACTTCATATTAGGCAGATGAATATTGGAGATCGCTTCAAAGAGCAACACTTGTTTTTCTTTGGCCAGTGCGATTAACGATTCAGCTTCACGAAGGTTCGATGTAAAGGGCTTCTCGCAGACAACATGCTTTCCATGCTGGATTGCCTGAACGGCCTGCTCATAGTGAAGACTATTGGGTGAAGCAATATAGATCAAGTCCACATTGGAATCGCAAAATAACTCATTCAAATCGGTATAAATCGATTCTATCTCATACTTATCTGCAAGCCATTGGGCTTTTTCTCTGCTGCGAGAGTAGATCGCTGTAGAGGTCACCCCGTCCAGCTCACCAATTGCTGATAAAATGGCTTCCACAATAGAACCTGTACCGATTGTTGCTATATTCATTACAGTCATCGCTCCTGTCATTCTTCTTTGCTGTATTCCGGGTGATATTGATCGTATCACGAGAAAGACACAACGAAGAATGCCCTGGAGCCAGACTGGTAACGTCATGCATAAATCGATTTTAATTATTCAAACCATGAAATTGAATTTCATTAGAGAGGTATCCTTTAACACGCGCTTTCCATCTAAATTGCACGCTCTTTCTATCTTAATTTTCTTCCATTGTTTACCGATATAATCAAGGATAGTGAAGCAAGACATACATAAACAATGAAGGGTGACGATGAACGAATGAAGAAATGGTCCATGTATTTGCAGCGTACCCTCTGCGCAATGCTGGTTATGGCTTTGATGGGTGCAGGGGTATTAAGCGGAGGTACAAATGCAAAAGCAGATGCACTTAGCCAATCGACAGTGTATTACGACTCCGATGGTGTTCTTTACAAAGTGTCCGGTGATGGCAGTAACCCTACAGAGGTATTATCTGATTTTGAAGGCGTAGACTTAGTTGCGGCAGGTTCTTATCTCTATTACACACCGTCTCCAACCTCCACAACACTGCTTCGTGTTTCCAATGACGGTTCGAGCGAGACAGCCGAAACATTTGCTTCAGATGTAATCAATTATTACACAGATAACGGATTCCTCTATTACTTGAATTCCAAGGGAACCATTTATCGGATCAATGGTAATCAAGACGCCTCGTCTAGCACCAAAATAGCGGACAAAGCAGATCCTAATCATCCGCTTTTGTTCGTTACTAAAGGACGTGTATACTATAATACACTCGTGAACGGGAAAACTTGGGTTGCTTCCAAAGCATCCAATGGCACAGGAGCAGTACGGAACTTAGTACAAGGAGCTGTGGAGAGCCGTTTTTTTGCAAACTTCGGTAAAAATGAATTACAACTCATGGTCAACACCAATCCAAATGAGCGTATATATTCCACGAACGCAATCGTTATGTACAAAGTCAATTACAATACAGGTAAAGGCACTCCCGTGAATGCAAAAACCAAACTGGATGTAAACTCTGTATATTCCGGAGGTTGGAGTAACAACCTATATGTATACAACAATGGAATTAAACTGGATAGTAATAAGGATTACAACTATAGTACAGGGAAAGCTTATGCACTAACGACATCAGGCAAAACGTTCCAGCTCCACTCCAAAAGTGTGCGAGATGTTAGTTCGTTGGGAACAGACAAGGTCGTGATCATCGATGTGGACAAAAAAGCTTACGCAAAAACGGTCACTTCCAGTAAGGTGAGTAAAACGACTAATCTCAACCTGAGCAATGTCACTTACGTTATTAATCAAATGATGAATGCTAAACCTGAGATTGCATACATTTCTGGCAATAATGGTCTATATGCTGTCAACACCTCTCTCAAAGTAAGTAAAATAGCGGGAGAAGAATGGGATACATTCCATCTACGTGATGACCTTCCGGGAATTTTCTATATCCATGCCAAAGATCAATTCCGCCTCTATTATTCAAAAGCAAATGGGACAGGGCAAAAAGCTTTAAGTGAAATTTTCCTGGACAACATTCTTCTAATCACTTCGAATTAGTGGATTGTCCGTTTCAAATGTATCAACATTTTCAGTCCGACAAGGATAAAGATGGTGCCTTTGTGCCGATCTTTATCCTTTTTTGTGCTTTCTTTGATTCATATCGATTTTTATAAAAAACATCTTCCATTTGAGAATGATAATTGTTATCATTAGTAAAAATAAGACAAAGGATGGTCCCATATGAATGAATTGTTGCCTTTTTGCTCCGAAACCTCTTCTCTACCGCTGCTCTCTTCCATGTGTCTTGTACGTCGCGGGGGAAATTTCCGTATAGATGGAATGACGGTAAACCGGCCCATACTTTGTCTTATTTTACAAGGTGAAGGCCTGTTAGCTCTGAACGACATCGTTTATGAAGCACAAAGTGGAGAACTGTTTTTGATCAACCCCGGCGTGACTGTCGACGCATTGTCGAACTCAGAATTCACTCAATTTTTAGTTTTGAGTATGGAAAATATGTGTGTGCAGCGAGTATGCGGCCATTGGAAAGCAGAACCTTCCCCTGCTCCACCTCTGAACTGGCCGTCTGGTAAAATCCGCATCCGGCATAAACAGCAAGCAGCAGTACGGATGTCCAGATTATATGACTCTTATCGAGGTGAGCTATCGGAGCCCTTTACCAGTATACATAGTCAATTGCAAGAACTCCTGCAATTCTTGTCAGAGCATCGGCTTGAAGCCAATCTAGAAAAGGTCGATCCTACGCTGGAGCGAAGTATTATGTATATGCGGCGTTTCATGAATGAGAGCATTAGCATGGATCACTTGGCTAAAATTGCAGGACTGACGCCAAGCTCATATTCCCGCAGTTTCAAAAAAGCAAAAGGCATGTCCCCTACCGAGTATTTGAACCGCATGCGAATCGAAGAAGCCAAGAAACTACTGGCCGAGGGGAATTGTGTTCTTAAAGAAGTTGCAGAAACCGTAGGGTATGGCAATGAATATTATTTTAGTCGTAAATTCAAACAAGTTCTTGGGATCGCACCAAGTATATATATGAAGAAACATGATTTGCGTGTTGCTACAATATCCCATATTTTGAATGAACATCTGCTCGCCTTGGGATTACAACCTGTAGAATCTCTTGATTTGAAACTCGAGAAGACAGATACATCGGAACAAAAACGCTCCTTAACCAAGATATTAGATCAACTACGCCGGTCTAAACCTGATCTTATTATTGGAGACAGTTCCTGCAAACCTTATGTTGATGATTTGAAGAGTATAGCCCCTACTGTAATTGTCGAAGTGATCCACGATTGGAAGACAATCCATCTCCATCTGGCAGAACTCATTGGGCGTGAGACACTAGCACGACAGCATGTAAAGGAGTTTCTCTTTCATTGTTGGGAAACTGCAACATCTCCTGCAATAGAACCCGAGCATAAGAGTATAGATGGGTCAGAACAAATACACAATCAGCAAGTCACACCTCAAACTGTTAGCTCAATGATGAGGATTCCGATTGCAGCACATTCTCCAAACTATAGGAAACATACAAATTGGAATGTAGTCGGACAATAATGCAAAGGGACCCTTCCTCTCGGAACGGGTCCTTTGTATTAGCCTTATAATTGTTCTTCTATTGTTTCTTTAATCTCTTCTTTAGGAACTAGTTTGTAGATTTCTTCACTTTCCATTGTATCAATTAATCGATCAAGCCATTTGTAATATGCTTCGGCTTGCAAAACTTTGCGCTTGTCCTCGTGTAACACGCTCAGTAGGTCAGCATCGGCCTGTTCATCAAGTTGCTCCATTAACCGATTCATCTCGTCAACGGATTTGCGAAGAATCTGAAGGTTACTCTCCACGGCTTTTCTCCATTTAATAACGAAATAATCCGTAAATGTCTGATGCCAATCGTACTCCACTTCATATAGATCTTTCCTGGAGCCCTTATTCCACACCTTATTTACCATTTTCAGATCTAGCAATGTTCGCACTCCGGTACTCATACTTGTTTTGCTCATTTCCATCTCCCGGCCCATATCATCAAGGGTCATCGGTTTATCAGCGAAAAATAGCAATCCATATAAATGTCCCGTGGATAATGTAACGCCGTATAGATCCATATTCCGTCCAATGGCTTCAATAATGCGTTTACGGATCTTCAGTACGGTAGCCTGCTGATCCTCTTGCAAATGGTCCAAGCTCATGCTTGCAACCTCCATTCTGAACATTCCAGTCTTAGCAAAAAAATATCAGCACGTTAAAGTTCATATTACATGGGAAAGCACGCAAATGGATATCCTATATTCCAGGAAAACATTTGTCACCCAATTACTTATATTGGGAACTTTACCATGCTTCATTTTGCCTACGATGATCTTTTAACCAAAAAATCAAGCTTTAATTCAGCTCATTTTCTATTGTAGAAAAAGCAATTATAAAAGTAAAGATGCCTAAATAGCCAAAATAAGGAGCTAAACAGAGAATTTTAGAGGTAACTTTGTACAGTTTTTACTGTATGAACATTATGTACTGTTTATTCGGTTGATATACTGGTTAACTATTGTTAGAATACAAACCGTTACCCAGAAAGACGGGAAGCGAAGCACATATTACCGGATTTCGTGGCTGGGCGCACAAGTGTATGGGCTTGTGGCTGCTAAAAGCCGTTCGAAGTGCACAACACATCAGAAGGGGTGAAAACATGACCATACTTGAAGTAAAAAACGTAAGTAAACTATTTGGGCCCCAAATCGAGCAAGGTTTACAATTACTCGAGCAAGGTTGGGGAAAAGAGAAGTTGGCCAAAGAAAAACAGATAACGGTTGGGGTCAACCGGGTCAACATGGAGATTAAAGAAGGTGAAATTTTCGTCATTATGGGCCTGTCCGGAAGTGGTAAATCCACATTGGTTCGGATGTTTAATCGTTTGATTGAACCCACATCTGGAGAAATTCTGGTTCATGGCAAAGATTTACGAAAAATGAACAAAGAACAATTGCGGGAAGTTCGCCGGAAAACAATCAGCATGGTGTTTCAAAAATTTGCATTGTTTCCTCACCGAACTGTTCTTGATAATGTGGAATATGGTTTGGAAATTCAAAAGGTAGATAAGGAAGTCCGCCGTGAGAAGGCCAAAGCCTCTCTTGAACTGGTTGGCCTCAAAGGCTGGGAAGATAAAATGCCTGATGAGCTTAGCGGCGGGATGCAGCAACGTGTCGGCCTCGCTCGCGCACTTGCCAATGATCCTGAGGTTCTGCTCATGGACGAAGCATTCAGCGCGCTTGACCCATTAATTCGTCGTGACATGCAAGATGAGTTGATCGAGCTTCAAGATAAAATGAAAAAGACCATTATTTTCATTACCCATGACTTGGACGAAGCGCTGCGCATTGGCGATCGCATTGCTCTCATGAAGGACGGAGCCGTTGTGCAGATTGGTACACCAGAAGAAATTATGATTCAACCTGCCAACTCCTACGTGGCCCGCTTCGTCGAAGATGTGGACTTGTCCAAGGTCCTCACTGCATCACACGTTATGCGCCGACCAGAAACAATTACACTGGATCGTGGTCCTCGTGTTGCTCTCGAATTGATGCGTGAACGAGGCATTTCGAACCTGTTTGTTATTGACCGTTCGAAAAAGCTGTTAGGTGTCATTACAGCAGAAGACGCAACCCGTGCAATGCGCGAAAATAAACCATTAAACGACATTCTGATTACAGATGGGCCGACAGTGTCGCCTGAAACCCTGATTCATGAATTGTTTGAAATCGTAAGTTCAGCCCATGTGCCACTTGCCGTTGTAGGCGAGAATGGCCGTCTGCAAGGTGTTATCGTTCGCGGTGCCCTGCTGGGTGCTCTAAGCGGTGAAGTTGCAGAAAAGGAGGAAGCTCTGAATGATTTCCAAAATACCACTAGCATCGTGGATTGAATCCATCGTTGACTGGATGAGCTCCTCGCTCTCCGGATTGTTTAAAGTTATCTCTGTCGTTATTCAGGAAGTGGTTGGATTTTTCTCTGGGCTGTTCATGCTGCCTCACCCCCTCCTGTTCATTGCCATATTAGGTATCCTGGCATTCCTGGTAGGTAGACTACCCCTCACTTTATTTACGGTTATTGGATTCCTGCTCGTAGATAACCTGGGCTACTGGTCCCAATCCATGGACACGCTCGGTCTCGTTATTACGTCAGGACTGATCTCGATTTTGCTCGGTGTACCTGTAGGGATCTGGCTTGCATACAGTAAAACAGCGGCACGGATTATCACTCCACTGCTTGATTTTATGCAGACAATGCCAGCGTTCGTATATCTGCTGCCAGCTGTTACGTTCTTCAGTCTCGGCGTTGTTCCGGGTGTTATTGCATCGGTGATCTTCGCCATTCCACCAACGATTCGTCTGACACACCTCGGGATCAAACAGGTATCTGGCGAATTAGTCGAAGCTGCCGATGCATTCGGTTCGACTTCCATGCAGAAGCTGTTTAAAGTACAGCTTCCACTCGCTTTGCCTACCGTGATGTCCGGTATCAACCAGACGATCATGTTGTCCCTATCCATGGTCGTAATTGCTTCCATGATTGGTGCACAGGGTATCGGAGCGGAAGTATACCGTGCTGTAACACAGCTACAGATTGGTAAAGGATTTGAAGCTGGTCTTGCTGTAGTTGTACTTGCGATTGTGCTCGACCGTTTCACACAAAATCTATTTATGCCAGGACGCAAAAAAACGTCTCGTGTCTCCACGAAACAAAAAGCATGGATTACTGCAGCTGCAACACTGGTAGTTCTGGTTGCTGGATTCTCACAATACTTCACAGGCGGTTCAACATCAGCTGGTGGCAACAACGGAGCAGCTAGTGGTGTAGGCGAAGAAGTGAATTATCAAATTATTGGTATCGATCCAGGTGCCGGTATTATGAAATCTACAGCCAAAGCCATAGAAGACTATAAGTTATCTGACTGGAATCTGATTGAAGGTTCTGGCGCGGCAATGACTGCGACACTGGATAAAGCAATTAAAAACAACGACCCTATTATTATTACGGGCTGGACTCCGCACTGGATGTTCAACAAATATGATCTGAAATACTTGGATGATCCAAAAAAATCATTCGGGGATGCTGAAGAAATTCATACCATTGCCCGTAAAGGTCTAAAGGATGATCACCCTGTTGCTTTTGAATTCCTGTCTCGTTTCAAGTGGACTTCCGATGAAATGGGCGAAATGATGATTGCGATTCAGGATGGTATATCCCCTGAACAGGCTGCCAAAGATTATGCCGAGAAGCATAAGGAACAGATCGATGAATGGACAAAAGGGTTAACTCCAGTAAATGGTGATGCATTCAAACTGAGCTATGTAGCTTGGGACTCTGAGATTGCTAGTACCAACTTACTGAAATATGTGATGGAAAACAAACTAGGTTATAAAGTGAATGCGCTGCAAGTGGAAGCCGGACCGATGTGGACTGGTGTTGCCTCAGGCGACGTAGATGCCTCCCCAGCAGCTTGGTTACCATTAACTCACGCTGACTACTGGGAACGTTACAAAGACCAGGTAGACGATCTGGGTGCCAATATGACCGGTGTTCGTACAGGTCTGGTAGTTCCTAGTTACATGACTGACGTTAACTCCATCGAAGATCTGGGGAAAGAAGCGACTTCTTCCTCCTCTCAATCTGCAGCTAATGCCAAGATCGGAGATGAAGTGAACCATCAGATCATCGGCATAGACCCTGGTGCAGGTATCATGAAATCAACGGCCACTGCCATTGAAACTTACGGCCTTACGAACTGGAATTTGATTGAGGGGTCCGGTGCAGCCATGACGGCTACGCTGGACAAAGCATACAAAAATGAAGAACCAATTATCATTACAGGCTGGACACCGCACTGGATGTTCAATCAATATGACCTGAAATATCTGGAAGATCCTGATAAGGTATATGGCGATGCAGAAGAGATTCACACTATCGCCCGCAAGGGTCTAAAGGATGATCACCCAATTGCTCATGAGTTCCTGTCCCGCTTCGAGTGGACTTCCGACGAAATGGGCGAGATGATGATCGCTATCCAAAACGGTACAAGTCCTGAGGATGCAGCTAAAGATTATGCCGAGAAACATGCGGACCAGATTGATGAATGGACCAAAGGTTTGAAACCGGTCAATGGTGACTCATTCCGTCTAGGTTATGTCGCTTGGGACTCGGAGATTGCAAGTACTCATTTGTTAAAATACGTGATGGAAAACAAACTTGGCTACAAAGTTAATGCATTGCAAGTGGAAGCAGGACCAATGTGGACGGGCGTTGCAACAGGCGACGTCGATGCTTCCCCAGCTGCATGGCTACCATTGACACATGCTGATTACTGGGCTAAATATAAGGATCAGCTGGATGACCTTGGCGCCAATATGACCGGTGTTAAAACCGGCCTTGTGGTTCCAGCATACATGGATGTTAAATCGATCGCAGATTTGAAAGATAACTAAACCAGAGCATCTTATCCAAAATAATCAAATTAGTTAAGTCTTCACCCGTTAACTATCTCTTTCAAATGCCCCGCTTCTCCTTACTTAAGGAGGAGCGGGGTTTTGATGATCCAAACAAAGAAACGAGGAGGCTTTGCACTTCACTTGACTGTGCGGACCTCCTCGTTTCTCTTGTTGTATGTAATTTACCCCTAGCATCTTCAAAAACCTCAATTCGACAAATTACAACAAAATATTCCGCATGATATAAGAATATATATTCAAAAAACAGACCCTCATGAAAAAATCTATTTCTCTCTCGGTAAAAAAATTCATTATTACCTAAGAATAAATGAGCATGGAATATAGAAAAAAAACAAAACAGCACTATCTATGTTGATATGTGAATTTTAGCCCAATTCAACCAGTACATTGCTTTTTTAAAATATGTCATAATGTCGAACAAGGTAAATAAACATCGAATTATGTCGATATATAATATATGTGTCTTTATTATATGGGAGGTTATCGTTCCATAAAAAAGGCAATATCCGTACACATAAAAAGGGGGAGCATACTGTGATTTCCAAATTTTTGATTTTCATTAAAAAACGTTCCAAATTAATGAGCACTCGTTTAACCGCGGCATTTTTAGCAGTTTTAATCATTCCCAGCGTATTAATTGGTTAT
Organism: Paenibacillus sp.; assembly: GCA_017512705.1. GTDB lineage: Bacteria > Bacillota > Bacilli > Paenibacillales > Paenibacillaceae > Paenibacillus. The sequence continues at coordinate 169,919 of JAFWEX010000150.1, forward strand.
TTCTCTTATGAGAGCGCTAAACAAGAGATCGAGCTTAAAATTAAGAATGGCATCTATTCCAATGTAGCGACTGTAACAAGTATGTTAAACCTGCATACGACCCCAATAGTTCATAACCTTGAATTGTTGGCATCTGAATTAGATTCCAAGAGCGTAACTTCTGCTGCAACGCAGCAACAACTCGAGCGGGTCCTAAGTAATTTCCCAGAGATTAACAGAGTTTTTCTTGCAAATAGTAAGGGAGAATACGTCACCTACCCTCAGAGTGAATCCAGCGAATATAAACCAACGGAAGCTAAATGGTATGTAGCTGGGTTGAATAAATCCGGACAGACTGCCTTCTCTTCTGAGACGGCTGAGGAATCTTTAACAGGTCAATTTGAATATCACTTTTCACATACGCTCCAAGATGGTCAGGGTGTATTGAACTTTAGCATTAATCAAAATATGTTTGCAGAAGCGATAAAACTCGCCCAGATTGGTGATAACGGTACTATGACTGTAACCGATGAAAATAATACCATTGTTGCGGGTGCTGGGTATGTCTTTGATATTAATTACTTTGTACCTGGAGGAATCTTTGATCCAAGTAGTGATGTGAGTCTTCCTGAGGAGAAAAAAGAGAAATATGCTCACATCAACAAATATCATTTTACGCTTGAAGGTAATGAACTAGAATTATACTCGACTACAGAACCGATGACAGGCTGGACCATTGCAGCCATGATTGGTACAGCAGATTATACTGTAGCGGCCGAACCGATATTTAAAACAACTTTGCTGGTCGTTAGTATTGCTTTCTTGTTAACTGCTGCATTAATAACGATTGCTATCCGAGCATTCCTGATTCCTATCAGAAAATTAAAGCAAGGTACGAGAAGCGTAAGAAATGGAGACTTCACCAATAAGGTAGAACTCAAAAAAGATGATGAATTCAAAGGTCTTGCTGATGACTTTAATGAAATGACATTATCGCTCTACTCCGTGGTTAAAGAACTTAGCCAGACCTCTACGAAACTGGCATCCTCTTCCTCAACCATCAGAGAAAGCACAGATCAGACCGTTCAATCGGTTCAGCATGTAGCAGAAATTATACAAGAAAGTGCAGATACCGCTATTAATGGAGCGGAAACTTCCAACCAAACGGCTATATCTGTAGAAGAAATGGCCAAAGGCGTTGGCTCTATAGCAGAAGCTGCCAATACAATTGTAGATTCCGCTATTCAAACAGAGGTGGATGTGACTAAGGGTAGAGCGTCTATCGAAAACGTTAGTGAACAAATGAATCGCATTCTTGAGGCTGTAAGCGAATCTACAGCCATGATTGAAGACTTGGCGAATCTCTCTATTGAAACTAGAAGAATGAATGAAGCCATTACGGATATCGCCAATCAGACTAACCTGCTCGCCCTTAATGCTGCAATTGAGGCTGCCAGAGCTGGGGAACAAGGCCGCGGCTTCGCTGTCGTTGCTGGAGAGGTAAGCAAACTATCCGAACAATCCAAGCGTACTGCTCAAGAGATCGGGGAGACGATTACGAAGATGGATGAGCTGATTCAACAATCGAATACGACAATGAATGGTAACGTAAGTACTCAGGTTGGAGAAGGACTACGCATCAGTAATGAGGCAGCCTCCCTGTTCGCTACCATCGAACATTCAACGGCCCGTATTATAGAACAGATCCAGAGTATCTCTGCTGTATCTGAGCAGATGTCGGCAGGAACGGAGGAAGTATCCGCTTCAGTTCAAGAGCTTGCGAAGTTTTCGGAAGTTAATGCCGAAGGAGCACAAACAACTTCAGCGGCGGTTGAAGAACAGTTGGCTTCAATTCATGAAATTGCACATACTGCTGAAGAACTTGCTGATATGGCAGAGAATCTTCAGAAATTAGTTGCGAAGTTTGATATATAAGAATTACTTGCATTGAGCCAATTACAGTGCCCTTCTTGAATACGATAAAAAGAGTCGTGTACGAATAAACGGATTATGCAACACACCCCTTAGAATGGACAAAGGATTAAACGTCTAGTTTATCCATTGAATTCTAGGGGGTGTGTTTTTTCGATCAATAAATGGACATAAAAAAACTGACGCAGGTAGAGTACCAACGTCAGACTGCTATCTTATATATGCATTTCAATTCTATCCTTTAGAGCAAGCTAACATGAATCTTGACGACGGCCTTCTTAATTTTGCCTGACTGCCCCATACCCGGTCTGTGGATATCGTTAGGGAAAAACACCGCAAACATGCCAGGCTTAAGATGCAGCAATATTTCATCTTCCGCAGGAGTATACAGCGCATAATCCTGTTCACTGTCATACGGTTTAGCCGTTTTAACATCACTGCTTAGCGACGAATAACCAATGGTCTCCTCGCCCTCAATTAAGTACTGGAGATCGATATAGGACTCATGTCTCTCAGCTAGATGATCTTCCGAAGATTTAGCATCGAATTCCATGATCGTTACATACATCTGATCCCCCATAATGTCCGTACGGCCTAGAGGAGGACTCCCTTCTAGTACTTTATGAAGTTCTGTCATCGCTGACACAATCACTTTATGTTCGTATTTACGCTGTGCTTCCCATGATGACATCGAACCTAGAATCAAGAATGATCCCTCCAATGATATGTTTATAGCAGCTTAGAAGTAACGGATTCCGCTGTCTGTTCCTTATTCGTTATAGATTCCGTATACGTTCTTTTGAAATACTCGACGTATAGAACATCCAGCAAATACAGCTGTGAAATCTTCGCAGATAATGATCCCCCTTGAAGTGGACCTTCGTTCGCACCGCAGAGCAATGTTAGATCGGAATAGGACGTGAGTGGGGACTTCACAAATCTAGTGATGGATATGACGGTTGCCCCGCGTTCTTTTGCCTTCTTTGCGATTTCAATCGTATCCTTGGTTGAACCCGAATACGAGATAATAACGGCGACATCCCGTTCCGTCATCAATGCTGCAGACATCATCTGAAGATGGGAGTCAATGGTACACTCTGTTTTATTCGTAATTCGCATAAACTTGATCTTAGCTTCCATGGCCGTCATTAATGAAGATCCTACTCCAAAAAATATGATCCGGTCTGCCTGGAGAAAGTGGTCAATCGTTTGATCCATTTTGTCATAATCAATTAATTTAAATGTTTCATTCAATGCACTGATGTTAGATGAAAGTACTTTGGATGCCACTTCATGTGTTGTGTCATTCATCAGAACCTTATCTGTTAGCTGCGGTATTTCATTCCCAATCGTAATGCTATGAGCTAGCGCAATCTTAAAATCCTGATACCCCTTATACTGGAGTGATTTGCAGAATCTGAATATACTGGATTCTCCCACTCCGCAAACATCTGCGAGGTCTGTAATTGACATGTACACAACCTCTTTGGCGTTATCCAGAATATAGTCCGCTACTTTCGCTTCCGTATGGGTAAGATTATTGTACTTGGAATGAATGGTTGTGAAAATATCGACAGTGCGCATCCCATCACCACCTTTCATTCATTATGATCAGCGCAAAAACAATGATGCTGCACCTAATAGACCTGCTTTATTGCCGAGGGCAGCCTTGACAATCTTCACATCCGCAAAGCTTGCCATAATCCATTCTTTGGTTTGTTTATCGACCAATTCAACTAAATCATCGCGCTCCATTACCCCGCCACCTACAATAATAGCAGATGGGTTAAAAATATGAATAAGTGATGCTAATCCAGTAGCAACTTCTCTAATCCAGGAATGCAGAATTGGTGTGAATTCATCGTTCATCTCTTCTATTTTACCAAAAAAAACTCGCCCGTCCACAACTTCCGAATCGACTTGCTTAGCCATCCGAACCAGTGCTGTTGTAGAGGCATAGGTTTCGTAGTAGGGTTTCATAACGAGTCCATTCATCTCAGACACGGAATGGGTGAACATATGGCCGAACTCCGCCGCTGAACCATTAGCTCCTCGGTAGACTTGACGATTGATAATAATTGCACCGCCAATCCCCGTTCCAAACGTAAGACATAAAAAATCAGGATACGATTGGGCTGCGCCGAAGTAAGCCTCACCTAGCGCAGCCGCATTCACATCGTTCTCGACTTTAGCAGGCTTGTGGAACCGTTCCTCAAGAATCTCCTTGATCTTCATTCCAGTATAATTCGGAATATTTTCATTGGCATAGGAAATGTACCCTTCTTCCGAATTCACCTGCCCCGCCGTACTGATGGCAATCGCATCAAAATCAGCATACATGTCCATCTGGGATATCAGTCTTTCCATGAGGTGTGCACCACCCAAATGAGCCTCTGTTGAATATTCCTTGAATTGTTCGATATGTCCCTGTTCATCGCATATGGCCATCTTCGTATTCGTTCCACCAATATCAGCCGCCAATATCTTCATGCTCATCTGCTACTCCACAACTGCGGCAAATTTTCTGGTGATATCCATCGGTCTCGTGATGGCCGAGCCTACAACTGCTGCATATATGCCCTGATCAAATAATTTTTCCAATTCTTCCGGAGTTGAAATACCGCCTTCTGCAATGATCGGAACCGATAAGGTACGGGTGAGCTTCTCGACCAATTTGAAATCAGGCAATGCATTGCCCTTCGTCGCTTCCGTATATCCACTTAAAGTTGTTCCAATGAGATCGAACCCAAGTTCAACAGCAGTGACTGCTTCTTCGTAGGTAGAGCAATCTGCCATAAACAGTTGATCTTTGTACTTCGCTTTGATGCGCGGGAACAATTCAGAAATAGTCGAACCATCCGGACGCACTCGATCCGTAGCATCCATGGCTATAATGTCTACTCCCTCATTGCACAGTGCATCGACTTCCTTCATCGTTGGAGTGATAAATACAGGACAGTCCCCATACACTTCTTTGATAATACCAATGATCGGCAATGAGACCGTTGTTTTAATTTCTTTAATATCCGCAACACTGTTAGCCCGGATTCCTGAAGCTCCGCCTAAGAACGCGGCATATGCCATTCTTCCCATAATAAACGGGCTATGCAGCGGTTCGTCTGGCAATGCCTGGCAAGAAACAATGAGTTTTCTCTTGATCTGTTCGAGAACATTACTTTTTATTTCCATAAGTTTCCTCTCCGCAACTTAGTAGTTATTCTTTGACAGCTCCAGCAGTCATCCCTTGAGTAAAGTACCTTTGGAATAATAAGAAGATGATCAACATTGGAATCGCTGCAACGGTAGCCCCTGCCATTTTGTAGGCGAAGTTCGGGTTAAGATCCTGCATCAGTGTCGCAGTACCTACCATCAACGTTTTCATGTTTTTGTCCTGTCCAACGACTAATTGCCACAAGTAATCATTCCATACTTGAACAAAGTTCAAAATAAATAGAGCACCGATACCCGGTTTAATGATTGGTAGCATAATCTGAGTGAATGTTCTCCATTCGCCTGCTCCATCGATTCTTGACGCTTCTCTCAAGGCATTAGGTGTTGCATCGAAGAAGCCTTTCAGCAAAAACACACCAAATGCGGTAGCAACGTTCGGCCAGATCATACCATGGTAACTGTTCACCATTCCGAAATCCTGTATGATTCTGAATAATGGAACGATCATGATTTCTTTAGGAATCATTAAGCTTGAGATAAAGACAATAAAGATTATACTTTTTCCTTTAAACTGAATCTTGGAGAATGCATAAGCGGCCATTGCGCCAACAGCGATAACAAGGAACGTAGACAGCCCGGATACGACAATGCTGTTAAATGCCCATCTTACAGCTGGCTGACTCTGAAACACATCTACATAGTTAGAGAATGTGATTGATGTTGGCCACCAGTCCGGTGGCATTTTAACAACATCCGAGCTGTTTTTAAGGGAGCTCGTAAATAGCCAATATAAAGGGAACAAGTTAATGATCGCGAAAAAGGTAACGGCTACGTTAGTTATAAGATCGAACCGCTCCATCTTTTTCTTATTTCGAGTTTTGTGCGACATGCTGATTATCCCTCACTTTATTTATCCTTGATCAGAGCTCTGAGCTGAGGTACTGATAACAATAACGTAATCAGGAACATAATCACTCCAACAGCAGAGGCTACACCGAGCTGGTTATATTTAAAAGCGTTATTATAGAGGTAGTACATTAGCGTTACAGATGCATTGTTCGGTCCACCACCCGTCAAGAGTTGGATGACGACAAATATTTTCAATACGGCAATGATGTTGATAATGGCAATATAGATCGTAGTTGAGGTGACCGATGGAATGAGTATCTTAGTTATGACATGCCAGCGGCTTGCTCCATCCACTTCTGCTGCTTCAAAAAGATCTTTGGGCACCCCAATCATCGCAGCGATATAGAGGATGATCGCTTGTCCAACATTTGTCGCGAATGTTACGAATATAATAACCGGCAAGACCGTCGTTGATTTCCCTAGTAGATTGACCGTGCCCAGACCCGCTTCCTGAGACAAGTAAGAAATTAGCCCATTAGCTGGGTTCAATAGAAAACTCCACACCATACTCATTACAACCATGGATACCATGACAGGAATATAATAACTTCCTCGAATAAATGAAATGTATTTATCATTTTTGTCAAATACAGCGGAAGCAACAAATAGTGCAAAACCTACCGTAAGGAGCACGATAAATACCACAAAAACAACGGTATTCAGGAGCGCTTTGAAAAAAACAGGGTCTGTAAATAATGTCACGTAATTGTCCAGTCCAACAAACTTCTCACTCGTATAACTGATTTGATACAGGCTTAGCCGTATACCTTCAAATATCGGATATACCAGAAAGATTAAAAAAATTAACATCTGAGGCGAAATGAACAAATAGCCCGTTAGACTTTCTTTGAAGGATTGATTACGCAGTTTCATATCGCTTTCCTTTCTAATTACCAGCCTTAAAATGATACAATCTTAAGGCTGGTAATCATGCATTGTTTGTCTATTTTTGATAAATAATCGAGCTTTCTTTATTCATTTGGATCACTTGGTTACCTTTGGTTTGATAATCTTTTACCACTTCTTCAGGTGTTTTGGCATCCATATAGAGTGCTTGAAGCTCTGGATACAGCACTTCTCTTAACTGACTGTAGCCTGGAACGTTGCCTGTGAAGTTAAACAGATATTTGGAATTTTCATCATAAGCTCCGAATAGTGGTTTCTCGCCCTTGAATTCCTCTACCACAGAACTCCGAACTGGAATGCTGTTTACAGACGATTTCACCAATTCTGGGTCTGTCGAGAAAAACTTGACGAAATCTTTTGCAGCTTCGACTCTCTTTTCATCCTTCGATTGGAATACGCTTGCACCAACTACATACGTAAAGGATAGTGGATCTCCGCTTTCGGATGGAATGTTAGCAAGACGAACATCGAACTTGTTCAATTTGCCGCTTTCCATATCCGCTTTTGTGTTATTGAACAACATCGGGTTCGAGAAGCTGATCGCAAGTTGCTGGTTCTGGAACATACCGTTAGCATCGTTGGAAGATACTGATTCCGGACCAGGATTCGTGTACCCTCCATCTTTAAGTTCTTTCAGCCACGCTACTGCTTTAGCGCCATTAGCATCATCTAGAACGATGTTTCCTTCTTCGTTAAAGAACTTATTGCCAAACATTCTGAGATAAGCAAGGTTCCATGTATCCCCTTGAGTATTCAAAGCGAATAGGGACATTGGGTAAGTGTTGGGATACTTGTCCTTCGGAAGATTATTCTTAAGACCTTTCAAAATCTCTTCGTATTCTGCCAAAGTCCACGTTTGGATATCATTTTCTCCACCGATATATTTCTCTAAGCCAGCGGCTCTGAACATATCCGCGTTGTATGCCAATGTACCCGGATTATGTTGGAATGGATAGAAGTAAACATCATCTCCGAACGTTACTGCGTCCCAAAAGCTTTGGTCGATATCTTTTTTGTCTGATTCCTCCACAATGTCATTCAGAGGTACCATTGCTCCCCGGTGAACGTAATCCCCCATCGCGAAAACGCTCTCAAAAAACACATCCGGCGGCGTATTGCTACTGAGATTAACGTTGAGTAGCTGATCACGTTGATCACCAGCGATCACTTCTACATCTACTTTCACATCATATTTATCATATTGTTTAGTGAATTGTTCTGCTGCATGCTTCAAAAAGCTGTCGTAGTCTGCACCGGATTCGGAAGCATTCTTAACGCCCTTCCATTGCGGTGTCAGCCAAACTTTAAGATTTACCTTCTCTTTGTCGCCGGAAGTCCCACCCGCTGATTCATTCTTGTTGCTCCCGCTACCTGCACATCCGGCAAGAATTGAAGTCAACATGATTAGAGAGATAAGAATACCGATTAAGCGCTTTCTTTTCATGCAAATCTACTCCCTTTTTTTTAATATTCTATGTGATCTATTAGAACCTGGTATTACCTGTGGGATCATTTACAATGGCGTTCTATTGTTTGATCAATCATGGCCATAATGTTATCGATCGGTGCCGAATCGTCGCTTGTGATGTGTTCAAGTGGTTCTCTGACAGTGCCAATGTTTACGCCTCTTCGATTGAGGATTTCTTTGATCACTGCGTACATTGAGCCCTGTTGCGAGCAGAGTGCAACAATGATCTCCGTAATATCACTCTGAATACTTCTTGCTTCTTCAAATTTGCCTTGTTTGATAAATGTATCCGCTTGCAAGAATAACTCAGGCATCGCACCATACGTACCACCGATGCCCCCGTCAGCACCCATGATTCTTCCAGCGACATATTGTTCATCTGGTCCGTTGAATACAATTACATCGTCTCCGCCAACTCTTTTGAACCGTTCAATATCCATTGTCGGCATGGAAGAGTTTTTCACACCAATCACTTTCTTGTTCTCCAGAAGCTTCGCGAACATCGATGGTGACAACGTATATCCTGTAGTCTGAGGAATATTGTATATGATGAAATCTAGAGAAGTCGCCTCGATGATGGACGTCCAATATTTGTATACGGCACTGTCCGAGAATTTGAAATAAATTGGTGGAATAGCAGACAATGCGTCATATCCCAAAGTTTCAGCATGCTTCGCCAGTTCAATGCTATCTCGGGTAGAAGGTGCTCCCACATGGGCAATCAGTGTCATTTTCCCTTTCAGTCGTTCTGCTACATAGCTAAGTGTCGCTTTTCGCTCTTCCAGGTTTTGATAGATACATTCCCCTGAACTTCCACCGACATAGACCCCTTTTACTTTCTTCTCGTACAAATAGTCACATAATTGTTTGGTGCGTTCTTCTGAGATATTTCCTTCATCATCATAACAAGCGTAGAACGCCGGTATGATTCCATGGAACTTTTCTAAACTCAAGTGAAATCCCCCCTGATATCTTAAGTAATAAGCTTTAAAACTGTAAGCCCTTACAACTTATCATACAAATATCGTTTTGTAAATTAATTTCACCAGAATTTCTATATTGAAAATTATTTCCACCATTCTAACTACCTTTTCCTTACGTTTGATGAACCCACTATGAAATAACAAAGAAGCACCTTCATTCCGAAGATGCTTCTACTTCTTTGAATTGAATAATTCGTTTAATATAGCTGCTTCGATACCGAATACCATGAACGGTCATCATCACCATAGCGGTGTTCATGAATGGGTTTCACATTGAAACCTAAAGAGCGATATACACGCAACATGGCTTGTTCGATCTCGTTTAATTTAATAGTACTATCTTTTGTATAGCCAAACAATTCATGCTTGTAGTGGTTGTACCCCTTCATTTTCGCAAATGGCACTAATTCTTTTAAAATATGTTTCATCATTGATTCCCCATCCACCTGTTTATAATGAAAATCTAGATAGGTACCTCTGTCTCTTGGACTGATCGGCACAAAACGAAGTTCCATATTGAAATATTCGTCGTGTTGTCCAATAAACCGTAAAGTTGTCCTACCTATCACTTTCGTATCTGTAATCGTCATATACTGTTTGACGATGCGTGAAAAATAGTCGACAAAGGTTTGCTGTGTTGCCGTCTCTGAATCAATCCTGCCATCCTCTTGAATCGACTGACGAAGTAGTTCATTTGAAATATTCTTCTGATCTCCGATCCAATAAAATGAGCGCTCTTTGTAATCAAAACCCGATTGATCAAAAATAGTATTGCTGTATCGGATATGTATAACACTAATACTATTTTGAAGGGCTACTTTTTTCACCGTTTGCGCAATCGCATTTGCTATTTCTGATTTGATATTGGCGCTACCAATTAATTCATATTTAATTTCTAACACACGTTCACTTTCCATCAGAAAATCAAATGTAGAGGTTAGGTATACGATTTTAAAAACAACCCCATAGTGTTCACCGTTTTTTGGCTTTACAGCGATCGTTTCATCGTATAAAGAATGATTTGGATTAGGTAAAGACCTTGTTGCAACCCAATCCGAATGTGAAAACTGCTGTAAAAATGCTACCTCGTATTCATTCAACGTTTTATTCATGGTTTAACCCCACTCCTCTTCATTTGCTTGTTCATGTTGTATGTTGTAGTTAAGCCCGTCTATCGTAAAATAGAACATTGCATCTATAATAGATCATATGTACACGTATAGTAAATGCCAATAGATTCGTACATAGCAAATAGCAATTGGGTGTATATGCGCTTTCACTTTAGGCCAGCGGGAATGACGAATGGACACATGTTCGCTAGGCCAACGGAAATAGGGAAGGACTCTTTGGATGAGCTCTTCCCTATACCTTCTTTTAAAAATAATTCACTTACTTGTTTCTTTACGAACGATTGGAGCTACCTTCGTAGCTAATAACTCAATACCACTAGCAACTTTATGAAAAGGTAAACCACCGATATCCATCTGGGCGATGAAGCGCTTATGTCCAAAGAGCTCATACTGACGGAGGATTTTCTCCACAATCTGTTGAGGACTACCCACGAACAAGGCCGTATCCGGACTTGCCATATGTTCAAAGTCAGCTTGTGTCATTCTAAATGCCATCCCTCGCTGACGGTTCACATGTGACCAATAATTCGAATAATACGGATAGAATTCGCGTTTGGCTTGTTGTGTTGTCTCAGAGATGTAGGCATGACCTGTGACACCCAATTTTAGATTTTCAAGATTATGCCCCGCTTGTACCCCTGCCTCCCGATATGCTTCCACCAATGGCATGAAGCGCATAGGGTCACCGCCGAGCATGGCTATAGCCATCCCTACGCCTAAACGACCTGCGCGAGCTGCACTCTCCACCGTACCTCCCACACCGACCCATAGGGGTAACTGCTTCTGTACAGGACGAGGAGCGATATCAGCATTCCTTAACAGGGAACGAAATTGACCATTCCACGTGACTATTTCGTCATGGTTAAGTTTCAAAAACAAATCCATATGTTCTGAAAACAACGCATCATAGTCATTGGTGTCATAACCGAATAGCGGAAAAGATTCAATGAATGCACCCCGACCAGCGATGATTTCTGCACGTCCGTTCGATATCAAATCTAACGTGGCAAAGTCCTCGAACAGGCGAACTGGGTCCACTGTGCTTAATACGGTGGTTGTGCTTGTCAGTTTGATTCGTTCAGTTATTTGTGCAATGGCTGCTAATACAACGGGGGGAGCTGATACAGCGTAATCTAATCGGTGGTGTTCACCGACACCAAAAATATCGAGGCCAGCCTCGTCAGCGAGTTTTGCCGCCTGGATGATCTCCTTCATTCGTTGCTGGGCATTCACCGATTGACCCGTGTGAGGGTCTGGGCATAGATCAGCTAGGGAGTAGATCCCAATCTCAATCCCAGAATGTATAGCTTGCTCTTCCACTCCCATATCATTTCACCCCATAATCATTTTTAGATTAAAGCTTCAAAATAATACATTCATTCATACGTAGTCAGTCTTTATTCAACACTTTTTTTACGGAAAATCACATGATCTAATGCCAGGAAGGTTTTGCTTTTTAACGCAAGATAGATCGCCATTGCAAACAAAGCCAAATCAAGTTCATAACCCGCCATTTGCCCATTGCCCAGGAATCCAACCGCTAATTTAACCTTAATAGTTGCAACAGCCAAGATAATGGCTAATAGACCCGCAACAATTCTTGTTCCAAGCCCTAACACCAAGGCAATACCACCTACTAATTCAATGCCAGCTACGATGTAAGCTGAAAACCCTGGAAGGCCTAAACTTTCAAAAAAGTCTACTGTATATCCAATTCCACCTTGGAACTTGGTATATCCGTGTACCAGGAATACGATCCCTAAAATTACTCTTAACAATGTTGAACCCCACTCTTCTTTCCTTACCACTACTAAACACTCCTTCATTATGATCATTTTTATGTGTAGGCTAACCAAATAAATCAATGACGAACACTAAGGTTTATCAGTTGTCAGTTAGTTAGTTACTTTATAACAGTGATTATATTTATAATATTTAATTCCGTCAAGTATGTATTTATAAAAAAGTAATTATTGTACATTAAGAATGTGTTATAGTAGTAATATAAAGGAGTGATTTCTTTGGATAAAACGATTTGTCCCCGATTTGAAAAAGCCATGCGTATATTAAGCCAACGATGGACTGGCATGATTATTTACCAACTGATGTCTGGTCCACATCGTTTCTGTACTCTTGAATCTGCTATAGGACTAAGCGGCAAAGTACTGTCGGAGAGATTGAAAGACTTGGAAAACGAGGGAATTGTACAAAGAGATGTTTATGCAGAGACTCCTGTACGAATCGAATACTCATTGACAGATAAGGGACTTGCATTCGAGCCAATTATGAGGAGTATAGAAGATTGGTCACAATACTGGCTAGAAGTAGAAGTATCATAAATAGCTTTTTTGTTCACTTTAAAACAATCAGTACACAGCGTGCCAAGAAATCATGATTGAATACCATGTTGGGAATTAAACGATCTACAACCCAAAAAAGGCAGTGGGAACTTACCACTGCCTTTACTATTCCTGCCATCATGTCATTCATGAAGAAGGCTGAATTTCCTCAGAGCTTCATACACCTTTCCCATAACCGTTCACAAAGTTGGAGATGGTTTCTGTTTCGTCTTCTCTCAGTTCTCTTTCGACGTGCTTCTCGTATGCCTCAATTATTTTCTGTTGATCACCGTTGAAGATCTCTGTATATTTCGCAACAGTTCTAAGCTTGGTTACTTCCTGTTTGAATTCCTCTTTTGAGATCGGCTTTTGGTGCGAAGGGATATACGTATCCGCATCAAATAACTCCAATTCATCTAATAGCCGAAGTGTTTCCTTGATGGTATAGTTATCGTTCTCAGAGAAAATATCAGGATATATGCAGTCTCCCAAGAAGAGAATTTTTTCTTCCACAATATACGCAATGACTGAATCAGCAGCGTGATTGCCTCCAACATGTTGAAGGATACAGGTTACCCCTCCAAGATCAATAACCACTCGGTTATCAAACGTTACATCCGGCAAGGTAATTGTAATATCCCGGTGTTCCTTGAACTCCTCCTTGATGGCCTTCGCACAGAATTCGATTTCGGATCCTTCTTTCACTCGTGCATCTATAGCCTCGTCAGACCATGAGAGTGAGATTAGCTTCTCCATTTCCTTTTTTGTTTCACTAGAAGCTATAGAAATGGTATCCGTTAAAGCCGAAAGTCCAAAGATATGATCCCAATGCCAATGTGTAAGAACCACAATATCCGGATAGGGTACTTCCCTTTCTGAAAGTTCTTTCAAAAAATACTGAACATGATCTTCCGAATTGCCTGCATCAATCATTAATGTCTTGTTCGTTCCTACCACCATTCCTAGAATGGGTCGGTCAGTCACCGATATTGGAGTGATGTACCAAAATTTCTTCCCTATTTTGTTAATGGAATGCATAAAGACTTACCTCCTTCTTAATAGTATTACCAACTTTCACTTCCAGAATGTCAAGTGAATCTGCTTGTGGGTTAAAGTGATGCATGATTCGAAGACCTTGAGCTGAAAAGTGTGTAAACATTAAATACGTAGCGAATTAGGCAAAAAAAATTGAATGCGGGCATACCTCCCGCATCCAATTTATTTGCTTCTGATCTACAACTCCGATTAAGAATTTATTTCTTTACCGTGCTGTTATATTGGTTGATTTTATCCGTAATCTGTTTAGCCGCAGCGTCCAATGCTTCTTGTGGTGTTCCTTGTCCATTCAATACTGTTTCAATCGCCCCTTCGACAAGCTGTCTTGCTTCTGGGAATACACCCATAACTGCACCGGATGTTGCTGTCGACTCAGCTGAGGCGTGTAATTGATCGACTGCTGTCTGGAATTGTGGATATTTCGCCATATTATCCTTCAACACTTGCTCATCGTATGCAGCTGTCGTAATAGGGAAGTATCCTGTCGCTACACTCCAATTCGCTTGTACTTCAGGGGTAGCCAGATATTTGATGAATTCCCAAGCCGCTTGCTGTTGTGCCTCCGATTTGTTATTCATGATGTACAAACTTGCGCCACCGACTACGACGCCACCTTCTTTGGCATCAGCCGGACGAGGCAGGAAACCAGTTCCCAGTTCAAACTTACCGCCAGATCCTTCAACAATTTTACGCAATCCTGCAGTGGAGTCCAGTGTCATACCAATCTGTTGTGCCGTAAATGCTGCGGTTGTATCATCCGTGCTACGTCCCAGATTAGAGACGGTTTTCTCGTCGATCATCTTTTTCCACCACGTTAGTGTCTTCACACCTGCTTCGGAATTCAACAAAGATTCAGTGGCTGCTTCACTTCTTCCGTTTCCATTGTTTACATAATCTGCATTCTGGTTAGCGAAAAATTGTTCCATAAACCAGCCGTAGATTGCCATAGATGCTGCAGGTTTACCATCCTTGGATAACGCCTTGGCAGCTTGCTCGAATTCTTCGTAGGTCTTTGGCGGATTCTCCGGATCCAGACCTGCAGTCTTAAACATATCTTTGTTATAATACAAAATCGGGTTGGATGTATTAAACGGCATCGCATTCAGTTTGCCATCAATAGTGTAGTAACGAATAATGTTCGGCTCCAATTGAGACAAATCAAACTTGTCCTTGTCAATGAACTCCTGCACTGGTGTAATCATGCCCGAGTCGATCATAAATTTGCTGCCAATCTCGTAGACCTGAATAATATCGGGACCACTGTCTGAACCCATGGAAGCCTTGAGTTTGTTCAAACTCTCATCATATTTTCCCTGATAGATCGCTTTAACCTGAATATCGGGATGTTTGGCGTTAAAATCAGAAGCGAGTTGATTAATCGCTTTCTCACCTGCACCGGACATGGAATGCCACCATGTCAATTGGGTCGTTTCTGCTTCAGCCGCATCCGCTTGTGCTCCGCTCGCTGGACTGCTTGTTTCGGTTTTGCTGCCACATGCGGAGATGACCAACATCAACGCTGCCAGCATGAGTGCAAAGGTTCCTCTTTTTTTCAAACGATATCCCACAATAATCTCTCTCCTTTTATATAGGTCGCGTTCATATGTAGCGGAAGGCGAACCTGAGTTTATTCGATCAGTCCTTCAAAGGCTCGGATGATGAGGCCTAATAGGGCTTGTCTTCAAAGATTTGACTTCCTTTATCCCTTAAGCGCACCTGCTGCCATGCCACGAACCAGCTGTTTCAGACCAAAGATCAGCAGCAGTAAGGATGGTAGAATCACCATCGCCGTTCCGGCAAACACCAGATTCCATGCGGTGGATTCCTGGAACTCCAGCATCGAAATTCCAATCTGGGCGGTTCGCATCTCAGGTGTGTTTGTCACAAGCAACGGCCAGAGATAGGAGTTATACATGTTCAGGAATGAATAGATGGCCAGGGTACCCAGTGCCGGACGGGACAACGGCAGTACGTGCGAGATGAAATAACGAATATGTCCGCATCCGTCCATTCTTGCTGCTTCGAACAACTCTTTCGGCAGCTGCAGGAAAAACTGTCTGAGCAGAAATGTGCCGAACGCGGTTGCTAGAAACGGTACCGTTAGTCCTTGATAACTATCGAGCCATCCCCAGCTGCGAATCGTTAAATAGTTCGGAATCATCGTCACTTCCCACGGAATCATCATGGTTGCAACAAACATGCTGAAGACGACGTTCTTCCCCTTGAACTGCATTTTGGCAAAAGCGTATGCAGCCATACTCGCTGTGATTAATTGACCAACTGTAGTCAAACCAGCTACGAGAAAGGTGTTACCGATGAATCGTGCAATCGGTACAATGTCGAACACCTCGGCGAAGTTGGACAATTCAACAGCAGTCGGGATGATGTGCGGCGGATATGCACTTGCTTCCTCAGGTGTCATGACAGCCATGAAGAAGGTATACATTACCGGATACAGTACCAATGCGGCACAGATCGTCAGCAGAACATAGAGCAACGTTTGGGTCCATTTTGCACTCATTGGTAATGCACTTTCCTTTCTACCCATTTGAACTGAAGCAGGGTCAATAGCATAATAACTGCGAACAGAATTAAGGCTTGCGCACTGCCTGTCCCGAAACGGAAGTTAACAAATGCTTCCTGGTAGATGGAATACACAAATACATTTGTGCTGTCCATCGGCCCCCCACGGGTGAGAATGTTGATCTGACCAAAGGATTGAAACGCACCGATGATGGATACGACCGTCACAAAAAACAAAGTTGGTGACAGCAGCGGCATGGAGATTTTACGAAAGGTTAGCAAGGGACCGGCACCGTCGATTTTGGCACTTTCATAGATCTCATCCGGGATGCCTTGCAGACCACTGGATAGAATAATGTAGTTGAAACCCAGATTCATCCAGATCGTCATGATCGAAATTGAAATTAATGCCCAATCCGGGCTGGTCAACCACGGGATGGGATCAATGCCTATTTTGCCAAGCAGATAATTAAGCATCCCCAGCGTCGGATGGAAGAGAAACTTCCAAATGACTGCTGACGAGCCAACCGATAATACAACGGGTAGTGAAAACACAAACTGGAACACACGCATTCCCTTGAAGCGATTATGGGTTAGAGCAGCCAGTATTAAAGCAGCGATAATTCCCGTTGGCACCGTAAACAGAACAAATAATAATGTCACTTTCATCCCTTGCATAAACAAACCTGACTGAAACACGGCTTTGAAGTTATCCAGCCCTACGTAAGCCGCAATCTGTCCTGTCGGATCGGTAGAATGCAGACTCAAGTACACCGATTTAAACATCGGGTAGAACAGAAACACAGCAAATAATAGTAGCGATGGTGCCAGAAAACCATAGGCCAGCAGGTTCTCCCTCATACGCTGTAACCGCAGTGAAGTTGTCCTTTGTTTGCGTGTACTTGAGGTTATACGCTGTTTTACGGCAGGCAAGCTGATCTGGTTATCAAGATCACTCATCTGAAGTTCTTCCTCCTTGATTGCACTTCTTGATTGCACTTCCTGAAATTACTTCTTGATTACACTTTCGGCGTAAGAGTTCGGAGATGACCGCAGCTCATACCCACGAACTCTAGTTTAATTTTCTAATGTCACGGCAAAATGGAACTTGTATCAAATTAAAGTTAATCCTTACCTGACCATTTTACATAAATTAACACAGACCAGATCCATTGTTTCAACCTTCACAAATACGCAAAAAACCGCGAGGGTTCTCCAATCTGGACTTTCCCCTACGGTTAGTTGTGTAAATGCGATATTAAATATAAATCGTATGATGACCATTCTCGTTTTACAATGATCAGCTATTCGAATGCATTCATTTGCACCTATGAACCATTGATCGGTTAGGAAACGTTCTTTCTATTATCGATTAAGATGGTATGGTACAGTCGTAACAATAACGTCTTTATAGTTAATCAGATAGGCCCGAATCATAAAACTGGTCTGGTTGTGAAGTACATTTTGCCACCAGTGCTTCGTAATAAATTGGGGTATCAGGATCGTAATATGATCTGTATCAGCTATTTTCCATTCAACAGTATCAATGAATTTCTTCAGTGGCCCCATAATACTGCGGTACCTAGATTTGATGACGACCAGACGTACACCGGGATTCCATTCCTCCCACTTCTGCTCCATCTTGCGAATGGCCTCATCGTCAAAGCCGATATACAATGCTACCACATGATCAGACATCGTTTGGGCGTAACTGATGGTATTCATCACTACCCGAGTAATACCGGCTACGGGAATGACGATCGTATTGCCTTTCTTCGCGGGTTTATCCACCTGAATATCAATTCGCAGTTCATCGGCGATGTTGCAATAATGGCTGCGAATACGCATGAACACATAGACCACAAGTGGCAAAAAGATAAAGATCACCCAGGTCTGCGTGAACTTCGTAAAAATAAAAATCAGCGTAATGGATAATGTTGTAAGCATACCGATGGTATTCACCAGCAGCTTGCTCTTCCAGCCGGACGGCTTGATTTTGATCCAGCGAATCATCATGCCAAGCTGAGACAGAGTGAACGGAATGAACACCCCCACCGCGTAGAGCGGAATCAGGCTCCCAGTATCCCCCTTAAATCCCACGACTAACAGTGCAGACATAACGCTGAGAAAAATAATTCCGTTGGAGAAGCCCAGCCGATCTCCTCGCACCATAAACATATGTGGCATATATTTATCTTTTGCCATCATGAAGGATAGCAGTGGAAACGCCGAGTATGCTGTATTCGCCGCCAAGAACAAGATCAATGCCGTTACACCCTGGATGATAAAATACATCCATCCTCTGCCAAAGGTTGCTTCGGCAATCTGCGAAATGACCGTAGCTTTTGGATCAGGCTGGATACCGTAGCCAAAGGCTAATAACGTGATACCAATGAACATGGCTCCGAGAATACATCCCATGAGTAACAATGTCCCAGCAGCATTTTTCTCCGCAGGCTGCTTGAAGTTCGGAATCGCGTTGCTTACCGCCTCTACCCCGGTTAGCGCCGAGCAGCCGGAGCTGAACGCTTTCAGTAGCAGGAAGATACTCACATGGGACAGACTTGTTCCGAACTCCGGCGCTGCAGCATGTATACCACCTATCAAAAATTTGATGCCACCGGAAATAATAAGAATGGCAATCGAAAAGATAAACAGATATATAGGGATCGCCAGAACCGAAGCCGACTCTGTAACCCCCCGCAAATTCATAACCGTCAGAAAGAGAATCATAATAAGTGCGATAACGACACTATAGTCATGCAATACAGGGAAAGCAGAGGTGATCGCATCTGTACCCGCGGACGAACTTACAGCCACGGTGAGAATATAATCGACCAGCAATGAACCTCCGGCAATCAGACTAGGAGTTGTACCGAGGTTATCCTTGGCTACAATATAGGCGCCACCCCCTGTAGGATAAGCAAATATGGTCTGGCGATATGAGAAAATTAAAATGACGAGCAATCCCAGTACAGCGATCGAAATCGGGACCGAGTACCATAGCGCAGCAAATCCGGCAGCAATCAGCACAAGCAAAATCTGTTCCGTACCGTAGGCGACAGAGGATAAAGCATCGGAGGACAGGATGGCGAGTGCCTTCCATTTCCCCAATTTTTCTGCATCCAATTCAGCCGACTTCATGGGCTTGCCAATTAATATTCTCTTCATTTTGCCAAGCATGATCATAACTTCCTTCCATCTCTTATCTGTAAATTATTTTCTTTTTATCTGTGAAGCATTGTTATTATGCAAAATCGCAGAGCCCTTGACAATATGTCATTTCACCCGAAAATCGCCAGCGCGTGATAATGCATTCTACAATTCAATAATCGATAACAAAGCCTTTCTTACTCAGCAAATTGAACGTATTTGAGCTAAATTGGCGGTTGTTTGCCTGAAAAAGGAAAAAACCTTCGGCTCAGAGAACCAAAGGCGGTCATTACTATTTCATTCGGGTAGCTATATATATCAAAAATGTTATATCGAAGTGATGTGAAGTTTGTATACAACTAACTTTATATGATACCGGGGCGCGGCGTTACACCGAATTGCTCTGTAAGTGCACGCAGCTGTTCATCTGTAATCCGCTGACGAATATCGTGACCCGCAACCAGCATATACACTTGTGCCGCTTTCTCAATCGTCTCAATGAGACCAAATGCTTCATCGATCGTCGTGCCTGTTCCGAATATGCCATGCTGCGGCCAGATTACCGCATGGTATTCTTGCATTTTCTCTGCGGTTGCACGGCCAATCTCATTCGATCCAGGTATCATCCAAGGAACGATACCGACACCGTCTGGAAAAACCACAACACATTCGGTGCACATCTGCCAAAGTGTCTTGGTAAACTTGGCCTCATCCAGCTCGTGGATGAAGGTCATAGCAAGTAGATGTGTCGCGTGGTTGTGCATGACAACCCGGTGACTCGGGTCTTTTTTCAACCGTTCCACATGGCTCATAAAATGGGTTGGCAGTTCACTTGTCGGGTTCGCGTTGCCTCTCAGACCCCATAGTACCTCAAGCTCCTGTCCATCCGCCGATACACGAAGTACACCCAGATTGCCTTCCGGGTCTGCCAGCACGTTTTTGAAATATTTGCCCGATGCCGTAACGATAAAATACTGTCCTGCTAATTCTTTCACAGAGAAGGCAGGTTTCAGGTTACGGATCACCTGATGGATATCGATGTACGGTGCAACCTCCTCCTCATTCAGCAGATAACTCACATTGCCGCCATTGCGCTCATCCCAGCCATTCTTCCACATATGTTGTGTAATCTCTGCCATCTCGCGTACAAATGGAATATGAAAACCGGCAGATGGAGATTGAAGTCTCTCACGTTCAGTATGAAGGGGCACGTTCATGTTGATCCTCTCCTATATTCAACTTTAAATAAGTGTGGCTTAACATAAGTACGTTCCTTTTTTCACATTTATTATATCTTTGTTTTATACTGTTAGTCAACACAAATCACAGATATTATTTTTATTTATTTTTGTTTATGTTTGTTTTCGTTTTAAAAAAGAGCAAAAAAAATACCCCGCCGTTATCCGGCAGGGTCAGTTAAACAATATATTTTAACACGAGAAGGGGTTTACATGAGTTATCTTATCTCTTTTACCTTAATAGAAGCTGAAAGCGAAATAAAAATAGCATAAAAACGTGGACTTTACGTTACGTCATGTCACGTTACAGTATGTATGGTGTGACTTTCAATTTATAGTGAACAATCTAGGCATGCGTTCAATACTCCAACGCCTCTCCCAGATTTCACTTTAATGAGTACTGTTTTTTCGTAAAGTATAGAAAGGCTGCATCGTACCTGTGGCCTGATCCCTCCGCTCATCCGTGTGCTCAAAACCCAATTGGATCAAAATATGACACGTTGCTTGATCATCAGGATGATGAGCTGCAACCAGAGCCGATACCTCTAATTGCTCAAAAGCATAGTCAACAGCAGCCTGCGCTGCTTCCTGTGCATAGCCTTGTCCCCAGTGATCCCGAGTCAGCAAAAAACCGAGTTCATAGATATTCTTATCCGGTTCATATGTACACAGGCCACAGCAGCCAACAAATACGTCTGTATCTTTCTCAAAAAGAGCCCAGTACTGCACACCTTCCTGTTTCTCCCGCTCAATTTCTTGGGCTAACCTCGCCTCTACTTCCTCTTCACTCAGCACATCACTGTTGCTAATCCAGCGGGTCACCTCATGATCACCCCAGATGCAAATGCAAGTGCATGATCTTCTTCGTCCCAGGTCCTAAATAGAAGTCGCTCTGTCTCCAATACGATCGTTCGTCTACTTTTCATGATCAATCAACCTCCCGATTCTCAAGCACGATCTCAACATACGGTTATACTATTCAATTAATCGTACTTAGCCTCAGGTAAACTCTTTAAGTCTACATTTATGTATCTTCTCGTGAACGAAACGGAAACGAAATTAAAAAATAACCCCCGCCGACAATGTCGGCAGAGGTTCAACCGTTCCACAATACTCCACGGAACTAAGCATACAACATATAGAAGTTCAATTCATGACCCAACTGTTTGAGATAGTTATAGAGCTGTGAGCGGTGGTGGAACACATGCGTCAGCGTTTCGATCTGCCATTGTACTTGCACATGTCCATGCTCCGCATAGAAGGCTTTCGTAGAGCGATTCAGATAGTCCTCTTCGCTAAGACTTGTAATATAGGCTTTGTACGCCTCCAGATTACTCCACAATGTCTTTTCCAGTTGCTCGGTATCTAGATTACCCGATAAGCTGTTCTCTACCAGACTGACCTCAGCCTCATCTTTCTCCTGCATGATCGCAAGATCGGAAGCGGTAATCTGGATGAAATGATGCACCAGCTCAACCAGTGAGCGCATATTGTCCTGAGGGCGATATGTCCAGTCCTCTGAACGAATCAATCGAATTAGCGAAGCACCTGTGCGCACACCCGTTTCCAATTCCGTTAATAGATGTTCTCGAATTTGTAGAGTTCCACTCATGTTTATCGCTCCTTTGTCGTGAGTCATACTTAGAGTATAACAGGAGATGTTTCCATTTGATCCATTTTTTTTCGGACAACATCTATACCATTTGAAGTTTTCAGGAAGAACATTATAATGAATGGATGCCCATGTAGTGACATGTATAGGAAGGTGAAAAATTGCGATACCTATTGACCGCGCTCTTTATTCTTGGTTTGATTGTGTTCCTCGGATTTCTTGGCAGGATGATTCTATCCATGCGAAAACATCATAAAGTGTCGATAAGACATGTGTTCCTAACGACGGCGAGCTTTGCCATTAGTGTAATCGGCATGTACGGCATGCTGGCTTTCCCTTCGGCAGATCCGCATTCTGGGACTGAACAAACAGCAGTTCACCGATCAGACGATAACATAACAGACAATGACATAACAGACGAAAGCCTGCCCGCTCGATCCCAGAGTGAAGTTCTTAGCCTCAACCTGACCATCGATGAATTCAAAAACAGGTTTAATATCGCCGTGGGCAAATATCGACTGAACGGGTTGAGCATTACCCACTTGAACAGGATCGACCCTAAAGCCCAAGAGACGGGTTCTTTTGAATATGTATTCAATGAGGAATTACGGTTGGTTGGTGTCCTTAATGCAGATGAGCATGTACAAGAGATTAGGTTGTACCGAACTGGAGATACGACTGAACCAACGGATGGAATGCAATTAACCGCAATCGCTGCTCTCATTCTTGCTACGGATAGTGAGTATACCTATAACGATGTACAAGATGTTATTCAAGAAATCGGTCTATTGGATCACGATGTGAATCAGCTTGATTTTGATGGAAAAACGGTTAGAAACGGATTAGAATACCGCTTCAGTATACAAGATCGAAATCACTCTACTTTTGAAATAACAGCTGTGAAGTGAACCTCTTCTTCTATCTTTCTGATCTGTTCCTCCAATACATTTGACCTTATTTGGGTCGGTGTGTTGAAAGGGTGGGACAGAAAGATAGCACCCTTGGGTGGGATTTTGTCTCTATTGTGTGGAACTTAGGCACTATAGAAGTCATCTGAAATTCATTTCTTCCCTATTTTAGTCTTCAGCGTAGCGATAATAAGGAGAAACAGCGGGACGATGAACTGAACAAAGATTGAATAGAACGGGAATCCCGTTACATTATAACGAGTCATCTCCATTGAACTTGGTACCCCCCAAAAAGCAAATACCACAATCAAAATTCCTAATGGCCAGATGATTGGTCGATAATCGGAAAGGTTCAGCCATTGGGCAGTCGATAGTGTAGCTACATAAAAAAACACCGTCGTTTTTAAAAAGACGCCTGCAATCCAAATCCCCATGACGAACGTCTCCAGATTTTCGAAGAAACCAGCAATATTGGCATAGCGGGCGACATTCATTAGAGGATAGACTTTGTTTGCAGTCATTGTACCCAAGACAAAGAGGACGATCAGATTCACAACGACCAATGTTATCATCACACACATGACTGACAACATTCCATTTTTCATTCCTTTTTTCTGATCTGCCAAGTAAGGAAGCAAGAATGTCATCATAAAGAATTCAGCGAACCAGCCTGCTGGTGTAATTGCTCCTTTCAAAGAAGGTAACACTCCCTTCTCGAACATTGGCAGGATATTATAAGGTTTGAAGTCAGGTGCTAAGAATATGGCTAACATAACGATTGGAAGAACAAAGAGCGGAAAAATTATTTGACCCACTCTCCCAATAACCTCCAGACCGCCATAAACACAAAATGCACAAACGAGCACCATAGTTGCAATGATGACGATCTCCGGAGTTTGGGGAAGGAAAGAGTTACTAATAAACATACTGTACATTCTTGTAATATCCCCGGTGCTTTCTGTGTAAAAGAGCAACAGCAACAAACCAAACACTTTCCCCGGAATACGCCCAATGATTTTTGTACTATATTCAGTTACCGTTTGACCTGGAAAAGTCTTGTGCAATTGGACAGCAATATAAACGGTCATAAACCCCACTACAGATGCTATGATGGGGGAAAACCAAAAATCATTATGGGCATATCTCGCAGTAATCGATGGAACTGAAAGAATCCCTGTAGCAATGATGGTAGGATATAGCATCAACAACATTTGCAAAGCTGAGATTTTTCCCTTTTCCATGTTTGCCACTCCTTTGCGATTATCAATGAAAAGTGGTTATTTTTTCTCCATGAATTGTCCAAATGGTTTAAAAATAGCTTCTACCCATGTCGTAGGCCCATTGATATGTTTCAAATCAAACATGGACAACACTAACCCGAACAGTAGAAGGACCAAAAAGGCCCCTTTGTCCTTGAGTGGATAGTGTTTCATCCTTGGCCACTGTAGAGCAATAATCACCGTAATGATTACCAATGTGCTGAAAAAAGCTAACCATTGCATCTCTGATTCACTTCTCCTCTGACTTAACCGACTTATTCGTGTATCCCCATCCACCAATGTGAGCGTCAATCACAAATTCTGTTTTCACCTCCGGAATGAATTCTTCCCAGCGATCTTTCACCTTTTCCCATTGCTTAGGATATTTTCGATGAAATCCTTCTCCCAGATTTATAACATCCGCTTTCATCTTCTGCATTTCTTGAAAAGCTGAGCTTACCCGACTCTTTATCGCTTCACCAAAGTCATACTCTACTTTCTTTAACGTTTTGGTATCACTAAGATCCAAATTTGTACCATTTTGAGCTAAAGTTCCATCTGTTTTAATGTGTATAATGACTTTCCATTCCTCATCCTGTATCTTCGGGATCAGATGGATTACTGTAGATATGGGAGTGACGGACATTTTCCCTTCTTCATTTTCGGGAGTGAAACTGACCGTGTAATCCTTGATCTCTCCTCTTAACCATAACAATCCTCTCGTTGTTGATCTTGACATTCTGCCAACCATTCGATCTTTCAGGAAAACGGCTATGCCATCCATTTTGGGTAATTCCTTAACCTCTCCAGAATTCTCCTCCTCCATTTTTGTGGTTAAAAAGGGAATAGCGGCAGATCGATCATTTCCAGAAATCATTTCCTCTAATTCCAGAAGTGCGACCTTCATGCCATATTCCATATTCGTCATTTTTCGAATAGATTCTGCTGAATATACTTCCAGGAGCGTACGAAGTTCAATGATATGCTTGGCCTTTCCTTGGCTGACAAACATAAAAGATCGTTCTCTTGGTTTGGGGTCCCGAAGCAAATAATCTAGATGATCCTCCAAACCTTCTTTTGCTAGGTCTTCACCAAAGATAAACACTTTACATAAACCAAAAAAAATGTGACGTGGCAACTCGGACTGAAGCTTTGACAGAGCGTCGGCTAGATTCACTCCTTTAGTAGACTTAATCATAGTCGGCGCCCCACTGTCTGATCCGCCTCCTCCACTTCCTCCGCTTCCTCCACTCATTGATTTTGCTATCAGGATTTCGAGAGCGACCTCCACTTGACCATGATCACTTTTATCAAAAGCTGCCGAGGTAATAATGGCCAAATCATCGATTTCTGTTTGATCCCAGCAGCCTGCCAATACCAGAACGGCTCCAGCAAAGACGATAAATAGGAAGATAGCTTTATATACAGCTTTTTTTATCTTCAAGTTTTATCCCCCTCTAATGGCTGCTTGTCCTTCATTAATGCGCTATTCACTTGCGAGCTCTTATCCATCATCCACAAAGGGGATCTCCACAAAACATCTTTTATTTGTTTCTTTCTGAATGGTGCAATTGGCTCCAAATATGGCATCCCAAACGACTTTAATGAACATAGATGAGTAACGACAATTAATATACCGAGCATAATCCCGAGCAATCCTAAAGTCCCCGCTAGGAGGATCAACGGAAAACGAAGAAACCGAATCGAATATCCGACAAAATAACGTGGAATGATAAAAGAAGACACCCCCGTTACAGCCACCACAATAACCATGGGAGCAGATACTAATCCGGCTTGAACCGATGCTTGGCCAATGATGAGCGCCCCAACAATGCTGACAGCAGAACCAACCTGGTTAGGAAGTCTAACCCCTGCTTCACGCAGAGCTTCTAGCATTAACTCCATAATGATAGCTTCTACTAGAGCAGGAAATGGAACACTCTCCCTTGCCGCAGATATGCTAATGAGTAATCGACTCGGTATCATCTCCTGGTGAAATGTGGTGACTGCTACGTAAAATGATGGAAGCAAAAGGGTAACAATAAGAGAGACGTATCGTACCCAACGAATAATCGTTCCAACGATGTAACGTTCATAGTAATCATCAGGTGCTTGAATCATCGAGAAAAAGGAAACCGGTACGATTAATACAAAAGGTGTTCCATCGGTTACGATGACAACACGGCCTTCCAGTAAGTTGGAACTGGCTACATCCGGTCTCTCCGTAGACAAAATTTGTGGGAAGGGTGAATACGGATTGTCCTCAATCATTTCCTCGATGTAGTTACTTTCTAAAATAGCATCCAGATTAATGCTTTTTAAACGAGTCTCCACTTCTTCAATTATTTGGGGTGAGGCAACTCCTTCAATATATGCAATGGCTACACTCGTTCTTGAATACTCACCAATCTTCATTGATTTTATTTTCAGGGCGGGGCTCTTAATAATTCGGCGTAACATCGAAGTGTTGACCTGTAAAGATTCAACAAATCCTTCACGCGGCCCTCTGATCACTTTCTCGGCCTGAGGTTCTTCTATGCCTCGCGATTCAAATTTAGTTAGTCCTAAAGAATAAGCAAAATTTTCCCCTTCAATTAACATGATCGGTTGCCTGTTGATATCGATTCAATGCAATCTGTTAATAAATTCACTTGATCCATCTGAGATACAGACACCGTATTCTCGATAAATTCAACCAGAGACTTCGGCTCATCCCCCTGTACTTTTCGAAAAGGCATCAGTACATGTTCATCGATTAATGCTGTATCAGAGATCCCATCAATATATATAATCATTGCCTTGAGATTCGGCGTAATGTGAAATGACCGATAGACAACATCAGAGCAATGATTGTAGATGGAACGAATCATCTCTACATTGTTATCGAAGTTCTTTTCTAACGTATTTTGTTCGTCAGAGTTTTGTACGTCAGTATTCTGTTTTTGTATATGATTTTTATTATCTTTTTTTTGTTTTACTAAGAGTTTTCCCACATTCCGAATCAAGTCTCTCACCCTTTCTCCTATTCCAATAAACCATTGTGTTTATTATCTCGGATCGAGGATTTTTTATACCTAAAATTTCTTCTGTTATCAATACCTACCTCCTGTGAAATTCACTTCATCAGACGATAAAAAGGAGTTGGATAAGTTGTTTTCCAGATGGGAACAGTATTCTAAAAAAAGGGAGGAAAATAAATAAATGTACCGTTGGTTTGCTTTGTTACACTGCCTCTTATTGTTGACTATACCTTTGCCTGTCTCACAACCATATGAAGATCTAAGCCCTCTTATCGATGATCTTCGTAAAGGAGGTTTTATTCTTTATGTACGTCATGGGGAGGCAAGTGTCGGAGAAGATCAACCAGGTTTAAATCTGGCAGACTGTTCCACGCAAAGGAATTTAAGCGCGAAAGGTAAAGAACAAGCCAAAAAGTACGGCGAGGCCATTCGAAAACTGAATATACCTGTTGCTCTTCCGGTAGAATCGAGTCCATTATGTAGAACTGTGCAAACTGCGGAAATTGCCTTTGGTACACCGAATGTAACTGTGAATCCGTTTTGGTTGAAAATATATGAACTCAGCGAGAACACCAATACGGCTGATACACAAAATATCGTTCAAACCTTTACACGCCAAGTTGAACGTTTAACTCCTAATCAGGCCAATAAAGTTATCGTAGCTCACTCATTTCCCCCAGGTGTTGGTTTAGGAGAAATTCCGAGTATGGGCACAGTCATAGTTAAACCTCTGGGGAACGATAAAGGGTATAAAATTATTGGGAGATTGACTCTTGAGGACTTGCTACGATTGGCTCAGATCGACTCATAGCGATTCTATGTAAACGTAAAAAAGGCCTTTCAACCATTTAACGAAATGGATGAGAGGACCTTCTTATTTTATAGTGAGTTTCGCTCCTTTAAGTTCTTCAAGTCGATTCATTTCCAGAGATATTCTGCAAACCAAAAAGCCACCGTCCTGTGCGGTACCCAAGCACCGTCAAGGAAAGTGGCTGATGTAATCTGTTAGATCAACTTAGACTGCTGAAGAAGTCTCTGGATAATTACCGCAACTTCTGCTCGTGAGATGAATGCCTGCGGAGCAAGCTGTGAGTTGCTTCTTCCTGTAATTATCTCTGCCTGCAACACATCGGCTACACTGTCTCTCGCCCATGCCGACACTTGTTTTGCATCAACATAGGATTGCAGATTGTTGTTCATATCCTGAGCAGGAAGTTGTTCACTAAGCCCTGTCACTTCCATCGCTCTCGCGATCATAACCATCGCTTGTTCACGTGTGATTCGCTGCTGCGGACGGAAGGTTCCGTCTTCATAACCACTGATCAGTTTGTGATCAAGAGCCGTTTGCACTGCACCATTATACCAATCCGATGAACGCACATCAGAGAATGGAGTAGTCCCGATTTCTGCTTTAAGCCCCATTGCCCGCACCATAATCGCCGCAAACTCTGCACGGGTAATCGCTTGATCCGGATTGTACAGATCACCGCCGATTCCACTAATGACCAAACGTGATCCCATTCCATTCACAGCTTCCTCTGCCCAATGACCAGCTACATCCTTGAACGCCACTGGATTCGAGATGAGAGCATACGTGCTGTTGGTCAAGCTATTAATCGTTGCATAATACTTACCATCTATTCGTTCGATTCTGGTAGGTACATGGCGAACCGTTCCATCCGGATCAACCACAACACCTGTGGTGATCTGGTTCGGGTCTACGCCATCTGGAATGGCAATTGTTCTATTTACATAAGCGTTAAACTTAGAAACATCAACGGTCACATCACCGTAACTAGCCCTCACGGAGAAATTGAGCGGAGATACAACGAGCGTATACGCTCCCTGATGAACTGCATTTTCCACCATCTTCAATTGTTCCTCTGTAGGTTCAGATATTTCAATATCAATTTGAATTTGTTCCAATTTCACTTCCCGACCGATCTGTTCAGATATGGCATCAATATTGATTTGCAGTGCAGGGAGGGTGTAGGTTGCCTTCTCTGTTCGAATCTCAATCGTCCCCTGCTTGAGTTCCATATCCTTAATCATCTGTCCATTCAATACACCGATCATCACATCCGATGGAGTGCTAAACGGAATGGTAATGACAGAACGATTGCCTTCCGCTTGAAGGCGGTCTCCAAGCTTCTTCGGATCAAGCGTTATCGTCCGGATTGTACGACCATTCTTCTCCGTCGTTGCTGCAATGCCAACTTTTTCTGGCTTGCCGTTAACGAGGACCTCTACGTCCGTTTTTGCGGGAGCGGGCACACTCGGCATCTGCTGCGGTTGCGGTTGTGGTGACACACCATAATTATCACTTGAAGATGAGTATGGTGTAACTGCATTGGATTCCACAGAAGCTACACTGCTTCCAACACTATTGATAGCCCGAACTACGAATGTGTAAGGCGTGCCGTTGGTCAATCCCGTTATCGTGATCGGACTGGATTGACCTGTTACGATTCGTTGATCCGGTAATACCGTCACTTCGTATCCCGTAATTGGACTCCCACCCTGGTCATCAGGGGCAGTGAACGTAATTGTGGCTTGACCGTTTCCGCCAACAACCTGCACCTCTGTGGGAGCAGCCGGAACCGTCATCGGCGTTGCGCTGACCTCATTGGATGGATCACTTACTCCTCCTGGATTGACTGCTTTGATTGTAAAATAATACATCGTACCATTCGTTAAGCCCGTTACTTGATGGCTATATACAGAGCCGGTCACTGTTGCAACTTCTGCTCCATAGGTGTCGGAACCCAACCGTTGATAGATGGTATAGCCTGTTGAACCGCTAACTGGGGCCCAATTAAGGGTAATGGCCGCATTGCCTGACTCAGCAGTGAGCAGGTTCGGCGCTCCCGGTGCTGGAACTTGCGGCGTTGCACTTGCCTCATTCGAATCAGGGCTTTCGCCTCCGGCATTCATTGCTCTAATCATGAAGTAATATGTCGTTCCGTTTGTTAAATCTAACGCCTTATAACTGTATACGGCACTGACCACAGATTCCACGGCAGTTCCATACACTCCAGGCGTTGTGCTCATATATACGTTATATCCCGCAGCTGAAGCGACAGGATTCCATATAATGGTTGCGTGTGCATCACCACCGATTGCGGATTGAATAACCGGTGCGGAGGGTACATCCATAGCTGCCACCGTTACCGTGACCACATACTGCTGCGTGCTGCTGTCTGCTGCTGTTACCGTATAAGTCACCGGGTTCGTGAAATCCTGCGCAATGTCGCTGTTCGGCGACACACTTGCTCCTGTATGGGTAATCGTCGGGACCAGCGTGGTCACATCCGTTCCGTACGGCACCGTCAACGCGATCGTCTTCGCAGCCTCGTTTACGGTACCTGGCACCGTTGGCGTCAGGCCATTAAACGCAAAGTCGGTTATCGCCTTCGCCGGATTTGCTGCTACCGTTACCGTCACCTCGTACTGCTGTGTCGTTCCATCTGCTGCTGTTACCGTATAGGTCACCGGGTTCGTGAAATCCTGTGCATCGTTGCTGTTCGGCGACACACTTGCTCCCGTATGGGTAATCGTCGGCACTAGTGCGGTCACGTCCGTTCCGAACGGCACCGTCAACGTCACGGTCTTCGCAGCCTCATTCACCGTACCTGTAACCGCTGGCGTCAGGCCATTAAACGCAAAGCTGGTTATCGCTTTCGCTGGATTTGGCTTCACCGTGACGCTCACTGTATAATTCTGTGTCGTTCCATCCGCTGCCGTTACCGTATATGTCACGGGGTTTGTGAAATTCTGCGCAGATCCGCTACTTGGCGTCACACTCGCTCCCGTATGGGTAATCGCGGGCACCAGCGCGGTAACGTCCGTTCCGTACGGCACTGTCAGCGCAATTGTCTTCGCACTCTCGTTCACCGTTCCTGCCACCGCTGGCGTCAGACCGCTAAAAGAGAAGTCCGTTATCGCTTTCGCTGGATTTGGCTTCACCGTGACGCTCACTGTATAATTCTGTGTCGTTCCATCCGCTGCTGTTACCGTATAGGTCACCGGGTTCGTAAAATTCTGCGCCGCACCGCTAGCAGGCGACACACTCGCTCCTGTGTGGTTAATCGTCGGTACCAGCGCGGTCACGTTCGTTCCGTACGGCACTGTCAGCGCAATTGTCTTCGCACTTTCGTTCACCGTTCCTGCCACCGCTGGCGTCAGACCACTAAATGAGAAGTCCGTTATCGCTTTCGCTGGATTCGGCTTCACCGTGACGCTCACTGTATAACTCTGTGTCGTTCCATCCGCTGCTGTTACCGTATATGTCACGGGGTTCGTGAAATTCTGCGTCGCACTGCTTGCAGGCGACACACTCGCTCCCGTGTGGGTAATCGTCGGCACCAGAGCGCTCACGTTCGTTCCGTACGGCACTGTCAACGCAATCGTCTTCGCAGCCTCATTAACTGTCCCCGTCACCGCTGGCGTCAGGCCATTAAATTCAAAGCCGGTTATCGCCTTCGCTGGATTCGGCTTCACCGTGACGGTTACTTCATAATTCTGAGTCGTTCCATCCGCTGCCGTTACTGTATAAGTCACCGGATTCGTGAAATTCTGCGCTGATCCGTTATTCGGCGACACACTCGCTCCCGTATGAGTAATCGTCGGTACCAGCGCGGTCACATTCGTTCCGTACGGCACTGTCAACGCAATCGTCTTCGCACTTTCGTTCACCGTTCCTGCCACCGCTGGCGTCAGACCGCTAAAAGAGAAGTCCGTTATCGCTTTCGCTGGATTCGGCTTCACCGTGACCCTCACTGTATAATTCTGTATCGTTCCATCCGCTGCTGTTACTGTATATGTCACCGGATTTGTGAAATTCTGCGCAGATCCGCTACTTGGCGTCACACTCGCTCCCGTATGGATAACCGTAGGCACTAGCGCGGTCACGTTCGTTCCGTATGGCACTATTAATGCCACGGTCTTGGCAGACTCATTTACAATGCCTGTAACCGCTGGCGTCAGGCCATTAAACGCAAAACTGGTTATCGCCTTCGCTGGATTTGCTGCCACGCTTACCGTCACCACGTACTGCTGTATCGTTCCATCCGCTGCCGTTACTGTATAAGTCACCGGATTCGTGAAATTCTGCGCCGCACCGCCAGCAGGCCACACACTCGCTCCCGTATGTGTAATCGTCGGGGCTAGTGCGGTCACGTTCGTTCCGTACGGAACCGTTAATGCCACGGTCTTCGCAGCCTCATTTACGGTACCTGTAACCGCCGGCGTCAGGCCATTAAACGCAAAACTGGTTATCGCCTTTTCTGAACTTACAGTAGGCGAAGGGGGATTTACAGAAGCATTTTTAATCGTAAACGTAATTAAGTTAAAATCTTCATGTTTCGTTCCAGGTTCCTTCGTATAATAAACCCGGAAGGAATCAATGGATTTTCCATTTGCAACAGAATAATTGATAGGGAAATCAGAAGTTATTGTTGAATCTTTTGCTTGTGAATACGGTGCGGTTGAGAATTGTTCAGTGCCGGAGGCATAACCTTTCACTGTAACATCAGAAAAGCTCCCATCCTCAAATTCTCCTACATATAGCCTGTCTAGTTCAAAGCTTCCCAAAGAACCCACTGCCGTTATCTCAAAATATGCTGTTTCAGGACCGGTTAAGCTGCTGTCTGCAATGAAAGCCCCAAATCCATCTGCCATAAGCCCTGATCTGGACGCAGAAAGCGTAAAAAAGCCATCCGGACTGTTTCCAACACTCCCCGATACTGAATATCCTGTGAAATTTTGCTCCCCGTTCGGTAAACCAGCGGCAAATGCTTTCGTCGTTACCATCCCCGAGATCATACTTAAAGTTAATGCTAAAACAAGCATTAGTGCGATGCTTCGCCTTTGAATCCGTGTAGCCATGTTTACCCTCTCCCGTCAATAATTACAAGGTGCATAATTGCATTGATTTTAAATTTTTTGACACGAACTGCCTTAACAGATTGCTGATCTTTGTCAAAATTCTACAAATATTTCTCTTATTCTATCACGGTAGATTAGCCAATTGCGATACTTAAAGAAAACTTTAAGTTCCAGACCGAAAAAAAACATTTCAGGCAAAAAATATGTAGACCTTGGCTATTCGTTAGACTTTGCCCACAAGCATATACTCTGTGCCTCGAACCGAAACAATGCATCATTGCTGACAGCACGATTGACGTTTTGTGCCATATAAAACACTAACCATCGAAATTAACGGAGAGAACAAAAAGAGGCCAATAATGTCAAGTAAAGTACCGACGCCATGACCCATTTTTTCTATTGAGTAAGTTCAGATATCCTGTATATACAATGCATAATAAATAGGCTTCTCACAAAGTTCAAATTGAACTCGTGAGAAGCCTATTTATGAATTCATTGGGGGCAACCGGGTTTCTACGAAGAGAAACCCTTGTCACACAAGGCTTTCAAGCCCTTAATTACATCATGCCGCCCATACCGCCCATGCCGCCCATGTCAGGCATTCCGCCACCAGCGCCTGCTGGTTCTGGCTTGTCAGCGATAACCGCTTCTGTAGTCAAGAACATAGCTGCTACGGAAGCAGCGTTTTGCAGTGCAGAACGAGTTACTTTCGCAGGGTCAACGATACCAGCTTCGATCATGTTAACCCACTCGCCAGTAGCTGCGTTGTAACCTACGCCCACTTGCTCTTTTTTCAGACGTTCCACGATAACGGAACCTTCTTCACCAGCGTTAGCTGCAATTGTGCGGATTGGTGCTTCAAGAGCTTTCAGCACGATATTCACGCCTGTTTGCTCATCACCGGACAATACTACGCCAGCTACAGCTTGATATACGTTCAGAAGCGCAGTACCACCACCGGATACGATTCCTTCCTCAACCGCAGCGCGAGTTGCGTTCAAAGCGTCTTCGATACGCAGTTTGCGTTCTTTCAATTCCACTTCGGAAGCTGCACCAACTTTGATTACAGCTACACCGCCGGACAGTTTAGCCAGACGCTCTTGCAGTTTTTCTTTATCGAACTCGGAAGTCGTTTCTTCGAGTTGAGTGCGAATTTGGCTAACACGTGCATCGATATCGGATTTGTTACCCGCACCGTCAACGATGATTGTGTTTTCTTTCGTTACACGGATTTGACGAGCTGTACCCAGTTGTTCTACAACTGCGGATTTCAGATCCAGACCCAGTTCTTCTGTGATCAATTGACCACCAGTCAGAGCAGCGATATCTTGCAGCATCGCTTTACGACGGTCACCGAATCCTGGAGCTTTAACCGCTACAGCATTGAATGTACCTCGCAATTTGTTTACAACCAGCATAGCCAATGCTTCGCCTTCGATATCTTCAGCGATCAATACGAGCGGCTTGCCTTGTTGAACGATTTTCTCAAGCAGTGGCAAGATGTCTTGCGTGCTGGAGATTTTTTTGTCTGTGATCAGGATATATGGATTGTCCAGAACAGCTTCCATTTTGTCCGTATCCGTGATCATGTATGGGGAGATGTATCCGCGGTCGAACTGCATTCCTTCAACTACTTCAAGCTCTGTAGCAAAACCTTTGGATTCTTCTACAGTGATAACTCCATCTTTGCCCACTTTTTCCATAGCTTCAGCGATCAGTTCGCCTACTTCTTCATCAGCTGCAGAGATTGCTGCAACTTGTGCAATGGATTGTTGGGTTTCGACTGGTTTGGAGATGGATTGCAATTCAGCAACCGCAGCTTTAACCGCTTTGTCGATCCCTTTACGAATACCGATCGGGCTTGCGCCTGCAGTTACGTTTTTCAAACCTTCTGTGATCAGGGCTTGAGCCAGAACTGTTGCAGTAGTTGTACCGTCACCAGCAACATCGTTTGTTTTGGTTGCTACTTCTTTAACCAGTTGTGCACCCATGTTCTCAAATGCATCTTCCAGTTCGATTTCTTTTGCAATCGTTACACCGTCATTCGTGATGAGCGGACTTCCGAATTTTTTCTCCAGAACCACATTACGGCCTTTTGGTCCGAGCGTTACTTTCACTGCGTTAGCCAATGCATCCACACCACGAAGCATGGAGCGACGAGCGTCTTCACTGAATTTAATGTCTTTAGCCATTTAAGAAAACCTCCCTAGTATATTGTGTAAAATGGTGTTCCTATATCGTTCGGTTAACCGATTAAATTTGAAATTAGTCGAGAATCGCGTGAATGTCGCTCTCTTTCATAATCAAATATTCTTTACCTTCGTATTTGATTTCTGTACCGGCATATTTGGAGAAAATAACGCGGTCTCCTTCTTTCACTTCCAGAGCTACACGTACGCCGTCTTTCAATGTACCCGCACCAACTGCAATGATTTTACCCTCTTGCGGTTTTTCTTTGGCGGAGTCCGGAAGTACGATCCCGAAAGAAGTCGTTTGCTCTTGCTCCAGTGGTTCTACCAATACGCGTTCACCTAAAGGTCTGATCATGAAAAATAGCCTCCTTTTGAAATTATATAGCCTTGCATTGTAGGTTGCAGCCATATGTATTAGCACTCGACAGTGTGTAGTGCTAACAACCAACTTTATGATACTCAACTTGAAGCATGATTTCAAGTCTTTTTGATGATTTTTTACGAGAAACTACGTTTGAATTCATACCCTCTCGGCCTGTTCCCGGCCTACACAGGCTGGATGTATGATACATCGGTATGCTTTTTATTTTACGAGATTCGTTCGCTTGATTGCAAACTTCACCCTTATCCCCTTCTCCATTGTATCCATTGATCGGCATAATATGCCTGCATGTCCAGATCGGCTCTCATTTTCAAACGAAACCAAAAAACCCGGAGCAGAACGAAACGTCCTCACCGGGTTTTCTAAACGAACGAATGGTTACTCTTTCCACTCGCATTCTATATTCTTGCTCTCTATCCCGCATGCGAATTGTCCTCCGCACGAAGATAACGGGCTTCAATCTCCTGATCCGCTGCGAGCTGTTTGCGATACACAATGGCCGATAGAAACACACTGATTTCATACAACAGCAACAGCGGAATCATAACGAGCAGATCAGATATGAAATCTGGCGGTGTGATCACCACCGCAATAAAAATGAGCACAAAATAAGAAATTTTGCGCATTTTGCGCAGACGAATCGGATTCAGTATCCGCAGTCCTGTCAGAAACATAATCAGCAGTGGCAATTCAAACAGCAGAGATACCGGTAGCACGATGCCGAACAGGAAGCTGAAGTATTGTTTCATGCCATACGTTTCAACAAGTCCCATCTTTTCGGTGACCGTAGAGGTAAACGCTAGCGCCATGGGAAAGATAATATAATACGAGAAGGCTACACCGACCAGAAACAGCAGAAACACATAGGGCACATACTTCAAAGAAGCCTTCCGCTCCTGCGGTCGCAAACCAGGGCTAACGAACTTCCATAATTGGTACACCGTAAAGGGCAATGTAATAATAATGGAAAAAAGGCCAGCAATCTTCATGTAGATGCCAATACCATCCCAGAAAGAGAAGGCATGGAGGACAAATCCCTGAGCCGACTCCGCCTTAGTGAGATAACGATAGACCGGATCTGCTACGAAGAATCCTGCAATTAATCCCAAAACAAAAATGCTTAACACATAGATTAGCCGCTTACGTAGCTCACTTAAATGTTCCGAAAGCGTCATTTCTTCATTTTGCTGCGTCATGCCTGCCTCCCCTGGAATTCAGCTTAAAATACAAAACCCTTCCGGCAGGAAGGGATCTCTCATTCATTGCATGAACCTTATTCCGGCAGGCGTTTATCCACAGGTTTCTCAGTTATTGTTGTTTCTGCTACCAGCGGTTTCGCTTTTTCCTGCTCTTTGCGGCTGGAAGCATCATCGTCCGAAATAATATCACGTGCGCCTTCCTTAAATTCACGGAATGTACGTCCAACAGCCCGTCCCAATTCCGGCAGCTTGTTAGGCCCAAACAACAGCAATGCAAGCACAGCCAGCAAAATAAATCCTGTTGGTCCAATCGAATTAAACATTGATCTTCCTCCTTGTTTCAAGCTTTCGAAATGCGCATACCCGAAGTCACATTCATCAGATGTCTTAACTGTATTTGGATGTATGCCCATCATACCACAGATGTAACCACTTACATACCCTGTAAAATGTTATAATGGAACATATTTCTTCTACCGAAATTCAGAAGACAGCTCTTTCAACAAGGGAAAGGTGTTTCCTAGCGTAATACCTCAGAATTTTGGCACATGAACAGCCATCCATTCATCCTACTGCTTGAATTGTCCTGTAACCATCAGAAGTGCCTCTGGAAGCTGATCCATAATTGCTGCCAAATGCTCGTGCACACCCTTTGGCGTACCTGGCAGATTCACAATCAACGTACGACCACGAATGCCGCACACGCCGCGGAACAACATCGCGGAGCGATTTTTGCTCATCACACTGTACCTCATCGCCTCAGCCATTCCGGGAACTTCACGTTCAATGACACGTCTCGTTGCTTCAGGTGTAATATCCCGAATAGCAAGCTCCGTGCCACCTGTTGTTAATACGAGATCGGCGTGAAAATAATCAGTCATCTCGATCAATGCCGCAATAATCTCATCGGGTTCGTCAGGAACGATCCGATACTCCACGATCTGACCTCCCAGTTCTTCCTCAACCAGCTCGCGTATGACTTGTGCACTTGTATCCTCACGTTCTCCACGGGCCCCTTTGTCACTGGCTGTCAGGATTGCTGTTCTCCACACCATAAAGATCACCCTTCTCTTCTATGAAAATAAATACTTATTATCGGTTGAAATCACCGTTTTTTCCTCCGCTCTTGGACTGGAGCATCGTTGGACCGATGATCATATCTTTTTGCATTGCCTTGCACATGTCATAGACTGTAAGTGCCGCAGCCGAGGCTGCCGTGAGCGCCTCCATCTCGACACCGGTCTTACCCTCTGTCTTAACGGTCGCTTCAATATGGAGTTCATCCACTCCATTATCATGAAAACGAATATCCACACCATTCAGTGCAAGCGGATGGCACATGGGAATCCAGTCGGACGTTTTCTTCGCCCCCTGAATACCGGCAATCTGAGCAACTGCCAAAACATCACCTTTACCAATACGCCCTTGGCGAATCGCTTCCAGTGTCTCCGGGTTCATCGTTACTTTGGTTACTGCTACAGCAGTTCGTACCGTAACCTCTTTACCGGAAATGTCAACCATTCGAGCCCGTCCCTGCTCATTAAAATGAGTCAACTTCCCGCTGGAAGCATGACCTTGGTTTATTTCTGAGTTCAATCACATCACAACCCTTTATTCGATATGTAATATACCTTCGGGTGTTATCAACAGATCCAGCCGCAGATCAAGCGGGTCCATCGGGATCTCGGGCTCCAGCTGTCCAGGCAGTACCAGAGCTGCCATACGAGGTTTTTTCCCTTGCTCGGCACAATGCTTCTCCAGACGCTCTGCGAACCGGTCGTAATAACCGCCACCATATCCAATGCGCCCTCCTTGGAGGTCATACCCCAGTCCGGGGACAAGCACCAGATCCAGATCAGGCCAGCTTTCGGGGTGCAACACTTCACAAGAGTCTTTAGGTTCAGGTATGCCCCAAATCCCCGGTTCGATATCCTCAGCCCCTGTCACTCTCCGCAATTCCATCCGAGGCGGATTAGC
Source organism: Paenibacillus sp. (assembly GCA_017512705.1). Taxonomy (GTDB): domain Bacteria; phylum Bacillota; class Bacilli; order Paenibacillales; family Paenibacillaceae; genus Paenibacillus. The sequence continues at coordinate 209,141 of JAFWEX010000150.1, forward strand.
GAGTACTTTAGGCGCAAGCATGACATCCCCCTGTCTCCATCCCTCTTCGAAAACAAAAGCGGTGGGTGCCTCACTTCCATAAGACAGATAGCTGAAAATAACTAGCGGCCCCTGCCTATGTTTGTTTTTAGTTAGCCGCAGACGATCCATCTCACGTTTCAAACCGTCATTCATCTGCTTCATCGCTTGCGCTCGCATCTGTTCGTCCAAACGATTACGCAACTCTCTCAACCGGGATCGAAGCTGCTTCTTCTTTTCCGTATGATCCTGCTGCATAAGCTGACAAACCTCCTGTTGATCTGGAAGGTAAAAAAATATGATTCCACTGCAATTATATGTTAGGACAAGATGCCATCTGGATGATCAAGTTGAAATGATTCATTTTCTGCAAAATCCTCATGTAATAACATGTCTTCTTTCAGTTTATCATTGATTGATCAAAAAGACTACAAGCCGAGGCGGTTCCGAATCGGTGCATTTGCTCTGTATTTCATGTAAACTGAGATGTAAGTGTTTAATCAAGAACTCGACCTATGGAGGAACTTAATTCTATGTTGCTGCAAGTATCCGGAATTATTAAACGTTTTGGTGTCGATCCGATCCTGGACGGCGTTAACTTACAAATATTAGAACGCGAGCGCATCGGCTTGGTCGGTGTTAACGGTGCAGGTAAATCAACTCTGCTCAAAATCATAGCTGGCGAGATGTCCTATGATGGTGGACAAATTTTCAAGTCCAAAGAAACAACGCTCGGTTATCTCGCGCAGAACAGCGGTCTGCAGTCTGACCGTAGCATCTGGGAAGAGATGATGCATGTCTTCGAACATCTCACTCAAACCGAAGCAGAACTGAGACAGATGGAGCATGATATTGCTGACCCTGCCTTGATGGAGGATGAAAAACAATATGCTGACCTGTTGGAACGCTACGCAAGACGTTCGGACTGGTTCAAAGATCATGGCGGATACGAGATGGAAACTCGCATTCGCAGCGTATTGCACGGAATGGGTTTCGGTGAATTCTCACCAGATACTCCGATTGGTACACTCAGCGGCGGACAGAAGACGAGACTCGCCTTAGCTCGTATTTTGCTGCAAGCTCCCGATCTGCTCATGCTGGACGAGCCTACGAACTATCTCGATATCGCTACACTCACATGGCTTGAGGATTATCTCCGAGGATACTCAGGCGCGTTGCTCGTTGTCTCCCATGACCGCTACTTCTTGGATCGACTGGTAACGACCATTGTCGAAATTGAACGTCATCGCTCCAAAAAATATACGGGCAATTATAGTCGCTATATGGAACTGAAGGCCGCCGAATACGAGATTCAGATGAAACAATACGAGAAACAACAGGATGAAATCTCCAAGATGGAGGACTTTGTGCAAAAGAACATCGTACGCGCTTCAACTACGAAACGTGCCCAGAGCCGACGCAAAGCATTGGAGAAAATGGATCGGCTGGATAAACCACTTGGCGATCTCAAGAAAGCCCATTTTTCATTTGAGACCGCTGTTATGTCTGGCAAGGAAGTCCTGCGTGTTGATCAGTTATCCGTTGCATACGATGAGGGCTCACCTCTGTTCCGCAATGTGTCCTTTGATCTGCGACGTGGCGAAACGGTTGCTCTAATTGGTCCGAATGGAATCGGCAAATCGACGTTGCTGAAATGCCTTACGGGAAGTTTGCGTCCTGCAGAGGGGGATATTCAGTGGGGTACGAAAGTTCAGATTGGTTATTATGATCAGGAACAGACAGGACTCAACCCTTCCAATACCGTATTGGAAGAACTGTGGAGTGCTTATCCAGGTATGGAAGAAGCGCGCATCCGTACTGTACTCGGCAACTTTTTGTTCAGCGGTGATGATGTACTCAAAAAAATCTCCTCGCTTAGTGGCGGAGAAAAAGCCCGTGTATCTCTCTCCAAGCTTATGCTGAAGGAAGCCAATGTTCTTATTCTCGATGAGCCGACCAACCACCTTGACCTCTTCGCCAAGGAAGTGCTGGAAGCCGCATTGATGGATTACGAAGGAACGCTGCTCTTTATCTCGCATGACCGATACTTCTTGAACAAGATGGCGGAGCGGATCGTTGAACTACATCCCGGTGGAACAGAACACTACCTTGGTAATTATGATGACTATGTGGAGAAAAAACAGGAACTGGAGGAGATTGCCCGCGAGGCCGCGGAGAGTCGACAGTTATCTTCCAAATCTCCTGCTTCATCAGCAGCAAGCGCCCATTCTGGTGTAGTCGAGAAATCCGGTGCCGCTTCCTTCGAAGCAGACAAACAAGCCAAACGCGAAGAACGAAACCGACAGCGCAGGCAGGAAGCATTGGAGGAGGAGATTGCCAAGCTGGAGTCGGAAATAACGGCTCTGGAAGAGCAGATGGCTCTGCCCGAAGTTTATCAGGACTATATGAAACTTCAAGAGCTCCAGCAGTCTTTAGAAGATCATAAATCCCAGCTTGCCAAGGCTTACGAGGAATGGGAAACGCTCGCCATGGGCTAGAATCATAATAGAAGTATTTCAGTAGACAATGGGACTCAATGGAGAGAATTGTTAGCAAAACACCCCATATGATTGTCACTGAATAGCATATCTCATCCAATCTGGATGAATAAGGCTCAGCGTTAGGAAACTACGCTGAGCCTTTTTTCTGTATAGCTAGCACTGTCATCTAGGAAGCGCCAAATACAGTTGGATGTAAACCTTCAACTTCAATCGACTCATTTCAAGCGATTACGAAGTTATCTTTTCTTATTTGTCAAATCGTTGTGAATGACACATTTTTTTTTTGAAATCACTACCTTATTTTATCCACAAGAAGAGGCGTCCCTTTAAGACCCTTTTTATGTAATTATACATTGGTAGAATAGGACTTAGAGGGGAAAACCATATTTATCCACCATTTTATCCACTTTATCCACAACATTGTGGATAACCACATCGTATTCTATCCCCTATAAGCGCTTGGTTTCGAAAACGTCTATAGCAGGACTTCACCTCAGTTACCCACAACTTATGCTGGATATGTGGATAACTATAATCACACCTTGACATATTTAAATTCTTCATGGTAGATTTTCGGGTCACCTTCGCCAATAACTGACGAAAGCACCCCTTCTGACGTGGCTATAATAAGCCCAGCTTATCTCTATTGTACAGACACCTCTTCATCTTCCGCGGATTCTGCTTTCAGTCCAGCTGCATTACATGCCGCAACATACGCCAAACCTGCGGCCATGACGATATCATGATGTGTCGCAGTCCCCCGGAATTCTCGTCCGGCACGTTCCACCGTGATCACAGCTTCTGCGCTAGCCCCTTCTCCACTACTCAACGCATGCATCTCCATGTCTACAAACGTAATATCATCCGAGATACACTGCCCAATAGCCTGAATCGTTGCATCTACAGGCCCTTTGCCTACGGCAGAATAAGCATGTTCCCCTGCACTCGTACGAATGCGGACGGCAGCCATCCGATCTGTCATGCTGCCCGCAGTCACCTGCAGCTCGACTAGCTCATAGTCCTGTGCCGGGATGTTCATCGTTTGGCTTACCATCTGCAGCAGTTGATCATCACTAACTACTTTTTGCTGATCTGCGGTCACTTTGAACACTTCATACAGTTGCTCCATCTGCTGCTCATCCGGTTCAAATCCGTATTTGCGTACCCGATCCTTCAAGGCGTGACGACCGGAATGTTTGCCCAAAATAATCATACTACGCGGAATACCCAGTGCTTCTGGGTCCATAATTTCATACGTATTACGGTTTTTCAGCAAACCATCCTGGTGGATGCCTGATTCGTGCTGGAACGCATTGCGTCCGACAACCGGTTTATTGTAGGCAATCGGAAAATGCATGGCCCGGCTAATCTGGCGAGAGGTCTCATACAGCTGATTCAGCTTGATGTTGGTCGTTGCTCCAATAACATCACCACGCGTCTCTAGCGCCATAATCAGCTCTTCCAGTGCACAATTCCCCGTTCGTTCTCCAATTCCATTGATCGTCACTTCAATCTGTGAAGCCCCATTCGCGATGGCAGCCAGACTGTTCGCCACAGCTAATCCCAGATCGTTATGACAGTGAGCACTATAGCGGACACGATCGCCACCTCTTGCTCCCTCACGTACTCGTCTGAACATCTCCCCATACTCATGAGGCAGTGCGTACCCTACCGTATCCGGCAAATTGATAATGCTTGCGCCTGCTTCAATGGCTACCTCAATCATTTCAATCAGATCATCGATCTTGGTACGCGCCGCATCCATTGCGGTGAATTCCACCGTATCCGTAAACTGACGTGCGTAGGAAACCATCTCTCTTGCTGTAGCAACCACTTCACTACGTGGACGACGCAGCTGGTGTTCAATATGAATATCGGAAGAAGATATGAACAAGTGGATTCGTCGCCGAGCTGCATCTGCGGTTGCTTTCACCGCTGCATCGATGTCTCCTCTGACTGCACGCGCGAATCCGCATATTTCGACTTGCTGCAATTGTCTTGATATTGCCTGAACTGCCGCAAATTCTCCTGGACTGGAGATTGGGAATCCAGGCTCAATGACGTCAATGCCTAGCGCAGCCAGCTGATGAGCCAGTTCTATCTTTTGCTCAGGATGAAGACTGGCTCCAGGCGCTTGTTCTCCATCGCGCAGCGTTGTATCAAAAATTTCAATCATGCGTTTGTTCGGATTGGTGGTCATACGATTCAGCCTCCATTATTTTAGGATCTCCTGTGCGGCTGGTTCATTGTGAACCAGAATCAACTTCCGACTTGCACGAGACGAACGAGACGGACGAAAAAGACGAAATTATACTTTCTTTCTCAGCTTACTTCTGCACTTGTACGATTGGTTTGTGAAAATATATCCTCTGGTGTTGGTTCAAAGTGTACGTCGACTTACACTCTGAAATTATTCTGATGTTGATGCAACATGCATCCCATATGGTTGTTTCATTTGCCCACCCTGCTGCCGGCAGCAAAAACAAATAACCCGCCATCTCATCAAAGAGACGGCGGGTTATTCTCCCCTCCGCGGTACCACTCTCGCTTGATCGCCCAGCCTGCGCTGCTGCCATCCACCTCGTGTTCTCCAAAAAGTCCATTAGACTTCACCCTAACTACGGCGGAACCGTAACAATTCAGAGAAACACCCTGTAACGGGGGTTAGCCGTTGCTATGTACACATGAGTTGACACCGTCTCGTTTAGTGACGTGCACGCTCTACCTCTTCTCATGTTTCCAAAGCTCTGTTCCCGGGCGAGTTTCAACCGATTCCAGCCACTGCGTCGCACCACCCCGCAGCTCTCTGAGCGCCTTTGCCGTTCTACTGCTCCCGTTCATTACCTTTGTTAATATGATATTTATTGTTACATTGACGAAAAAATAAAAATCAAAAAAGCCTGCCTTCTCCTGCATCATGCAAGAGACGACAGGCTGTTCACCTTCGCGGTACCACTCTTGTTGACTCTCATTCTGTCTAGCCGTAATCTGCACTGTTGTACACAACAACGACAGATTGGAATAGACCTGAAAGCCCCCTCATATTGTCCATCGATCTTTACCCTTAACATTAGCATAACGAATACAGTCTTCGCTCTGCTCTAACCCTAAGTTCGATCGATAACAACGGCCCTTTCACGGAGGCAACCCGTAACGATATACTCTGGCTAGTTCAATCTTATGCTTCCTTTATAGAATAGCCGCGTTCCATCGTTCCGCTTCCAGGTGAGTTTCAGGTGTCCTTCGTCTGCGTTGCACCATCCCGCAGCTCTCTATGACCGGGAGTAACCTTACTGTTCCTGTTCATTGCGTTTATCAGTTCAGGAGATGAATCCTGTTTAAATTTGTAACTAATATACATTCTTCACAAACTGCTGTCAACCATTCGTTTCAAAAATGAACCATCTCTTCCCAAAACACATTACACTAAATTCGAACTCCACAAAATTCTATGCTTCAGACTGCACCGACCAGGCTTCCAAAGATAGTCCTGGGTCTGCCTTTGCATCAAAATTAGTCCCCTCGCCGCGAATCCATTTCAGATGTGCCGCTGCGCCAATCATAGCTGCATTATCCGTACAATACTCCATTGGCGGAATGACCAGCTCCAGCCCTTCCTTCGCGCAGCGTTCCTGCAAGGCTGTCCGCAAGCCACGATTGGCCGCAACCCCACCGCACAGAAGTAACTGACGTGATCCGTATTCACGAACAGCCCGTACCGCTTTTTCCACGAGCACTTCAACGACGGCTTCCTGAAAACCACGTGCCACCGCAGACGGCTCCAGTGTTTCGCCACGCATTTTAGCCTGATTCAGCGCGTTCAATACTGCCGATTTCAATCCGCTGAGACTGAAGTCATAGGAACCTGCTTCAAGCCATACTCGCGGCAAGGGAACAACGTCCTCAGCCTCGGATGCCATCCGGTCTACATGCGGGCCGCCCGGATAAGGACACCCCAGAGCACGAGCCACTTTGTCATAGGCTTCACCAACGGCATCGTCCCGTGTACGGCCGATCAGCTTGAACTTGCCTTCGGATTCCAGATGTACAAGCTCTGTATGTCCGCCAGATACGACGAGAGCCATCGCCGGATATTGCAGTTCACGCACAAGGCGATTCGCATAAATATGCCCGGCAATATGATGGGTGCCGATCAGCGGCTTGCCCAGTGCCATGGCCAGCGTTTTGGCTGCTACGATACCCACAAGTAGTGCACCGACCAATCCAGGTCCTTGGGTGACCGCAATTGCGCTCAAATCACGCGGACGAATGCCGGATTGCTCAATGGCCTGCTCCAGCATCAGCGTGATCACTTCAACGTGTTTACGCGAAGCCACTTCTGGTACAACGCCGCCAAATGCTTTATGTGTTTCAATCTGACTCGAGATCAGATTCGACAGCACCTCACGCCCATCTTTAACAACGGCTACCGAGGTTTCATCACAGCTTGTCTCAACCGCCAGTATATAGGATGGGGCATAGCCCTGTTGATTATCTATAAGATCGTTCATGAATCCTGTACGCTTCCTTCCTCTTCGCCGCTCCGGCTCACAGGCGGCAGTGCCGCCCACATGATCATTGCATCCTCTCCATTATCGGAGTAATACCCTTTGCGCAGACCAGCCGATTCAAACCCTTTTTTCTGATACAAATTCTGAGCTACAATATTCGACACTCTGACTTCCAGTGTCATTCGCTCCATTCCGAGATACGCTGCGGTTTTCATTAGCTCGTCCAGCAACTTCTCACCAAGCTTGCGGCCTTGGTATGCTTTTCTCACGGCAATATTGGTAATGTGGGCTTCGTCCATAATCGTCCACATGCCTGCATATCCAATGGGAATTCCATCCAGTTCCATGACCATATATTTAGCAAAATGATTATGGTTCAATTCATTGTGAAAAGCCTCTTCCGTCCAAGGGAGGGTAAATGCCTCATGCTCGATCTCCATCACGCCCGGAATATCCGCTACCGTCATGAGTCTAAACTGAAACATGGTGTCCTGTCCTTCGTTCGCAACGTTCTCCATCCGCTTCCCTCTCCCTTCAGCCTTTGCGCAGCAGGTTCGCTTCCGCCTCGGACAGCTGGGTGTAGTTCGGCACCAGTGCATGTACGTCGTCACGCTGACCTGCAAGCAGCGCTTCGGCGCCAAGGCGCCCAATCCAGCGGCCTTCCAGCTCATACGGTACGAGCTGGAGCGCCGTTTCTGCGGGACAGCGAAGCTCTGCCGCTGCCGCCGCATGCTGGGCCGTCTCGCCGACGATCCAGACGGCAGCCGGCCGCTCTTCCGGCGCCGCCTCCGCCAGGCGGGCGGCGAGCTCTTCCAGCCATCCGTCCATTTGGCGGATGGCATCCGGCGCCAGCCGGCGGGGCACATCGCCGCCGGCGGAGGCGAACAGCGCGGTATAGGCTTGACCGCGCCGCGCATCCACGAGCGGAACGATCCAGTGGACAGGGGCGGCACCTGTGCCGCCCTGGTCCGCGGATGGCGTTCCGCCAGCACCGGCTGCGGCATCATCAGCCGCAGCTTCTGCCTTGGCGGCGAGGCCGCTATGCCAGCCGCCCCAGGCGAGAGCCTGAAGGCTGGACACCCCGGCAACGGGGATGTCCCAAGCCCAGGCAAGCGTCTTTGCCGCGGTCACCGCAATGCGTATGCCCGTGTAGGAGCCCGGACCAATGCCGACGGCAATGCCGTCTAGCTGGCCCGGTTCCGTGCTGCTGGCAGCGAGCAGCTGCTCCATCACCGGCACAACGTGCACCGAGTGATTACGCTCAGCACGCTCATTGCGTTCTTCCAGCAGCGATCGCTCCTCCATCACCGCCGCGGCCATGACTGCGGTGGATGTATCCAACACCAAAAACCGCTGACGCGGCTTATTTTGCAAATCTTCCATCATCCTATGACTCCATTCTGTCTGAACTGTCGGCACAGCGCGGCATACACTTCACCGTACCCATCCAGTGTAATCTTTCGTTCCTCCGGACCCATCGTTTCAATCTGAACATGAAGATGATCTTGCGGCAGGAGCTCAGGAATGATGCTAGACCACTCTACGAGACTAACTCCTGTACCGTAAAAATACTCTTCAAGCCCCAGCTCGTCCGCTTCTTCCAGCGATATTCGATATACATCCATGTGGTATAGAGGCAATCGTCCCTCGTATTCCTTAATTAACGTGAATGTCGGACTGCTCACGACATCCCTCACACCCAGATGCCAAGCAAACTTCTGGGAAAATGCTGTTTTTCCGGCACCCAAATCGCCATCCAATGCAATGACCATTCCGGCATGTGCTTGCGTCGCAAGAGCCGACGCCAGCGCTTCTGTATCTGCAATGCTATGGGACTCATACACCCACTGCTCATGCATCTGATTCAATATACGTCCCACCTTTGACGGTTCCCCGCCTGAGTTCACTTTGACCCTTATTATATCGGTCCCTTTCCTCCCCCGCAACATCGAAGGAACATGCTCGATAGTCCATCTCTCAATAACCAACTTCATCTATATTCATCGATGATATGAAATAAACCGGCACCTCTCGGTGCCGGTCATCTAGAATATACGCAAGGTTACGGACACTCTACAAGATACGAGCACCTGAGTTAGCCTATTTTACATCTACATTTATCTACATCTACATGATCCATCTCATCATGGTCCCATGCTTACTTCCTAACTATTGATTGCGAATGCTTGCTCACCAGTTTCACCACCAAGATGATCTACACTTCCTTGATCGCCTAGCTAGCTACTCCTCCAGACGATCCACACGCACTGTTTGAGTGTTGCCGGGTCTGCTCCCGACCTGCACCGTTGCCATACCGTTAGCTTCGTCCACATGTTCAATCCATACAGGCTCTCCTTCAAGCGTCACTGCAATGGTATCTTTGGAATCATAAATGGCTTTGGCCCGCTTTGTATCCATCATCTCATTCGTAGTCTCCTTCCGGATCTTCATTGTGATTTTCCTGAATCATCGTATCCGTCGTACTGTCCCCAATATACCCATTATCCTCCGTAACTTGACCTCCACCTAAGCCCTCATTCACCATGCGATCAATGTCGAGCATGAAGGATTCACGATCCAGCGGCAGTTTCTCCGAAGTGACTGCTTCCCAATTCACAGTCGTTCCCGGCGTGTAGAACTCTTCTGCACTTTCGGCATCTTCCAGAGGATAAGGTGTGAATGTATGCTTGTGCGCCTCTTCCTCGTCTCTCTTGTTCTTCATCTGGCACCTCCCCATCCTGTTTTTGTTATCATCCCCGACTATCACAGAACCATACTAACTGCTGGACACAACCGTTTGAATCATTCGAAATAACTATACGATCCTGAGTTAGGTTAGCGACTATCCCTCACAACAACTGCCCATACTATTCATAAAAAAAGAATTTGGAAAGGAGCCGCCCTTATGCATACCGTCTGGAAAGGCGCCATCAGTTTCGGTCTCGTGCATGTGCCTGTCAAAATGTTCTCGGCCACCGAGGACAAAGATATCTCCATGCGTTACATTCACAAGGTCTGTGGTAGCCCGCTCGCTTATGTACGGCAGTGCCCCTCCTGTGAGGTGGACGTCAAATGGGAAGAGATCACCAAAGGTTATGAATACGAAAAAGGTAAATTTGTCCTGTTTGAAAAAGAAGAACTTGAAGCTTTGAATGAGTCCAGCAGCAAAACCATTACGATTCTCGACTTTGTGGATTTGACCGAAATAGATCCAATCTATTTCCAAAAGACCTATTACCTCTCTCCCGATCAAGCGGGTGGGAATGCTTATCAACTCCTGATGAACGCCATGCGAGATACAGGTAAAATTGGCATCGCCAAAATCTCCATCCGTTCCAAAAGCAGTCTTGCTGCCATTCGTGTGTTGGAGGATTGTTTATCGATGGAAACCATTTTCTATCCAGATGAGATCCGTCCAGTCTCACAGGTTCCCAATCTTCCCGAAGTTCAACAGGTGAACGAAAAAGAACTCACCATGGCCAAGTTGCTGATTGAACAACTATCTACACCGTTTGAACCTGCCAAATATACAGATGATTATCGTGAAAAATTGCTTGATCTCATTCAGCACAAGGTGGCTGGTGAGGAAATCAAGATTGCTCCATCTAAACCGGAGGCCAATGTTATGGATCTGATGGCGGCGCTTCAAGCAAGCATTGAAGCAGTGAAGCCTATTCCCGCTGATCCCGGCACAACGACGGCCAAACCCAAAAAACGCGCTCCACGCAAAACGACTGCTCAGGCCGCAGTCGGAGGAGATCAGGAAGCACCTGCTGCACCGAAACGTAAAAGAGCATCCACCAAACCAAAAACATAATCGTCTGAAAACCAAGTTAACTCGTTCGTTTTTGAGCCCTACTTACGTGAGACGTATCAACTCTTGCTTGCCATCCGCTTACTATCCCGTTTGTATTTCTTCAGTTCAGGAAGATGAACTACCAACCATAATCATGATTATTCCTGGCGCTGCTCCGTGTCGTTATTGAACGAAGTGAACGGGCTGCTTTCACCAATTGTTTCAGCGGATGGCAGAATATTTTTATGTTTGTTCTCATTAAGCTATTGACGAAAGTTAGTTAATATTTTATACTTACTTATGAAAAGTAACTTATTAGTATTTTTAAAGCGGCATGAGTGATAAGTGTTAGGTACCATCTTATTTTTGTCACTGCGACCATGTCTTGATCTACACTGAAACTTTCATATCAAGTAGTACAACTTTTCTTTTCACCAACCTGAGACATATAGTTTATCGTTATCTGACACATCATTTAAGCAACCTATAGGAGGATTATTATTATGAATACCACTTATCAAATTCCAGCGACTACCCATCTGGGTGAAGTCAGTCTCAGAATTAGCAATCTGGATCGATCTATTCAATTTTATACGGATGTTGTAGGTCTAAAATTGTTGAAACGCCAAGATCCCATTGCCACAATGACAGCGGACGGAAAAAACGTTCTCCTTCGCCTTGAGGAAGTAAGTAACAGCGTCACGTTCCCTGAGCGTACCCACGCTGGTTTGTACCATTTCGCAATACTGCTTCCGGATCGCAAGTCTCTTGGATTGGCTGTTCGTAATCTTGTGGCATCCGGCATTGACGTTGGTCAAGGAGATCACCTCGTGAGTGAAGCCTTCTATATATCCGACCCTGACCTGAATGGGATTGAAATCTATGCTGACCGACCTCGTGACACATGGAAACGTGATGCGGATAATAATTACATCATGGCTAGTGATCCTGTAGATGTGCAGAGCTTGTTTGACCTGTCGGCGAATGAAACCTGGAGCGGCCTTCCTGCTGATACCGTTATAGGTCATGTTCACTTCCACGTCCGCAGTCTAGAAGAAGCTCGCCGTTTCTACTCAGCCATCCTTGGGTTCGATGTGGTGGGTAACTTTGCCAACATGTCCGCATTATTCGTGTCAGCCGGCGGATATCATCACCATATTGGACTTAACGTCTGGGCTGGCGTGAATGCTCCGATTAACCCTTCCCATGCGACGGGAATCGACTATTTCACGATTGTGTACGCTCATGAAAGAGAAGTTCAGGAAGCTATTGAGCGCTTACGTCAATCAGGGATAGAAGTGACCAAGAATGAAGATGGTTGGTATGCGGCAGATCCGCAGAACATTCGAATTCGCCTCATTGCGGAAAACTGAAGATTGAATAGATTTTAGAATGACGTTCTACTTCTCACCATCGTGTTAGAACAACAAGCCTGTCCCTCGTCTCTCCGTTCGCTTCAACAGGAGGATGTAAGGACAGGCTTTTTTAGCATGGTTGATAAATAGAGGAATATTGACACATCCTAACTGAGCCTAAACAACGCCACACGAAGAAGTTTGAATCCCGGCAAGATGTCTGGATGAAATCATAATTAATCCCTGGATATCGTGTTTGATATTCTTTAGGATTTCTGGAATTGGAAATAATGAAAGGTGTGTAGGAGGCGCGATAATATGAAAATCAATCCAATTATTCCATTCGAACCAGTCAGAATGCTTCATCCGCCCTCAGGCACCAACTGGGTAGCTCAAGTCAAGTGGGATGGGGTAAGAATTCTACACTATTACGATGGAAGTGAATCTCGGTTGTTCAATCGAAGATTAAATGAACGTACGAAACAGTATCCCGAATTCCTGGATACGCACTCTTTCTGCCAAGCTGATTCTGTGATTCTTGATGGAGAGGTCATTGCCTTTGAGAACACTACACCATCCTTCCATGAAGTTATGAAAAGAGATCGCCTGAAACAAGAACAAAGTATACAACATGCATTGAGTGTCACGCCTGTGACTTATATGATTTTTGACATCTTGTATTACAATAACGCCTGGGTTATAGATCAGTCCTTAGAATCCAGACAACAACTGCTTGATCGAATCATCATGCCCAGAACGAATGTACAACTTGTACAAAACTTCAGCGATGGGCCAGCCCTTTTTAATCTGATGAGTCAGTATCAGATGGAGGGTGTGGTCTATAAGGATCTTTCCAGCAAATACAGAATACAAGGTAAAGATGATCGATGGAGAAAACATAAAATTGTGAATGATCTATTTGCAGTCGTAGGTGGAGTAACCAAAGCGAATCACATTGTTAATTCACTTTTGTTAGGTTTATACACCGATACAGGTGACCTGATCTACATCGGGAGTGCAGGTACAGGAAAATTAAAACGCCAAGATTGGGTATCCATCACTGAACAGACGAATAACCTCGTTTCAGCACAAAGTCCCTTTTCCAATGTCCCGGAAACAGCAAAAAAGGTTTTTTGGGTTCAGCCTGAGTTAACTGTGAAGGTGGAGTATCTTGAGTTTACTCCCGGAGGGTCCATGAGACATCCAAGTATTCAGACTGTTGTTGATATCGATATCCATGAATGTACAGTAAATCAAACTGCGTCATTCCAATAAGAATAGAAAGGAGACACCTTATGCCGCACAAAATTAAAGGCTCTATCATCATTGAAGGTGTAGAGCTGACCGTTACGAATCCAGATAAACTGTTATGGCCCGAAGCAGGTATAACCAAAGCTATGTATTTACAGAAGTTAGCTGCGCTCGCTCCGTACCTGTTAACCTATACTCGTAACCGGTTACTGACAACCATTCGATACCCTCATGGTGCCGGAGGAACTTTCTTTTATCAAAAAAATGCCCCTGAACCTGTACCTGAATTCGTTCATACACACGATCACGAAGGCATCCGCTACATTATCATGAACGAATTGCCCGAGCTGCTCTGGCTCGGTAATCTTGCAGCATTGGAATTTCATCCTTCGTTGCATGCCATAAATAGTACGCTTCCGTGCGAATGGATGATTGATCTGGACCCTTCATTGGAGCATGAGCCACGGATCATGGAAGCTGCCCTCATTGTGGGTGAAACCTTATCCTCGCTAGGATTGCAATCTGTCCCCAAAACTTCGGGTGCTACAGGCGTTCAGATCATTGTACCAATCAAGCCAGGGGTATCCTTTGATGAATTGCGGGATATTGGTCATTTTGTTGGAAAATATGTCACACAAAAGCATCCTGATTTATTCACACTGGAACGGCTGAAAAAAGACCGTGGCGATCGAATCTACTTTGATTATCTTCAGCATTATGGTGGCAAAACGTTAGCAGCGCCTTACACCCCTCGCGCGAAGCCAAAAGGAACCGTCTCTACTCCGCTAACTTGGGATGAGGTACGCAGCGACGTTTCCATTCAGGATTATCACCTGATGAATATTATTGAACGCCTCCATGTTATTGGCGATTTGATTGCAGCTGTCCCTCCACAGCCTATAGAGCCGATTCTAAGACACCTAAAGAAAAAATAGCCGATACCTTCGATCAGGTATCGGCTATTTTTATACATCGCTTCACTTGCGCAACTATGTTTTCTTTTTCACATTACCCTTACTTCATTTTTCAAATGTAAGAAAAGGCTAATGTATACCTTTTTTCTTGAATCGTCCGCCCTTCACATCGTGAATGTTACCAATGGCCACAAAGGCCTGCGGGTCCCAATCCTCAACAATAGACTTTAGCTTCGCTTCTTCCAGACGGGTGATGACAACAAAAATGATCTTTTTTTCATCACCACTGAAGCCGCCCTCGCCGTCCAGATACGTTACACCGCGTCCAAGACGATCTGTTAGCGCTGAACCGATATCGCGATACTTCTCACTGATAATCCAGACGGACTTGGATTGATCCAGCCCTTCGTTCACGATATCAATCATCTTCATTGCGATATAGTAGGCAATCATCGAGTATAAAGCGTTAGGCCAGCCGAATACAAATCCAGCACCTGCAAAAATAAATACGTTAATAATTAAAACAATCTGTCCTACAGACAGCGGTGACTTTTCACTAAACAAAATCGCTACGATCTCCGTACCGTCCAGTGAACCACCAGAACGTATCACAAGTCCTACGCCGACACCCAGAATCAATCCGCCGAATACAGCTCCGAGAAGTGGCTCGCCCGGGGTCAACGCTGGAACCTTGTGAAGTAAAGATGTGCCAATGGACATCACGACGATCCCCAGCAGAGTGGATAATGCAAAAGTCTTACCAATCTGCTTGTAACCGAGAATCAGAAAAGGCAGATTGAGTAAAGTCAGGAATATCCCCAGCGGTAGATGGGTAAGTTCCGATACCATAATTGAAATCCCCGTGATGCCACCATCAATAACGCCGTTAGGAACGAGGAACACTTCAAGCGATACTGCCATGAGTGAAGCGCCGATCAAAATCATAACAATACGCTGTAGAAACTTCAGGGTAAATACCGAGCTTTTGACGCCGTGGCCAGCTTGTTTGGCCGTTAGTTCTTTCACCGTTACATTGGACATAGTTTCCCCCCTGTAAAATCAGAATGTGAATCCATTTTATATATCCATTAAACTACTCCACGGGGAAGATCCATGTAGAAAAAGGAGCTAAACTTTATTCTGCATGTACTTTAACCCAACATCAAAACGGGTATCTAAAGGCGATATAAAATAGATTCAAAATGCACTTTGTACTGAACTAAACTTCCAAAAAAGAGCAAAAGGGAGCCTGTTTCTCGCAGACTCCCTCCCTCACCATGACATGTTTTATATAATTATTATATCATAAAACATCAAATTAGTGCAAAATAGTCAGCAAAAAGAAGATAAATTCGCAAAAAGTGAATTTACCTTCAGAAATCTGGCTAAATCGGCTAAAGAAGCGGAGAAAGCATCCGAGAAAGCATTTCAGCCCCTTTTTGCAAACGTGAGCGATGTTGAAAAACCTGTGGATCAATCTGACTGCACTCCTCCAGATCCCGTTCAAAATCCTGAAGCAAACGATGGATAGCAGAGCTTTCGAACAATACAGCCGTTAATTCAAAGTTACAGAAAAAACTGCGCATATCCATGTTGGCAGTACCGACCGTTGATAACAAATCATCCACAATCATTACTTTGGCATGAACAAATCCCTTACGATACTGATAAAACTTCACACCCGCGCGCAATAACTCTTCTACATAAGAAAGAGATGCCAGATGCACCAGCTTTGAATCCGATTGATAAGGAATAATAATTCGCACATCGACTCCACTGACAGCCGCCGTTTTCAGTGCTTCGTAGAGAGCTGGATCAGGTATAAAATAGGGTGATGTAATATAGATCCGTTCACAGGCAACTGAAATCGCTCCAAAACACATCTCCTGAATAGCATCCCAATCCTGATCTGGCCCGCTCCCCAGAATTTGAATCCGTTCTCCTCCGCTGCAAATATGAGGTGGAAACAACTCTCCGAGCTGCGGCTCTTGAATCCGTTCTCCCGAAGCCAGCTTCCAATCATTAAGAAACGCACTCTGCAGAAAGTAGACTGCATCTCCTTCAATCTGCACATGGGTATCTCGCCAAAAACCAACCTCTGGGTATTGCCCCAGGTAGTCATCTCCAACGTTAATTCCACCAACAAAACCTACCTTGCCATCCACAACGACAATTTTGCGATGATTACGATAATTAACTCTACGATCAATCGTCGCAATGAGTGGCGGCAGGAAAAAATGAAACTCAACACCCGCATCCTGAAGCTTGCGAATAAAACTCCAACTCAGGTGATGACTACCAAGCCCGTCACAGATAAACCTTACCTTGACGCCTTCCTGTGCTTTACGAATCATCACCTGTTGAAAGCGTGTGCCGATCACATCATCCCTGAAAATATAAAATTCTACATGCAGATGATGTTCCGCCTTCTCCATCTCTCGCAGCATAGCTGCGAAAGCCTCTTCCCCGTTCGTGAGCACCTTGCTTCGATTACATCCTGTAATCGGGCTCTCGGACAGATGGGACAACAAGTTAAATAAGCGATGCTGATGATTGAACCTGTCTCCTGGCATTTGACCAACTTCATGTACGATGTGAGCCTGCTTCCAGATGGTTTCACGCATTTCTCTAAAGATTCTAGACCCACCCTTTCGCAGCTTTTTCCGTTTACTGTAGTCCTGGGCAACGAAGTAATACACCACGAATCCGATCAGAGGCACACAAAATAATATGAATAGCCAAGCCACGGCTTTGGCTGGATTACGGAACTCCAACACCAGAATGGTAGCAGCCTGAAAAATAAAAATAAGTAAAATAACGACCAGCCAGAGCATGTGGCTTCCTCCTTAACAACTTACTTGTAACTATTCTATTCCACCGTTCCACCCTTCTCTGTTTCATCCTAACCAGCTTTGACGATATTGCTTCCAGCTAATCATAGATACCCAAAGTGGACCAGATTCGTAACGAAAATTTAGATAAAACTTTACATAGGCCATACCTGTATGATTTTAGAAAAAATATTTGTACCACACATTTAGACAATCGTTTTTTTCCAGACTATTCCTAATCCCTTCAATGGAAGGTGGTCTTCTTACGTAAAATTAGATATAATACTCGTTAAAACTTATTACATCAAAGGAGAAGAGTAGTGAATGGACAGTGAGAGGTTTGCGATAAATTTGGTTTTGATTGCAGTATTGATAGGTTTATCGGCATTTTTTGTGGCAGTGGAGTTCGCTCTGGTACGGGTTCGCTCGAGCCGGATTGATCAAATGATTGCAGAAGGGAACAAACGGGCACTCGCTGTGAAACAGGCCGTTGCCAATCTGGACGGATATTTGTCTGCTTGTCAGCTGGGGATCACCATAACGTCTCTCGGATTGGGCTGGCTCGGTGAACCTACGGTAGAGAAAATTCTCCACCCAGTGTTTGAGAGCATGAGCATTCCTGATTCACTTGCTTCATTCCTTTCGTTTGTCATTGCATTTGTATCGATCACGTATCTGCACGTGGTTGTGGGTGAACTGGCTCCCAAAACGATTGCGATTCGTAAGGCCGAGACGGTTGCCTTGCTAACGTCTGGACTTATCATCTGGTTTAACCGAATTATGTATCCTTTTATCTGGCTGTTAAACGGCTCTGCGAACCAACTGGTCAAATTGTTCGGGATCAAACCTGCTTCAGAACATGAAGAGGCCCACTCCGAAGAAGAATTACAGATTATTATTAATGAGAGCTTTGAGAGTGGTAAAATCAATCAGGCTGAATTTGGATATGTGAGCCGCATTTTCGCTTTTGATGAGATGTTAGCCAAAGAGATTATGGTTCCCCGGACCGACATGGTCTGCCTTTATTTAAATAAAACGAACGAGGAAAATCTGGAGATTATTCGAGAAGAACAGTATACCCGCTTTCCAATCGTTAATGAGAGCAAGGACGATATTATCGGTATTATTAATACAAAACAATTTTTCCTTGAACTGTATGGTAATGAGGAACCTGTAGACCTGTATTCTCTCATTCAACCTGTGTCAGCCGTTCATGAGACAACGCCAGTCAAAGATCTGCTCAAAAAAATGCAGAAGGATGGTGTTCATATTGCTGTACTGGTCGATGAATACGGAGGTACCTCGGGTATTGTAACGATTGAAGATGTGCTAGAACAGATCGTCGGTGAGATTCGTGATGAGTTTGACGCAGATGAAGAGGAAGAAATTCAGATTATAAATGAACACTATGTCATCCTGGATGGTAAGGTTTCGCTGTCTAAGGTCAATGATATGTTCCTATCTTCTCTGGATGCAGATGAGTGGGATACGATCGGAGGCTGGCTCTACAGTCATCGCCCAGAGATGGAAGAACAGGAAGAGTATGAATACGAGAATCTAACTTTTGTTCTGCTGGAAAAAGACAAAAATCGCTTCTATAAGGTCGCTATCGTTCCTAAGGAACCACTGAATATGTCCGATTATACGGATGAAAACGAAAAAGAAGCACCACTGTGATTTAAAAAGGTCTGTCCCTTCGTCATTTATGACGAGGACAGACCTTTTCTGTATACCAAGCTATATACCAATGGATAATCAGCCTTAGAGGATTTGAAACCATGCTGTTCCGTGTGGGTGTAGAGTATGGAATTATCCAGCATCTCCGCCTACAACTCATTTTGGATCTGCTTTATCGTCAACAATTCGGTTCTGGATTTTGCGAAATATAATTTTGAGAATCATATACAGCGGAATGATGATGATCATGCCAAGAATGTTCCCAAGGTCAGTTCCAACGAGCAACAAGATTACCGTTGTCAACGGATGAATATCGAGCTGCTTGCCGTACACATAAGGCGAGATCAGATTATCCTGAATTTGCTGTGCTACCACAATGATAATGAGGGACCAGAACGCCATGGAAGGCGAGTCGATAAAAGCTACAATTACAACAGGAATGGCTGCTAGCAGTGCCCCCACATAAGGAATAAAGTTGAGTACAATGGACACCATCGTTAATAATAGTGCGTAAGGCAAGCCAATGATAATGAAGCCGATAAACATGAGGATCCCCAGCGCCACATTAACGATAACCCGCCCCACGATATAATTGCTTAGCGCCTCATCAATCTCGTGAACTGTTTCTTCCGCATCTTTTCGATAGTTCCTTGGAAATAATAGCGTCAAGTTCGTCCCGAATTTACTGCCTTCCTTCAACATGTAATAGAGCATAATCGGGAATGTTGCCAAAATGATTACCAGGTTGGATACAACGGAAAACAAACCCGAGACATAATCGGTAACCTGCGTGATTCCCTGGCTTAAATATTCCGACATTCTGGTAAGCAAGTCCGAATCTTCAGGCAGATATCGGGCAAGGAAACGATTGTCTTCTAGAGCTTTGATCTGCTCCACAAGAGCAGAAATAAGCGCAGGTGTATTTTCAATAAAATTCCACAATTGCTCCCGCAAGGAAGGCCATACCAGAACGCTGAATCCTGCGATGAGGAGCCCCACAGCGAGGTAGATTATCAGTACAGATAAAGCTCTTTTGATGTTATGCTGTTCCATGAAATCTATAAGTGGACGCAAAAGATAATAGAAAAACCCTGCGATCAGCAACGGAACAATAATGATGTGAATCAGTGAAGTTAGAGGTCGGAAAATAAAATTTACTTTTTCTCCTAGATATACAATCAGCAGGAGCAATATAATCGCTGTGCATACGCGGTAAAATTTGTTGTTTATCACGAAATGTGCTCCCTCCGTGCGCTGTCATAGCAATGTAACTGTTACTGCGACAATAATATAGTTCTTACCTTACAATAACAGTATGTACCCTGAATGAGCCCCCATGCCCCATATAAACAAAAAAAGAGGCAGGAATTAACCTGCCACATCTCTTTTGTTGAACACAACCCAGGATATTACCATAAAGATTACATAATATACGGCCAGAACTGCTAAGGAGAAGCCTAGCGTCATCCCGTCACTTGGACCGTTCATTAAGCCCAGCTCTGATGAAGTGTTCATATATTTGCTCAGATCCATATTGTTGAATAGAACATATTTGGCCCATTCATATCGATCCGTGTTAAAGATCACTGAGAATATACTTTGCGTAAACATAATAAACAGGGATAAACCGATCGCAAGCGCACCCGAACGAAATACCGTGGATACCATAAAGGCTATCGCAAGTGTAATGAACAGGTCGATGTACAGATATAGCCACATTGTTAACGCACTGGATGCCGAGACACTTCCCCCTGCCGGAACATCATGGGAGAACAGAAAATAAGAGCTTAACATAGCCAATCCAATGACGAGCAATGTACTCATTATACTGAACCCTACTACGGTTAGATATTTGGAAGCGAGAATTTTGCTGCGAGACCATGGACGTATCAACAGCAGTTTAATAGTTCCCCATGTAAATTCACCAGCGACCGATTCTGCTGCAATGACCACACAGAAAATGGTATTCAGGAAAAATGCAATCTGAACCGTTGTAGCCGCTGGCTGCCAATACAAAACACCACTTGCCCCCAAGCCTTCCCTCAGTAACAGAGGCATTAGCAAGGAGATCAGCGCAAGTATAGCCAACATAAACCAAGTACGTGCACGGCGGAACACCTTCATATTTTCATTCAGTAGCAGATTGCCGAAACTACTCAATGCCGCCACCTCCAGTCACTTGCAAGAATTGATCTTCCAGCGTACGAGTCACAGTTCGAATGCCATAGACCTGCACGCCTTCACGAACTAGCTTGGCATTAACCTCAGGAATCTGTTCCCGTGAGAGAGACATCACAATTACATTTCCCTGATTAACCGCCTCTCCCTCCATAAGTTGAACAGCACGTTCCCCATCATTCACTTCAAACGCCACTTCCATTAAAGCATCTGAACCCTGTTCATCACGGAGATTTCGAACATCGATCAGTTTACCATTCTGAATGATGGCGACAGTGTCACACATCAATTCCATCTCAGATAATAGATGGCTGGATACAAAGACTGTAATTCCCTCTTCACGGGTGAGAAGGCGCAAATAGTCCCTTAGTTCCCTTATACCTTGTGGATCAAGACCATTCGTTGGCTCATCCAGTACGAGCAACTTGGGTCTGTGTAATATAGCCTGTGCTACACCAAGACGTTGACGCATACCTAATGAATACGTTCTAACCTTATCGTGGATACGCGCTGCCAGACCGACACGTTCGATCGTCTCTGCAATACGTTCCTTGGTAACACCAGGTGACATACGTGCAAAATGGACCAGATTCTGATATCCCGTCAGAAATTTGTACATCTCGGGATTCTCAACAATGGCTCCTACCTGAGATATCGCCTTCTCAAACTCGTTCTTCACACTGTGTCCGGAGATGATAATATCTCCTTTACTAATAGACATGAGACCTACCATCATTCGAATCGTTGTTGTTTTCCCCGCGCCATTGGGCCCTAAAAAACCAAAAACCTGCCCCGGAGAAATATCCAGGGTCAGGTCGCTGACCAATGATCGGGAGGAAATGATTTTACTGACGCCCTGAAGTCGGACGACTGGCTCTTGCTGCATTCCATCCTCTCCTTCATGGACGGGCATACTTTATGCCCGCTTCTCATATGAGCATAGTGTATCATAATCTTTGGTATATTGTCCTGTAAACTGGGTTTTCTCTTCCCGTTTTGATTCTACTACACACGCTTCACAGCATCCAAGCGGCATTTCACTCCGGTAAAATCCAGTACGAAACACGTGATTGCCTCCATAGCCCTCTTCCTTCTGGGCAGCGTCTCTAGCGACTGATACAATCATCCCACAACTGACACAGTAAAAGCGGCCCGATTCACTCAATGGAATACCTTCCCCTCACAGGAAGACTCTAGTCTCCTGTTATTTGTCGTAAGGCGCAGAAAATTGATACATTTTGTATCCTAATTCGTAATTTACTTGACACCAGGACTATTGTCAAGCTTTTCAAGCATAAAAAAGTGCTAAAAACTAAAAAAAACGCTATAAACGCGACAAAAGTCTCGCATTTATAGCGCTACATTAGGGACTAATGATACAAATCGGCCCACACAACCTTCAAATACATCACATAATATGTAATACTCGATGTCTTTCTTTTTTTGTGGAATTATAGCGTTTTATCATGACGAATTTTCTTCGCTGTTACTCTTGTCATCCGGATAATACCATAGCAGCTCCCACTGTTCATTCTCCTGGACAAGGTAACAGGTCTGTACAATGTCGAATTCTCCAAAAGTCCCTGAATACGTCTGTGTCACTTTTGTTTTATACGCTTCAGGAAATGGTTTCACGCCCTTTATGATCTGCACATCAAATTCCCGCTCCGGTGGTTCTACCTCCAATTCAAATGTCTGCACACCAAAATGCTGCATAAAGATGTGGGCCCTGTTCTGCACATAGGCACTCTTAGGGAATCGCTCTTTCATTAGAGGGTGAAAAAGCTCCCATGAGCTTCCAAAGTCACCCGTTTGTTCATACTTGTAGAACTCTTCCACTACTGTCGCTGCCTCAGTTGCTGCATCTGCACGGAACAAAGCAGGTATGCTTCTGCCGATCAGCCACAGCAAGAGCAGTACAAACAAAATAAATCCTATTTTTTTGAACAGCGCATTACGGTTTCTTCTTCGCAGCATAATCTAGCCCCCTTGTCCCGCCTACCCCATATGTATGATGGTTTGCAAGCAAGTAGAAGCTAAGAGTGCAAGGATATGTTTCGACGGGGTCCACACTGCATTTCCTGGGAAATCAACGAGACTTTCTCCCCCGCACAGCTCGAATCCCTGTATAGACCGCAATACCAAAGCACCCACCAATGAAGTCTACACCGACATCCCGGATCGAACTTGTCCGATTATTACTAAATTGTTGAATATATTCATCCATAGAGCCAATAATCACCACAACCATTAGCGCCGCAGCAATACATTTCATAGCACATACTCTCTTATATCGCAGCCCAGCGTAGACAAGTATCGCAAGTATTCCATAGACAAACAGATGCGCTGTCTTGCGAAAGAGAAATTCTACAAATGCATATGGTCTTTGCTTCAGCGAATATTCGTAGCCACTATATGTGAATTGCACATCGGGTAATGTGAACCCGATGTGCACCTTCTGCGACAGTTTGTGAAGCCACGGCTGAATATTCTGCTGTTGATAGGATTGAGAAGAGAACGACCAGATGACTACAATCCACAAGAGAACCAGCAGCAGGGCTATACACCATCCGTATGTTCTACGTATCTGCTTATACTTGTAGCGCCTGGAGCCTTCCTTCATCGTCATCGTGTTCACCACTTTTCCTAAACGATCTCATTACTCTAACGAACCAACATAGATTCCTCTGCCATTCGTACCAATATAAACACGACCATAGGTCTGGCGATCAGCAACCATGATCTGTGGTTCATTTTC
Organism: Paenibacillus sp.; assembly: GCA_017512705.1. GTDB lineage: Bacteria > Bacillota > Bacilli > Paenibacillales > Paenibacillaceae > Paenibacillus. The sequence goes on from JAFWEX010000150.1 coordinate 232,931, forward strand.
CAAGCCAATTCCTCGACCCAATGGGCCAATATTACTCCAGGTTACACCCATATCATCCGAACGGAAAAAGCCGTTGACGCGATTAACCGTTCCATACACATATACGCTCGGCACCGTCTTACCAGGCCGGTTCTTGCCAAATGCGAACAACTTAGAATTCTGCACCGCCTTAATCTTGGTAAACGTGGACCCCGAGTTTGCTGAAGCATACAATCCAGCTTCACCCAGACTCACCCATACACGATTGGCCAATCCGGGTGCAGCCTCTACTTTAGTATTCCCCCTACTAACTGGAAGACGAGTTGCATTTGCTTTGTACCAGTTAGCCCCTGCATCGGTTGAACGATACATATAACCGGCAGCATACATATAAAACTTATACCCGTTGATGCGATCAGCTGCAAGCGGGTGATTGTAAGCAAAAACCTCACTTCCCCCAATGGCGCGAAGAGGAGCTCCCTTCATGTTTTGCCAGGACGTTCCCCTGTTGATACTTCTAACCGGATTGCCCGTCTGCGGATAATAGATAATGATATTGGGGTTGATAGCCGAATAGGCTAACCGCCCTAACTTGGAACCAGCAGGCAGATTCATCGGGGTTACAGAAACGCCGTTATTGGAGGACACAAACAAACGGGTTGTTGAACCATACCAGTCGCTACTCCCCAGAAAAATCATATAATTCGGATTAGCCTCATGATAATCGATGCTGACGATTTCACGCATACCCGAGAGTGGAATTTTGTTAGTCGGGAATTCGTTCACATTCTCATGCCGGAATCCGATCTGATCGGTTAAACCGCTGAAAAACGATGCACCTTTTGGCGGAGTTGAGGCTGTAAGTGTTACGACTTCTTCATGTCCATCCGTAATGGCTTCCCACATAGATGTCGCTTCCACCACCCCATTTGTATCGGTACCATTGATGTTAGTTGTTTTATATACACCAAACCAATCCGAAGCGTACACTGTATCGGGATTGTAGGGATCAAATTCGAGACTGGATGTTGCGGAGAAAAACATGTTGGATGTCCACCATCCGGGTTTGGAAATCAGTGATTTGTTGACAGTGGTCCAGCTACTCCCACCGTTTATCGAACGATAAAGAGGGAGATTATCACCACTTGTTCGAACCGCAGCCAAAATGTGATTATCGTCCCTCGGATCAATGGCAATGCCATAATACGAGGCATAACTGGAACTTGGCGTGATGTTAGTCCATTGAGAACCATCGTACTTGAAAATCCCCTGTTTATCCGTCGTCACATATAAGGTCCCGTTCTTCGCTACGGTCATGCGAGCAGGGTATTTGGGACCTTGGCTCGTTAGTTGCCAGGTCGTCTTTCCGTTTTTTCTCGGGGCTTTACTATATACACCTATACCACGGACTCCTGCATACACGACTTGACCTTGCTTTGTTAAAGGATTGATTCCATAGGCTACACTTCGTATACCCTCCCCGGATAAACCGTTAGGCACCTCTTTTACCTTTTTCCAGGTGGTCCCACCGTTACTCGATGTATACAAACCATCATAACGAGTCCCCACATGCAGATAGTTTGAATTGGTTGGATTGACGGCTATGCTCTCTCCCATGGCTCGGTGGATGTTTCCGTTAGCCTCATTACGAAGGTTTAGTCCAGTCCGTTTCCAAGTAGCTCCGCGGTCGGTAGATTTCAGAATATCACTAGGTCCCGCATTACCATATTTCCCCGCAGCAATATAGACGACATTCGGATTTTGCTGATCCAGTGCAATACCATCAACGCCGTACAGATTGCTATCTTCATCTCCAATATGATCAAGCAAGGGAATCCACTTATTGGAATTTTTATCTAGACGGTAAACACCCCCAACATCAGTACGCGCATAAACCAGATCTGGTTCAGTCGGATGAACAACAACCCCTGTAACGTACCCCCCGCCACCAATAGGTACATTTTTCCATTGATAGCTTTGAGCTGACTGAACAACATCTGTACTTGCGGGTATCATCAGCATATACATTAACAGCATAATCATTGATAATTTTAATAGCGTGGAGATACGCATCTGGTTCACCGCCCTATCCGATCATCTTGTGTGCTCCACAATCATACGGTGAATTCTATCCCTCTCCTTCTGATCCACCATATAATAATAAATTCCATCTATTTTTTTCCCGGAGCCTTGGATTTCAATGGATTCAATACGATTCAGCACCGGTCGGTAATTCGTGAACATCTGCTTCATTTCATCAAACGTCACATCGGTTCTGACATGGGTACTGACTTCATCAAGCAAAGATTCAAACTGAAACATGTTAGATACCTGTACTGTATTTTTCAAAACCTGTTGGATGATCTCCCGCTGACGATCGTTCCGACCCAAATCCCCCTTGGGATCATCATAGCGCATACGTGAAAACCCAAGAGCTGATTCACCATCCAGATGAATGTTCCCCTGCTCATAACGTCTGCCTTCGTAGTCAAAGGCAAACGGATTATTCACATCAACTCCTCCAAGCATATCGATGACCTGTGCGAATCCCTCCATGTTAACTTTCATATAGTAATGTATAGGGATGTCTAGCATATTCTCCACAGATTGCACAGACATGTTCACACCTCCGAAAGCATAAGCATGGTTGATTTTGTCTTCCGTACCATGTCCCACGATGCTGGTTCGGGTATCTCGAGGAATGTTAAACATCAGAATGGACTGTTTCGCAGGATTTACGCTGAGGACAATCATTGTATCTGAGCGACCACGATCGTTGGCACGTTCATCTACGCCCAGGATTAGCGCGTTGAAAGCTTCCTTGTTTTCCATGTCTACAGGAAAGTCTCCTCCGCCACGCTGATCTGTAATGGAAACTGTTTTAATGGGCTCGCGGGGCTCATACATCTCTTCTGCAGCAGATTTGACATGCAGATACAGATAAATGAAATATCCTAATAACAGAACAACCACGAAGAGAAATGCTCCAATTGTAATCTTAATCCCCAATCTCATCACATTCGCCTCCGTCAGATGATTGCGGGTTTTCTACTTTCAATATTGGTCAGTCCTGGACGTCCCACGGCATAATATTGGAAGGAAGTATCTTTAATCTGTGCTTCTCCGTAAATATTGCGCCCATCAATTAGAATAGGTTGCTTCATTTGAGTAGAAAGTTCACCTAGATCCACTTCCATAAACTCCTTCCATTCCGTCAGGACACAGAGCGCATCAGCACCTTCGGCTGCATGCATAGCATGCTCTTCCCAAACGATAGAAGGTGAATCTACCTCTCTTCGGAAGTTCGCTGTTGCAATCGGATCATATGCACGGACATGGGCTCCATGTTGAAGCAATCGCTGAATAATCTCTATCGCTGGAGCATCACGTACATCATCAGTATCCGGCTTGAAGGCAAGCCCCCAAATGGCAATCTCTTTGCCCTCCAGTGAACCGAGCGCATCCTCCAGTTTACGAATAACGTTAAAACGCTGATCTTTGTTTACTTCCACAACGGATTTCAACAGTTTGAAGTCATAATCTACATTACCTGCAATTTGAATTAGAGCCTGAGTATCCTTGGGAAAACAGGAGCCTCCGTAGCCAATACCAGCTTTGAGAAATGATGCTCCAATTCGTCTGTCATACCCCATCCCCTCTGCAACACGACTGACATCTGCACCCACCTTCTCGCAAATATTCGAGATTTCATTAATGAATGAGATTTTCGTTGCCAGAAAAGCATTGGATGCATATTTTATCATCTCTGCTGAACGGATATCTGTGACGATAATCTGATCTGTGAGTGGCTGATGTAATTCTCTCAGCACCTCCTCCGCTCGTGTGCTCGATGTCCCAATGACGATACGGTCCGGATAGAGGGTATCTTGTACGGCCGTACCTTCTCGAAGAAATTCGGGAACGGAGGCCATATCAAACGGCCGGTCTGTCAGACTGCTGATCCACTCCTGAATCCGATCATTGGTTCCTACAGGAACTGTGCTTTTTGTCATTATTATTTTATAGTTATCCATATAAGAACCAATTTCCCGCGCGACAAGCTCGATATAACTTAGGTTAGCTTCACCGTTAGGCAGAGAAGGTGTTCCTACTGCGATAATAATGATATCTGAATAGCTGATTGCCTCTTGAATATGGGTTGTAAAAGACAATCGGCCTGCCTTCATATTATTGTTCATAATCTCCTTCAACCCAGGTTCATAGATGGGCACATGACCATCAGTAAGCAGATTTATCTTTTCCACATTGTTATCAACACAAATGACGCGGTTTCCAAGCTCGGAAAAGCATACTCCAGATACAAGTCCCACATATCCCGTACCAATGACCGTAATATTCATTCCAAGATCTCCCCCAAATCTCAATATGGTAGTTATGCGTGCCTTACATAAGTCTGAACAATGTCCTTCCATTCCATAGAAACTCGCACAATGTCTTCCTCAATCAGTTGACTACCGATCTGTACTTCTATAATTTCAAGCTCTGTCATTGCAAGAACCGAATGAAGCATACTTTTATCAATAACTACGGTATCCCCCTGACCAATCTTCCGGATCTGTCCATTGAGAATCAGTTCGCCTTCTCCTGATACAACGGTCCATACCTCATTACGAAGCAAATGATATTGGTAACTGAGGTTTTTCCCTGCTGTGATGCGGATTCGTTTGGTCAGCACCTCACCTCCAGCTTCGTTTCTGGTGTGATCCAATACTCGGTAACATCCCCACCTGCGCTCTTCATACATGGGGCGTTGCTCCTCGTTCTTCAGTACCTCTTTTATTCGTGGACTGGACTCCTTGTCGCTAACCAAAATACCGTCCGGGCTCACAGCAACCACAACATCAGAGAGTCCCAGAATGGCCACAGGAATGTTCAGCTCGTTGACTAGATGTGTGTTTCTGGCATCTGCTGTAATCCATCCTTTGCCCACTACCGTGGTATCCATCTCTTCCGTAAGAGTGTTCCACGTTCCGAGATCTTTCCAAAACCCGCTATAGGGTACAGCTATAATCTGTTTCGCTTGTTCAACAACCTTGTAATCAAAACTGATGTTCTGTAATCTCCCATACTGCTTCAGCATCTCGTCATACTGAATGGGCAACTCCATCTCGATTAACAAATTAATCAAATATCCCAATTTAAAAGCAAAAACCCCGCAATTCCATAATGCATTCTGCTCAATCATGAGCGCTGCATCGGATTCACAGGGTTTTTCTTGAAACTTGGCTACATGAACATATTCTTTCGGGTCTGTGCTTGAACTTACTCTTTCATACTCTGGGATAATATATCCATACTTCTCAGATGGGTAGGTTGGAACAACTCCCATTAGAGCCAGATCTGCTCCGGATTTCTCTATCACCTCTGGTAAAATAGACAACGTCTCGAAAAAATCCTTTTCTACAAAAGGATCTACTGGGAGCACCGCAACCGTTTCGTTCAGACTCACACTCTCTACGGAATACAAATAGGAAGCTGCGAGGGCAATGGCCGGAAATGTATCCCGCCGTTCCGGTTCTACCACCAGTTGTACTTCTTCCCCTAGCTGCGAAGTCAAAATTTCGACCTGTGACAAGCTGGTGGCAATGGTCGCCTGTGATGCAAGTCCGTTCTCATTCATTTGGCGCCAAACTCGTTGTACCATCGATTCCAACTCACCTGAAGGTCCTTGAAGAACTTTTAGGAATTGCTTGGATCTCGCATCGTTAGACAAGGGCCAGAGACGTTTGCCAGAGCCGCCGGATAATAGAATGCTTCTCATAATGCAGCTCCATCCGTTAGCACAACGGCTCCTGAACCTTTAGCATGCTCTGCAGATGCACTCGTCGATTCAGATCTTTCAGGATTTTCAGGTTTTCCGAAGCCCCCCGAAGGAATACCTTCCAATCGGCTTTTTGGATTATTCTTGGTCCAGGCCGCGTAATAGTTTGAGTTTTTGCCATAGGAATTATCCAGCAGCACATTAGGCTGGTCTAGCAGGCAGGCAAGAATATGCCCATGCAGTCGTGATGTTGTGACGGTTCTGTACTTGCTGAACTCTTTAATTGCGGTATGTACCATCCGGTCCGAATATTTGTACCAAAACCAGCGAGCCAGCGACCGGCCTTTACCCGATTTCAGCCAGGAATTAGTTGTGCGAATAATTTTTCGATCGATCCGGTTGTACACTGTCTCCCAGTCTTTGAATACCGCCCCAGGTCCACTAACCGATTCATACTGGTTCTGATTTTTGGTTTTTTCAATGTCCTTTCGGAAAAAGTACAACATCTCCGCATGAGGCTGCCCTTTGGGCTTAATTGGCCAAAGCTGATGTGCCATATCTGGTGACAAATATACGTTTGTTTGGTGAAACTCCTTCTTGGCCAGTTCATACGACACTGTATCCCTGACGAAGAAATGCACGTCCTTGTGACCATTAAATATCCGTGCTGTTTTTTTCAGTTCGATATCGCTCTTGTAAAATATCGTCTGAGGTAGAATCACGACCCGGTGCCTCGGATGTTGAGCAACAATGCGCTCTCTTAATTTCTGATGGGTAGAATACAGGTCACCAAAATTGCCGCCACCCTGCAACACAATAGTGACCCCGTCCGGCACTTTTAGTGATAAAGGACAATCCAAAACGCTGTATCTGGCAAGCACATTGATCTCATTGTCCCGGAAAAAGGCTTCCGTTCCTTTCATGATGAGCAAATCTCCGCCGTTGTTGTACACCGGATAGTCCAGATAGTAGATATTGCTCCCAGATGGGATCACCTTCAAAATCTGACGTAAATGTCCCTTCAGTTCTTCCATCGGATGAATATTGTTAGTGCCCAGCATCTCCATCTCCTCCTTGGGTGACTCTTTTTCTTTTTTTGTACAACCGTTCATACAAAAACGGCAGATCTTGCTTGTCAAAAAACATTGTTCCAAATCTTACTTTGAACACAATGTTCATAGCAGCAACCGTAACCAACATACGCACAATGGAACCGACAAGCAGAGCTATGGCGATCCCGTTCACTCCCCACAAAGGAGTAAAGACGAAAAATAAAGCTACTGTGACAGAAAGTGCAATAAGCTGCCTGATCATCACAAGCCCCGGACGCCCTAAAGCGTTAAAAGCAGATGCAAGAATCCAAGAACCCCCGCCAATTATGCATTCGATGGCTAAAATGTAGAACGCTACACTAGCCTCCAAAAATTCAGAACCAAACAACAGCCCCATCAAGTAGTTCCCGATAAACATCGTTGGGATCACAATAATCATCATCACGATAAGTGAAATACGAAATGCTCGGCCTACCGTTTGGATGATCTGTACCTGAGGCAGACCGGTAACTTTCGGAAAGACCACGTTGCTAATTGCCGTCTGGACCGCATTATAGATTCGAGATAGTGCAAATACTACCGAATATAAACCGAAATCACGAGGCGTAAGCAGGGCAAGAATGATGATTTTGTCAAACTGTGTATACAACGTTCCAAGTAGTTCTACTCCATATACTTTGCCGCCATAACCAAACAGTTTTTTAGCGGTGACCTGATCCAACCGATCCCGGAACCATCTCAATCTCAATTCAGTACGGTTAGCATAGATTGCCCAGACGACCACCGAGAAGCTGGTAACAAAATAAACTGCTGCTGCGAGTTGAATACTGAGCAGACCCAGCCCCCACAACACAAATAGCCCACCTACATTAAAGAGGGGGATCATTAACCGGATACCGTTATACACTGCGAATTTTTCTCGGCTTTGCGAGAGAGCCGATATGAGATTGATAACAATCAATACGGGCACAGTCGCTATCGTGTACCATCTGGAAATTTGAATGACCTCAGCAGGAAAACTTGAGAGCCATAGTGGAATTCCAAACCAGGCAATTACACCGATGATGATACTCACAGGAATTTGAAACAGAAAGCTTAAACGGACATATTGCGCACTCTTCTCGTTAGCGCTTTGTTTGATGTTATATATGATGGAAGTTGGAAGCCCAAAGCCAACCAAACCTGTTAATAGTGCAGGCCAGAAAAGGATGGCTGAGAATGCCCCCTTTCCCTCTACTCCAAACATACGTGACGTAAGAATGGAGGACAGCATAGTCAGCACCATGACTAGCAGATTGGTTCCACTTGTTTGAAAGATAGCACTCATCAAGCCGTTTCCGCGTAATACTTTATTTAGTGCAACTTGAGCCATAGCGATCCTCATCCCTTACTGTTTTGACGAAGCGATCCAACGATCATTCCATTCCGGTAACACACTTTGGCCAGTTGACGTGTAAAACGATCAGCATTATAAATATATATCATTGCCGTTGTAATGCCTTGAACAAGCTTGATACCGTGTTTGGTTGTACGTAATATTCCCCGATGCTGATCTCGAATCGCGTCACTCACACCTTGCCAGTATATCCGACGCAAAAACCAATTTTTCGTGGTCCGCTCCTTCGCTACTTTATGTTGTACCGAGCCATAAGGCGTATAATACACTTTATGCTGAGTACGAATTCGGGCAATAAGTTCACTCTCTTCACTAGAGAGAAGGTTGTTCCCAACTCTACCCAAATCTTCACGAAATGGAGCCAACTCATCAAAAACCGATAGCCGAAATGCTACATTAGCTCCAAAGGGAATAAACGGACTTTTCATCTCGGTCACTTCATCCGCAAAATCCAGAATTGTGAACAGTGAACGGTTCTCTGGTGGAATCCACATCGGTTCAGGCACTTCCCAGATCGGATCGATCCGTCCGCCAACACAACCGATCTGTTCATCCATTTCAAACACATGCACAATCTGCTGAATCCAGTCCTTGCATGCAAACGCATCATCGTCTAAAAATAAAATAAATTCACCACGCGCTTCCTGAATGGCACGGTTGCGAGCAACGGATAATCCTTGCTTCATTTCAAGCACATATCGGATATGATGCTGGTCGTTCTCCAAAATCGTTTGCAGTACCCGATCACGTGTGTCGTCCTTTGAATTGTTATCAATTAGTATAATCTCGTAATCATCACTGGGATAATCCTGCTGCACGGCACTGCGTATCGCTTCTACCGCGTCCTGTGCACGATTATACGTACATATTGCAACGGTCACCTTCATCGTTTCATCCCCATATTCTAAAATAGGTTAACCTGAATACAACGTAAGTGTTTGCTGCGCTATGACGGGCCAATCCAGCCGTTCTAGCGCTTTGACAAATCCGCTGCCTTCCTCAAACTCCGATTGTTTCATGCGAACCAAATGCATAGCCTTGATTAACCCATCAGGGTCCGCTGGATCATATAGCACTGCACAATCTTCAGGCAAATATTCCTCCAGTAACCCAATCCGTGGAGCTACTACAGGCTTTCCAAAGGTTAGAGCCAGAATGGCACTGCCCGAGGTAGCGATCTGCTTGTAAGGAAGAATAATGGAGTCGACTGCATCAAAGTAATCGGAGTATTCATCATCTTCGATAAAATGAAAATGTGTGTGCACCTTGCCGCTTTGGAGAACGTGGAGATCCAACTCGTAATCCTTCACTTTTTTGCCAGCAATGAGTAGATGTGCCTGTTCCGATTGCAATTTTTCAAAAGCTTCAAGCAAATCATCCACACCTTTATAAGGAGAAACCTGACCGAAGAATCCATATACATAGCTATCCTCGGGAATGCCAAACCGAGCGCGGATGTCCAACCCCTTCCCCTTGTACACCCCTTTGTAATGACCGTGAGGGATAATCTCGATCCGATCCTCATCTATATTGAAGGTGGAGCAAATTTCGGGGATGAGCGGTTTGCCCATGACGATCAGTTTTACACAATTGTCGACCAATACTTTTCTCATCCAGTAATTAAATCTGGTCTTTCCACTGTTATGAGGCCAGATGTTATGCACGGTCCAAAACAATCTTGCTCCGCGAAGCCGAGCATAAGCAATCATTAGCAAATAAAGTATGGATTTGATGGCAGTGGACAACACTGATGATCCTCTGTAATAGAAGCTGGGCCAGTGGAAATGCAAAATATCATCTTTTTTCAGCTTCAGCAAATCTTTCTTCTTAAACTGCTTCACTTCCCAGCCCTTATTCTCAATGGACCCAGACAACAGCTCATTAAACTTATTGTTCTCGATCATCTTCGGAAGCATATATACTGTCGGGTTTTCCATCCATGCACCTCTTACTTCAGTTTCACTCGTGCTGGCTCTTCAGCATATCCAGGCATACGTCTGGCTTGGAATCGCATGAGGTAACCCAGCAGTATGATTTTGGTATTGCGCTTGAGCAGCACCCAATCTTTCCACCATGGATACAGCGATAATGCTTTCTTCAAATACACATGATTGCGTAGTCGGTTCCTTGACCATTCCAACATGCGATAGTGGTGAAGTTGGCGGCGCTTCTGCTCTTTAGACATGTCATTATAGTACTTTAAAATGATTTTACGCTGTCCTTTATATTTGGCACTGGTAGAGGTGGAAATGCGCGGACCGTTATGGATATTAATATCCACTAACGGTTCTTTCACATTCAGGGCAATATATCCCCGTTTGAGAATACGCAGATAAAAGTCATAGTCTTGAGCTGAGGTCAAATTCTCATCAAACCGAACGTCTCGAGCAAGTGAAGTCAAGACCATGATTTTGGACGTTTCCCCAATCCAGTTGAAAGTAAGCAGATCCTCGTAACGGATCACGTCCCGATCTTCCACAGACAATTTCCGTTTGACCACTTGATGACGATCATTGGTATATACCAGATATTTACTGCAAAAAGTGAACGATTCCTGTGTCCGCTCCAGCATTTCACACTGCGTTTTGATTTTGTCTGGCTTCCACTCGTCGTCGTCGTCCAGAAAAGCAATATATTTGCCACTGGCTTGCGATATGCCTACATTCCGTGCGTGATTGGCTCCCTGAGGAAAGGGTACCCGAATATATTGAATTCGTGAATCTTCGAGTGCCCAAGCCCGACAAACGTCGGGTGTACTGTCCTTTGAACCATCGTCAACAATGAAAATTTCCAGTTCCGGATATGTCTGCGCAAGCACACTGTTCAGTGCAAATTGTAACAAGTTGACCCGATTGTGGGTTGTAATGATGCAAGATACCAAAGGAGTCATACCATCACCTCTTCCTGTTCTTTCGGCTTTTACTAGGATACTTTCATCTGTAAAGCATCGTATATCCCGGACAATCTGCCCATCAGCAGATTAATATCAAACCGTTCAGAGATAATCTCTGTGTTGTAAGCGCCCATTTTAATTCTGACCTCTTCATCCGTAATAAGAACATTCAGTGCCGCTGTCAGCCCGTGCACATCTCCCGGCTCGATTAACAGCCCATTATGACCGGATGTAATGACTTCTGGAATACCTCCCACTGTGGTCGAGATAATGGGCAAGCCACAATTCATCGCTTCGAGTATAGCCATAGGTAATCCCTCATGATAGGAAGGCAGCACCAAAAAATCCGCTTCCTGCATCAGCTTTTCCTTTTGCTCTCCATTAATCCAGCCGAGTACGTTAACACAATCCTCAATCCCGTATTGCTGTACAACTGCCTTGACTTCATTTACTTCGCCGTCCCCTGCCAGATTAAAAACAGCAGTAACTCCATTTGCTTTCAATTGCTGAATGGATTGAAGTAGATCGTAGACCCCTTTTCGCTCCCCAAGTCTTCCTAAGAACAGAGCATTCACCGCAGCTTGCTGCGTTCTGGGTAATGGTGCTTTCACAAATACACCGTTATACAATACTTCTATTGCATTATCCGGAACAATAGTTGCGAAATACTCTCTCCATGTCTGGGACAATACGATCAGTTTGTCGGCCTGATTCAATATATAGTGGCAATACTTACGTTGTAGGGGAAACTTATTATAGAACTCGTCAAAGCTTGCCGCATGAATATGGAGAATAACCGACTTGCGAAACAGCTTGCGTGCCGTCAGAAGAAATAGTGATTTTCGGTAGAAACTCCCGTTGTTGGCCATATGAATATGCACGATGTCGGGCTTGAACGTGTACAGCTTCATCCAGAACTTCAAATATCCCTGTATAAAAATAAGCAGCCGTGAGAACACGCTGCCCGTGATATACGTTTCGATCCGCTGCATGGGGTATAACTGGGAGATGGAGGACTCCTCGATGTTTTTGATTACACTTACGATTCCGCCCATATCCCTCAAGGATGATCCTACAACCAATACTTTTGGTTTCATGACAGACTCCTTTTTTTTCATGGTTAATCCCTAACCCTGCGCTCCACCTTACAGACTATTCACATAATTTTTAATGGAGGAGATCAGATTAGATGGCTGTCTTACATACGGCTGAAATTCCATTTTTTCAATGGCAGGAATCAGCTTCTCCAGCTCAGTCTGACTCTCCGCAGCAGCGACATAACCGCGTTCCTGAAATACCTTGGCAATCTCAAGCTGGTGGTCGTCTACATGCTCACCTTTGTCCTTGCGACGAGGAATAACAACCACTGGTTTTCCGCGCTCAAGGCAATTTGTGATGGAACCTATACCTGCATGAGTGATTACACATCGGCTGCGCTCAATATATGCATTCATCTCCTCTTGGCTAAGAAAAGGAATTGTTCTGAAGTGACGCGGTTCATAGGAAGTGTAGCCCGATTGCGCCACGACTTCTTCCTGAATGATTCCGGCTTCAATTGCTTCATCCAGCAGGATAAACATCCGATCAAACCTAAATCGCTGAGTTCCGACAATCGCAAAAATCAAAATAAAGCCCCCCTATACTTTGCATTGGGATAGCTGTCTTGTAACGTCTCCCACTGAATGAAGAACTCATCTGATATTTTGTACATCAGTCGTCCAGTTGCGCTGGAGGAATAAATTTTGGCATAACTTTCAATATAAATGAGCTTAGCCCCGAAGATTTTGCCAAATAGGCAGAAGGGATATGTTGCACCGGCTCCTGTCGTTATGATGACTTTCGGGCGTTCGCGCAGATATAAATAGAACGATTTGATAATGTTTGCAGCAAAAACAAGCAGAAATAATATGTTTTTACGCTCCTGTTGCATGAGAAAATACACTTTGTTCCGCGAAGCGTCCATGCTTCTGCTTTTGTTTTTCTCCGTAATCAAAAAGTAGTCATGTTCTTCCACCGCAGGAATGATTTTCATTAATTCATCATAATGACCGCCCGTCGAACTGATCAAACAAACCTTCATGTTCTAATCTCCTTTGAAAAGGATACTTCCCCTGTAAGTTGCACCTGTGGATCGGCCTCTTTCTCTGATGTCTTCGTGGTGTTCTGTGCCTCCCCGGTTGTGTATAATGCATTCAGATAGATACAAAAAGGGGCAATTAGATGTACTGTAGACAGCGTATTATCGAAGAAAGAATAGATTAGAAATCCTGCAATCATACCTACAAAATATAGCTTAATGATACCCTTCAAACGATGATAGACTGCCCCGAACACAAGCAGTAGCGAGAGAAATAATAGAATCGCCCCCACAAGGCCGCCATCATAATAAAAACGGATATACTCGTTATGCGGAACAACGAATCCGGAGAATATACTCCCGTCGTTCGCAACTAATGTGGAGCCTAGCCCGCGCCCAAAGATGGGATATTCATTGGCTTTCTCAATGAAGTAGCTCCAAGCTACATCCCTACCCGATAGCCCCTTGCTCTCCGATCTCATCTCATAATTGTCCCACTGAGCGATAACCATATAGGCTACAGCCACAACGAACAAAATGAGGGGGATGACCGCAATCACTCTGCCTTTGACGAATGCTTTCAGCTGATCAAAAAGATACACGAGAATAATCGGAATCAGTGCAATCAGCGGTCCACGCGTTCCTGTCTGCACCAGAATAACAAGATGCGTCAACGTCAGCATGTAAAATAATACGGCCTGCTGACCTTGTCTAATCTGAATGAGACAGACACAAATCGAAATGAAACAGAGCATCGCTAAGTGTGCAGCAATATTCGCACCTTGCAAACGTGTCACACCTGATATTTCTAGATTCACAATGGACAATATGCCACCCATTTGTAAAAAATAACCCCCAGCCAGACTAAACAGCGGTAACCAAGCAAGTACATGGATGATCCGTTGACTAACCTCACGTGAGAAATGAGGTATCAGCAACAGAAATGGAACCACTACCCCAAGAAATGCTTTGAATGGATCAACTGGACTAACCTTGTTCGGCAGATCAGAGAGAAAGTAGCTCTCCAAAAATAGAAACATAATAGCCAGTGCCGGGTAGATTAATGCCTTACGTATGCCATAACGTAGAAACAGGGATACAACAAATCCTAGAATCGCAAGTTTGTAAAACGAGAGTGAGTCCAGTCCGGCGAGCTGTACTCGGAAGATCTTATCAATGGACAAGGAGAAACTGATCACCAGTATCATAAAAATCCAGCTGGGACGCCTGATATACACGCCCAGCAGGATGACAGACAATAGCGCAGCCACCGAAACCAAGGGAAGATAGATGGCTGCAGCAACTATGACCAGAGATAAAAAAATAATCTTAAAAGACTTCATATCCATTGCAGCCATTAAACCAGTCTTTTGCATATCTGCTATGCCACCTCAGAACCAGAATCTTTTCTCAAAATGCATCCTTTGAACCGAGTAGCACCTTGAATGTTTTGAAAATGATTTTAATATCCACCAACAGATTACGCTCACGAGCATACGTCAGATCAAGTTCAACCATCTCTTCGAAGCCGACACTATTTCTACCGCTCACTTGCCAAAGTCCCGTACAGCCAGGCATTATCTGCAGACGTTGTCTGTCATATGAAGTATAATTCTGTACTTCTCTCGGCAGAGCCGGGCGTGGCCCTACGAGACTCATATCCCCTTTGAATACATTCCATAGCTGTGGGAGCTCATCCAGACTCGTTTTGCGGATAAACTTGCCGATGCGTGTAATCCGTGGATCATTTTTCATTTTAAACATATTACCGTTCACTTCGTTCTGATCGATCAACTGGTCAAGCATATCCTCCGCATTTTCAACCATCGATCTGAATTTATACATATAAAATTCTTTACCGTGCTGCCCCACACGAACTTGGCGAAAAAAAACAGACCCTTTGGGGGCCTCGATCTTGACTAGCACGGCAAGCAGGATAAAAAGGGGTAATAATAGAATCAAACCTATGAAAGAACCAAGAAAATCAAGCATTCTTTTCATAAATAAATAAGTCTTATCCGCATCTTGTCTAATTAATGCACCTGATTTATATCCCAGACTGGGGTCCATGACGATCTCGGCTTCCTTCGTCTGTGGAGTTGAGCTCATTCATATTCCCTCCCAACAACCTGCTCTACAACATGCTTGTCAAGAATCTGTTGTAAAGCTTGAAGCATAGGATATTTAAGATCATGATTTTGTAGTGCAAAATCGATGGTTGTCAAAATGAACCCAAGCTTCTCGCCAACATCGTATCGCACTCCTTCGAAGTCATAAGCATACACTCCTTGTGTTTCATTTAATCGTTGAATCGCATCTGTTAGTTGAATCTCTCCCCCTTGGCCAATCTCCTGTTGTTCCAAATATTCAAAAATCTCCGGACTCAGGACATAGCGGCCCATAATAGCCAAATTGGAAGGTGCTGTGCCTTGAGCAGGCTTTTCCACAAATCGTAGAACTTCTGTCAAACGGCCATCCGATTGCATGGGGTCTACAATACCGTATCTGTCCGTTTGTTCAGGCAAAACCGTCTGCACCCCAACAATAGATTGGTGAACTTGATCATATTGCTCAATAAGTTGTTTCGTACAAGGCACATCGGATACAACGATATCATCCCCAAGCAGGACGGCGAACGGTTCATCACCGATAAAATTACGTGCGCACCAAACGGCGTGACCCAGTCCCTTAGCCTCTTTTTGTCTTATGTAGTGGATATCCACATTAGATGATTTGCGAACCTCTTCCAGCAAACCAAGTTTTCCCTTTTCCAGAAGATTGTGTTCAAGTTCAAATGCGTTATCAAAATGGTCCTCAATAGCCCGCTTCCCTTTTCCCGTCACAATAATAATGTCTTCAATTCCAGAGGCAATGGCTTCCTCAACGATATATTGAATGGTTGGTTTATCCACAATAGGGAGCATTTCTTTGGGCATTGCCTTCGTGGCTGGCAGAAAACGTGTTCCCAAGCCTGCTGCAGGGATGATTGCTTTTCTCACTTTTTTCATAAATACCACCCTATCCTCTTTTTTTTATCCTTTCCTCCAAACGTAAATAAAGGGCATTTAACCCCTCCTCACATCATGCCTTTGACGATATACGTCTAAGGTTCCGGAGAACCCACAGCATAACCGAGTGCCTACAGTGATAGAGGTGCAGTAGACTTTACCTTTGAATAATTACTTTTAGTTTTATTTAGATTTCGCCGTAACTGACGGAACCTGCACTGGCCTTTAAATTGTTGAGGATGACACCCAGAATACGGGCATTGACATGTTCCAGATGTGCCTTCGTTTTCTTGACCAATTCCTTTTTGACCTTACCTGCATGCACTACGAGCAATACTCCGTCACATAAAGAACTTACGATTAGTGCATCCGTAACAGTAAGTACGGGAGGCGTATCAAACATGATGACGTCATATTGATTCTCCAGCTTCTCCATCAGGCTTTTCATCCGATTCGAACCAATCATCTCGGAAGGGTTCGGTGGGATGGGGCCTGAGGTAAACACTTGAAGGTTATCAATGTAACTGTCTCTCAACACTTCTTCCACAGCATACTGATTCGAAAGCACACTGCTTAGACCGACATGATTAGGTAAAGAAAAGACTTGATGTAATGAGGGATTTCGCAAATCAGCATCAATCAGCAGTACTTTTTTGCCCTCCTGGGCATATGTCACCGCTAAATTGCTAATGGTCGTTGTCTTGCCTTCACCTGATTCCGCCGAGGCCACCATAATTTTATTGATATTGCTATCGATGGATGAGAACTGGATATTGGTTCTTAGCTTGCGATAGCCTTCTGAGATTTGAGATTTGGAATTGAAGTAGGTCACCAAACTGTTATTCTCACTGGTTAACCGTGACATATGTGCCATCCCCTACTTTCTGTTGTGATACGTAATTTTTCGTATTTTTCAGATCGTCTTTTTTCATTTTGGATATGACTGTCAATACTGGAAGTCCCAGCTCTTTCTCCAGTTCTGTTTCCGATTTGAAAGTATCATCAAGATAGTCCAGCAGGAAGACGAGAGCTACGGCGAGAACCAGACCCGCAAACAGACTGACGATAATGCTTAATGTTGTTTTCATATTGATTGGTGCAGCATTACTATTAAGATTGGCTTCACTGAGGATGGCCACATTATCAATTTTCATAATTAGAGGAATTTGAGATTGAAACACTTTGGAGATAGCATTGACTGTTTTTGCAGCACTTTCGTAGGTAGTCCCTTGTACCGTAATGCTCATCACTTGGGATTCGCTGGCCGTAGAGACGGAGGTTCGATTCATAAGTTCATTAGAGGTTAAACCCAGATCCGGATATGTTGAGACAACTTTATCCATGATCGCCGAAGATTTAATAATTTCCCGGTAGGAGTTGATTAATTTGATGTTGGTTTGAATCATGCTAAAATCCATAATAGCTTGGCCTTCAATCGTTGAAGTCTGGTTGACAATCAGTTTGGAACTAGCTTCATAGAGAGGTTGGGTAAAAAAGAGGCTTTTCACGCCTGCTCCTACCCCGGCAATCAGTGCGATCACTACAATTAACCACAGTTTTTTTTGCAAAATTCGAAAATATCCCTTCAGTTCCATTTTCATTCCTCCTAAACGTTGTGAGTTCAATCCTATGTAAACTACCAGAGAGACAGCAGCCATTTGCGAGATTTCCATCGTTCCGGAATCACTTTTGAATTAGTCAAAATAGAAGAGGCATTGTCAGCCAAGTGGTTCACTGCTTCAGGACCAAACCAACGCGCAACCGTCTTGGCACCATCTTCTAACGCAAATGTCCGTTTGCAAGTATCATGCGCATCTGATGAAATGAAATGAAACCCATTTTCTTTGCAAAAATGAAAACACCATTTCTGAACTTTTCGCCCGAAAAGCCCAGTGAAAGATTCCGCCGTGAGCTGGCATAGCCCACCTTGTCTCAAGTAATCGGTCAACAGCAACGGTTTTTTCAAAATAACAAGGTTGCGTTCCGGATGAGCAATAATAGGGGTAATTCCCGCGATTCGCAGTTCATGCAGTATTCCCGGGAACTGTGAGGGAATATGACCAAAGGGCAGCTCCAGCAACATGTAACGACTACCGGCAAGTGTGCAGCATTTCCCTGCATACAAGTCTTCAATCAATCTGTCGTGCACTCTGATCTCCTGTCCGGGACCAATCTGTAAACGAATATTTCGTCTAGCAAGTTCTGCACGAAGCATATGGACAGCTTGATTGACTACCTTTGGTTCATTGTTATATCGTCCGTTCAGGTGATGCGGAGTTGCAATAATGGAGGTAATTCCTGAGGCTGCCGCCTTCTCAGCCATCGCAACGGACTGCTCCATTTGAACAGGACCATCATCCAGACCGAATAAAATGTGGCAGTGCATTTCAACCATATCCAAACTTCCTCAATGTATGATCCTCCTTACGCCTATATTCGTTGTGCAAATGCTTTTGGTGTTAAAGAACTAATGCATAACGTTATAAAATATAGTAAAATGGCGTTAAGTGCATGCTTGATTAGAAAAAGTTAAGACTCCCAACGAGTTTTATGCGGTAAAATCAATGTAACGATAAGGTTTTAACTGGTGTGATGGATCTGATGCCTTCCCATAATCGAAACGGGAAACAGCCTCAAATTCAATCTCGGTAAGCATTCTGTTTAACTGTCCAGTTATATATAGTGTCTGGTCTTCCTGAATATGCAAATTCGAATGATACAATGTTAGTTCTCCAAAGGGTTGTTTCCATTGCAGCTTAGCCTGAAGTCTGACGCATACGCGGCTGTCTTCTACATCCAAACCCAATAGCATTTCTGACAATACCGGCAGGTTCAGGTCGCTCAGGAAAGTGATCGCTTGCGTGTCCATACCAAGTAACAAGACGGGACGTCTTTTGCGGTCTACCATTTTTCCATGAAACTCCTGAATGTACATGTGGACATTTAGTTTCAGATCAGCCCATTCCTGAAGATTTTTTGAATTCATGGTTTCATTCCTTTAGAATGGATTAGCCTGCCGTTGCTTTTGATATGTATGATGTACAGGCCATATGGAAATACTTAAAATAGTTAAATGATACATTTTGTAACTCTATACGTTCAATTTACGATACAAACCGTATCATGTCAAGCGGTATTTGGACATGGTTCTTTTGATTTACGACAATTTGAGATGTCCTTAGACAGACCTATTTACAAACGAAGTATATGAGACATATGAGCGTAGTACATTAGCAGGAAAGCTTGCCCTGATTAAAACTTACTTGGCTCAAAATTGTTATCAATATATATGATGGTGTTCAGGGGGAAATAGCATATGAGCTACGGAAATCGCATTGCTGAATTAAGAGAACAGCGGGGACTTACTCAAGAAGAACTTGCGAACTCCATTCATATTACCAGAGCGGCCCTCTCCCACTACGAGAAGAACCGGCGCAAACCGGATTTCGAGGTGTTAACACGGCTCGCTGATATCTTCGATGTGTCCATTGATTATTTGATTGGACGTACGAAGCAGAGTGATACGGTCATGGATGAAGATGTGCGTGAATTCGTTGATGCGCTTGAATTGTCAGACAAAGAAGTGTTGGAGCGTTTTGATCTGATGATCGATGGTAAACCATTAACCGAGGAAGAAGCACGCCGCTTTATCGCTTTTGTTAGAATGGAACGAAGTATGGATTAAATCAGGGCTTCATACGCAAAGAAAACCCAGTTTCCGAGTAGATCCTGTTCTCGGTACATGGGTCTTTTTGTGATTCATGAATCCCCTCCATTCTTTGGTGTGCACCAGATCAAGAACGTTTGATGTCGGAGGAAACGAAATGCTTCAAACGCGCGGGGTCGATTCCACACTGCAATAACACTTTCATGATGTCCACCGGGATTGCATCAACGGGTTTACCTGTCGGCTTAGAACCGCCACTGTTTGGATGCTTCATGTTCATTCCGCTAACCTCTCTTATCTTTTACTTTCTCTGCACTCCGAAAACTAAACCAATTATACTTTAGAACGTTCCTTGATGTTGTCGTCTCTTGGCGAGAACGTTTTTTTGAACGGGTTCTAATTTTGTCGAAAACAAAAAGAGCTTTATGACGCCCCATTCTGGCCATCTTAAAGCTCCTTTTGTTTTACATTTTTATAAGGAGTATAAACGAATGATTAACCTCCGGTGCGTACAAGCTCCCGCATATTCGCTTCAAAAGCTGCAAGCAATGCTTCCTCACCGGTCAAACCCGTTCCTTGTACCCGCTCAATCTGTTCCGTCATGCGTTTGAAATCCTTCGGAATCACACGCACGAATTGATTCAATGCATCCTGCCATGTATCCAAGATACGCTGACCGGCAGCACTGCCAGTAAACGTTACATGACGCTCAATCATGCCACGCAGATCATTAATCTCGGAAGCATCTTCGACGCGCTCCAAAAGAACCATTTCCAAGTTACAGCGCTGCAAGAAGGTCCCTTTTGGATCATACACATAGGCAATACCTCCAGACATTCCTGCTGCGAAGTTACGACCTGTATCGCCGAGTACGACGACACGCCCACCTGTCATATATTCACAGCCATGATCGCCTACACCCTCAACAACAACTTTAGCTCCTGAGTTACGTACAGCAAAACGCTCCCCGGCAATACCACGAATGTAGGCTTCTCCGCTAGTCGCTCCATAGAAAGCGGTGTTCCCGATAATAATGTTATTCTCTGCCTCGAATGTTGCTTTTGGCGAAGGCATAACAATCAACTTGCCTCCAGATAGCCCTTTGCCCACATAATCGTTAGAATCGCCTTCCACTGTGAGAGTCATGCCTTTGGGTACAAAGGCACCAAAGCTTTGTCCGGCTGAGCCGACAAATTTGAGTTGAACGGTATCTTCTGGCAAACCGGCGAGGCCATATTTGCGAGTAATCTCACTCCCCAAGATGGTACCCACTGCACGGTTCACATTCGTAATTGGCAGAACTGCCTCAACCGGTTGGCCCGATTCGATCGCTGGCTGTGCCAGTGGCAGGAGCTGCTGCATATCAAGTGTCTCTTCCAACTGGTGATTCTGATGCTGTGTGCGATAACGTGCAGAACCTTCCGGCATTTCAGGCACATGTAGCAATACAGAGAGATCTACACCTTTTTTCTTCCAGTGATCTACTGCTTCCACAGCTTTCAGACAATCCGTACGTCCAACCATCTCTTGAATGGTACGGAAACCAAGCTCTGCCATGATTTCACGCATGTCTTCAGCGACAAAACGCATGAAATTGACGACGTGAGCCGGGTCACCCATGTAATTTTTGCGTAATTCCGGATTTTGTGTTGCCACGCCTACTGGACAAGTATCCATTTGGCAAACACGCATCATGATGCAACCCAGTGCAACGAGTGGTGCCGTAGAGAAACCATACTCTTCTGCTCCAAGCAATGCAGCAATCGCAAGGTCGCGTCCGTTCAGCATTTTGCCGTCAGTCTCCAGAACAACACGATCACGGAGATTATTCAGCATCAACGTTTGATGCGTTTCGGCAAGACCTAATTCCCAAGGCATACCCGCATGACGAATCGAACCTTGAGGAGATGCCCCTGTGCCCCCGTCGTAACCGCTGACGAGGATAATATCCGCACGCCCTTTGGCTACACCTGCCGCAATGGTGCCCACCCCAACTTCCGATACCAGCTTCACGTTAATCTCTGCACGCGGATTGGCATTTTTCAAGTCATAAATTAACTCGGCCAGATCCTCAATAGAGTATATGTCGTGATGCGGAGGTGGAGAAATTAGACCTACACCCGGTGTTGAACCACGAACTTCGGCAACCCACGGATACACTTTACGTCCAGGCAATTGTCCACCCTCACCTGGTTTAGCGCCTTGTGCCATTTTGATCTGAATCTCGTCCGCATTCACCAGATAGTTGGAAGTTACACCAAAACGTCCGGAAGCAACCTGTTTGATTGCACTTCGGCGAGAATCCCCATTACTGTCTTTAATGAAACGAGCCGGATCTTCTCCACCCTCACCGGTATTCGATTTACCACCCACGCGGTTCATGGCAATAGCTAAATCTTCGTGAGCTTCTTTACTAATCGAACCGAAGGACATCGCACCGGTCTTGAAACGACGCATAATGTTTTCGACTGATTCTACTTCTTCCAGCGGTATGGATGCTCCAACCGGTTTCAGCTTCAACATAGAACGAATCGTGAGCAGTTGATCATTCTCACCCTGTACGAGCTTGGAGTACTTTTTGTACAGCTTGTAATCCCCCGTACGAACAGCATGCTGCAATGTGTGAATCGTTTGCGGATTGAACAGATGCTCTTCCCCATCATGACGCCATTGGTATTCACCGCCGGAATCGAGTACTCGATCATTCCCGTCTTTATCCGTGAAAGCACGGTGGTGATGTGTCAACGCTTCTGCCGCGACTTCCTCCAGGCCGATCCCTCCGATTCGGGAAGGTGTCCATGTGAAGTAGCGGTCAACGAAGTCTGATTTCAGACCAACGGCTTCGAAAATTTGAGCGCCACGATAAGACTGAATAGTAGAAATGCCCATTTTCGATAAAATTTTAATAACGCCTTTGGTAGCGGCTTTAATATAATTTTTAACAGCTTTCTCATGAGAAATCCCGCGCAGCAATCCCTGCTGAATCATATCATCCAGCGTTTCGAATGCCAGATAAGGGTTTACTGCACTTACACCGTACCCCAGAAGCAACGCGTAGTGGTGAATATCACGTGGCTCTGCTGACTCGAGCAAAATGCTGACCTTGGTTCTGGTTTCCTTACGGATCAGGTGGTGATGCAAACCCGCAACAGCCAGCAATGCCGGGATTGCTGCATTCTCTGCATCCACTCCGCGATCAGACAGGATCAAAATATTATGTCCTTTGTCAATGACACGGTCTGCTGCTTCAAAGAGCAAGTCCATTGCTTTGCGCAGGCCTTCTGCACCTTCTGCAGCAGTGAAAAAGATGGGGATCGTCATGGAGCGGAAACCTGGACGACGAACGTGGCGGAGCTTAGCAAAATCTTCGTTGGATAAGACCGGTGTATCCAAACGAATCTGGCGGCAGCTCTCCGGTTCAGGATTAAGCAGGTTGCGCTCTGGACCAATCGTTGTTGCTGTAGATGTAACAATCTCTTCCCGGATTGCATCAATTGGCGGATTGGTTACCTGTGCAAACATCTGTTTAAAGTAGTTATACAGACGCTGAGGACGATCGGATAGAACGGCCAGCGGTGCGTCATAACCCATGGAACCTGTCGCTTCCATTCCTGTGGACGCCATCGGCTCCAGCACTTTGCGTAGTTCTTCAAATGTATAACCGTAAGCCAGCTGCAGCTGAGTTACATTTTCATGTTTAGGATCTGGGAGCTCCGGTGCTTCAGGCAGATCGTTCAGATCTATCAAGTGCTCTTCAAGCCACTCTCCGTAAGGGTTCTCAGCTGCGATTATCGCTTTGACCTCTTCATCCGAGATAATGCGCCCTTCTTGAGTATCTACGAGCAACATCCGTCCTGGACGCAGACGATCCTTATACAGAATGTCTTCGGGTGCGATATCCAGTACACCAACTTCCGAAGAAAGAATGATTCGGTCATCCTTCGTTACATAATAACGGGCCGGACGCAGACCGTTACGGTCAAGCGTAGCACCAATCTGCAAACCATCCGTAAAGGCCATAGCAGCCGGTCCATCCCACGGTTCCATCATGGTGCTGTGGTATTCATAGAATGCCTTCTTCGCAGGATCCATGCCTTCATCCGTGCTCCATGGTTCCGGAACCATCATCATCGCAACATGCGGCAAAGAACGTCCGCTCAGATACAAGAATTCCAGCGTGTTATCAAACATCGCTGTGTCTGAACCATCGGGATTAATAACCGGTTTTACTTTTGCAATGTCATCACCGAAAAGCTCACTTTCGAACAAGGACTGGCGAGCATGCATCCAGTTCACGTTACCACGCATCGTATTGATCTCACCGTTATGAATCATGAAACGATACGGGTGAGCACGTTCCCAGCTTGGGAACGTGTTCGTACTGAAACGAGAGTGCACAAGGGCAATGGCTGATTCAACCAACTCTTCCTGCAAATCCAGGTAAAACTGGCCTACCTGCTCCGTTGTCAGCATGCCTTTGTATACCACTTTGCGACAAGACAAGCTTGGCAAGTAGAACGATTCTCCTTCCGCCTCATCTGCCGAATAACGTATTGCCAGTTCAGCACGTCTCCGAATAACATACAACTTCCGCTCAAATGCAAGCTCATCCTTCACGTCGTCCGATCTTCCAATAAACACTTGGCGTACACAAGGTTTCGCTGCCAATGCAGAACGCCCCAACATCTCATCATAAGTAGGGACATCTCGGAAACCGAGCAAGCTCTGCCCTTCTTCTTCAACTATTTTTTTCAGGCTTGCTTCATGTGCAGCACGAACGGCAGGATCATGAGACAGAAACAGCATGCCTACCCCATAAAAACCTTGTTCGGGCAAAGCAAAACCGAGACGATCTGCTTCCTTTGCAAAATAACGATGTGGAATCTGAATCAGGATCCCTGCTCCGTCACCGGAATTCGGTTCACTTCCCTGTCCCCCACGGTGCTCCATATTACTGAGCATGGTCAGCGCCTGGCTAACGATATCGTGTGAAGGCACTCCTTTGATATTAGCAACAAAACCCATTCCACATGCATCTTTTTCGAACTGTGGGTCATATAGACCCTGTTTTGGAGGCAATCCGATGTGTCTCATAGAACACAACCTTTCTATAATGAAATATTTCGGAAAGATCAAGAACATAACAACAGGCAACAATGAAACGAGAGGAGCTGGCAATTCGCTTTAGATAAGCTTGCCTGCTGAGATGAAGAGATGACAGCTTGAGCTATCTGTTGTGAGACTGGTATTGCGATGTAAAGACCGTGAGCGGAGAGTTGTCACTGATGATGCCGTAACAGCATATATACAACGACACACAGCGCAGGCAACGCCTACTCTTATAATGCGACATATCTTTGATATAGTTCTATTAGTTTAACACCGACCTAACACCAGCGCAATTTAAACTTTTTAGTACATTATATAAGGCTTGTTTTACAGTACAGCGTTAATGTATTGATGTCCAAAAAGGCCTCTTTTTTGAATAATTATACACATTTTATGACAGAGTACAACTAATTTTTATTCGTAATAAAATAAAACTTCCCCATATACCACCAGCATTTGAGCACATTTTCATCATTTTCAAATCCGTGGTTCAGATCAAGCTTCTCCGTTTCATACCCTTGTAAATAAAAAGGTCTGAAGCTCATAAATGAGCCTCAGACCATTTGCACTATTTGACTACTATATTGCATAATTCCGATACATCTAACTTCCATTTTTTTGAATAAAATATGTGGTTGCCCGATCACTTCATTATACGGTCAAGGGTTGACCTGATTCAGTCAATTCAGCCTCCTTCTTCGGACGCCGCCCATTCCATAAGAAGTATCCCAGCGTAAGCAGAATAGATACACATGCGTAGATGCCTAGTATTTCTGCCTGATGCCACATCACATCGAAATTGCCACTGGACACAACCGATCTAAGCCCCATAATGCTGTGTGTCATTGGCAACCACTGACTGATCGCCTGGAGCCATGAAGGAATCAACTCTAAAGGGAATGTACCTGCACTCGCTGCAAGTTGGAAGACCAGAAGCAAGATGATCACATAACGTCCAGGCAGATCAAACCAGGTTACCAGAGCTTGAACGATCAACATGAAGGTCAGACCCGTTATAATCGTAAATAGATAGAATAATCCTGTACTGTGTGTTTCCAGACCAAGCCCGTAAAGCATGAAACTTGCAACGATCACCGACTGGAGGATACTCACCGAACCAAACACCAGTGTACGACTGACGAACCGATTCCACCCCGATATGCCCGGCACCGACGTTTCACGCATTTTCAGAACTATAGTGGAGATCAGCGATCCAACAAACAGACCGATCGACAGGAAAAATGGTGTCATACCTGTGCCATAATTACTTACGTTCTCTGCCTTGTCTTCCGAAGAGCTGACCGGTTCTGCAAACATATTCACCACATCATCCGTTTTCTTCACTTCGGATGTTTTCTTTGCTGCATCTTTCAGTTTAGTTGCCAGTTCACCAGAACCATCTTTCAATTCTGTAAGGCCACTTGCGAGTTTGCCGGCTCCATCACCAAGCTGCTTCGAACCGTCAGCCAGAGACGAAACACCGCCACTAAGTTTACTAACACCGGTCTGCAATGCAGTCGTTCCGGCATCCAGTTGCTTCGCACCTGCCGCTAGTTGGCTACCTCCTGTAGCTGCCTCGCCTAATTTGCTGCTGAATTGCTTCAAACCATCGGAGAGCTTCTCCCCGCCTTGGCTGAGTTGCTCAGCCCCTGTAACGAGTTGCTTCTGCCCATCTACCAGCTCCGTAGATCCAGCAAGGAGTTGTTGCTGACCTACATGCAGTTCGGTTGCACCTGAAGCAAGTTGCTGATTTCCTTGATGGAGCTGTTCAGCTCCTTGAGCCAGCTTTTGCTCGCTCTCATGCAGCTGTGTACTGCCGTCAGCTACAGCCTGACTTGCCGCAATCAGCTTCTGCACATCTGCACTTGCTGCCAGTTCCGGGTTGCTAGCAGCTAGTTGTTTTAATCCTGCTGCTACGCCCTGCGCCCCATCAGCAACTTTGCCGCTGCCATCCACAGCAGATTGTAGACCAGTTGCCAACGTTCCACTGCCTTGAACTGCAGCTTGCAGCCCATCAGACAACTTGGCGCTACCTTGTTCAGATGATTGAAGACCCGCTTGCAGCTTGCTTGTGCCATCCAATGAAGATTGGAGGCCCGCAGCCAGCTTGTCACTGCCGTCTTTCAATTGGTCAGCACCGCTTTGGAGTTGACCCGTAGCTGCATCATGGAGTTGTTGTAAACCAGAAACCAGACTCGTTGTTCCGCTCTCCAGTTTCGAAGCTCCGTTATGCAGGGAAGTAACGCCATCACTTAATGGAGATAATCCATCTTGAAGCTTGAGCGTTCCGGATGCAAGTTTATCTAGGTTCTCCTTCAGTTTCACTGCCCCGTCGTCAAGCTTACCTGCACCACTCTTCAGATCCCCTGCACCATCGCTCGCTTCAACCAATCCATCGGAGACCTCGGAGAATTTATCGAGCAGTGTCTCTGCATAAGATTCTGTAACTTTAGCTGAAACTTTTGCTTTCAGATCCTTTATAGCTGTTTTCCCAATCTGTGCACCAACGAAGTTATAATTCCCATTCGGTTCATAGATCAAGTCCGCCGGTGCTGGCTTATCATCCAGTAATGTTGTAGCTTGGGACGAGAAGTTCTCCGGTATCGTAATTTGCATATAATACTTGTCATTTTTCATGCCGTCCTTTGCTTGAGCAGCACTGACAAAATCCCATTTAAAATCTTCATTTTTCTTCAGTTCATCGATAAGGTCCTTGCCTACATGGAGTGACTTACCCTCCAATTCGGCTCCTTTATCCAGATTCACAACGGCTACTGGCAATTTATCCACCTGACCATATGGGTCCCAATAAGCCGCCAAGTAAATCCCACTGTACAGGATCGGTATAAACAGTATGGCAATGACAGGGATCAACACCTTCGGGTTTCTCACGGCTGATCCTAGATCCTTGAAAAACACGTTTAATGATTTCATGTTATTTCTCCCCTTAATCTCTCTGCTGCATAGCAGGAATATCCAATATGAAAACTCGCTGAAAATATATGCAATATTTTCCGAAATACTTGATGACCATTTCTCTCATACGGTCAATCAAGAGCAAAAAACAAACTTGTCACAGGACAAGTTTTAATGTCTTACACTTCATTGAGTGGTTTGATGGCAGCGATCCCTTCCATTAAGAAAAGGCTGAAGTAATTCTTAATATCCTCTTTGCCAAGTGGCTCATGATGTTTGTTCCAGTCGGAAGTCAAAGCAATATACAATCGAATCATCATAAAAGCAACGACTTGCGGATCGCAATTGCGGATCTCTCCGCTATCTTTTGCCTTTTCCAATTCACGGGCCAGAAATTCTGTAATAACTTTCTCCACTTTTTCCAGACCTTCTTTGGCCTGCAGTGTTCCGAAATCCTTCAATTCCTGCGACAACTTCACGAGTAACTCGTGGTCACGACGAAATTCCAGCAACGCATCAAGCACCCGAAACAGATTATCAAAAAAAGCACTCTCCTGATGGACTTCACGTTGCGCGATCATCTTCATCTCCTGAATGACCTCTACCAGGATTTGATCAAATAACTGTTCTTTGTTCGTGAAAAAAGTGTAGATCGTGCCTTTGCCTACATTGGCAATCTTGGCGACTTGATCCATTGTAGTTGCTTTATATCCAAACATGGCAAACGACTGGGCGGCTGCATGAATGACCTGCTGTCTCCTGTCAATTGGAGCCATCTTATTATCCCCTCCTTGCTTACTATAAAAATGTGATAATACTTTATCGTCCTTTATAAATTGACCAAAAATACAAATTGGTCATTTGGTCAAAAACTACAATATCATCTTAAAAACAAGATTGCAAGCCTAATAATAAAAATATGTATGAATTTTTTTTAACCGAAATGCAGTGGAAACTGTCAGCGCGGTCGTCTATAGTGTAAGATAACTCATACAATGCGCACATACCTGAAGTTAAATGTCTCAAAACATAATATACAGTGTAAATTATACTTGGATGAAACATGATTCAGTGTTTTAATGTATATTCATGTAATAACAAACAAACCTAGCAAAATCGTTCCTATTACCAATACAATTGTTCTCATTTAAATTTTAATTTTAACTCAAATTTATGAATAAAGGTGAACTCATGCGAAAACCAAGAGTGCTCTTATTATCAGAAGGATTCGGTACTGGTCACACACAGGCAGCTCACGCTCTGGCACATGGTATCAAAAAAGTAAGTCCTCATGTCCATAGCCGTGTTATTGAACTGGGGAAATTTTTGAATCCGACCGTAGCTCCGCTGATCTTTTCTGCATATCGAAAGACACTATCGGTTCAACCCAAACTTGTCAGCCTGTTGTACCGCACACAGTACAACAAATCTTTAAACGGCTTAACCAAACTGGCGTTGCACCGTATTTTCTACACACAGACGGCGCAAGTCGTATCTCAGTTAAAGCCGGATATCGTAATCTGCACCCACCCATTTCCCAATGCGGTTATTTCCAGACTAAAACGTCAAGGGCTGAACATTCCGCTCTATACGTTGATTACGGATTATGACGTACATGGAACATGGATCAACCCTGAAGTGAACAAATATCTGGTTTCCACGCCTCAGGTTAAGGCGATGCTTGAGATTCGAGGGGTCCCGACCTCACAAATCCAGATTACAGGCATTCCGGTTCATCCTGATTTCTGGGAAGCAGGTGATAAAGTCAAACTCAGAGAAGAGATGGGATTGAAAAATATGCCAACAGCTCTGCTTATGGGAGGCGGCTGGGGACTTTCTTTTGACGAAGAACATATGAAAGCTCTCGCATCCTGGGCAGATCGGGTCCAATTAGTCTTCTGTCTGGGAAGCAACCAGAAGATGATTGATAAGATGCAGGAAATCCCTTGCTTCAAGCATCCGAATATACGTATTCTGGGATACACGAAGGAAGTAAGCAAACTGATGGATGTTTCAGATGTCCTGATCACAAAACCAGGGGGCATGACGTGTACAGAAGCGATGGCTAAAGGCCTTCCCATGCTGTTCATTCCCCCACTCCCAGGACAGGAAGAGGAAAACTGTGAGTATTTTGTACAAGCCGGATATGGGCAGATCATTCACTCCGCCGATGTCATTACCAATCGGTTCCGGGAATTATCTGAAAACGAGCCTGATCAGGTGAATCATCCTAAGCAAACGAGGTTTACTTCAGGGCATTCCTTACCTTATGATCCAACTTGTTGTGCTCAAGCTGTACACGATTTACTTTTCCCGTCCAAATTAGATGTTACAACCACATCGCTGGATCGCTTCTCAGCCGGAATTGGAACCAGACCCTTGTCAGGTACCAGACTTCACTTATAATGTCTCTAAGGAGGCTTAGAGCCTGTCTGAAGCTATAATAAATAATGCTTAATTAATCCTGAGGCTAATATAGCTAAGATTATACAAAAAGGTTCCCCATCACTGAAAGTGGGGAACCTTTTTTTGATTCAATTCGATTTCATCGTATTTTCTTCCAGAAAAATGGGTATATTACAGATAGAGAGTTACTCAAAAACGACGAAATAAAACTGCTATTTAGAACTTTCAGGGCTTCTATAACACTCGCATAGTTAACTACCCTGCCTGTTTGCAGAATTATAAGGCCTTTTACTTGTAAAAAGTATGATGACCAATCGTTTTTACTTCTTTCTTCGTACGAGCCACTGTCAGATCGTCAGCAAGCGTTAATGATAAGAAATAATACGTATCATCAGAGACTTCCTTCTGTCCGTTAAGCGCAGCATTAACTGCTTTAACACTATCCTCATTCGGAGTTACCCGCTTCAGGCGTCCATTCGCCACAGGGCTGAACTGGGATTTCTGATGAATGACCTTATAAATGGTATCGGGAAAATTGGCTGACCGTAGCCGGTTTAAGACAACGTTAGCAACTGCCACTTTGCCTTTGTACGGTTCACCTTCCGCCTCTGCCATGACGATTTTTTGCAGCAGAAGCAGTTCTTTATCGGACACACTGTAAGACCAGGTTGCCAGTTTGGCATCTTCCTGATTCAGAAGCTCGGTCCGCGTAAAGTAAAGTTTTTTGGGGGGAGTTGAAGTTGCCGCAGCTGCTTTGGCTTGTTCCAATTTGGCCTGTCGCAGAGCAGCTTCTTTTTTTGCTTTGGCAGCAGCTATAGCCTGAGCTTTTCGCTTCTCCTCGGCTTTCTTTTGTTCTAGCTCTTCCTGAGCAGCTGATAGCCATTTATTCGCTGGCAAGGCGTCAGTCGTCACGGATTGTACATGCATTTCTGTAGACAGACTTGTCCCCTCTTCCGTCATTGGCCTCTGCTCTTGCGGCAATGCTGGGTTATTGTGCGCCGAAGACGCAAGATCCGTCATTTGTTTGCTATCACTCTCTTCATTCCACTTCCCCGCCGCCTGAACGACATTTATCCCCATTATACATACAAGCAGCACGGATAACATCGGTGCCACCCAACGATTCTTACTTATAATTTCCATTCGAAGATTCCTCCTGTCGAAACAATTCCCTAATCTAAGTAACCAAAAAAAAAGAATTTGAATAACGATGGCTAATATTACATAGGGATAAACACAATGTCAATGTGAGTTTATGGTATAAAAAAGTTTTTCAGGAAAATAAGAATGTATCCAGCATCTCATACATTGGCGTTTGTCCTAGCCTTGTCACATAAAGTACAAACCCCTCTACAGACCACGAATCCCCATGAAAATGATGATCTGAAATCACATCGGAAACCCCATGATTATCCATATCAGGTAGATGACCGAGATATTTTCTAGCTACTGTAACATGTGGACGATAAGCTCTTAGTTCTGCTTCAAAACCTAAACTTGTCGTTGCCTTAACAATTTCTTTCTGTAAAAGATGTAACCGTTCTACATCTCCGCTAACACCTCTCCACAGGACTTTGGGTGTTTCTTCCAGACCAAACGTTCCCCAGTTGTCAAGCTTCAGATCAAATGCATTGAATTGAGTCGCGGTAGCATGCAGTGCTGATCGCAGATGACCAACGTCACTCATCAACGTATCCCCTAAAAATTGCAAAGTGATATGATAATCCCTGTAGTCTGTCCACTTGCGAAAATCAAGCTTATTCCGTATTAACTGTGTCTGCATATGAAGAGATTGCTGAACAGATCCGGGTAGACGCACAGCAATAAACAGACGTTCACGTCTGGATGCATGTTCTTGAAGTCCTTGAGTATTCATTGCATACACCTCTCTAAAGTTCGCTTTATTATTCCATATTCAGGCATATCATTTCAAGTTGGGTAAATATAGAGTGACACACTCTGTGGATTTTGCATATCAGACTTCATTCCTGCATTTTCCACTCTCCTGCACTTCACATACTGAATCTGATACACTTGAAATGACTAATTTATCGATCACAGGAGGAATCCACATTATGGCTAAAATCGTATGTTTTCCATCTTTGTCCGAAGCACAACAGCAACAAATATTGAAATCTGCACCAGGTTATACCTTAAAAGTAGGTAAAGCAAAGGAACTGGACCCGGCCGAATTAAAAGAAGCGGAAATTATTCTAGGCTGGTCTCCCCTCGTTGCTGAATATGCACTTCATGTGGACAGCCCCCTGAAATGGATTCAGGTCTGGTCAGCAGGCGTTGACAATCTGCCATTCGCTAAATTAGAGCATAAAAATATTCAGGTCACCAGCGCAAATGGGGTTCATGCTATTCCGATCACGGAAATCATTCTAGGCATGATGTTATCCCACAGCCGTTGGCTAAGACAAGCCATGCTGTACCAGCAACAGGCTGAATGGAAAAACCCCGGTAAGGCCTTGCCAGAACTATACGGCAAAACAGCTGTTATCGTCGGTGTTGGTGAGATTGGAACTGAAACGGCTCGGGTACTGAAAGCTCTAGGCATGCGCACAATTGGCGTACGACGCTCTGGAAAAGACGCCCCTAACGTTGACCAAATGTACGATATGTCCGGACTATATGAAGCCCTTAGCCAAGGTGACTATGTAATAAATATATTACCGTTAACCGATGATACTCGGCATATCTATAACCAGAATGCATTTGATCATTTCAAGGCAGATGCTTGTTTCGTCAATGTAGGTCGAGGGCCTAGCGTAAGTACAGAAGCTTTAATGAATGCTCTTCATAATAAAAAGCTCGCATTCGCTGCACTAGATGTGTTCGAGGAAGAACCACTTCCGTCTGATCATCCGCTCTGGAGCATGGACAATGTGTTGATTACCCCTCACATCGCAGGCAGCACAGAACATTATACCGAGCGTGCTCTCCAAATTTTCATTAAGAATCTGGAAGCCTACGTTTCAGGTAAAACTCTGCCGCTCAACCTTGTCGATTATAGTCATAAATACTAACACAAACGTTTGTTCCCACGCAAGATTTTTAAATGAACTTTACAGTATTTCACCCCCGAAGAGAATACAAACCAAAAAGACTCCACAAGGAATATTGTTCCTTTTTGGAGTCTTTTTTATGCACTCTGTCGTATAACTAATTACATACCCAAACATGGCGTACAAACGTACCCTTTTTTACAGTTATATACTGATCTATATTCCAGCCTGCCTCCAGTATGTGCTCCTGCACCCATTCTGTGGAAACAACAACAGCTCGTCTGGATAATTTTCGCAATTTCGCAAGCATCAGTCGCTGTTCTTGAGGCGGAAGGACGGAGCATAGATTGTAAGGCATGTCTAATAATGACGAATCATATTCACCTTCTAACTCTTTCATGTCCCCCTGCGTAATTCGTTTTGCATCAAATCCAAAATGAGCTAAATTCACTCGTGCTCCGCGCACAGCGTGGACATTCAGATCATTACCTTTTGTATCAATCCCCATCGATAAAGCTTCAATGACAACGGTTCCCATGCCACAGCAGGGATCAAGCAAACGATGGTTTTCTCCCTCTGGAACAGCAATGTTAACTAGCGCCCTTGCCAAAGAGACACCGAATCCAGTCGAGTAGTTTTGCGGTTTCTGCTGATGAAGCTGCCATGATTTGTCGGATTCTGTCCACTGACCCAAGATCCATTTTTCTCCTATTTTGATTAGGCCAAAAGTCACTTCAGGTTGTTTCATTTGCGCTCTTCCATTAATGTACATACCTATTTCTTTTTCAATTTTCCGTGCCTCGTCGTAATCAGGCCGATGATCTCCAGCTTTCAAACAAATCACCTTAAATGTCTCATCCTGCATCAAACGGATTTCTCGTGCAATCGGGAGGAGTTCCTTTATCTGCGCCCCTTCACCGATTACATCCAGTCGACCATGAATAAAGGGGCTCCTGCCTGGAAGAATGCAACGTTCAGACCAAACATATGAGCTATTGGTATAATCCACCTCTTCTACTGGCTTAAGCAGTGTGTTTAGTTCAAGCTGGCATAATTCACATTCATTTTCATGACAGGCAAAGGTGTATACATATTTAGTTTGCAAATCGTTTACCTCGTTTCTTGCATCTACTTTGACCAAAAAAATAGCTTTTAACTCTCAGGAATTCCATTTTCTAAAATTTAGTACCTGGTCTTAATTATATTTTTATCGGACAAATTGACCTTCGTTCAAACAATCGTTTTACCCTGTTCCTTCTATTATATATAGAAGGCTATAGAGAAGGCAGCTATACTTTTAACTTTTCAATTGATGTGAGCAAATCGCCGGACAGTTCCTTCAACGTTTGAATGTTATCGCTGATGGTTTCCATTGAACTCATCTGTTCCTCCGTTGAAGCGGAGACCTCCTCCGCACTTGCTGCTGATTGCTCCGACACTGCAGAAATCTGCTGACTCAAATCATTCATGCGACCACTGCTCTCGCCCATAACAACAAGCCCTTCCGACATGGCGCCGATCACTTCTACCATGCCTTCGACCGATGTATTAATAGTTCTGAACAACTGACCCGAAGTAAATACATGTTTTTGTCCGAGTTCCGTCTCCTGCACACCTAAACGTAATTCATTTACTACCCCTTGGGAATCCTGCTGAATGTTCTGAGTAATTGTTGTAATCTCTTCCACTGATGCTTGAACTGCTTCAGACAGTTTACGAACTTCGGATGCTACAACGGCAAAACCACGCCCGCTCTCTCCAGCGCGTGCAGCTTCAATTGAGGCATTAAGTGCCAGCAGGTTCGTTTGACGAGCAATATCATGAATAACCTGAATCAGCTTGGAAATATCCTCATTTTTACGATTTAGTTGCTCCATCTTCCTCATAGAGGACAACACGGTGCTCGCGATCTGCTGCATCTGTTGCACAGTTTCTTCCATGGCTTTGCTGCCACTTTCCCCCTGCTCCAGCACTTGGCCGGACAAGGCACGTAGTTGATTTCCTTGCTCAGCACGCTTCTGAATATGATTATTCAATTCTTCTACAGTACGAGCCGACTCTACAGCAGTTTGCGCCTGACTTTCGGCTGCTTTGGCTGATTCCTCCATCGTCATAGCAATTTGCTGGCTGCCGATCTTCACTTCTTCTGAAGCGATGGCTAATTCATTGCTCTGATGATTCACTGTTTCTGCTACACGCCTCACATTCCACACCATCGAAGTCAGATTACCTTTCATCTCATTGACTGCTTTGGCCAGTACACCAACCTCATCTTCATATTTAATATGTATATCCTGAATATTTAGTTGACCATCTGCGATCAATTTAACAGAACTGATCACACGAAGCAGCGGTTTTACGACCTGCACACGAATAATAGGCACAAAAACTGCGGTAATGATGATCATGGCAAGTAACCCAATGATGACAGATAGTCTACCATCCTGAACAGAACGAATGGTTTTGGCGGCTGAAATATCGGATTGCAGCTGATTGTAATTGACGAGATAATTCAGATCGACCTGCATCGCATCAAAGGACTCTGCCCCTTTAGCGATTACTTCTTTCGCCAGCTGAGTCTGTCCTTCGTCACTTAATCGAATCGCCTGTGTGTTAATTTTGAGGTAAGTCTCCCATTTACTTTTAAAAGATGTCCAGTGTTCTGCCTCTACCGCAGACTTGCTCTGTTTATCATAAATAGTGATTGCCTGTGCTGTTTCACGAATATATTTTGTACGTTCTTCGTTGATCGCTGATTTGTCGGATGTTTCTGCATCAAAGTAACGATAACTCAAAGATAAAATATGCTCTGTTGTATAATTCATACGGTTAATCTCCTGAATAGAAGACATCCATTTACCTGTAATATCATTTGTGTTCGTCTCAATTGAATTCATTCGGCCAATGATGATGACGCTCAGAATGATTAAACAGAGGATAAACAAGTAAAACGCGATGCTAATACGCAGACTGAGACTCTTGATTTTAAATCTGCTGAACATAGCTTTCCTCCCTCATGATAACTTGCTCCAGTTTTAGAATTGAAGTGCTAATTTCAATATTAAATCCAACGATTTGCCTCTTGCAAAACGCACTATCCATATTATAGCTAGCGGAGATAACCCTAAAGTGTTTCCGCTTTCTTTTGTCTGTAAACGCTTAATTACATCGTCTATGCTAGAGTCAAGCAAACTCAAAAAAATGAGTTGCAATATCCGGAATCATTCAGATCTGCAACTCATAAGTTTCCAGGCATTATCTAAGCGAGATTAGCAAGGTTTCGTTCCATTTACTCATCATTCAATTCAGTACAGTCACTTCGTTCATTTCTTGTGAAGTCGTTAACAAAAGTTAGTAAGCCCGTTTCCCCGGTCCTCCACCAGTAAACGGTAGGATTCAAGCCTGCGTTCATAATCAGGACCATCCGTTACGACAAGGATCTGATTCGTATTCAGTCTCTGTCCTAACTGCCGAATATACTGCCACACTTGTTCTGAGGTTCCAGCGACATGACGCATGACTTTGTGATCCTCTGCCGGATTTAATTCAGGCTCACTTACCTTCTCACGGCTCCAGCTTAGAGCATCGCTCTCCGAAGCAGCACACATTGCGCTCACCGCTACCATGACTTGGGGCTGTTTCATATGAACACTTGGAACAAATGCTTCCCGATATCGGTTAACCGCTTCTACCCCATCTGAATGGCTCATGAATTGACCAAACACATATCCCATGCCAAACTGAGCAGCATATGCTGCACTTTTGATATTGGTACCCAGCATCCAAAGAGATAGTGGGATTTCCGGAATGGGTCGTGCTGTAACCGGAACATCCTCATATACATACCGGTCTTCCAGCAGCTCAGTTAAGGCAGTAAGCTTGGCGGGAAGATTCGAAACGTGTTGCAAATAGTTGCCACTGAGTGCCATCGTTGCATGAGGACCTCCACCAGGAGCCCGTCCCAGCCCTAGTTCCATACGTCCTGGATAGAGTGATGCTAACAGACGGAACGACTCTGCAACCTTGAGTGGGCTGTAATGCGGAAGCAATATTGCTCCCGAACCAAGCCGTATGGTATCCGTCTTCGCCCCAATATGAGCCAGCAATACCTCTGGAGCCGCAGAGGCAAGATCAGCCATATCATGATGTTCGGATGTCCAATACCGTGTGTAACCCCATGCCTCCGCTTGTTGAGCCAGCAGGACTGCTTGCCGAAGGGCATGCTCAGCGTCTGCACCATTCAGTCTAGGAACAAGGTCCAGCACACCCAGACTGAATCGTTCTACGTTCTCATTTAGGTTCTTGTCGAAGCTCGTAGTCAAATCCTATAACTCCTTTGACAGGGATGCATCTGCTTCTATTAATCCAGGTCGTAGATAGAACCAACCTTCAGGCCATAGAGTTCATTATATATTTTCTCGGCGAATGCGTCCGTCATCCCTGCGATATAATCGATTACCATGTGCTCCCACGTCCAGATCGGCTGGGCTTTGGCCTGATCCTTCTCGAACCGTTGCAGCCAATCCGAAGGAATGATGGATTTCGACGTTTCCGGATCAAGAAATGCATCCCAGAGTCTCTGAATCATCCATTCACTGCGTTTCTGCAAGCGTTGCACGCGCAGATCCCGGATCATGGTTACCCAGGCGAAGCTCTTGAGCACACTCACCGTGCGCAGCATGTCGAGATCTTCCACGCCCTCGCGGACGAAGGTTACCTTTTTCCAATCTCCATCATCAATTACACCCAGACTGCCCACGAAAAGGCTGACCCAGTAAGCTTTGACCTCACGACGGGTACGCGAGTAATCATGTTCACAGAAAGGCATTTTTTCATTCCAGATGCGCAGAAACGATGCAAGGACTTCTTCCACTTTTTCCGAGATCGACTCTCTTGTCCATCCTTTCCAGAACAGATCATCGAGTGTAGTAATTTTGTCTACAATGAGCCGGTTGATATGCTGGTCTTGCAGAAAATGCTCATGCACCTCGATTTTACCAGCTTTGATCCCATCCTCCAGATCATGTGCGGAATAAGCAATGTCGTCACAGAGATCCATCAGCTGAGCTTCAAGCGTTTTCTTGCCTGCAGGAATGTTCCAACGCTCCCGTATGTCACGGATGTACTGCCATTCATGGTGGTACATGCCTTTCTTGCTCTCAATTCCTGGGTATGGATACTTGTTAATTCCGAGCAGTACGGCATCCGACAGATTCAGCCCGTCGATGTCCTCCCGTTTTTCCAAAAACATAATCAGGCGGAAGTTATGCGCGTTCCCTTCAAAATGTTCATATTTCCGCTTCAGCTCCGCTCGCACGTCGGATTCAGCTTTAGGTGCTTTCGCTGCACGACTTTTCTTCATTATTTTCTTCGTCTCACTGTTGATCAAATCATCCAAAATACCATCTAACACTTCTTCCCCTTTATGTCCAAAAGGCGGATGACCGAAATCATGTGCGATTGCCGCACATTCGACTACTTCCGAATCAATGATCAGGCCGGGGCTATCTGCTTGACTCCAGTCTACTTCCGGGTGCCTTCGCAGCAAGCTTCTCGCCGCTTCTCGTGCAATCTGTGCCACCTCAAGGGAATGGGTCAAGCGTGTCCGGTAATAATCTCCCGTACCTGCTCCAAACACTTGCGATTTGCCTTGTAGACGCCGGAAGGTTGGCGAATGGATTAACCTTGAATAGTCCCGTTCGTATGCTGCGCGAGAGCCATCCAGCTTAGTAAGTTCAGGATATTGTCTATGTTCTCTCAAATCATTCCATTGCATGTGAATCACTCCTAGCCGGCTGTCTCTATTTTGAGTGATTATACACAACATTTACAGTTTCCAAAAGTAAAATCTGCCTGTCATGTCAACTCTTCTTACATCTTTTTTGATGTACAGCCCTCTCTCTATATATTATACCCTGTGAGACTATGATCTGTGCATAGAATTACAAGTTCTACACCGCTTGGCCTACTATCACCTCTACATAAAAGAAAACCCCGCAGGCACATTAAGTCCTGTCGGGGCTAACTTCAAAATAAGCTATACTTCAGGTAAATCCATACAGGTCTTGATACCCCGGTCTTATACCATCACTTTGCAGATATCATTAGTAAACTCAACAGGGTCCTGAATTGGCAATCCCTCAATCAGCAGGGCTTGGTGATATAACAAGCTCGTGTACAAACTCAGTTTTTCCTTATCTTGTGCAAAAGCATCTTTCAACGATTTAAACACATCATGATTCACGTTGATCTCCAGCACTTTGTCTGCCTGTACGTCGCCGCTGTTCGGCATGGCTTTGAGCACCTTCTCCATCTCAATCGTCAGTTCACCCTCCGTGGACAAGCATACCGGATGGCTGCGAAGACGTTTGGACGCTTTCACCGCTTTAACTTTGCCCTCGAGCTGTGCCTGCATCGCTTCGAACAATTCCTTGTTGTCATTGTCCTGTGCTTCATTCTCTTCTTTTTCTGCACTATCTTCGATGCCCAGGTCACCGCTGGAGATCGACTTAAATTCTTTTTCTTTATAGTTCATGATCATTTTGATCGCAAATTCATCGATATCGTCCGTGAAGTAGAGCACTTCATACCCTTTTTCTAATACACCTTCGATCTGTGGCAGCTTCTCAATTCGGCTGACCGACTCACCCGCAGCATAATAGATGTACTTCTGATCTTCAGGCATTCTGGAGACGTACTCGTCCAGGCTTACCAGCTTGCTCTCTTTGGAGGATGTGAATAGCAGCAGATCCTGCAGTGTATCCTTGTTTGCGCCATAATCACTATATACGCCATACTTCAGCTGACGGCCAAAGGCTTTGTAGAACTTCTCATAGTTCTCACGCTCGTCTTTGAGCAAACTTAGCAGCTGGCTTTTGATCTTGTTTTTGATATTCTTCGCAATTAAGCTGAGCTGACGGTCATGCTGAAGCAGTTCACGGGAGATGTTCAGAGACAGATCCTCGGAATCCACCATCCCTTTCACAAAACCAAAGTAATCTGGCAGCAGGTCGCCGCACTTATCCATAATCAATACGCCATTGGAGTATAGTTCCAGACCTTTTTCATACTCTTTGGTGTAGTAGTCAAACGGCGTGTTCTCGGGGATAAACAGGATCGCATTGTACACCACCGCGCCATCCGCACTAATATGCAGATGTTTGAGCGGTTTGTCAAAACCGTATCGTTTCTCCATATAGAAGTTGGTGTAATCTTCTTCGGTTAACTCGCTTTTATTTTTGCGCCAGATCGGCACCATGCTGTTGATCGTTTGTTCTTCCTTGTACTCCTCAAACTCGTTCTCTGTGCCTTCCTTCGGACGTTGACTTGTCACATCCATCTTGATTGGATAACGAATGAAGTCGGAGTATTTCTTGATGATGGATCTCAGGCGATACTCTTCCAAAAACTCATCATAGGAGTCTTCTTCTGTATTTTGTTTGATTGTCAAAACGATCTCTGTACCTACAGTGTCTTTCTCAGCAGGGGTAATCGTGTAACCATCCGCACCTTCGGATTCCCATCTCCATGCCTCATTACTGCCCAGCGTTTTACTCGTTACGGTCAGCTTGTCCGCCACCATAAACGCGGAGTAGAAACCTACTCCAAATTGGCCGATAATGTTATGGCCGTCTTTGGCTTCGTTCTCTTTTTTGAATGCCAAGGAACCACTCTTCGCGATCACACCCAGGTTGTTCTCCAGCTCTTCCTGGCTCATACCAATTCCAGTATCGGTAATCGTAAGCGTACGGTTTTCCTTGTCGATTGTAAGCTTGATGAAGTAATCCTCTTTGTTGAAAACGAGTGTGTCGTCTGTCAGTGCTTTGTAATAAATTTTGTCGATCGCGTCGCTGGAGTTGGAGATCAGCTCTCTGAGGAAAATTTCCTTCTGAGTGTAAATGGAGTTGATCATCATATCGAGCAAACGTTTGGATTCTGCCTGAAATTCTTTTTTAACCGTCATGAATGAAGTGCTCCTTTCAAATTTGGATATCGAATGATTGGTTGAGAAGTAAAACCACTGAGATGTAGTGGTGTGTATTCGCTTTATTGTTAGCACTCGAATAACCAGAGTGCTAAACCCTTCTTTTTATATAACATATGGGAAAATTGGGTGTCAATATGCCGAATGTTATTTTAACAAAATGATTGATCCCACGGTGTCACAAGAAGAGAATCCTCCACGCTAATTGACCTCTCCTCTCAGTTTATCGCACTTCCTCTGCCAATACAAAAAACCGTCTCGAATGGATAATCGGGACGGCGTATTCAGATGAGATGCATGATGCCAGAACAGCGCACTCGCCCTCAGATTTGCGGATACATATGCTCTTTGATGATCGGTAGATAGGGAATGAATATACTCTTTCACTGATTACTCAATCTCTATACTCTATACTCTATACTCTATGATCGTTACTCTCTAACTCTCTTTACGTTCATTACTTCTTCGCCATCTTAGGATCCAGCGTGTCACGAAGACCATCGCCCATCAGGTTGAAACCGAGTACGGTCAGCATGATAGAGAGCCCCGGAAAAATCAGTGTCCATGGTGCCTTTTGTATATACTGACGGGAATCCGACAACATTTTTCCCCACTCCGGATCTGGAGGTTGAGCCCCCATGCCCAGGAACCCCAGTGCAGCTGCCTCTATGATGGCCGTACCAATCCCCAGTGTACCTTGCACTATAAGTGGCGTAAGACTGTTCGGTAAAATGTGTCGAAACAAGATGCGTCCGTTCCCGGCTCCGAGCGTTCGTGCTGATGTAATAAACTCCTCTTGGCGCAAACTAAGTACGCGCGACCTAACCAACCGACCATAGGTTGGTATATTCACGATAGCAATGGCGAGTAGCGCATTCTGCAACGATGGACCGAGAATTGCAACGATGGCAATGGCCAACAATATGCCCGGAAACGCCAGCAAAATATCAAACAGACGCGAGATTAGCATATCCGCCCATTTTCCATAAAACCCTGCAACCAGTCCCAGCAGCGCTCCAGCAATAATCGAACCGATTACAGAGAAAAAACCGACCCACAACGATATTCGTGCTCCATGTATTACACGGGAAAACACATCTCGTCCCAAGTCATCCGTTCCAAACCAGTGCTCTGCTGAGGGCGATTGAAGCCGGTCCTGCAGCACCTGTTCTTTGTAATCGTATGGCGCAATATATGGTGCAAGAAACGCAAGTAGGATGAAAAATATAATAATGATCAACCCCGCCAAGGCAAGCCGATTCCGCCGAAACGTCCTCCATGCCTCACGCCAGGGACCTGATCTGCTCGTGTGAACTGCATCAACAGTTTGTCCGGTATTGGTCGAGAGTTTGGCCATACAGGTTCTCCTTTGCTGAACTTAGATAGATTACTACAAGGTCAACAGCTAACTGCATCGATATTATTGCCCCTCTCTACTTGTAGCTGATCCTCGGATCAAATACGGCATATAGCAGGTCGACAATCAGATTGATCAATACGAAAAAGAAAGCCACAATCAGGATTCCACTCTGAATCACAGGATAGTCCCGTGAACTGATTGCTTCATATATATAGCGCCCCACACCCGGCCACGCAAAGATCGTTTCTGTCAGCACCGCACCTCCCAGCAACGACCCGGTCTGAATACCAATGACGGTTAATACAGGAATG
Source organism: Paenibacillus sp. (assembly GCA_017512705.1). Classification (GTDB taxonomy): domain Bacteria; phylum Bacillota; class Bacilli; order Paenibacillales; family Paenibacillaceae; genus Paenibacillus. The sequence goes on from JAFWEX010000150.1 coordinate 275,882, forward strand.
AATGCATTTTTGAGTGCATGTCCATATACGACAAAAAACGGCCCCAATCCTTTCGCCTTGGCAGTACGAATATAATCCGAGCTCATCACTTCCAGCATGCTGGAACGGGTCATTCTTGCAATTACAGCCATCGGAATGGTACCGAGCGCTATGCTTGGCAGAATCAGATGTTTGGTCACCGTCCACAGCTGATCCCAGCGTCCAGCAAGCATCGTGTCCAGCACATACAAACCTGTAATCGCTTCCACGGGATCACGGGCGTTCATCCGTCCAATCGATGGCAGCCATTGCAGTTTGTTGGCAAACAGCCATTGTTCCATTAGACCGAGCCAGAAGATCGGCATGGATACTCCGACAAGAGCAATCACCATACAGCAGTAATCAAACCAGGAGTTGTGTTTCCACGCACTTATAATCCCTGCATTGACGCCGATGATGACAGCAAACAACATACTCGCCATCGTGAGTTCGAGCGTTGCTGTCAAATAAGGTACAATTTCCTGGGCAATAGGCACCTTGGTGCGAATGGATGTGCCCAGATCGCCTTTCAGCAAGTCACCCAGATAAGCGAAATATTGCTGAAACCAGGGTTTATCCAGCCCAAGCTGGTCTCGAAGAGCTTGCTTGGACTGTTCAGTTGCTTTTTGCCCCAGAATCGTCTCGGCCGGATCACCAGGTATCGCGTGAATGATGGAAAAAACGATTAATGTCATGCCCAGCAAAACGGGCAGCAATACCAGCACACGTTTGACAATATAGCTGTTCACTTCCAGATCACCTGCCCTAAACGTATCATGCGCATTCGATTCAGTCCTCCAGATTAGAGAAAAAGCACCAGCGAACACATCTGCTTAGGTTAGCGTGGCTACAGATATGTAATCCTCCAAGCATGACATGTCCACCAGTGCGTTCAGTCGCTATAACACCATAGTTAATTCTTCATTTCAATTCCTACTGACTACATGCATTTGAAGTTATTCAAAATAAGCACCCGCGTAAGACTCGGTTCCGAGCGGAGATGTGACAAAACCTTGCAGGTTAGCTTTTCCAGCCAGAATCGGTGTTGTATGCACAAGCGGAATCCACGGGGCATCTTCCTTGATAATGACTTGCGCCTGTTGGTACAGTTCAGCACGTTTGTCCTGATCCGTCTCTGTCTGTGCTTTCGTAAGCAAGGTGTGCAGCTCTTCGTTCACATAATAACTGCGGTTGTTGCCTGGTATCGCGTCTTTGTCCAGCAGTGTGTACAGGAAGTTATCGGGATCACCGTTGTCTCCCGTCCAACCGAGCATGTAGATATCGTCCTTCTCCCCGGCTTTGGAATCTTCCAGATACGTTGCCCACTCCGGAGATTCGATCGTTATTTTGACACCGATTTTCTCGAAATCGGCCTGAATCGCCTCTGCGACCTTCTTGCCATCTGGCATGTACGGCCGGGATACGGGCATCGCATAAAATGTTACCGGATCTGGCAGACCATCAGGGAAGCCGGCCTCAGCAAGCAGAGCTTTTGCTTTTTCCAAGTTATAGGCATAGTCTTCAATCTCATCGTTATAGCCCCACAGCGTAGGCGGCATCGGGTTCACCGCAGGCTTCGCCTGTCCAGCAAAGAAAGCATCGATGATGGCTTGTTTGTTCACCGCATGGTTAAGGGCTTGTCTGACTTTGACGTTATCGAACGGTTTTTTCTTAAAATTAAAGCCAAGATAAGCCACGTTGAACGGTGGACGTTCAATCTTCTGCAGCTCGCTATTACTCTCCAGAATGCTCAGATCATCCGGGTTCAGATCTTCCATGATATCGATCTCGCCGTTCTGCAAAGCATTGAAACGAGCGGTGTTATCCGGAATGGAGCGAACAATCACTTTGTTCAGCTTCGGGAACCCTTCCTTCCAGTATTCGGCATTCTTCTCCAGCGTGATCGAGTCGTTCCGCTTCCACTCTTTGAAGACAAATGGGCCGGTACCTACAGGCTCGCTTTTGAAGTTCTCTTTTTTCTCCTGAATCGCTGTTGGACTGCCTATACCAAACGGGGTCATCGCAATATTTTGCAGGAAAGGAGCTTGTGGTTGGTTCAGGGTAAACTCCACCGTCGATTCATCGAGCGCCTTCACTTCCTTGATCACACGTGCTCCCTCTGGTCCAAACATGGAATCATAATAGTCGAAGGAATCACCTTCGAATTTATATTCACTTGCCGGATCACTCCAGCGATTAAAATTGAATACTACGGCATCCGCGTTGAAGTCAGTACCATCATGGAACTTCACTCCGGATTTGAGCTTAAACACATACTTGAGCCCGTCTGCGGAAATCTCCCAGCTCTCGGCCAATCCAGGTACGACTTCGGTTCCACCCTCCTTATAATCGAGGAGCGAATCAAACACCTGATGCCCAATCTTGAGGGATTCCCCATCTGTTACAATCGAAGGATCAAGCGCTACTGAGTCTCCTCCACGACCCATGATCATCGTATCCTGAGCAGCTGTTTCTGTAGGAGGTTCATTGCCTTCCGCAGGTGCTGGCGTACCATCGCCGCCCTCCTTGCTGCTGGAGCAGCCCGATAAAACAAGTACTGTACTCAGTGCCAAAGTCAGAAAACCAGACATCCACTTTTTTCTCATTCGCATACGTTACAACACCCTTCCCTGTCTCATAATGTGTGTGATGCTTGTGCCCGAAAAACGGCTCGCGGTCTGTGCGTGATGTTGTGGAGGTTTTGATACTTGCTGCCGAGTTCATCAGGTAATATCTCAGCAGATCATAATGACGTAATACTTGTATCATCTATATCAGGCTTTATATGCCTCTGATACCGCATGCAGATATTGAACCAAGGTCAATAAGTGTTAGCAAGTTTCACTAGGGAAGGTAGAAAGATCTGTTCATTACGGAAACCTGCCAAGGGTCTACGTTTGGATTGACTACATGGAGTGACTGTAATTGAGTGACTGTAATTGAGTGACTGCAGGAGTGAAAAAAATATGATGATCTTGGAAGTGTAAAGCTATCCGATTCTAAATGCGTATCTAGTAGCATAGATCGTGAGCATTAGCCGTAGCTGTTTGTTACGAGAGTTTGTAGCCTGAGTTTGTAACGTGAGTTTATTTTCATAAGGTTATCAAACGGTTAGAGTGACGAGTAGTAAGAAAAGAAAGAAAGAAAGAAAGGGATTGGAACGGATCAACGACACTACATAACTTTACATGTTAAGGTTTTGTCATGATGAGGAGGTTTCTGTATTAAATCGTGGTGAAAAATATTTTCGTGTAACTTACTTTACATCACATTTACCGAATAGACAAGAGATTTACAAAGAACCACCTTTAAATTCACGACTCGCGTCAGCGTTATTGACATTATGTACAAAAAAGGAACACAGCTCGACAATAATCGCCCGTGTCCCTTCATTCTTATCTCCACATCAGATCTATTCTTTCTCGAATTATATTGATCCAATTTACTTTTTGAACATCCCTCTGCGGTACATCACGGTAATAAAACGATAAAAATCGTAGCTCGCTCCGTTATCAATGCTGAACAGTGGGTTTTTCGTATCATAGGCTAGTGCGGCATCTACAGCAGCTTTTGCCCAGACCGGAACTTCCATCTGCTGACGTGCCTGCAATTGATCAACTTGGGCTTTAAGCGCATCAAACGCAGCTTTTTCTTCGGCTGTCATCGGTTCGCCCCCTTTCGGTGGTGCAGTTGGCTGGCTCGGATTCGATGGTACCGAAGGTGTGGACGGGTTACTCGGAATCGATGGCTCTATCGGTTTCGTTGGAGGTAATGGGCTTGGAGCACCTGCTGCATATTTGGCTCGAAGCTGTGCCGCAGTCCCACTGAATTCATTCATATCCACATTGCCGCTGATCCCGTTCACCTTACCCGAGTCCGTGTATTGCCAGAATGTCCAGCGCTTCCACGCTGACTGATCTTCAGGCACACGTGTATTACTATATCGCGCGATCCACAGATCGTAGGAGCCCAAGGAAGCATCGAAATTTCTGGCAAACGCGTTGCCTGTATATATGATCGGTTTTACACCTGTCAGGCGCTGTAGTTCTGTTAAAAATGCTTTGGCGACCGTGTTCATCTGTGCTTTGCTCAGATTGTCCGGGTTGTTCTCGTAATCCAGGACCGGTGGCAATTGCAGTGTTTTGGCTCCCCCGATCGAGTTCAGCGTAGTCGCATAATGCGCGGCTTCTGCCTTCGCAATCTCTACCGTTGTTCCGCGAAAGAAATGATAGGTTCCCACCATCATACCTGCTGCGAGTGCACCCGTTACGTTTTTCTTAAAATTCGGATCAATGTATGTCCGCCCTTCGGTAGCTTTGATAAACACAAATGTCATACCACTTGCCTTCACCTTAGGCCAGTCAATATTCCCCTGATACCGGGAGACGTCAATGCCCTGCGTGTTACCCGGAGTTCTATTTTGCAAAATTCTCACACCCTTTATGCGGCAAAATGCCGTTAGTATTTAGTGAATGCGGCCGGGTTACGTATTGCTTGTGTGCGTGTCCTTTTTGATAGCAAAAGAAAATGAATATACACTACTTCTGTTATCCAAAATCATCCCTGCTTTTCAGCAAACAAAAACGTGGAAAATTTATTACTTCTTAGCGTTATCTTTAGTTGCAAGTGCTTCTGTTTCATCCGAATTCAAACGGGAAATAGACTCTGAGGAAAGCGGAGGCAGGTTACCAGGAGGTCCCCCGGTCCCTCCCTTCCCTTTCAGTACCTCGATGGCCTGCCGAATGACCGGCGGGATCGGGGCACCCAGCTTGCCCCCATTTTCAATAATAGACAACAACTCATTAGCGATATAAAAAAAGGCGACCGCATCCCTGAACAAATGTCCGTCTCCCAGAACACCGTCCACCAGATGAGCCACCGATACCATTGCAAATATAAATACCTTACGTGCGATCCCGAACATCCCGACATTACTCTCAAGTTTGCCCGTCATCCCCGCCGCTGCGATGCCTGTTAGATAGTCGAGGATGACGAAAAACAACAGTACCCCTAACACAGCCGACCAACCTCCGTAAAAATAAGATAGCATCCAACTGCCAACGGCCAATACCCCTTTTCCTATGTTTTCCAATCATTTACACCTCTTCATATTTTATATATATTAAGATGCATTTTGATAATTAAAGACCATAAAGGCTTCACATAAAATTCCGCTATAATAACTTAGCCTTAAATTGTATGAAGATATCCTCTCCAGTTTTAATAAACGTAAGATCCACTAAGATTAGCATTCCACATCTCCTTGTTGTCCAAAAGGATCCTATAAAGACGAACTCGCTTCCATTCTGACACACCACTATTACTAGAGGCATGTACCCGCAAATAGTATCTCCCTGCCAAATCTGAAACGTTCAGACTAATTGTAGTTCTTGTCGTCAGTGAACCTCGAAACGTTCGGGCATTATATATACCACCGCTCCCCATTTGATCTGTTGATGCAATAAAAATCCCATCCGATTGAATATGGGATGAGCCTTCCAATGCAAAATCAAATATAACATTACTAACGTTAGTTAAATCTACTGGTGCACTTGTTACAACAGCTGCCTCCCCACCTCCTATGCTAGGGTTATATGCGTAACATTCCACATGGTCTGATTGTTTAGTTACATATGAATGACTTCCCCACACAGCACCTCTTCTCATAGTCAATTTGGTAGACCAAACAGGCCTCCATTGTCCCCCTGATTTAGCATAAATTTGTTGCACTTCCCGCCAATTACCTGAAACGTTCACAGAAACTCTATTAGGCTTCTTCCAGATGCCTTTTATGTTAATATCTAATGCCATAATCTATGCCCTCCATTCTATGAATACTGGTACCAGATATCTCCATCTTTTCCACCTGAAGGCGTGTTAGAAGAAATTATATGCCTGTTCTTAGCGTCAACAACAGATTGAATAACATCAGGACTCCATGGAGACCACACCCCGTTTTCTTTTGTTCTTATATACAAGGTAGGCTTACCACCATTCAGTGTACTTGCTTTCTGAAGAACATAAATCTCACCATTTGTATGACACTGGACGTCCACATACCACCATTCATTAACATTAGGTGGCGATGGGGCATTTGTAAGATTATTTCCATTGTATTGTCCGTTAGCCACCAAGGAATTAAGATCGATCCCGGAAGCTAGTTTATTCTTGCCGTTATCCGCTGTTAGTTGGTGCTTTTGCCACACTACACTCTGATCAACGACTTGTTTCCACGGACCCCAGGTATCATTGGAATTTGTCCCCGTTCTGTGATAAATAGCTCCCGTTGTCCCACCTGAAGCATATTCATGGGTAACCCCACCGCTGTCATCATTCCACCCCTTTAATCCTTGCAAAACAACAAAGAGTTCGGCAGGCAGGCCAACAGTAGAACCTGTTTTAAATGAATATGCGATACTCTTAATATAATCACTAGGTTTTGTAGGTATCCCTCTAGTATCTGGAATTAGCCTTGGAATAGCGCCATCCACTGCCGCTTTTACCGCCTTCTCCGTCGCCGCCACCGTCTCGGACGTACCGTCCGTTTTATTGGACAACTGCACCTTCCCTTTCTGCGTCAAAGACGCATCGGGGATATCCATCTTGCTCACCGCCTCACGAAGCGCATCCAGATCCGTCTGAGTGGCCACGCCTGCATCAATTTTTTCAAAAATCCCGTTAATACTCTCCCTGCTAACAGTCTCGTTACCTAATGGGAGAGATAACTTAAGTCGATCGGTTTCTTGTGGCATTACGCCCACACCTCCAGTTCATTCCACGTCAAAGACGCGGCATCGAGTTCATCCCACGTTTTCTGTCTCTTATCCAAATCGTCCCACACCAGATACCGATATTCATACTCCACGACCATATGGGCTGGTTTCAGTTCATCAATGGCCCGTTTCAGATCATCGATATTGGGCGGAATGCCCATCGTGTCCACAAAGCTCACTGTAAAACTCCATGCTTCCGGCTGAAACGTCACATCCACTTTGCCACCCGCATAGGCCTCAGCCACATTCGCAACCAGTCTACCTGAAAATGTGCCTGCTCCGCGCAACTTCGACTCCACCACCGCACGGCGCTGCTCCACAGGTTTGAGACGATCTGTCTCAATGCCCAGCTCCTGCTCCCAGAAGTTCAGTCCCCACGTCGCCGTACGGACAAAAAACTGGTCCAACGTCTCGTTCAGTGCCTGATACAGCAGATCCATCTCGCTACCTTTGGTCTGCATATCCGCCTGCATGACACGCGAAGTCTCGTAATATTGGGGCAAATAAGAGAACAGCTCCAGCCCTTTTTCACTCTTCAGCTCCACACTACTCATGCACATCCACCGTCCCAAGTACAGCCACTTGGCTGGTGGTCATCTCGATATTCTGGTCGCTTATTCCATTCACGGTCAGCTCCGAATAGTCGATAATCGGCGGAATGTCGAGCAAAATCGCAGCAATCCGGGTGTAACGTACAAGTGGATCGGCAAAAGCAAGCTGCTTCAAATACGCGGTCACCCCGCGTTCGATTAGTGCCCGTACATCCGCCAGCGTCGCATCACTTGCCAGCGTCAGCTTCACCTGGATGTTTATCGGCACTTCCTCTGCCGGCATGACTGTTACCACAGGACCAGCTGGAGCAACGCCTTCGCCCTGTCCATCCTGCGTTGGATCAATGTACTTTTGCACCGCAGCCACCAAATCTGAACCTGCAGCACGCTTGTCCGTATCAAGCAGGTAGAGTCCCACCGTTCCCGGACCCTGCCATAGCGGGATTACCCGTGTTGCCCCAACGCCCGGCACTTCACTGGCCCATTGTATATATTGTGCCTTATTGCCGCTGGTCCCCTGGTTACGGACCTTGGCATAAAAGCGCTCCAGCAGCGCGGTATCCGCCTCCACGTCTGCACCGCCTTTAATGACGTCCGTGTTTACCACAGACGTAACACCACTCACGGGTGTAGACAGCACCGTTACCGTACCCGCTGGCACGTTGCTCTCTTTTCCAGCAACGAGAGCACGCACACCTACACTCCCGAGACCATCCTCATCCAGCTCTACACGACCGACCGTTTCATATTCGAGCGACGCTTCACCAGACACTTCATCCGCAAGCGTGGCCACAACCGTACCTACTGGCACAACTTTTCCCGGCATACCCGTGAAGTTCACTGTACCTTGTGCAGCTACCGCCGCCCTGCGCGTAATCCCGTGCTCTCCAGCTCGCAAATCCAACTCTTCCGAACGAAAATTCGGATCAGTGCTCGCCGCGGTACTGGCAAATCCACGCCGTAGCAGCTCCTGCGCCCACAACGCCGCCTCGGACAGCATAAAAGCAACCGGAGCTTCTGCATCCCACAAAAACGAACCTTCCGACTTATCCAGATCCGCGGGCAGACGATCCAGCATGCGCTGCATAATCTGTTCCTCTGTCTGGTCCTCCAAATAACGCGGAATCTCAGCCATCCCGTCAGATCACCTCACTTTCCAAAATAAACATCTCATCTTGCACACTCATCACCCGACACGTAAACTTGCACTGCTCCCGGTTCCAATCAAACGTAAACTGGTCCACCCCATCAGTACGCGGATCAGTCAGGAGGGTTTCCGTTGCCATCCTGGCAATTTCACTCTCCATTACACCGCGACTGTCATCCTGCCCCACCAGATCCTCCAGCTCCGAGCCGTAGTCGCGGGAATAGATCACATGTCTGTAGCGCGGGGTCTTGATCGCCTTGATGCACCACTGCACCCACGCCTCATGTCCATCTGCCTTAGCTACTTTGCCACTTGGGGTCATCACGAAATCACCGGTGTCATAATCGAACCGCCAGCTTCGCCCAAAGCGTACCTCTTCCGAATCCACCTCGGGCAACACTTCTTCATCTCCCCAAATCATTCCTGTTTCCGGGAACAAACTAGGCATGCGCACTCACCACCTTACACAGCACCACGATATCGTTACCACCATTCACTCGCATTGCCAGCACGCGATCTCCGGCTTTCAGTCCTTTACCCAGAGACCAGACCGCTTCTTCCACTTCCCCTTTTTGCAAAAGAAACCTTCCCGTGCCCGTCGTACCGCCGTTTGCCACGTCAGAAATGCCGGAGATGGCGCCATTTATCTCGCGCTCCGGCAATCCCAGCGTGCCCGGCAGCTCGGCCACGAGATAGTCTTGCACTTCGTGCTTGAAGTCGTCCAGCTTCACACCGGACGCCGTCATCGTACCCAGCACGGCCCCCAGACCGCTCACAGCCTGACGGGAATGCGTGCTCATTGCTCCCCGCATCGCATCGGCAAAATGTGCATACGGATCTTCTTTATTCAAGGTAATACCTCCTTTTCACCAGTTCCGCCGTGCCCAGCTCCAGCGTCATTGTACCCGGTCCAGCCGAGAGGTCCCGGCTGACCGACATCACAATCAACTTTAGACCTTTCAGTGTGACTGCATCCCCGGCGCGAACCGTGTTGATATCCGGAACTGAGACGGTAAAGGTCTCTTGGATACCCGTCAACTTGCTTTTCGCCAGTTTTTTCGCAGCGTCTGTTGTCTTCACCTGATCGTCTTCGATCAGTTTTTGCAGTGTACCGAGTCGTTCTGTATCACCCTGCTCAATCGCCAGTACTTTTGAAGGAACCTCTTTCCCATCACCACCAGAATCCGATGCAGCCATCACTTTTACTTTCGTAACTGCACCTTCGAGCGTACGCATCTGCGTTAGGTCGATCAGTCGATCCAGCGCATGCACCTTTGCATTGCTACCGATCTTAAACAGCTGTAGTCCACCAGGTGTCATCCTTGGGTGGTACATGTCTCCACCAGACTTGGCCGTTTCCTTCAGATCGGCAAACATCATTGAGAAAATCGTCTGCGACCGATATACTGCCTTGCCCAGCTTTGTCTTGATTTCCGGCAATGAAGCCAGAGGGATTTTCCATTCCTTGGCGTACGCTTTGAGCCGCTGCACTGCAGTCTGATCCTTGGGAAACAGGAACTCATCCTCTGATTTTTCGAGATAAATCATTCGGTCGTAGACCGTAAGGGATAATCGTTTGGTGCCACTGTTTGAACTTTCTGCCTCCCAGATGACCGCCGGATGCAACAGGTGCACCATCGACTTTTCGCCAAAAGGAACCCCGTTGATCCGTACCGCCATTCCCGGTGCAATGGCAGGTAAACCTGAAGACGCCGACACGGCCATCCGAATATTCGCCTGATAGGCGATCTGATCGAGTGAATCTTTGAGCGTTATCGTCTCCACCAGCTTGGTCATATCATGCTTGTCATCGACAATGACTTTGTATGTCATGGCATCACCAGCTTTTGCCCCGGCTTGATCCGGTTAGGATCACTGCCGATGATTTTGGCGTTGAGCTTGTAGATCTCGTTCCATTTGGAACTGTTGCCCAGCTCAAGCTTAGCTATTTTGGACAAAGAATCCCCGGCTTTCACGGTGTACGTCTTGCTAATTTTTTTCAGGTCCACACGTGAACTCGACTTGCTTGCAGCACCGCCCGATCCCACCTTCTCCACTTTTGAATCGCGCCAGGTTCGTAAGGTCAGGTCGAAATAAATATCTCCCGTCTCCCCGCCTCGGAAGCTCGAATTGAGCGAAACCAAAAAGACAGGTACATTTACACCAGTTCCGGAAATAATGAAACGCAGTGGATTTTTGGAGATTAGAAACGTATTCAGCACATTCATCGCTACGCGTGGATCTAGAAAATATTTCTCGTCCATGCAATAAGAAGGATCATATCGCGTGGGAAAAAAAGAAGAGAAGGTGATCTCCTTCACCTTCTCTCCTTGCGCAAAATCAAACTCGCCATGCTCCAGCATATTAATCGTTTCGTACCCTTTGGATCTGGAAATGTTGACTTCTTCCGGATTCACGGGGAATTGAAATGAAGTGCTACCATCCTTCAATGTGAACGACATTTTATTAGGACCAACTTCATCTTTAAGTGCAGACATATCTGCGGCCTCCTTTCTGCTTAGGCCATAATCGTTTTACGATTTTGCATCGCCAGGCGGAGCTCGTTTGTGATACGTTGCCCTACCTGATGACTTACAGCGTCGTAGTCAATAGCATTCTCCTGAACCGTTACCTGTACCGTACCGGGTGCTATATGGACAGCGATCTGGTTTGTTGTTTCGGTTTTAAAATCCTTAAGATATCCCCCTAAACTACTCATCTGTTCTTCCGAAATGTGTACTGTCAGAGATTTACTATCCGGCTGACCTCCATTATTTAGAGACATCGCTTGAGCTTGCATTACACTTATGCCTATTAAACCTGCCCCCGGTAATGAACCGAATGGATTATTCATGTAGGCTTTGGGTCTGGTCATCGATAAAATCTCAGGCTTATAGGGTGGTGGCATCTGCGGCGCTTCCGGTACGGAAGGTGATGAAGCAACGGTTGCAGCCGGAGTCGTTTGTTCTTCTTTTTTTGAACCGAAGCCGAAAAAATTGGCGATGCCACCCGTAATTTTTTTCGTTTTCTCAGAGACGTAATCTGCAGCACCTGATAATGCGTTACCTAATCCTTCGGATGCATTAGATACAAAGTTTCCGATATCTTTCGCCTTGTCTCCAATCCAACCTCCTACTTCACTACCAGCCCAGCCTCCAACAGCACCGCCAATATACGTACCGATCCCTGGCAAAATAAAACTACCAATGGTACTACCGATCGCAGTACCTGCCGATCCGCCAATCATCGAGCCAACTGCTCGGCCCCTCTCCTCGGCAGGTGCATTGGCGATACTAGCCACGTCAGCTAGCATGCTGACCGGCCCAAGTAGCCTCTTTGCCCCTTTGGAGAAACCACTGCCTATTTTGCCCATCATTCCGTCGCCCGAGAAAAGATTGGACATGCCCATCGGTGATGCAGAGGCGAAACCGAAATTGCTGCGCTTTATTTTTTGATCAAAATCCATCTTCAATTTCTTCTCTTCTGCATCAGAAAAATCTGTAATAATTTCTTTTGCCTTCGGAGTTGGTGCGGATACTGGAGTGGATGCCGTTGATGATCTCCTGAAAGTATTTCTTCGACCTCTTCGACCAGGTACTCTAAAAAAACGAGATGGTTTGTTACGTTTGTTTTCCCCATCTCCATCTGAGTTTTCGTGTGTTTGAATGTTACTGCGCTTGCCTTCTGCAACTTCCGTACTTGCACTCGGATTAGCTGCTTTGTTCTTTTTATCTTTTCGACCAGACCACCATTCCTTAACTTTCTTTCTCTTCTCAAATAAGTCAGTAACGTTATTAGCTGCATCAAGCACATCAAAGCCTAGATCAACCCACTTCATCCACCCTTCATCTTCTTTAGCCACATTATTAATGGTTGTGTTGTTACTGCCAATTACAACGGACATCGAAGATGCACTAGGCTGAACAATTTTCCCCATTGCCACTTCAACCTTCTGCTTCACCTCTACCGAGACTGTGCCGGATGCCTTCACCATCTGATTGCGGAAGCTGTTCAGTTTGGTCAGTGCGCGATCCAGTGCCGGGCTTAGCTGATCATCCAATCCAATTTTGGGTGTGATTCGCAGGCGACTCAACCGGATCGCGGTACTATAGATATTTTCCAACCTGCGCGCCGTGGTTCTCAGCTCATTATTCACTTTAATCAGTCCCTGGTAACGAACCCGGCCCAGGCGTTCAGTCGAGCGCTGAATCTGATCCAGATAACGAAGTGTTGTCTTCATTTCATTGTTCGATTGGGATAAACCAATTATTAATTCTGCCATATTATTCACCTCCTGCCTGTTTGAATTAACGATTCATTTGAGCACTTAATGCCGTCATCTCCTCTTCCGAGAACGCAAGCAGCAACGAGCGCTCACCACGCGGTAAAGACCAGAACTCTCCGGGACGAAGATGATGGCGTACCCACATATGATAGAGGAACGTAGTCATCCCGCCGGAGTGAATTAGTTTTTTAGGTCTTCAATCTCCACGCCGAAGCCGGACAGCTCCAGTACTTTATCGCCGACAGCATCCAGTTCACCTGCAAGAAGCATACGGCGAACCGCTTGCTCTCCACCTGACAGCTTCATACGGCCCGTGATCCGGTTGTCTCCCCAGCCGGATAGCTCCAGTCCGCGGACATTCATTTTTACTGTGGCCTCTGAGATTAGCAAAGCATTAAAGGTTTCGGTATCCACCTTTTCCTCGGTGCGGCCTTTCGTCGTTTTGCGAATGGTACAACGCTCACGAATCTGGTCTACTTTGGAGGACGTTAGTCCACGCAAGGTAAGCAGCAGATCCAGACGCTGGATACGGACATTTTCTTCTGGCAGACGTTCTGCCGCTTCAAACAACTGATCCAGGATTTGTTCTTCGGACAACTTTTCGTTCATACTCATAGGTCATAATCTCCCTTGTCTTTTCATTTATCTTCTTACGTGATACTGCTTCTTCGTACCTTAAAAATAGTGCAAGACACCAAAAAGACCGAGAGATTCCCGGCCTAATTCAGTGTCCTTATTCGCCTTTAAAATGACGATGTCATCCGTCTACAAAACTTAGTTCGCTACAATCGGATTCAACAATTCGAATCCTTCAAAGGTAAAGCCTGTCTCTTCCGGAACTTCCTCGCCCGCCGTCCAATTGGCTAGTTGAATTTTATCCACCATGCAACCTTTCAGCAGTACACTTTCATGCCCATACGACTCCGGATCATCCAGCTTCGAGATAATCTGAAACTTCGTAAAGCCACGCTGAATCATATCAGACGTCACCTTGTAACCTGTCATCGTACCTGTTCCTTTTTTGGCACCATTTTTATGAACCTTCCAGTCGTTGCCGACCAGATTCAGTTCACGCTTCTCAATCTCTACGCTGGCTTCCAGCTTGTTAATATTCGTCTGCCACACCCCATCCATATGCAACTGACCATGGGTACCGAGAATCACTCTTGACGCATCCAACATGTATATTTCCTCCTCATTGTGATTGAGCGGTTATCCTTGCAAACTAACCGCTCAACATGTCCTCATATTTTATAGTCGAACCATTCTTCAAGCTTTGCCTGTGTCTAGGTCTTTCCCTTATTGCACGTAAAACGTACCAAATAACTGCTCCATCACATCCGTCAACTTCACATTCCATTGCAGGAATACTTGATCTGCTTCCGGTTTCAATACAGGGGCAGCACCATAATAAGCCGGATCAAGAATAACGTCATATCCCTCAGCTTCAATAACATTACTCTGTGCGAGCAGCGCCAAATAGGCCTTCATCGCACCAATCAGCGCCTGACGACCTTCTTCCGTATTATTCACCTTGCCAATGTACGTATCTTCCGCGGAGCGCTGCAGATCCATATTAATCGTATCCATCACCCGGATGGAACGGATTTTTTTCCACGCATTATTTTGTCCAGCAGCAGGCGTCACAAGGGTGTTCACACCACGAAGTGCTTTAACCCGGCGCCCATCATGGAAGAAAATAAATACTCCATTCTGCACAGCCTGCTCCTGTTCGGCACGCGTCCAGCGACGTGTTACATCATCGAACGGTGTTGCTGCATATGTGGTGGACTCGTTCAATCGCTGCCCCGCAATAAGACCTGCAACATAAGCAGATGTCTGTGCAGAGCTATAGAAATCGTCACCCAAACGTACGCCAGTGCCCACATTGATGACCCCTTCATGATTCAATGCAAGGGAACGTGCAGCCGCTTTTTGAGCCGCAGAAGCAGATGTGTCATCTGCTGCGGAACCGCCAAATACAGCCAACACTTGTTTCCCTTCACCGCGTACCCGCTTCACCCAAGCCGCAAAGCTGGCCAGCAAAGCTGCATCCGCCGCCTGATCCAGCGCAAGTACGTCGAACTGTTCCCCTTCCAATGCACCTTGCAAAGCAATATATTCCGCATTAGTGAGAACATCGTTGCCACTTACACCACCTTGGAATGCCGCACCCGATACGTTAGCAACCTCATCTGTGCCCTCTCCGATCGTCTGTGCGGTAATCCAGAGGTTTTGCTCGTCAGCGTTGATTGCTTTGGCAAGAGCTGCCGATGTAACATCTGACGTCAGAAGCGCATATAACATGCGATTGCCTTCAAACAAACGCACTTCAAACTTCGTATTATCAATTACGCCTGGTTGAATCGTTACATAGAATCCGTTAGCGCGTTCTCCCGGATATTTCGCATCGAGCTGCAGTACATCAGCATCAGCGCTGTCTTTTAATGTCAGCGTAGCTGCTTTAGCTGTCGAACTTGCCAGTCGATAAGCAAGTAGCTTTTTCGGCCCGCCAAGGAGCGCCAGTTTCAACGACGTATAAGCTGTACCGTTGTCTGCTGCATTTGCTGCAAATATACGTTCAATTGCTGTTTCACTACCCACTTCTACAAACGTGCCCACTGGACCCCAGTTCGCTTTAACCGGTACAACGACCGTTCCACGATTACCAGCCTGAATAGCTGAAGACGCCGCCGCCTGAAAATTCATATACAATCCCGGAAGGACCGGTTGATTCGTTTGTTCCCAAGTTCCACCTGCCATTATTCATTCACCTTCGCTTTCAAAAATTGGTTGATTCGTACCTCTGCTTCTTTAATGGAAAACGTCTGTTGCGCCGCTACGTGCAGCGCGCCAGCCAGCACCTCTGCCTTGACGGCAAAGAGGGCTTCCGAATGATTCATTAGTTCAGCCCGCGTATATTGCGGGGGAACCGATAACTTCTTTTTCACCGAGCTTGCCATGTATTTCTCACCTCGTTGGTTAACTTCAAAGACACTCTTTTAAATTGAACTAAGCCTATGAACGGATCACTGCAATTATCGTATCCCTTTGTTATGATGGATCTCCCGCATAAGCGGTACATTCGTGACCGGACGACGAACCCGCTGTGTTAACGTGAGACGAATCTGTCCGTTCAGATAGGCATCTGCTTGCAGATCTGCCGTCACCTCATCTACCGTCATATAACGTGTATGACTTTCATTGCTGGAGTTAGCCCCAGCGGTTACGCTATCCACAGGAAGTATTGCAATTCGCGATTGGAGCGCAAGTTGCTGGGTTAGATGGTCTATCGTCTGATCTGTAAGACTTGTATCGTCGGAGAGAACATGCCCGATCCACTGTTTGCGTACTTCAAGTGTCGATGTTCCTGCTGCAGCTGTACTATAGCCGTTCAAGCGCCACAATACCGACGGCATCTTATACCCCCCAGGCCAGCTATCAGCATACACAGACCAGTCCGAGTCTAGCTCGTTCGCTGTCCAGCGCTGTAAGGCAACAATCCAAGGGTCACTTGTAACAGCATTTCCGTCAGCACGTTGCGGTTCGGGAACGTATACTCCAAAACGTAAACTGCGTGTTACCAAACCTGATGCAGCATCGATACGGTTACTGTCCGTCGAACCTAAATACAGGCAGGTAAACGCCCCACCTTCCTCATCTTCCAGCCGAACCTGATGTAAACCTTCAATTAGCTGTGCTGACCAGACCTCCACCTGCTCCGCGCCCCCGTCTTCGGAACGAGCATACGGCGATATCTTGATGATTCGACGGTACCCTGCCCAAGCAGATTTCGGCACTTCTTCGGCAAAGACAACAACTGCGCATGGTCCTGATAGCACTTCATCTGGAGCAGGTACATCCTGCACACGGCCTGTCCAAGCGGGTACAAGATCTGCTAACTTGCCCTTTAACGTCTTTTTAATACGCGTACTCAGCCAGACTCCAGGCAAAGTTCTACTAACCCCCAGGTATTGTCCATTGCCTATTCCATTACTCGCTTCATCATTCGATTCAGCCATGATGGACATTATTCATTTCGCTCCCTTCAGCTACAAAAATGAACTCTAACCCCATGGTGCAGCAGCCATGCAGTAGATTAGCACTCCCCCTTTTCCCCAATGCACCTTATTGGTATAGATAGGAACCGGATCAAAAGCAAGGACAACTTCACCGCATCAAAAAGACCAGCTCTTTTGGCTGGTCTGTACATTAGCGTATGTGCTTTCGGTGTGTCCCTTGCTATTGATCCGATAATACAATCTTACACCCTTTTTCCCTTCACGCGGACGGTGATTCGGTTGACTTCTGTGCGAATAAGGGAGGTGTCTGGGCGGTAAAAAGACGAGTTATAAGGGTCGCTGTCTTATCCAGCTGCTGGTTACATCAATTGTTAAAATATAGAATAGAAGGAACTCCACTACTTCAATCTAACCTGTGGGCTCAGCGTAACTTCGAATGCACGTCCCCAAGTGAAATCCGGGTTGTTGTATTCCAGAAGCGCACCGTGGTATGTGGCATACTTCAGCTGTCCGTCACAGATATGGCGGATTGCTGGATTCCCCTGCTGGAAGGCCGGTTTGCTTGCCAGTTCAGCGGTGTGCGTCTGCATCAGGTCACGAAGTAAGTTCTGCAGGTGAGCATAATCTTCATTCGAGTTGAACAGCTTCATGTTCTGATCCGCCAGTGTTTCCACATTAGTATAGAGCGCATGAGCGCGTGAATATGTGCGGATATCGGCGATCGCCACAGCTTTGTAGCTGTAGTCCTTCAGGAATCGTTTGAACAACAGCGAACCGTGTGCATTCATGGCTTCGCGCAGCTTAGGTTCATGCTTTTCTGTCGTAATCCAAACATATCTCGATTGTGCCATACCCACGGCGAGACCGATTTTGTTCCCCGGTGTATTCCAGGCACTGTAACCCAGCACCCGCCCAGTATATGGACTGTTCAGCAACGCTTCAGCCACCTCGACATTCGCAGGCCCTTTGCCTACAAAATCAATCAGGATTGAAGGAAGTCCTTGTTCTCCATTAAACGCCAGACGCTCCACCGCTGCTTGAACCTGATCCAACGCTGTAATAGCAATGATCTCCATGTCTACCTTGGCGTCTGCGGTATCCTCTACTAATACGCCACCCACAATATCCACGTGATGCACAATATTTTGGTGTACATCCATATATTCGTAAGTGTTAATAATGGTAGAACCGTGAGGTCCGTAATACTTCACGCCATACTTCACTTTAGCCCCGCCTCTGAATAGCTGATTCGCCATTCGAGCGACGAGAGCATGTCCCAACCCGTCTGCATCCGGCAAAATGATTGCCCGATCTGGATTCTGTCCGTCCGTTCCGCCTAGCCATTCGTTAATCCGTGCTTCAACATACTTGATCTCATTGATCTGCACACCCTGCGTATTGGCATCATCCACACCAATGGCAAGGAAATCGATATATCCTGTGCGCGCGAGCTGATCCAGAATGTAACGATTGGTTTTGAACTTATGCTGCCTAGTATTGTAATATTTCTGTTTATCAAAATAGGTTGTCTCCCCATACTCAACCCCTTCTGGAGAAACGTTATACCCTTGGATAATATCTTCGAAATCAGTGTAGGTCTGACGCGGCTGCTGCATCAGAGCACGTGACTCGTTATACGCATCCAGCGCCAGGCTGTCTGCGAATGAAGTTGTCGCAAGCCGCATGATCGTATCCATCACAAACAGCGGTTTGCGTGGATATTTGGTTTTGATACTGCGAATGACATCCAGCAGACGAATCGTTTTATCGTCATACGCCGGATACGTTCCCCCGCCATCTTCCCGCAGCTGACGACTGCCAATCAGTCCGCCGTACGCAAGCATGTCGGTTGAGATAATGAAACCATCCGCCTTGGCTGCATGTTTGACAATAAAATCATGAATTTTGGACGTGTTTCCATAAATGGGTGTGGAAGTACCAAGAAGCGTTGTGCCATCGGTTGTTTTCTCCGTATCCAAACGATTCTTAATATCCTTCGGATTCGGTGTAAGAATGTGAATACCGGCTGCTTTCCCTTGTACAATGACGTCGTCCAGATTGGCGGGACGATCATCAAGTGGAACATACAATACTGTTTTCATTTCATGTAGCCTCCTTTTTTTGATATTCTTCAATACCCGATCAGAGCAAGGAAACAATCACCAAATTGAAATAAGCCAGCAGTTTGCTGGCCTGATCCTTTGCCCCTTATCTTTTGCTCGTTGTGCTTCTCTCTGCTCTCCTTGCTTCTGATCCGATAATACCATCTTACCTTCTTTTCTCCCTCATGCAGACGGCGTTATGGATGGAATATGGTTGATTGTCGTCGTTTTTATGTGGATAAATAGCGAAAGCACTCGCCTCTTGGCAAATGCTTTTTTTTTCATTATTTCTTCTTCTTACGCATCAACGTTCACGCAATAATATAACGGAAGTTCTCCCAAATCTCAGGCATCGCTCCCCCGTTCTTGGCGTGGTGATAGAAGCTGAACGGAAATTTGAATACATGTCCGCCATACCAGTCTCGGCAGCGCCGATCTGTCAGCCAATATTCCAATTCATGTGGCAGTGCGTGTGAACGCTCAGCTTGTGTTAATGGCGGCACATCCACAGCAGATTGCAGTATAGCTGCCTCTGACGCCACATCAATATGGCGGCTCAGCCGCAAGGCTTTGACCATTTTGAGAAAAGGGGGAATGCCTTGATGAAACAAACCTTGGTAACCCAGCTCATAAAGCATATTCAGCGCGTGTCCATAGGTGAACATATGACCGATCAGATCATGATGGGCTTCCGCTTGATAGATTGTTCGAAAAGCAACCCATTCCCCCAAAATGAACTGAGACAGCTGAACCGGATGCAGAATCTCAGAAAAACCATCCTTCTCTTCCAGACGCATATGACGGATCTCTTTCACCGTTGTATTAATCCAGGACCTGCCCGGTGGTGTGCGTTCAAAAGATAGAAGTAATTGGGCAATCTGCTCAATCTCTTGTGCTGTGCCCCATCCTTCCAGTTCACGAATAGCTTTAAGGCTTATTGCACCATAGATGGCTTGGTGCCCCACCCAGTGCAACTCGCCGATCGTGTGCTCCAGTGCGCCTGCAATACGCACTTCCGCTTCTTCCATCGGCAGACGTTCATTAGGTGAAGCGGCAGGACTTATACGTGTCCCATGCTGGCGAAGCATCGCTTTTGCTTCGGCAATAACGCTGCCAGCGGCCAGGGCAGTGAGACGATTTTCCTGTACCCAAAAGTAAGCCGCAATCGCACCTGCACCATAATGGGCATGCCAAAGATCACCTGTCCGTTCCCGACTGGACGCTATTGTCGCTAGTCCCTCTTCTAACAAACGTCGATCCAAGTCTGCCATCCCCCTTCAACTGATAAAGCTTCGCTATAATCTGGACTGCCCTGACTCTATAATTAAAGCGTTTACTTCTATAACATGATCAAGTTTGAATACTTATTCCCCTTTTACACGATATCTGATCTAAGATCTAAAGATATATTATAAGGACACGTGGATGACAGAATAACCTGAAGATTCGCTGTTATCCGGCTTGAATTGCAACTTGCCTATCTCACGGATCGTCGCTTCTAGGGGATAAATCTGTGCCTTTTGATTGGAGAAAAACCAGATGCGTTCCTTCTTCACCACAATAAACAGACCTCTTCGGTCACCAACCGGAGAAAACGTATCACTCCCCTCACCCCAACGGACGAGTCCAACCTTCTCCAGTTCTTTTACAGCCGTCGGTACATTTTCTGAAACCAGCCCTATTTCACATACTTGCAGGATGTTCGCCACCGAGAATGCTCGTTCTTGCTCGTTATGCTCCTGATGATGAGCAATCAGCTCTACAATATTACCAGCCGGATCTTCAAAGTATAGCGAATGCGAGTTCCAATTATGGGAATAGGCTTCATCCCGCTCTCCATCTGTACTTAACGTGACACGTGACGCCGCCCACTGCTTCGCTTCCTGAAACTGGTTCCTCGGGATCATCCAGGCGAAATGATAGAATGGTTCTATCCCCTTGCTCTCTGCTTCGAACGTATCATTCCACTGCTTAAAAATCATCTTGGTGATTCCTGCCTGCACGGTAAAGAATCCGTCTGATGCATCAATGCTGGACACCCTCATCCCCAGTGTCTCTCCATAGAAATAGTGCAATTCCTTCAGTTTTACGGTATAAAATAATACCTCTTCGATCATCATAGGCTACTTCTCCCATGCAGCCTCTCCCATTCACTCCAGAGCACCAAGCCAAGCTCAGGCTTCGCTTCGTCTGGCAGCACAGCGATGAATTCAAGTGAGTGACCATCCGGATCGGAGAAATAAACAGAAACCGCAGGCATCCAGCCAAAAACATACAACTCCCCAATATCATCATCCTGAAAATTGCGGGTCGTAATGCCCTTGTTTTCCAGGTACTCAACCGCATGTTTCATATCCTCCAGGGATACGTGAAAAGCAAAGTGCTGACGCTGCACCTGTGCAGGCTTCTTCTCCCACAGCCCCAACATGGCATGCCGCTCACCGCCAATCCAATAGAACGAGTTGCCACGTTCTGGCTGTCCATAAGCGTGAGGTAGTCCTAGTATATTTTTATAAAAATGATGTGATCTTGTTAGATCTGTAACGTTCAGATGTGTTTCATATATCCCTTTAATCATGATCTATTCCTTCTTTCTCATGGCATTAACAATGACGCTATTTAGTTAACATACAATGACGTATTCATTTTTCTATGTTCCCTTATAGTGCCTTCCTTGCTGACGTCAACGTCTGAGCCAGATTCAAAAACGATCCCAACACCCGCTGCACCCGCTCCTCTATATCCTGACTGCCTTCATATTCCTCGTATCCATCAAATGTGGCTTCAAACCTTCTGCGCTGTGCGCCGCCAATAGATATCCATTCCGGAGCATTAATGCCATGCAGATTACGTACCATCGTTTGCAGCTGGGTAAGTGAGCTCACCCCCACCGCCCCTCCAGCAGAACTGATGGACAAAACCGGTTTTCCACTAAAATGTGCCTGACTTAGATGGTCCAGTGCATTCTTAAGGACACCGCTTATGCTGCCATGGTACTCCGGTGTAGATAGGATGATTGCATCGGCTGCTAGCATCGTGGCGGTTAAATCGGCCAGGTTCTCGTCCGTCTCTTGCTTTTCATCCGGGGCGTAGAAAGGGAGTGGTTTTTCATACAGATTAAATAAGATCGCCTCATGTCCCTGTCCCTGAATCATCTCTGCCGTATATTCTGCCAGGCGTGTGCTTGTAGCATTTTTTCGGTTGCTGCCCGCCAATATCACAATATTCATTTCATTCACTCTCCTTTGTTTTTGTTGCAGAACGCTTCTCGCTTCGCTCATTCGAGTGCAATCTCGACTTTGATTATCCTTATTTTACCTTATAACTAGTGTCAGCTCGTCAGCTGATAGACTTAACTTCAGCACAAAAAAACTCAACCTTTCGGTTGAGTTCTTACAACTTTAGTCTGAATTTGTCTGCATTTAACGATTCAATCCCATCATAGCTCCCAGCCATTTCGCACGGCATGCAGCGCTGCTTGAGTACGATCTGCAAGTCCAAGCTTATCCAGCAGATGACTGACATGTGTCTTGACAGTTTTCTCCGTAATGACAAGTCTGGCTGCAATTTCTTTGTTACTCAGCCCTTGGGTAATCAACCCGAGCACTTCCCGTTCACGGCGAGTGAGCAGTTCCAGACCTGTATCTAATGATTCACGTGACACTATCTGCTGTTCATTCTGATCAGAGGGCTGAAGAGCTGCCCCTGTCGAGGCTTGTACCCCCTGCTGTGTATCTAACAGCATATCCATCGACGCCATGACATGCATTAATTGCCCTGCCGCTGCCGGATGCAATTCGACCTGACCTGAATATACATTTCGAATCGCAACCGCTAAATCCTCAGGTTCGATATCTTTGAGCAGATATCCTCTAACGCCTGCACGAACAGCAGGGACAACATGATCTTGATCCGAGAATGAAGTCAGCACGATAATCCGTGTCTTGGGCAGCAGACCGCGTAAACGTCTGGCTGTTTCGATACCATCCATGACCGGCATATGAAGATCCATGAGCACAACATCCGGCTCCAACTCCTGTGCTCGATCCAAGGCCTCCTGACCGTTCGATGCTTCACCGACAACCTGCATATCCTGTTGTGTTTTCAGAAATACGTGCAGTCCTCGCCTGACCATGGCATGATCATCGGCAAGTAAAATTGTAATTGGCATTGCTGCCTGCCCCCTGACTTTATTCGGATTCCAAGGAAAGTGGTATTACTGCTGTTACGGTTGTCCCCTTGCGTGAAGAACTCCACACATCCAGTTTGCCTCCGAGCGATTGTGCACGCTCTCTCATAATAGATAACCCCAATGAACTCTGGTTGGATGAACGATTCTTGGCACCGCCCTTACCCTGATCCGAGATGGTGAGCTTCGCTTCCTTTTCATCCAATTCAAGGAGTATCTCTGCTGAAGTCACGCCTGAATGCTTCCGTATATTGTTAATAGCCTCCTGACCGATACGCCATAATCCTTCTTCAATAGAACGGGAGATGGACCGCATTCCCTTTCGATCCACGATAACCTGTAGTCCCTGTTTCGTACCATACTCCTGCAGAGCACTTAACAGTCCGGCCTCCAGTCCAACTGGACGAAGCTGCATGATTAACGCGCGCATCTCCTTGAGTGCTTCCTGGGATAATGCCCGTATATCTTTCATCGCTTCAACCGCCGGATGTAAGGGCTTTGTATCGGAAAGCATACTCTCTACACCTCTTGCCGTTAAAGATAAGGAGAACAACATCTGATTGACGGAATCATGCAAATCTCGGGCCAGCCGATTGCGTTCCTCCAGTCTAGCCAGTTCACGCCGATGATCAGCCAGCTTCAGGCTCTCTCTAGCAGCGATAATATGCTCGGCTAACGCTTCAAGCACTTCACTGTCGGCCTTGGCTAAGTTTGGGGATTTCTCTCCTATACCAACGACAAGTAGCCCTGCTTCACTTGGCGCTTGAAACGAGATCGGTACACCGATTGCCGATGCGAGCTGATCCCAATTCAATTCATGCTTGACCTGGCCAAACATCTCAACGAGCTCTTCCATAGATAGTACAGCTGATCGATGATGATCAACGATCCGATTCATGAGACGTGTCCCCTCTTTGGATAGAGCTACTACTGAGTCCAGCCACACCTGACTATTCGTGTAGATCGCCTGGATATGACATGTTCCATTAGTCTGTTGTACAAGCGCAGCGAACGGCCAGTCGAAATATTTTCCGAGCAGTCTTATGACCGTACCTGGCAATGCATCCGTCTCTGTACACTCATTGACGGTCAGACTTAATGCAGCTCCGAAATCCCCTAAACGAGCATAGAGATGAGCCCGGCGCTGTTCTGCACGGTACAGTCGCATCCGCTCCATCGCACTGCCAATCTGATAGGCTACGGCCTGCAAAAGAGCTAGCTCACTGTCGCTGAAATGCTCTTTACCTGGTGCAGCTACGTTCAGCAATCCCAGCATTCGTTCACCTGAGCGGAGCGGAACTGTTGCGTGATGAGTAATATCCTGCGTGTCTCCCCACTTGAATTCTACTGCATCTTCCAGACGCTTGCAGTTAATGATGTTGACCGCATGTTGTAGCCTTCCATCCCGAAAACGGTTAACGCACCAGCATGTCCCTATTCGCATCGGCTCTTTATCCCTTCGCATTAATGCGGGAGGCAGATTATAGTCCGATATACAGGTATACTCTCCACGTTCATCGATGAGGAAAAGCCATCCTGCCGTTAGTCCGGTTAGCTCAAGTAATTTGCCAACCACCGTATCCAGCATCAAGCTAAGGTCGTTAGAGGTATTCAGCGTCTCTGCGATCGTTTTCAGCGTCACCATGTCCTGCATTCCAGCTTCTTCCGGCATGATGCATTCCCCCTCAGATGCTCCGTCTGTGATTTTATCCCAACCATTGTAACCAATCCTGCGGGGATATTAAAGCTTCAACTTTTTCACCGAGTGATCTGATCAGCCAAGCTTCTGCCTCTCTTTTCTGGTGGACGACAGAGACTCCATATTAATCAGCCCACGGTCGGACAGGGCCAGCGCCATTTTGTAGAAAGCACGGGTTCGAATCTTGGTGTACGTATCCTTGCTCACAGGGGGATCGAACACATGATTATATATTTTATAGTCAAATACATCATCATCCTTCATATAACGCTCAGTCACAAGGACACGTTCCTTCTCACTGAGTCTAGACACGATCTGATCAATGGTTTCACAGTACGTCTGTCGTGCGCGTTGTACATCCACATTAAAAATCGCAGTTCTTGCTGTAGAATCGCTTGTAACATTGGTAGAACCATGGAAACGTTCCGTGTAACTTGCCGTCACCAGCACCTCACGTTCCTCAAAAGCAATGGTTTTATATATCCGATACTTCTCCAAAACAGCTTCAACCGCCGCCTGTGTTTTACGACGATCCAATTCCGGTAACATCAATTCCATATTTGCCATAACTGTTATCCTCCTTGTATATGCTCATTTATATCTCATATCATGTTGACGTCTTGTCTCTATCTTCTATTGAAGATAGACTTCTACAGTAGTTGACTTCATCATTTCTAAGCCCAACGACGTTGGTTTCATTCTTTATGTTGCCTTTTGGAAACAGCCTCTCTTTACATTATGTTCGCCTTTTGTTCGTATTTCTACTAGAGGATACCACTTTCTGGAGATCGAAGTAAACCTTCATTTTGGCTCGTTTAGGAGATAAAATAAAACCTAGGCTCTCATTTTCTATACCTTTTGGCATAATTGTTTCATATCTCTTTACCTAATGGTATATATACGATATAGTACAGATAATAACAGAACTCGTATATGACGAGTCGAAGGAGATGGCATGAATTGTGGAGCACGCTTTTGGTCCTTATATGAAACAGCTGCGTGAGCAACAAGGCTTCAGCATCAACCAGCTTGCCGAGGCAGCAGGAATAAGCAATTCGCAGATTTCACGTATCGAAAATGGTGTCCGTGGAGTTCCTAAACCAGCCACCATCCGCAAGATTGCTGAAGCACTTGCCGTACCGTACACGGACATGATGAAGCAGGCGGGGTATATAGAACCGGCCAAGGATGTGTCTCTGCAGGAGGTCCCTGAATGGGCAACATACAAAGACCGGCGAGATTTCAAAAAAATGCTGGAGGATGATGACGATCTGATGTTTGACGGCATCCCGCTTGACGAAGAGGATAAGAAACGAATTAAGGATGTGCTGACAGGTCTGTTCTGGGAAGCCAAACAGATGAACAAACGCAAGAAGTCAGGCGAATCGGACCAACGCCCATGAGGCCAAGACACGCGTTCAACTTACTGAAACTGCAGGTGAGATCATATGGATGATATCGTAACCAAGCTGATTCGAAAACACCGGACCAATTGTCCGTTCAGCATTGCCCGCGCTGTAGGCATACAGATTCGTTTCGCCAATCTAGGCCGATCAACCAAAGGGTTGTATTTCCGCAAACTTCGCCGTAGGTTTATTGTGATTCACAATGAACTTCCGCCTGAATGGCAACGATTTGTATGCGCGCACGAGTTGGGTCATGACAGACTGCATAAAGGAATCAATCGTTTCTTCTTGGAGGAGCATTCCTATTTTGCTCCAGGTAAGCTGGAGAGACAAGCGAACCACTTTGCCATTCAACTATTGACGGCTGGATTTATGCCTGAACCCGATGAATCACTTGAGAAATATTGCTTGCGCACCGGACTACCGCGTGAAGCGCAGCATTTTTTTTACACCATTTAAGAACATACGTTCTTTCTGTTTCTGAGATCTTTTACTACTATATCTACATGTTTCACTTCTGCTAACGCTTTGTTTACTGTTCAGGAATGTTGCATTTGCAGCAGTAGCAACGATCTAAGAAAAGCAAATCCATTATAATTCTACATACGAGCATCGTTGCAATAGGATCATGAAGATCTTTAACACGGCCCAATCTCTAGCTCTCCCAATTATCAACTCACCAAAAAAAAGGGAGTCTGTTGCCAGTCATCGGCTTAAGACTCCCTTCCATTTAAAAATAAACCCTGTACAACAATACTGCGTCTTTAATTTCTAGATTGTCCTAATGCCGAACTAGGGCATATTGGCAATTAATAGCCATGTTCATGCGATTTAATGCGCAGACAATGTTCAGCCGCTTTCGTAAAAAGCTTGCGTAATTACACCCTGAGTTTCCGATTAGCCAATCTTGTTTCAGCTACAATAGGAAAAGAACAAATCTCTTGATGTCTCATTCTCATCTATAGTTACTTCGTAGGATACTTCTTGTTCTTTGTACTTTTTTATCCTTCTTTAGTCATCATTTACTCAAGTTTATTGTCGATTCCACTCCATATTTAACAATCGACATCATATTCAGTCCTATTATATAACTAATCAATCTCGAAGCTTTAGGTGTTCCATCGCCTCTTACAATCGAATAAGGTCCGAGCTTACACGAGTTGCTCAGTCACGTAACGAACAGCTTCCTGTGCCGTCATATCGATTCGCTTCATTTCACCTGAAGCTGCAAGCATATGTGAACCGACTTCAACTTGTGACTCAGCTGCCCCTCTGCCAACAACAATATGGATCGGTAGTCCAATCAACTCGGCGTCTTTGAATTTCACACCTGGACGTTCGTTCCGGTCATCAACGAGTACACGGAGACCGCGGTCCAGAAGCTGTTGCTCCAGTTCTAACACAAGCTTCTGCTGTTGCTCATCCTTCCAGCTTACTGCAATTAAATGAATATCATACGGGGCCACGGATGCAGGCCAGCGAATCCCATCTTCTGTTGCATACTGTTCAGCAATGGCAGCCATCAAGCGGGATACCCCTATGCCGTAACATCCCATTACCGGTGCACATTGACGACCATTACGGTCCAGAAAAGAAGCCCCCATGGCATCACTGTACTTGGTACCCAGTTTGAAGATGTGACCAACTTCAATGCCTTTGGTGAACACCAGTGTTTCACCACAAGATTCGCAGCAGTCCCCTTCCGTGGCAAAACGGATACGTTCCACCTGATCCAATGCAAAATCAACGCCTGGACGGACACCTGAAAGGTGCATATCCGGTTCATTGGCTCCAGTAATCGCTTGTTTCATTGCAGCCACATCCGCGTCGACAACCATCCGCAGTCCAAGCCCTACAGGTCCAATATAACCAACCGTAAGACTAGAATGTGCGGCGATTGCCGCATCATCGGCCAAGGTTAATTCCTCAGCGCCAAGCACCTGTTTTAAAGCAATGTCATTCAGTTCATGATCTCCACGAACAAGGGCTGCCACAAGCTGCCCATCAGCAAGGTATAGCAGAGTTTTGATCATGTCCTCTGCCTTACGATCCAGGAATGAGCATAACTCCGCAATGGTGCGGACACCTGGTGTTGCAATCCGTAACACTTCTGCGCCCCCACCTGCTTCTTCACCATCTGCGAGGAGTGGAGATTCAGCAGGTAAAAATGCCGCCTTCTCCAGGTTCGCAGCGTAACCGCAATGCTTACACGTCACAATGGTATCTTCTCCTACATCAGCCAGAGCCATGAACTCGTGTGTCTCCCCTTGCCCACCAATGGTTCCCGCATCCGCTTCAACCCGAATGTACTCTAAACCACAGCGTTCTAGAATGCGACAATATGCCTCGTTCATCGCCTTATAGGTTTGATCCAGTTCATCCCAGTTCGCCGCGAACGAATAAGCATCCTTCATTATAAATTCCCGCCCTCGTAGCAAACCAAAACGCGGACGGCGTTCATCTCGGAACTTGGTTCCGATCTGATATAACGTGAACGGCAGCTTACGGTACGAATTGACCTCATCACGGGCCAGTGCTGTAACGACTTCTTCATGTGTGGGCCCGAGCGCGAACTCTCGTGTATGCCGGTCTTTCAGTCGCATCAACTCTGGACCATACTGTGTATATCTACCAGACTCCTCCCAGAGTTCAGCTGGCTGCATAATGGGCAACAGCACCTCCTGACATCCCGCACGATCCATTTCTTCCCGAACGATTCGCTCAACGTTCAGAAGCACACGGCGGCCAAGCGGTAAATAACTGTATATGCCTGCTGCCAGTTGGCGAATCATCCCCGAGCGAAGCAGCAAACGATGCCCTACAGCGTCAGCTTCCGCTGGAGCTTCACGTAAAGTTGGAACAAGCATTTCACTTTGACGCATCATCATACACTCCTTATTGATCTGATTGATGTATCCTGATCTAATCAGGTCTTAAATAGCAAAAAGACACATTCGTCAAGGGACGAATGTGTCGTGGTACCACCCTTATTTGACCGCAAACGCTCTGCACATATCTTCGCACGCTGAGATGCAGTCCTATGGGGCATAACGGACCCTTCCGGCGCAGGTTACAGTCCAGAATTCATAGGACCTTCCCTTCGCAGCTAACGAGGTAGGAATCGCGCAGCAGCAACAGGAATGTCACACCAATCCATTCCCTCTCTGTTGAAGCTAACTTACGTAATCATGTCCCCGGTGAACGCTGTTATCCATTTTTGATCACATTAGAATATTTACATTCACTTGTCAACCAACACGTCTTAATCAGTGACCTCTTCCCCGTTTTCTATATCTATAGCTGACATGGCTACCAGTTCACTGTAGAATAGAGAAATAACATTTTAAAGATCTACGGTTCTGGTTCTTGTCTCTGAATGCAAGTGTTTATCCCGGATAAAGGAGTTTGTCTTATGCCATATATTATATATGATCTTGAATTTACAGTAAGCCGTAACACACGGTACTCATCCGAAATCATCGATATCGGTGCTGTCAAAGTGAGTGAGGTCCCAGGTGCTGGTCTTACAGTCACCGACACCTTTCATACCTATGTTCGACCATCTAACAAGTCCGTCCTGTCCAGTGACACCGTTCAATTCACAGGTATTACGCAGAAGGACATTGATGCAGCCCCACTGTTCCCGGAAGCATTGAGTCAATTCATCGACTGGATGGGCTCTGAACCTTATTATATGTGCTCATGGGGACCAGATGACCGCAGTAAACTCATCTCCCATTGTCGTACACATCAATTGGATGTGGCTTGGATTACCAATCATAATGATTTACAACAACAATGGTCACGTGCCATGCGTAAAGAGGGAAAATTCCGACAACTCGGACTTGCCCAAGCTCTTGAAATCTGTGGAATTGAATTTGATGGTACACAGCACCGTGCTCTGGATGATGCCATCAATACAGCTAAAGTGTTCATCCACCAATTCGATGAGTTCAAACTGGAAAGCAACTGTGCAGCAGATGACGAAGGCGTTGCCTCCAAAGTGGTGTATTCCAGCGTTGTGGATGATGAGGAAAAGGAGTCGCCGTTTGGCAATCTTGCTAATCTATTCAAAAGCAAGGACTAAAAACAATTCTAGCCCTAGCACCAAAATTGCAGTCTGTACGTTTAGGACTGACTGTACACCTGCTGCCAGCGGTTTAATCGTTCTTTCATCAAGTGACGACAATGTTCTGGTTCGAGGATTTCTGCCTCTGGTCCATACTTCGATATCCATGCCAAAATCTCTTCGAGATCACCTACATTCGTTTCAAAAAGCAGGGTACCTTCGGGCTCCATGGTTATAACGGGGAGCACTAAAAACCGCTCTTGCATCACGCGTTCCACGACGAGGGAAGAAAATCGAATTTTAACAGCAGTCTCTTCCGTACTTTCTTTCGTTTTCGAGGCAGTACGGAAATAGGACTGGATTAAATAATCTTTTTTGCGGAAGGTGTTAGGCATCATTTTTAAATCATGCAGCCGATTTACCTGGAATGTTCTTATTCTCTGGGAGAGATGACAATAGCCTACCAGATCAAATTGATATTCCCTTGGGATCAAGCAATAAGGATCAATACGAACGCTTTTCATTTCTCGCTGAGACTGGTAGTTTCCTTCAACACTGTTATGAGAAATCCCGGCTTGAAGCAGTGTAAGAAGGGAACGATTTGGTTCATCCCCGTTGTTATTCTCGCAAATAATCGAGCCTTCTTTGAACATTTTACTGATCTGCTCTGACCATTCCACCCGCTCCGTCCTTTGTTTCTGACTTGAAGCAATTACTTTCTCATATGCACTCTCGAAAGACGGCTTGACTAGAGGGCGAATATCCTCCATAACTTCTGCAAGCTGCATGAATGCTTGAGCTTCTTCCTCAGACCAATTCAACGGATACATAGCAAAATGGCTGATAAACATATACCCTCTTCCATGCCCCATATTGGCAATGGGGATATGCATTGCACTGAGGGCCTCCATATCGCGGTAAATCGTCCTTTCCGTCGTCTCACACCGCTCAGCAAGTTCACGGGCCAAAATGCCTGGCTTGGCTTGTACCAGCGTGATAATGCGCATTAATCGGATTAGTCGGTCTGTCATTTTGCCAGGCCCTCCATGAAGTTGGTTCAAATAGTATGATAAAGCTCCATACATAACTAATATCCTGATGTAATAATGATTTATACTTTCAACTTACTGCGGAACTTCACCTTCATAACATATGTAAACTCGTGCTCTTTATACCGTTACAACCTGATATATGTTTCATTCACATAACACAGTTTTTTCGTGATTTTTATACCCTTTTGTATGCGTAATTCCATAGTGATAACGAAGCTTCTCAATCATTTCGGCCTCTGTATAATAATCCAGATCCTGTTTACGGGCAGCCTCAATCAGTAATGCATCCGCGTGACGACGTAGCATATTGCTACCTTCCTCCATACGCCCCCGTTCATAAGCACGAAGAGCTTGCTTTAATATTGGAACCGTTTCGTTCAATTTAATCGTTTTCTCCACTTTGGGATCTTCAGGCTGCCTGAGCATGCCTAAGTGACTCGTATACTGAATATAGAGCTGTTCCCTGCGAAGAAGCACACGCTGACTTTGCTTCAACTTGCGAGTACTCCAGTATGCAGAACACACAGCGGTTTTTCCTGAAAAATGAGGCCCTAGGGCGAATTGCAACAGAACCTGCTTGCTTTCACCTTTGTAGACATCACCTAGTCTTAGAACCCAGCCAATGTCTGTCTCTTTATAACGACATCCATAGATGGCTTTAAGTTGAGCTCCATGTTCCGGTTTGAGCAATAGCTCTAAATCTCTCGACATAATTTTGGGTGCTATTTTCCTAAGTCTTTTGGCAGGGGACCCGTAACGCCACTCTACCATCATGTATACGGGATCGGTTCCCCCTGTCGGTATGGCCTCTTTATTCCATGAATAAGATACTTCAAAGACTGAGTTCACTGGTAGTCTCTCCCCCAATTTATGTGTATTATCTTCTAAGTTAGCAGGGTGAATGGACACTATATTGTCACGGAACATATGTTCTTATCACTTTTTTCCATTCTATTACTCTCTTCCCCCTGAATCCGCCTGAAATCGACAATAAACGACGAATAAGCCTGGCTCTTGGCCAAGCTTTTTCATCGTGTTGTTATGACAAGTCCTAACTTTAAATCATGGGATGATCACTCTCCATTTTGTCTATGAACGTACACTCCGTCTCAGAGACAGGCGCAAAAGTTACACTATCAATAATCAGTTTTCGTCCGACCGGCTCACCGTTTACAGTAATGACGATCGTTTTCGTTAATGTGTTCGGTTTTTGTGTATACATATTCATTCTTCTCCTTCATTTCGTATATTAGGTTTCATCAAATGTATTGGATATAAGACTTTATATTCGTATTTGTGAACAGTTTATTCAGAACGGAAGTTATTCAGTAGAGTTGTCTACCTAGGCCACTGCTATCGTTGTATTACCCAGCGAATTTTAGATTTAAACATAAGTTTTCTTTCATTTTCGAGTTATTTTGGGTAATAAAATATGATCCGCTTGAACCCAATACCCGGTTTATAACGTATAATAAAAGAGCCGTATTTCAACAAATGACGACGATTTCGGCAACCGATCGATCTTACTGAAGAAAGAGGTGTTACCCATGCCAAAATCCCTTCAGGGTTATTTCATTCGGGTGTTTTTCACCACATGTATTCTATTTATGGCCACATTAGCTTCTACTGCAAATGCAGCAAGTGCCAATATATTCTCGGATATGTATAAAGGTTGGGAACGCGTGTCAGAATTACCTGGGGAAGTGAACGCACTGCAAGAAAGTTATAAGCAGACGCTGGAACAGTTGAATCAAACCTCAACTCAGCTCGGACAAGCCCAGGCCAATGTCGAAGCATTCAAGGCGCAGAATGACCAACTCTTAGCCCAGAATCAGAAACTTACTGAAATGGTCAACAAACTGCAGAACGAACAGGATGCTAGAACAGCCACCGCACAACGAATTCAAACGATGATCATTACGATTGTCGCTCTCATATTAGGTTACTTCCTTCTCATTCGAGTGATGCGTTGGGGAATGCGCCGCAGGTCCAGCCGATTATAAAAGAACAGGAGCTACTGCATGAACATACATCTGAACCATGCTGAAGCTGGTGGGGCAGGACAAGTGGTCACCTTTTCACTGATTCAAGATGACCGCCTTCATATTCTGCATCCCCAGCAAATTGTTGCTTTTCGAGGTCCCAGCAGCAGCAGACAAGATAAATTCATGAATATTTCGGGAATGTATCGCAAAAGAAAACTGATTAAATCTGAAATTACAGGGCCATGCCAGTTTGTCGCTGCCCTCCCTCCGGGATTCACCATGAAAGAAGTGGAGCTTACCGAGCACAGTGATCTGCTGTACGATTTTCGCCACTTATTCTTCTACTCTGATGGTGTCACGATGCAGACCAAAATACAAAAAATCAAAAATATGCTGATTACCCGAGATGCTGTAAAAATGAAATTTTCGGGCAAAGGCACCATCGGATTGCTCACGCAAGGGCAGGTATGTCAGCAAGAGTTACATCCTACTGCCCCGCTCTATGTTGATGCCGGGAGTATTATTGCCTACCCGGAGAATGCCCATCTGGAATTAACCGTATATGGAAACAATCTCGCAAGTCAGCATATGAATTATCATTGGAAGATGACGGGTCAAGGTTCTGTGCTTTTTCAAGCTGGCCGCGAAAATCACAAGTTGCAGCAAGACGTTAATGACGAGGGTCTATTCAAACGTATTTTAAAAGAGGTTATTCCCTTCGGTAATGTCATTATTAAGTAAATCAGAGAGATTATACAATGCCGTCACGCCTTTTGTGTGTTATACTGTACCCGGACAATTAGATAAGAAAATCCATGCTCAGGCATGGGAGAGGTTCGCGAACTCCCTCTACAAGACTTGACCTGTGAAGGTCATCAACAGTCTTGCGTACAGATTACCGTGAGTACACACAGCTTTGTTTGGCTGAAGATGGTATGTAAACGGTGTGCGTAAAAAACTAAGGACACTTGCTTATGGCAGCTTTTTTTAAAGCCGCTTTGAAGAAGGTGTGTTTTTTGATGGATGCTAGTTCATGAACTTCTCTGTTCTTTCGACATTTCTGCTTGTATGCAGGAGTGATCTCAAGAAGATGGAGAGGTTTTTTTATGTTGAACAAAGAAAAAGCTATCGTTGTATTTAGCGGCGGTCAGGATAGCACAACATGTCTGTTCTGGGCGAAAAAACAATTCGCCGAAGTTGAAGTCGTTACGTTTGATTACGGGCAACGTCATAAGCTGGAGATTGAATGTGCAGCGGCAATTGCAAAGGATCTGGATGTGCAGCAAACGGTACTGGATATGAGCTTGCTGAGCCAGCTCGCTCCCAATGCACTCACACGTTCTGATATGGAAATTACCCATGAAGAAGGCGAATTGCCAAGTACGTTTGTGGAGGGCCGAAACATGCTGTTCCTTAGCTTTGCAGCGATTTTGGCGAAACAAAAAGGTGCCCGTCATCTGGTTACTGGTGTCTGTGAGACTGACTTTAGCGGTTATCCGGACTGCAGGGATTCATTCGTGAAGTCAATGAACGTCACTCTTAACTTGTCGATGGATTATCCATTCGTCATTCATACCCCGCTGATGTGGCTAGACAAAGCGGAAACGTGGAAAATGGCTGACGAGCTGGGCGCTTTCGATTATGTAAGGGAACGCACCCTGACTTGTTATAACGGTGTTATCGGTGATGGATGTGGCGAATGCCCTGCGTGCAAACTGCGTAAAGCCGGACTGGATCGTTATGTACAAGAGCGTACCATGGCTCAAACGACTGCCCCATCCACTGGAGTGAAGGCATGATGAGAGAACCCGGAACATTTCGAATCGTTGAACATTTGCAGCGAATTGACCATGATATTCTGCCCACCCAGCTGAGATATCACCGCAAACGGGTGCTGGTTAGCAAAGAGTTCACCTTTGATGCAGCACATCATCTGCATTGTTATGAAGGCAAGTGTAAAAACTTGCACGGTCATACGTATAAAGTCATTTTTGGCATTAGCGGTTATCCAGGTGAAACCGGGCTAACCGTTGATTTTGGACATATCAAGGACATCTGGAAAAACCGAATTGAAGGTTATCTGGATCATCAATATTTGAATGAAACACTTCCCCTCATGAATACGACGGCTGAAAATATGGTCGTTTGGCTGTTCGAACAGATGGAGCATGCTCTGCAAACGGAGCCTTATGCCGGACTCACGGACGGTGCACGCACTGAATTTGTGCGACTCTTCGAAACGCCGACCAGCTACGCCGAAGCAAGACGGGAGTGGATGATCGATGAGTAGTGTACAAGATCAGAAGCAAGCTGTCTCGATTGAAGACCACCCTCAAGCTCGTGAAGGGGAAGCACGTATCCCGGTTATGGAGGTTTTTGGTCCGACGGTTCAAGGCGAAGGCATGGTGATCGGGCAAAAAACGATGTTTGTGCGCACCGCGGGCTGCGATTATCGCTGCTCCTGGTGCGACTCGGCCTTTACCTGGGACGGCAGTGGCAAGGACCAGATTCGTATGCTGACGCCGGAGGCGGTATGGGATGAACTGCGCCGCTTGGGCGGCACGCGTTTCTCCCATGTAACCCTATCCGGCGGCAACCCCGCCCTGCTGGCTTCGCTGGGCGGGCTGGTTGCCCTGTTGCGGGAGAACGGCGTCCGCACCGCGGTCGAGACGCAGGGCTCACGCTGGCAATCATGGCTGGCGGACATTGACGAAGTCACGGTCTCGCCCAAGCCACCCAGCTCGGGCATGGACACCGACTGGGCCGTGCTGGACGATGTGATCGGCCGCCTGGCTGCTGGCCCGGCGGATCGAAGCCACAGTCTGAAGATCGTGATCTTCGATCAGACAGACCTGGATTATGCCCGCCGCGTGCATGCACGGTATCCGGGCACGGCTTTATTTTTACAAACGGGGAACCCGGATGTTTCTTCGGCCGATACGCCAGATCTGGCAGCTTCCCTGCTAGCTCGTTACGAGTGGTTAATTGATCAAGTAAGTGCCTCGGACGATCTCAACAATGTGCGCGTACTTCCGCAGCTTCACACGCTGGTATGGGGCAATAAACGCGGAGTGTAACGCCCTTTCCGTGCTACTCGCAGATCATTTGGACACGTTTTGAATGGACTTTTGGGTTGTACGGACGTTAGTGGCGGTATAGGCGGCATGATGTAACTTTGCTTTAAGCATTCACAGAAAAAGACAGGCTGTTTCGCCTGTCATGATTTTCTCAAAATGAACTGACGAGGCCAGCGGCTTCGACTAGATAAAAGGAGTGTTTGTACCCGATGAGACAACCTGATGAGATGCAAGATGTGACATTGCTGGGCAACCAGAATGTGAAATATACGTTTGAGTATGATCCGGGTATTTTGGAGAGCTTTGATAACAAGCATCCCTACCGAGATTATTTTGTCAAATTCAACTGCCCGGAGTTCACAAGTCTCTGCCCGATTACGGGTCAACCGGACTTCGCCACGATCTATATTAGCTACATTCCCGATATCAAAATGGTTGAGAGCAAGTCGCTCAAACTGTACCTGTTCAGCTTCCGCAACCATGGTGATTTCCACGAGGACTGCGTGAACATTATTATGAACGACCTGATTAAGCTAATGGACCCTCGCTTCATTGAAGTCTGGGGCAAATTCACCCCGCGCGGCGGTATCTCCATCGACCCGTACACCAACTACGGCAAACCGGGAACGAAATACGAGCAAATGGCTGAACATCGCATGATGAACCATGACATGAACCCGGAAACGATTGATAATCGCTAGTGTTCCCATAGTACTAACCTCGTGTAACTGATCAAAAGTCAACGTTGCAAAGGTGGAGTTTTGGGAAATGTTGTGATAAACTGGAGTCAACTAGGATAACATAAAAAAGAGCAAGGATGCGTCAACATCCTCACTCTTCTACAACAGCCGCTTTCAAGGGCGGTGGCTGTGGACAGGTAATCGAAATAGGCTGCTACCTTACCGAGGGCGGCCTATTTCTTTTTGTTTTGATTATTCAATGCAATGACGATGGTTACAATCAGTCCAATTAAGGTTACTGTAAACCCAGCAAAACTGATCATTAACGTCAATACATCTTTTATCTCCACAGGCATCACCTCCTTACACAGGAGACTAGCCGACCGCCCATTCAAGCCATTCTGTTGTTATAACATATTATACCATATGTCCTAACTCGTGGACATCTATTTGACACCGAAATAGGAATATATGTTCCCATGCGTTTATAACTGAACAGAATATCCGCTACTGATCATCTGATGTGTATAATTATACGATTTTATCCCCCTTATTCATCGTTCTCCACTGTTCCCCTTGTCGCTCTATCTATTCTGGCCTATTATGTAACAATATGCTTAATTCCATAAATTCTAACATTAGGCGCTGATCCTTCGTGACCGCGACCAAAGGGAGAAATGTCCATGTCTGCACAAACTACATACGCCAAGGACGCTGCTACGCGTTCGAAAACTCCACCCGGATTGGATGCCCAAGGCACCGTATACCGGATACTTATTGCCATCAGTCTGGTGCATCTGTTCAATGATTCCATTCAGTCTGTCATTCCCGCGATATTTCCTATTTTAAAAGATTCCATGCATCTAACGTACACTCAGATTGGGTGGATCGCCTTTGCTATCAACTTCACCGCATCCATTATGCAGCCCGTTGTGGGCTGGTTTGCGGATAAAAAACCAACCCCTTCGATTCTTCCTATCGGCATGGGTTTCACGTTTACGGGCATGCTGTTGCTCGCATTTGCCGACAGTTATGTGATGGTGCTTATTTCTGTTATCTTTGTCGGACTCGGGTCCGCTGCTTTTCATCCGGAGGGCTCTAGGGTATCTCATATGGCCGCAGGGCAGCGTCGCGGACTAGCACAATCCATTTTTCAGGTGGGCGGTAATGCTGGACAATCGCTTGCGCCACTGCTGACACGCTGGATTTTCATCCCGTTTGGGCTGTTCGGTGCGATCGGCTTTACGGGCATTGCCGCAATGGGGATCGCTGTGCAGCTCTACGTTGCACGATGGTATGGGCGTATGCTGCAATCCGGTGCATACCTGCGTAAACAGGCAGCTGCCCGACGTGCTCCTAATCCAGCACTGCGCCAGAAGATTGCTGCCGCGATTACAATACTGATCCTGCTTGTGTTTGTCCGGTCATGGTATGTCGCTTCCATTGGCAGCTTCTACGCCTTTAACCTGAAAGACACGTTTGGCTTGTCCACGGAAGACGCACAAATTTATATTTTCCTATTTCTTGCCGCTGGTGCACTGGGGACGTTCTTTGGTGGCCCTCTCGCAGATCGGTTTGGCAAGCGCAATATGATCTTTTTATCCATGGCTGGCGCCGCACCGCTGGCGTTGATGTTACCTTATGTCAACCTGTTCTGGACGGGTGTGCTGCTGACGATAATCGGTTTTATCATGTTGTCCAGCTTCTCGGTAACAGTTGTTTACGCACAGATGCTCATCCCGGGTAAAATCGGAACGGTGTCCGGTCTAATCACGGGCCTTGCCTTTGGCATGGGCGGTCTTGGCGCACTAGTGCTCGGCAACTGGATTGATGTTTTTGGAGTTTCACCGGTTATGCAAATTTGCAGCTTCTTGCCGTTAATCGGCATCTTTACCTTCCTGCTACCATCTGACAAATTGCTGCATCGCTGGGCACAAGAAAACGGTAGTGAGGAGTAAACCCAATAATTCGGGTTTTTATCAGGCAAATATTTGACTCTTTCGGGCACACATGAGGTTCTTTATCATGACCATCCTGAAGAAGCTCCTGCCAATCTGGATCCCCAGATTGGCAGGAGCTTTTTATCAATAGGAGATATATGCTCAAGAAAAGATCTATTTCAAACGATGCAGGATCAGACGTTTTTTGTACAGCATTTTGCCTGCCTCGGCCACATCCTGAATTGTATTTTTGTTGCTGACAGATCCAAAGATCATACCTGCAATCGGCACCAACTGAAATAGCTTTTTCCAGCCAAACGATTCACTGTAGGAGTTGAACACTTCACGCCACCCCTGCATTTGAGAAACCACCTCAATTTGCTTATCGGGATTATCGTAGTCCGCCAGCTCTTCAATGATCGCTTTCTTGCCCACTATATCAGCTGAAGAGAATTGCAGACATTTTACAATAAAGATACGTTCGAGCGGATCATCCGGGTCATACCCATAGCACAGTGCCATCTCTTGCAATACTTTTAACGAGAGCCCCATCACCAGCGGAATGTCTGCTGCAATCGTGACGATGCCCCCAAACCCAGTCGCGGCCCCTTGTGCCGCAGCGAATTTGCTTCGACTTTCGGTGATGCTGTCCGCCACGCGGTCCAGCACCTCTAGCGGTAATTTTTCCACACTATGAATTTTGGCGGTTTTCTCTGTTTCCGCATCTTCTTCCAATCGGTAGATGTGATCTTTGGTCATAGGGTACCCCGAACGCTCTGCTTCTTCTTGCAAGAGCTTGGCTACTTTTTTCTTCTGTACAAGAAACTTGCCACCCGTTTGCAAATATTGACCCACTTCATTCAAAGCGTCACCGATCTTCTGTTTTATTGCTTTGGGCATTACTTTATCCAGCATGGCAAATGGCAGGCGTCCAATCTTGTCCCATATGAACAGATCCTTCTGTTCCTTCTCCCATTTTAGAATTAACTCCAGTTCTCCATCCAGTGTCTCGCGTGATTCCATATGTGATCCTCCTATAGGTTGTAGTACGATTCTCATTTGGATTGACCTTATTTTCATACGTAAAATTGGTGTATCGGTTGCTTTATTTCAGCATCATATCAAAAAAGAGCCTCTCATCAGCATTATTCGCTAACAAGAGACTCCTATATGCATTCCAAGGTACTACTTCACTTCTGCCACCGCTTGACCGTCCGGAACGGGAATACCAAAGTCAGGTGTCCCATCCTCATTCCAATGAATCACTTGAGCACGAGCATGACGATTCGGGTCATACAACGGATCACCCTCAATCTCTTTATAGTTTCGTGCATGATAGATCAGAATATCTGTTGTGCCATCCGGGGATACCGTAAAGCTGTTATGTCCTGGCCCGTATTGCCCATGTTCTTCACAGGTCTGGAAGACCGGCTCGGGTGATTTCACCCAGCTTGCCGGATCAAGCAGATCCGCATCTTCATCTGCTGTGAGCAGTCCCATGCAGTAATGATGATCGGTGGCGCTGGCGGAGTAACTGATAAACAGACGTCCATTTCGATGTAGCACCGCCGCACCTTCATTGACTTTAAAGCCGATGATCTCCCAATCGTATTCCGGTGTAGCAATCATCACTTGTTCACCGCGGAGGGTCCATGGATTTTCCATTTCACAGATATAGAGGTTCGAATTGCCGTCGATATCCGGGTCTTTCTGTGCCCAGACGAGATAACGAACGCCTCGGTGTTCAAACGTTGTGGCATCCAGTGCAAAACTCTCCCATTTGGTAATAATCTGGCCTTTCTCCTCCCACTTCCCTTCAAGCGGGTTAGCCGAATCATTCTCGAGCACATACATGCGATGATCGAACAAACCGTCGTTGGTTTCACTCGTATGTGCTGCTGCATAGTAGATGTACCATTTTCCATCAATATAATGAATTTCCGGTGCCCAGATGTTTGCACTCATTGGTCCTGTCTCCCGTTTCTTCCAGGCGGTAACCGGTTCAGCCTCTTTCAGTCCCTCCAGTGTCTCGGCACGCCGAATTTCAATGCGGTCAAACGCCGGCACGGAAGCGGAAAAATAATAATATCCGTCTGTATGGCGGTATACCCAAGGGTCAGCACGCTGCTCCAGTAGTGGGTTGGTGAATGTAATGGTATTGGTCATGAGAATGAACCCCTTTCATATGTGTGTGTATGGCTCTGAATCTAATGATGTGTGGGAGTGGGAAAACAGAGCAGAAGCGGGGAGGGCACAGCGGACGTTCGGTGGTGGCAGGGCCTTGGCGCTCTACTTGTCCTCTGATTTCTTTCTTCACCGCTCCAGCGGTAGAAATCAGAGAACAAACTCGCACACGCGGCTCCTTCCTCCCCCTCACTGCTTGTGCCCCCGGGCACGGGCTACTCGTGATATTCCCACTCGCTGGCACACATCTGTCTTCGAGCCTTAGGTTGGCTCGATAACTTATGGAGTTGACCGTTCTGTCTGGTCAACTCTCCCCACAACCGCCTAATGCACAGCAGACGTTCGGTGGTGGCAGGGCCTTGGTGCTCTACTTGTCCTCCGATTTCTCTCTTCACCGCTTCTGGCGGTAGAAATCGGATGTCAAACTCACACACGCGGCTCCTTCCTCCCCCTTACTGCTTGTGCCCCCGGGCACGGGCTGCTCGCGATATTCCCACTCGCTGGCACACCTCTGCGGTCAGCGCCTACTTCTCAGCTGCACTGATCTGTTTGCCCCAGACCGCGATGCCGTGGTCGTTCAGGCCGCTCACCACCAGCGCAGGTTGGCTTCGCTCCCAATCCCAAGATGGGAGCAGCTTCAGCTCTTCCGTGGAAGCACCACCCCATGGGCTTTCCTTCCACGTCAGAGTTAACGTTTGCTTGCCATCAAACGTCCACGTGCCTGAACCGTTCTCGCTTTCGATTTTGCCTTTGGCCGTTAGCGTATATGGCACTGACTGCACCTGTCCGTTCACAGCTGGATCCAGCGCGATGCCTTCCCACGTTCCGGCAATCATCGATTTCGGAATGTCTTGTGCTTTCTCTCCGGCATAACGTTCAGGTGACACGACAGGCCAGCCATCTTTGGTCCACAGCATTTTGCGGACATGCAGATACGGCCAGTTTTTATCGGTCTCGCCTCGTGCATGATGCACGATGTAATATTCGTCGTCATCCTTCAGCACGGAATTATGTCCCGGGGCAACCCAGCCCTCACCCTCGGCGAATCGGTATCCCCCCAGAATTTTAGTCCCGACTTCATACTGCGGCAGATGTTCCGTATCCAACATGGAATTGCCATTGATATCCGTATAAGGCCCTGTAATCGAGTCGGCACGAGCTACCCGTACGTTATAGTCTTCGAACAGGGAATCATAAGAGACGAACAAGTAATATTTTTGAAACTCGGGATTATAGACAATATACGGGCCTTCGACTGCGCCCTCTTCGGTTGCACGATCCCTTACCGCGATGCGGGTACCGTATCCCTCTTCTTTGAACTTACCTGTATCCGGGTCAAGTGGTGCGATGTAAATTCCGTCGAAAAAAGAACCGTATACCATCCATGGGTTGCCTAGAGCATCCAACACCGGATTGGCATCAATGGCATTCAGACCGTCCTTTTCTTGACCAGCCGTCTTCACCACCAGTCCTTCATCCTTCCACGGTCCCTCCGGGGATTTGGAGGTTTGCAATCCGATGGCAGACTGTGTACTGCCAAAGCTTGAAGCTGAATAATACAATCGGTACGTATCCCCAGCCTTCATAATATCCGGTGCCCACAGGTTGGTAGCTCCCGTCCAATCCAGTGCTTCCTTTGGAATACCTGGCAGAGCCTGCCCGACCCATGTCCAGTTGATCAGATCATCTGACTTTCGTACCATAACTCCCGGTTTCGGCTCTCCTGCCACTCGAACGTCTGTAGAATAAACATAGTAGCCCTGATCTGTTTTGATAATGGCCGGATCATGTGCGTTATTCACCGTCCACTTGGATTCATCATCCAGAATCGAAAGATCATACAGCTTCGTATCCTGCGGAGCTTCCGGGAAAACTGGAGGTTTTGCCGTAGTCTCACCATCTGCACAGCCTGTCGTACCAATCAGCATCAGTAACATCAACGTCGCAACTCCCTTCTTCGCCATGTGCCGTCCCATTGATCCTCCACAATAACTCCATTCTTTTCGTCCTTTTCTTGCCTTCGCTTCATCCCCATCTTCTCGAGTTTCCAGTGTTATCCACTCTCTCCAGGCTCTCATCTTCATCATCCTTTGACCCCTGAAATGGCCACCGATTCGATAATCTGCTTCTGGAAGATCAAGAAAATAATCAGAACTGGCAGCAGCGCGACAATGGAGGCAGCCATAATGAGCGGATAATCTGTTTGTATAGCATAGGTCGCGTTGAAGTTCGCAATCACGAGCTGTAACGTTTGTTTTTCAGGTGAATTCAGATAGATGATCGGCGCCAGATAATCGTTCCAGATCCCCATAAACCAGAGAATCAACTGAGCAGCCACAGCAGGTTTGATCAGTGGAAACGTAATACTGGAGTACAGCCGGAAGTAAGAACTTCCGTCAATCTTCGCCGCCTCAATAATTGCATCAGGGACACTGAGCAGATATTGCCGCAGGAAAAAGATCATGATCACGTTCCCGAACAACCCCGGAACAATGAGCGGCAGCAAGGTGTCTACCCAGCCCAGCTTGGAAAACATCATAAATTGCGGAATCATGACCGTTGGATAAGGAATCATCATCGAGGCCAACAGGGCGAGAAACAGTTTATTTTTATGGGGAAATCTTAACTTGGCAAAAGCAAACGCAGCGAGACTCGACGTGAACGTCCCCACAATCGTCACACTAAGTGCTACAATGAGACTGTTTTTAATCCCGCTGAGCAGCGGGCCGGCTTCCCAGATCTCCTTATATTTATCGAAGCGAAACACTTCCGGAATCCAGACCGGAGGAAGTGCAA
Organism: Paenibacillus sp.; assembly: GCA_017512705.1. Lineage (GTDB taxonomy): Bacteria > Bacillota > Bacilli > Paenibacillales > Paenibacillaceae > Paenibacillus. The sequence continues at coordinate 319,857 of JAFWEX010000150.1, forward strand.
ATACATCCTGCTTCTCCTTGAGCGAGGTGGACAACATCCAGAGCAAAGGCGCAATCATCGCAATGGCGCCGATGGACAGAACGATAAATATAATAGAGTTGGTTACCTTCCTTCTTTGACTATAAGACATCTTCCGTTCCACTCCTCTCCCCGCCCATTAATCCCCGTCGTAGGCTGATCTTTCGTTTAGTTTGAATTGCACAAGCGTAATCACAAAGATGAAGATACCCAGAATCATGGCCATGGCTGAGGCATAACCCATCTGTAAGTTGCTAAAAGCTTTTTGCCAGATATAAAAGACGATTGAAGCGGAGGCATACTCCGGTCCACCTGTAGGTGTCATAATGTTCATCTCGGTGAAAATCTGGGAACCCCCGATGATATTCGTTACCACGAGGAAAAAGGTTACCGGCTTCACCATCGGCCAGGTGATATTGCGGAAGATTTGAAACCCGTTTGCCCCGTCCAGTTCAGCGGCCTCGTAGTAGGTACGGGATACACTTTGCAGCGCTGCCAGATATAGCAGCATCGTATAGCCCAGACCTTTCCACACGGTCATGATGATCAGTGCGGGTTTTACTGTATCTTTATTGGCCAGCCAGTTCGGACCTTCAATCCCGAACAGATCCAGGAACTGATTCACCAGACCATAGTCTCCGTTGTAAGCCCAGTTCCACATGATGGATACTGCCGCCAAGGAAGAAATGACCGGAATGTAATAGATCACACGAAAGGTTGTTGTACCGGGAATTTTACGATTCAGTCCCATCGCCAGTAACAGCGCAAGCAGCAGACCGATTGGAATACCCAGCATCAGGTAAAACGTATTGAACATCGCCTTGTAAAAGAGGTCATCCGTCAACAAGTCTTTGAAGTTGGCAAGTCCGATAAAGTTCATCTGCCCGAGTCCGTCCCAATCGGTAAATGAACCATAGAGGGAATAGAGGAACGGGAACAACACAAAGATCAGTAACCCCAGAATAGGGGGCAAAATAAACAAATATCCATACAGCATCTCTTTGCGATACAAACTCGATTTCGTATTCACGTGTTCACCCCTGTTTCTAAGATCAGCATGTGGCATACATCGATTGGCCTTTCTGAATCATGGCTTCTGCTGCGTTCCGGTCGATACATGCCACATGCTCGTATGGAATCCTGCGATAAAAGTTGAACTCAAGCGTTTACATAGTTCACTCCGTTAACAGAATAACCTTCCAATCGCTGTTATCCCCAGATTTTTTGAATTCCCTTTTCCAAAGGGGAAAATCCGGTGATAAGCTTATGCTTCCGATGCAGCTTTCTTTCAGAAAGCTTTTAGGCGAACGCTTCGCTTTTTCAGGTTTTTTCTGTCCTCTACGTTACAACATGTAAAAAATAGTTCAACTTATATCATCTAACGAGTCGTTTAATGAGCAAATGATGCCAGCAGCATCGGTTCAGGCTGTTGGCATCCTCTCTTTCCTGTCTATTTATTCTGAGATTTCGCTTCCTGCTCAACCGCTTTGTCCAGCAGCTTCTGCATCTTTGGCTGTTGCTGCTTCACATAGTCCGCAGCTGTCATCTTGCCATCGAGTACTGGCTGAATGTCGGTGAAGAACATGTCGTACCACTCCGCGTTATACGTGTAGTTACCTGGCAGCGAACGTCCATAATCTTTGACGATATCGATGAATTCTTGTTTGTTTTCCGGTTTCGTAGAGGTATCTTTCGCCCACTCATCTGCCATGTCAAGCAAGTTCGGAATCTGCACCTTCGCGTCTACCAGTTGTTTCATGCCTTCCTTCGAAGCTGTGAGGTAATTCACCAATGCAGCAGCTTCTTCTGGATGTTTGGTTTTGGCGGATACACCGATCCCCAGGGAACCGATCCATGTAGCCGATTTGCCCGTTGATCCTGCCGGGAAAGGCAGCAGATCATAATCGAATGGAAGCTTCTCGAATGTACTCATATCCCACGGACCTACAGGGAAGAAGGCCATTTCACCTTTCATCCAGCGCTGATACGTATCCAGTGTCTGTGCTTCCTCAATGGAAGGTGTGATATTGTATTTGTTCTGCATATCTGCAAAGAATTGCAGCGCTTCCGCAAATTTTGGATCATCAATGGTCACGTTTGTTTTGCTCTCATCCAGCCAGTCAGCTCCATTGCTCCATACAAAAGCTTGCAGCGCCCACTGTACGTTAAAACCTGTACCGAATACGTCAGGCTTACCATCCCCATTCGTATCCTTTGTCGCTTGCTGATTCACCTTAATGAACTCATCCCATGTGTACGGTTTGTCCTTATCTGGGAATGGAATGCCTTCTTTTTCAAAAAGGGTCTTGTTATAACCCAGTGCAAACGGTCCGACATCCTTAGGCATACCGTAAAGGTCACCTTGCCCAGCCATTTTGCCATCATAACGATATAGGTCGACTCCATATTTCCAAATATTGTCCAGATTAATATCTTGGTTTTTCTCAATATACGGTGTCAGGTTCATCAGCACATTGCTGTTCACATACGCCTTCATATCACCCGGGGTGAAATAAAATACGTCCGGCATGCTGTTTCCTGTAATAGCTGCACGGAGTTTAGTTGCATATTGATCCGCAGCGGTCACAATAATTTTAACTTTGACACCCGGATGCTCTTCTTCAAACTTTTTCACGACAGCCTGATACGCCTTCTGCTCATCCGTTCCTCCGCGGAACATAAACGTCAGTTCTTTATCACCGCCAGAACTTCCGCTCTCCCCTCCACATCCTGCAAGTACCAGTGCACTGACTAGCATAAGCAGCATAAAAGTGACCCAACTCTTTCTCTTGACCATATGAACCCCTCCTGATCTGGACTTGTAAACGTATTCAATGCGATGAATCAGCATTTCTGTTGTTAAATTTATCAAATCCAGATCCATTTAGTCAATACTTTATTAAAACATTTTATATTTATTTAAAATAAATGACATACTAATACGTTGGCCATCCGTTGGTGTCCCACAGCAGATCGTTAATCAGCAATTTCGGATTGCCATTATCCGTAGCATCATAGGCGTGTCGTACAATCAGGTTGCCGTTCACTACATCCTGCCCGCCTGGTCCCTTCCACCTTACGTTGCCTGTATCCAAAATAGTGCCGCCACCGTTCATCATATTGACTCCGTTTTTGTCGACATAAGGCCCAGTAATGCTACTGGAGCGTCCGTAGACCATTTTGTAGGTACTGTTCACGCCTTTACAGCAGGAATCAATAGAAGCAAACAAATAATAATATCCGTTACGGTATACGATACTTGGTGCCTCGATAGCTCCCCCGTTATTCGGACGTGCTGCAATCGAAGTGATGCTGCCTGTCGGTTTCATCGTATTTTTGTCTAGCTTCACAATCTTCAGACCGCTCCAGAACGAACCAAAAGCCAGCCAAGGATTGCCAGAAGCATCTATCACCAGCTCCGGGTCTATCGCGTTATAGTTATTCGATGTTGTCGTTTGCAATACAAGCCCTTCATCCTTCCATTGCCCTGCGCCCACGCTATCTGCCGATGCTAAACCGATCGCAGACCTGTTGGAACCAAAGGTCGAGATGGAATAATAAAGCCACACTTTACCGTTATATCGCTGTACGTCTGGTGCCCACACATCCAACTCTTTCTGGCCAGGAACAGCCGAATTCCACCAAGATGGTTCTTTCAAAAAGATCTGCGGTACGCGGTACCATGACGTTCCGTTATCGGATTTCAACACCTGGATCCCTGGGCCCGTGGAAAAGGTATACCAAGCGTTCCCTTCTTTGATCATCGTTGGATCATGAACCGCGATATCACCCGACAGATTCCAAAAGGCGGCTAAAGCCCGCGACTGTCCTGCAAGTACTAGCACCAAGACCAGCAGTGCTGGTAAAGCCCACCGTTTTCGGGGTGAAATCTTCGATCTTATCCATCCCCAGCCATTCGAATGGCCTGAATCCCTCATATGGTCTGAGTCATCCGCATCTTTCATCCTTCTTGAACTCCACAATGTCATGCCCTTGAAACTCATCAACGTCTTCCAATCGAAACTCTTCAATCTCTTCCATGAACTGAATTTTTCCACAACGGAACGCCACCTCTCCTCAATAAATGGTTACTTTGGTTCATGAAGTATTAAATCAATTTAAGTATAATAGGATTATAAAAGCGGTTACATTACAATTCAATGGTATATTTCAAATATATATAAATTAATTCAAGTTTTTATTTTGACCAATTCGTAATAAAATCTGGAGCATTCCTTCGTTTTCCGCTATATATACAAGCCTCTATCTCTCTTTTCTCTACTCTTTCTTTCCAGCATGTAATGATTTATAATTATCTGAAATAAAACAGTCAAATGTGCAAAAGTCTGCGTATAGGCTTTGTTCAGAACGGGGAAAGGACATCCACCTATGATTTATATTAAAGATCTGATGTCAGGTGTGAATATTTTCAAAGCACTCAGTTCCGAAATTCGCATTCAGATTATTGAGCTGCTGGCCAAAAACCAAAGTCTTAATCTCAATGATCTTGCAACCAAGCTCGGACTTAGTAACGGTGCAATTACAATGCATATCAAAAAGCTGGAGGAAAGTGGATTAATCGAAATTAACACCGCCGTTGGCAAACACGGAATCCAGAAGATATGTTATCTTAACGAGGAAAAATTGATGGTAGACCTGCGTTCTAAGGAGATTCACAATCGGTATGAAGTAGAGATTCAGGTTGGGCATTACAGTGATTATCAAGCCGCACCCACCTGTGGCATTGCAACGAAAGACAGCATCATCGGGGAATTTGATGATCCTCGTTATTTCGCCGATCCGCTTCGGATCGATGCAGAGATGATCTGGCTAGCTGAAGGATATCTGGAATATCGTATTCCTAATTATCTCAAGCCCAACCAGACATTTAACGAGATCCAGCTTTCCATGGAACTGGGTTCGGAAGCCCCTGGATTCTGTGACAACTATCCTTCGGATATATACTTCTACATCAATGGAAAAGAAATTGGTCTCTGGACGAGTCCGGGGGATTTCGGAGATACACGCGGTACATTCAATCCAGACTGGTGGCCTCCGCACCTGAATCAGTACGGAATGTTGAAGCTAATTCGCATTACGAATGAAGGAAGTTATATCGACGGATGCCGCATTTCCGACGTTACGCTGGATGATATCGGGCTGGATTATAAGAGCGATATTCACTTCCGCATCGCTGTCACGGATGGACCTGTCAACAAACGCGGTTTGACCATTTTCGGTAAAAACTTCGGTAATTATGGTCAGGGTCTGCTCGCGCGGGTGCTTTATAACGTGCTGGAGGATTAGTGTTGGAGAGTTCTGCTGAAGAATCCATCTTATCAGGATAATACGCGCTAGTCTGTTCCGTTGCTGTGGTATACTTATGACCTGTTTCGGAAATGTGATGACGGGTGGGGTTCTTTTGAAGCTGGAACGGTTAGTCTCGATCATTTACAAGTTACTTAATCACGAGGTGTTGTCTGCGTCTACCCTTGCAGAGGAATATCAAGTATCGCCTAGAACGATCTATCGGGATATTGATGTGATCTGTGCAGCAGGATTTCCGGTGGTTTCTCATCAGGGAATGAACGGCGGGTACGGCATCATGGACGGTTATAAAATGGATAAGAGCCTGCTCGGCTCTTATGATGTGAATGCGCTGATTACAGTACTCAACAGTCTCTCTACCATTTTTAATGATGCGCGTGCCCAGGGCACAATTGAACGTTTGCAGACGATCAGTGAGCAACATACCAATCCAAGCTTGACTGTAGACCTGAACACGTATCGAACAGATCCTGACTCGCTTCCGTATCTTCGTTCAGGAATCATGAACTATCAGGCTGTTCAGTTTGACTACATTAATTCCAAAAATGAGCGCACGACTCGAGAAATTGAACCTGTTCGATTGCAGTTTAAATATCGTAGCTGGTATGTGTATGGATATTGCCGAAGCCGGTGGGATTATCGGGAATTCAGACTGTCCCGGATGTTAAACGTGCATCTAACCAACAGTCATTTTGAACCGCACGCCCTTCCATCGGAAGAGTCGTCCCCAACTCTTCCTGTCCCGCAGGAAACCATGACAGATGTGGTCTTGCGAGTATACCCAGATGCACTCGCAGGGGCATTGGATCATTTTCAGCAGGCAGACAAACAATTTCATGAGGATGGTAGCATGACAATGCGTCTACAGATTCATGAGCCGCTCCAGGCCCCGTGGTTATGGTCGTTATTACTGAGCCTGGGCAGTGGTGCAGAGGTTTTAGAACCTGTAGCACTGAGGAATGTTCTAGAGTCGCAGCTACGAAATGCCCTGAAACGTTACGACGCACGGGATGTTTGAAGACCCACTAGCATTGGAGATACATGTTCGAGTGTTAGCGTAAGTGTAGTAATCGGTAAGATTGTTCGGTTTACGAGGGGCTCGGCTTGCACTTGTATATACTGTATTGCTCGGTGAATTCAATATTTGGTGTCGGTAAATTCAATATTTTGTGAAGTGTAGTGAAGTGATAGGAGAAGTATGACACGCTGTTGTCATACTTCTTTTTTTATACTCATTTCAGCAAGAGAGCAGCAGATCACCTCAACTATTCGCCAAAATAAAGGAGACGATGTTTTATGAATTACCCAGAACAAATGTATCATTATCATGTATGGGCTTCACAGATCATAATGCAACGAGTTCAAGAACTGCCACCTGCTGTTCTGCATCAGGAGGTCGGTAGCTCGTTCCCTAGCCTCGCCCATGCGCTCAGTCATATGTATGCTGTGGATCAGATGTGGTATCTGGTTCTAACCGGCACCAGCATGCCTGAAGCTTTACAAATCTGCATGCCGCGCAACGGAGAGACCTTTGCCATAATAGAAGATTACTTCGAGCGTTACGCAGAGCTATCCAATCAATACCTTGAATGGTTCAGTCAACAGACGAATTTGGAGCAAACGATTCTACTCGACAATCCCTTTGCAGGCGTGCGTCAAACCAGTTTCGCAGAAATGGTTTTACATCTGGTGAATCACGGGACCTATCACCGGGGCAATATATCCACCATGTTGCGTCAGTTGGGGCACGCCTCTGTCATGAACGATTACTCCAGATTCTGGTATGAAGTTCCAAAATTGCGGAGTAATTCACTCAATACTTGAAGTCTAATATGAGGTCTTACCTGATGTGAACCCGGAAGCTTTTGTCATCGATGCCGAGATTAAGGAAAGGTTGAATACAGACAGAGAAGTGTTTGATCATTTCTGATCATTTCTGATCATTTCTGAGCCTTTCCTCCTCTCTATTAACGGGTGCGCATCGACACACCGTATTTGACTTCATCATTTTGTCTAAATGCTCTGGGTGATATGCCATAAGCCTTCGTGAACTGGCGTGTAAAATAGTTGCTGTCATTATATCCACATTCATAAGAAATCTGAGTAATCGGGATGCTGCTGTGTTTTAACAAGTTACAAGCCTTTTCCAGACGAAGCCTATGCATATACGAAATTGGGGTTGTCCCATAGTAGGATTGGAACATACGATTCAGATGTCTCACCGAAATGTTAGATCGACTTGCGACCTGTTCCAGCGACAACGGTTCCAGAAAATGATCCTCGATGTACGAGATCGCATTGGCTAGATGCATCAGATGGTTCCCCTCTCCCCCCTTCTCCTGTGTATCGTAATGCCGTGAAAGATAAACAACCAATTCCGTAAAACGTGAAAGCAGCATCGTTTGGTACCCTTGCTCTCTGTTGTGATATTCCTCAATCATCTTGGAAATCAAGGACTCTACATAATCCAGACTGGTGATGGGAAGTGCAAGCTTGGATGCATACGAATGAATATTACGATAAAAGGGTTCCAGTACAAATAACGTCTGAAAACCGTTCGATTTTCTTAAATCCGGTCCGATGGAAGCCAGCATTTCAGGTCTGTACATGATGTTACAGATGCGAAAATCTTGAGGTTCCTTGTAAGCGTGCGGTGTAGAACCGTTAATCACAAATGCATTCCCTTTTTTTATAAAAAACGACTCATCATTAACGATATGCGTGGCATGTCCCCTGAGCACAATGGCAAGTTCCGAGAAGTCCGCATGCCTGTGCAGCTCGGTATCCTCGTCATGACCGCCGTATTGAATATAAAAGGGAAATTGCATATCCGATGTAAACCACCCTAGATAAGCATTGCTCATTCCGCTTCCCCTCCAAAACCCTTGCTGAGATGAATGTCTATATCATGCTATTCCAAGACCGAAAAATCAAGGCTATGAACGCAATGTATAGATATAATCCCTTTGTAGACTGAAGATCATAAAGGATATCTACAAATATCCATATTACAATTTTAACTGGGGGTTATCATTTGGCTAAATGGATTAGAACCATTTTGAGCTTATCCGTCTCCCTTACTCTTTCGGTAAACGTACTGGCCGGATGCAGCAGCGACAGGGAGAGAGCAGGCAGCGAAAATACCCGTGAAGAAGGGAATGATCCCGTGACCTTCAGCTTCTTTGGTGCGGATGCCAATCCCAACTGGAACAACATGAAGGATGAAGTTGGCAGAGAAATCACGAAACAAACTGGTGTCACCTTGAATGCTGAATTCGCCGTTGCTGATCCTTCACAGCGATTGGCTCTCATCTCGGCCAGCGGTGATTATCCGGATATGATCAGTCCTAAAGGCGATCTGGACAAACTCGTTGATGCTGGAGCAATGTTGGACCTTACCGACCTGATTGAAGAGCACGCCCCAAATCTCAAAAAGCTGTTTGGCGAGCAGATCAAACGGCTGCGTTACAGCAATGAAGATCCTTCCATCTATGTTATTCCAACGTATTCTTCCATTGATGGCGTGAACTTCGTAGCCGGCAGCGGTTTCGAACTTCAGCATCGTGCTGTAAAAGAAGCCGGATACCCTGAGATCAATACTGTGAAGGATTTTGAACATGTCATTCGCAATTATCTGGAGAAATATCCTGTAGATGAGAAAGGCAATCCAAATATCGGACTCTCTCTGAATGCCGACGATTGGCGTATACAGATCACCGTTACGAATCCTGCTGCAGAGACGACGGGCAAATCAGGAGATGGTGAGTATTATATCGACCCGGACACGTACGAAGCAACGTACCACTTCCGTACAGAAGGCGAAAAAGAATATTTTCAATGGCTCAACCACATGTATAATACCGGACTGCTCGATAAGGAGTCCTTTGTTCAGAAAAATGACCAGTATCAGGCTAAAATTGCTTCTGGTCGGGTCATCGGTCTAACCGATGTGGACTGGGGATATGGGGATGGTGAAAAGGCGCTTAAGGCGGAGGGGAAATATGACCAGACCTATGGTCATTATTCTGTCATGCTCTCTGAGAAATATAAGGATAACCGGTTCCAATCCACAGGATTTATGTCCGGTTGGGGTGTAGGAATTACTACCGCCTGTAAAGATCCTGTCCGAGCCATTCAATTCCTGGACTTTCTCGCTTCGGAACAAGGACAGGTGTTAAACAATTGGGGAATTGAAGGCAAGCATTATGAGATTCAGGACGGCAAACGTGTCGTGCCCGCTGACATACAGGAGCGCATTATTAATGATAATATCGCGTTCAGCCGCGAATCTGGCATAGGTTTCTACACCAATCTCGGCGCTCATTACGGCGATGGGGTCAAGGATTCCACAGGTAATTATTATACTAAAAATTACCCGGAACAGATCGTGGAGAATTATACGGTTGCGGACAAAGAGACGCTCAAAGCGTACAACGCCACAACGTGGATGGATCTGTTCCCGAATGAAAAGGACTTCCCCGTCAAACCTTGGGGGGCTGTCTGGAACATTTCTGTGCCAAGTGATGACGAGATCAATATCATTGCCAACAAGGTCAAAGACATTACTTGGCGCCAGATTCCGCTGGCTGTCATGTCCAAACCCGAGGAGTTCGAAGCCATCTGGAATGATTATCAGCAGATGCTGATCGATGCCGGGGTTGAGAAAATGGAACAAGGTTTCACGAAATACGTTCAGGATCGCGTTAAACTCTGGAATGAATAGAGGTACGATTACGATGAATTATACGAATCCAATTATTCCGGGATTCTACCCTGATCCAAGCATCTGTCGGGTAGATGAGGATTATTATCTGGTGACCAGCACTTTTGAATATTTTCCAGGCGTCCCCATTTTTCATAGTAAGGATCTCGTACATTGGTGTCAGATTGGCCATATTTTGACTTCCACAGAACAGCTATCACTTGGTAATGCTTGGAGATCAGGCGGCATTTATGCCCCTACCCTTCGTTATCACGAAGGCTGGTTCTATATGACAACAACGAATGTAAGCAACGGCGGCAACTTCTATGTTCGAAGCCAGGAGGCTGAGGGCCCCTGGTCACCTCCCTTATATGTGGATCAGGACGGGATAGATCCGTCCCTTCTCTTCGATGAGGATGGTACGGTATTCTTCCAGTCAGCTTGTAATGGGCACGATGGAGAAGGGATATATCAATGCGAGATTGATATATCCACTGGACATAAACGGTCTGAAAGCCGTTTGATCTGGAAAGGAACTGGCGGTGCGTCCCCGGAGGCTCCTCATCTATACAAAATTAACGGACTTTATTATCTCATGATTGCTGAGGGCGGAACGGAATATGGACATATGGAAACGATTGCGCGCAGCACTCATCCGTATGGACCTTATGTTCCGTGTCCATATAATCCGATTTTGTCTAACCGCAGCCTGAAATCGAACATCCACGCTACCGGGCATGCAGACCTTGTGCAGATACAGGATGGCAGCTGGTGGGCTGTATGTCTTGGCATTCGACCTCCTGCCTATCCCTTACGGCATCATTTGGGGCGCGAAACCTTCCTGGCACCTGTTACCTGGACTACGGACGGTTGGCCGATCATTGGTGAGAATGGTCAGTTGCTTCCAGTTATGACCAGACCAAATCTGCCGGAGGTCAGCTGGATATCTCCACCCCCTATAGATCATTTCGATCAGCCTGCGCTCGGACTGGAGTGGATTTGTCTTCGTAATCCTGATCCCGGCAGCTTCTCACTCCATGAATCTCCCGGGTATCTTACACTACGTGGAAACTCTGTTTCACTGGATGACGGACAGAACCCGGCCTTTGTCGGTCGCCGCTTGAGTCATTTCTGTTGTCACATCGCTGCCATGCTGGATTTTGAACCTGCTTTCGATAATGAAGAAGCTGGATTAACGGTGTTCATGAATGAAAAATACCATTATGATCTCGCAATTAAAAGAATAAATAATGAGCGGAAAATCATATGGCGACGTTCAGTTGGCTCATTAAAAACCGAAGAAGTGCTCAGCTCTATTGATGGTTCTGTCATCCTGAATCTTCATACGGAACCTGATCAATTTACATTCTCTATTAAGCAAGATTCATTAGAAAATCCCCTCACCTGTTCGGCTGAAACACATTTACTCTCGACCGAGGTGGCTGGAGGCTTCACCGGCATCATCGTTGCTATGTACGCCTATTCTCCAGCTAAAACAGCTACACCTGCACGGTTTGACTGGTTTATGTATGAACCTAAGAACAGGGATATATAGAAAAACCAAAAAACACCTGCACTTCCCGTTATCCCTCGATTTGTACTGGACAAGACAGATACCTTAGCTGGTATCTGTCTGTCATACTTTCTCAGGAGTATTGGGTCTGATTAGGTGGAATCCACACACGCTGATTTATTTACCAGCAGGTTGTGCCTCAGCAGTATAACCTGCAGGAATCTCCGTTTCCGCAGTCGCTTTAGTAATGACCATCGGATACATCATATCTGGATCAGGCTGTATGATCGAATATTTCACGATAGCCCGACCGTCTTTCTCTAGTTCTACATCATCAATCTTCAATCCATACCCTGGATGCGGCATCTCGGCAGTCAACGTAACTTTGCTTGTTTTGTCATCTACCTTCGTCGTTGTCACTTCAGGAACAATAGCTTGCTGTCCCTCGCCAGGATTGGTTGGCGCAGGTTCACTCGATCCCCCGTTGCCATGCCGGTCCACGAACTCAAGTGCATTAAAAATCATGCTTGCTGCCTCCATACGGGTAAGCGACTGATCCGGGCGGAAGTTTCCTTCCTTGTCCAATTCAATGATGTTCATATTCAGCAGGTTCTGGACCGCAGATTTGGCATCCTTACCTATTTTATTTTCATCCTTAATGTCATTATACTTCATGGTTACCGGATAAGTACCGGTTGTGTTAATCCCTTCATGCAGCAGAATGACAAATTGTTCACGGGTCATCTTGTTTTTCGAGTCCACTTCTACTGGAATGGACAGTCCATTTTGAGTGGCAGCTTGCACAGCATCGGCGTACCAGGTGTTCGGACTAATTTTATTTTGGGTCGAGGATTCACCATTCTCATTTTTTAATCCAAATGCGCTGACAATCATTTGAATTCCCTGTGGCTCAGACAGAGCAATATTCGGTCGAAACAGATCTGCTGTTACTCCGTTCACGATTCCCTTGGATTTCAACGAATCAACAACCGCTTTCTGGCTATCATCTTTGATGTCGGAAAATGCAAACACGGAAGCACCTCCTGCTGTCAATGAAACGCAGAGCGCAAGCGTTGCAACCAAACCTTTTTTATGCTTCATTTCTTTGCACCTCCATATATAATAATAATAAAACTTATTTGATACTTCTCTTCCCTACAGACGAGACATCCAGAGAAAATGTTTCAGTCCATTAGGCTTCGAGTACATACACCTTCATAATATGGCTTCACTATTTTCATAGCTTCTTTCTTATTCAATATGGACGGAGCGTATTCATTGACATTTGATCCCATTAGCGCGAAAATGTAAATAAATGCAGCACATCACGGATTATTAATAATCTAGTTCGCATAAAGTAAGAGGGCATGGCACAACTCATCATGAGGTGTCTGCCCTTTTCTTGACTTCATTTGTCTGACTTCTGTTTCTAGCGTACTTAAGTTCTAACCTAATGAAGGAGAACCCATACCTATGTCCAAAAAAGGTTCGCTACGTGATTATGTGTTATCTAATTGGCCCATCTATCTTCTGGCTGTTCTTTTAATCATCGCATCCAATGTCGGTCAGGCTTCTCTCCCCCGTATTCTGGGCAGCTTCACGGATCAACTCATGCAAAATACACTCCAAATGCAGACCGTGATCCGTTACAGCTTATCATTACTCTCCATTGCGATTACATACAACCTGCTGTTTGGTACTGGCCAGTTCATGATTATGAAGCTGGGTCGGCGGTTTGAATTTATAACGCGCGAGCGGATCTTCCGCAAATTCTCAGAGCTCAGTGAGCATTATTTTTCTAAACAGGGGAATGGCAAGCTACTCAGCTATTTTATGAATGATGTCACTTCTGTCCGTGAAGCCATATCTAACGGCGTTACGATGATGACTAACGCTGTTTTTCTGTTAATGTCCTGTATCGTAATGATGCTCCTTAGTGGAATTCCGTTGTCACTGATCCTAATCAGCGTCGTGCCCTTGCTGGCGATTCCTTTTTTGGTCGTCTTTTTCGGTCCGCGGATACGAAAGCGCTCTCGTGATGTACAGGATGCTCTCGCTACAATGACAGAGTCTGCCGAGGAGCAACTCGGCGGTATTCGTGTAATCAAAACATTTGCGATCGAAGACATTGCCAGAGAGAGATTTGGCGTGACCGTTGATGATATCAAAACCAAACAGCTTCGTTTAGTTCGTCTCTCTTCTCTGTTCCAGGCCACACTTCCTTTGCTGGGTGCATTGTCTCTCGTTGTATCCCTGTTGGTTGGCGGTATTATGACGATGCAGAACTCGATTACACTGGGTAGCTTTGTCGCCCTGACCTTGTATCTACGAATTATTATGGGACCGCTCCAGCAGATCGGAAACGTCATTAATACGATGCAGCGCTCGGGGGCGTCCCTTGAAAGAGTGAATGACCTTCTCAGTGAAGAGCCCGATGTGCAAGAAATTTCTGAGGCACAGGCGCTTCACAACGTTCAGGACGTTACCATCAAAAATCTGACATTCTACTACCCCGGCAGCTCCGCCCCTGCATTGAAAAATATCCATCTCCAGATTCATGCGGGCCATACCGTGGGTATCGTCGGCAAAACCGGTTCAGGTAAGAGTACACTCGTCAAATTACTGCTCCGAACCTATGAACCGCCGCATGGCAGCATGTTTATTAATGACACGGACATTCGAGAGCTGTCTCTGGATAGTCTGAGATCTCGAATTGCCTATGTGCCTCAGGACGGTTTTCTGTTCAGTACCACCATCCGAGACAATATAGCATTTAGCAATCGTGAGGCACCCATGGATGATGTAGAGAACAGCGCCAGACAAGCGATGATCTATGAAAATATTGTACGTTTCCCTGACCGCTTCGATACATTGCTCGGAGAGCGAGGACTCACCCTGTCCGGTGGTCAGCGTCAGCGCACCAGTCTTGCCCGTGGGTTGATCAAACAGGCCCAGATCCTTATTTTGGACGACAGCATGAGTGCCGTGGATGCCGTGACCGAAACTGGCATTCTGCGCAGCCTGCGCAAGATCGGCAAAGGCAAAACGACGTTAATCATTTCTCATCGGATCAGTGCAGTCCGTCATGCCGATAACATCATCGTGCTGGATGAAGGGCAGATCGTTGAACAGGGAACGCATGCTGAATTGATGGCGGCCAAGGGACTTTATGCAGCAACTTATCGCTTGCAGGAGGAGGGGTTACATCATGTCTGATGCGGATGCGAATCATAAAGACTCAACGAATGATAGGAAGAATATGAACAAAACTCATCCTGAGGAGAATAACAAGAATTACAGCAAACGCACTTCGTTCAAAGCTATGATGGGATACGCTAAGCCGCACCGCTGGGCATTCGTCGGTATTTTCTGCTGTTCGCTGCTCGGCATATCAGCCGATCTACTTCAGCCTTATCTCGTAAAAATTGCGATTGATGACCACCTGGCCGTGAATCAAACCAGCATTGGCTTTCTCGTCCAGCTTGCGGCCGTTTTCCTTGGCCTGGCTATCGTCAGTTTTATTTTCACATATATTCAAAACAACCTATTGCAGCATGTCGGTCAGAGCATTGTCTCCCGAATTCGTAAGGACTTATTCCGCCATATTTCCCGAATGTCTATGTCCTTCTTCGATCGTTTCCATATCGGCAGCCTCGTTACCAACGTATCCAGTGACACGGAAACGATTAGCAGTTTCTTCACACAGGTGCTTCTCAGCCTGATCCGGGACGGGATGATGCTAGTACTTATCATCTTCTTCATGTTTCAACTCGATCCTGTCCTCGCCAGTTATTCCCTCATCGTGCTCCCTGTGATCGCTGTTGTAGCTGCATTGTTTCGCAGCATGCTGCGAAGAGCCTATCAGAATGCACGAACCCGGCTCTCCCGGCTCATTGCGTTCACAGCAGAGAACCTGTCCGGCATGTTTTTGATTCAAGCATTTCATCAAGAGGAAGAACAGAAGAGGCGCTTCAAGGAACAGAACCTTCTTCATCTGAAGGCGAACATAACCCAGGCTCGTTCCAATGTCATATTCAACCGGACATTTGATATTCTGGGCAACGCAGCACTGGTTATGATGGTTTGGCTAGGGGGCCGGGCTGTTCTTGGCGAATCTTTGCAAGTTGGGGTACTGTATGCATTCATCAGTTATATACGTCAGTTCTTTCAACCGATCAACCAGATCACGATGCAATGGAATACCTTCCAGTCCACTACGGTCTCCATGGAGCGAATCTGGAACATTCTAAGCACAAAACCTGAAGTTGCCGACCCGAAATCAGACGTCGTTACCTCGATAGACCCACGGCAGGTTATGGGCCAGATCGATTTCGATCATGTGTCCTTTGGTTATCTTGCGGATCGCCCCATATTCCATTCTTTGAATCTTCACTTATATCCGGGAGAGATGGTGGGGATCGTGGGCACAACGGGCGCGGGTAAAAGTACATTAATCTCCCTGCTCAACCGGTTCTATGACGTCAATCAGGGCAGCATTCAGATTGACGGCACGGATATTCGCCGCATTCCGCAAAGGGTGCTTCATCGCATCGTTGGTCTGATCCAGCAAGAGCCCTTCCTGTTCTCTGGCACCATTATTGATAATGTGAGAATGTTCAGGCAGGATATTACGCGTGAGCAGGCGATGGAAGCCTGTCGATTTGTCGGAGCACATGCGATGATTAGCCGTTTGCCACAAGGGTATAATACCCGTCTGTCAGAACGCGGCAGCGGATTGTCTGCGGGAGAACGGCAACTCATCTCTTTTGCCCGAATCGTAGTCTTCCAACCCCAGGTGCTCATCCTGGATGAAGCTACGGCTAATCTGGACTCACACACCGAACAGCTGGTGCAGCAAGCACTGGAGACTGTCTCCCAAGGCAGAACAACCATTGTTATTGCACATCGCCTGTCTACAGTAATGCACGCCGATCGAATTCTCGTCATGGAACAAGGTGCCATTGTTGAAGAAGGGACGCACCAGGAGCTGGTTGCAGCACAAGGAATTTATGCTGATCTGTACCAGCATGCGCGGGAAGCTGGGAAACCGTCGTGTACAACCAAGCTAGGTTAATACCTTTTCATTCATCGATTCTTGCGAGGTGTTTTTTAGAATTTCGTGCACAAGCACGCATCTAAATGTCGCTCGAACTCGTAAACCTTATAAAGACTTCCACATGTCAATCACGGAAGTATTATTACTATGAGCATCACTCTACATTGAGATCAGGACTTAAAGGGGGATAGAACATGTCATCTTCAACTACTCAAACCCGGCAAGGTGAGATTCGTTATCGGCGTTTAACTGCCATTTGCAAAAGTGGTCTCTGTCTTCTGTTCCTTATCTTGTGTGTACTGCTCCTATGGGTCATTGTTACCGGGCAGACACAAAGCGTGGAAAAAATCTATTATCCTATGGCCGCCGTACTCGGCATGTGGCTGGTTGGTCCGTTTTTTTTCATGTTTCTAAACCGCTCCATTCAGGGTTCAACGGTACTTGTATCCTGGGATCAACAAAACCTCTACGCTGGTAGCCGAAATGTACCTTGGAACCAGATTCGCAAAATTGAGCTCGCAGCTCCGTCCCGAAGTCGATGGCAACTAGCTGCTTCCCCCATGTACGCCATATATCTGAAGGACGGCACACGCATTCATATTCACACTGACCATCTACTTGGTAAAAAAGGACTCCAGACCACGTTGAATACTCTTCAAAGGACATTAGAGGAACACAAGGGGGAGTGATTCAGACTAGTTCTCTCTGTCCGGTTCGACTCCGCCCCTGGGTGTAGGATTATCCCGTGTAGAGTTCCAAAAAAAAGCTGGATGCGAATAACTCGCATCCAGCTCTCTTTATAAGACGATAACCTCACATATACATCGCGTTCAACTTCGAGTATAACTTCGAGATTAACTTCGAGTTTCAACTCAATTCCTTTTGCACTACCGCTACGTAGTCTTTTACTCACTTCACGCTCAAGCGGATTACGTTCCATGACGCTTTAGCCAGACTTGCTGTAATCAACGTATCAGATACAGTCGCTCCCCCGCGATGGTGTGGAACAACATTGTTCGGTTGTGCCGCAGTGTTGACCGCTTTGAGGTCATCTGCTTCCAGAACGATATGCTCAATCAAGCTGCATTTACCAAAACTACGCAAATCCACTTCAAGCGGCATAGACTCTTGCAAGTGACGGTTTACCGCGAATACAGTGACCTCACTCTGCTCCTCATTATACACCGCTATGGCCTCCAGATAAGGTACATCCGTAATTTGTTTCGTATCATACTTCGGTGACTGAATCAAAGGCACAAGTGCCGTGCCCCGACCGTATACAGACGCATGCATGAATGGATAGAAAATCGTCTGTCTCCATGATCCTCCACCCGTCTCAGTCATAATCGGAGCGATGACGTTAACAAGTTGAGCAAGACACGCCATTTTGACCCGATCTGCATGTTTCAGCATACTGATTAGCATACAGCCTACCAAAAGGGCATCTTCATGATTATAGATATCTTCAAGCTGCGGCGGGGCGATCTGCCATGGGTCCATCTTGGAATCATTCTCATGCGAGTGATACCATACATTCCACTCATCAAAAGACAGGTACATCGTTTTTTTGCTACGTTTCTTCGCTTTAATATAGTCACAAGTCGCTTTTACCGTATCGATGAAACGATCCATCTCTAATGAGCGTGCAAGAAAAGTTGGTGTATCATTCTCCGGGTTACCATAATATTGGTGCAAGGACAGATACTCTACATGATCATAGGTATGATCCAGCACCGTGGCTTCCCAGTCCGGGAACGATGGCATACCCAGATTGGAGCTTCCACAAGCGACGAGTTCAATCGTCGGATCAGTCCACTTCATGACTTTGGCCGCTTCAACGGCTGTTCGTCCATACTCCTCAGCTGTTTTGTGTCCGATCTGCCAAGGGCCATCCATTTCATTACCGAGACACCATGTCTTGATACCATGCGGCTGCTTGTATCCGTGTTTGATCCGAAGATCGCTATAATATGAGCCTTCCGGATGGTTGCTGTATTCCACGATATTACGAGCAGCATCCGCCCCCCGTGTTCCCAGGTTAACAGCCATCATCACTTCAGAATTCGCCTGTTTAGCCCAATCCACGAATTCGTTAAAACCAAATTCATTCGTTTCAACTGTTCTCCATGCCAGTTCCAGTCTGCGTTTACGTTCGGATACAGGTCCAACACTGTCTTCCCAATTGTAACCGGATACAAAATTACCACCCGGATAACGCACAATAGGCACCTGCAACTCCTTCACCATCTCCAACACATCCGTACGGAACCCCTGCTCATTGGCTGAAGCATGGCCTGGCTCATAAATCCCTCCATATACGGCACGTCCCAAATGCTCGATAAATGATCCATACAACCGCTTATCGACCTCACCAATTGTAAAATCTTTATCTACCGTCATTTTCGCTTTTTCCATGAATGATCTCACCCTCCCAAGATTAATATAAAAATGAATTGATATTCTATGGATCAACGTTCATATTTATATTAAAATCGATAAGTGCACATATTTCAACTGAAAATTCAAAAAAGGTTATTCTTTTCACTGAATTTATGTTTAACTTAATTCTATTAAATCAATTGGAGGAACACTTGTGATCAGAGCAAATACCGACGCCGAATGGCTCCCATTATATGAGGCACTTGCCAGCGAAGTTCGTCTTCAAATTATCCGTCTTGTTGCCGAAACCCCCATGAACGTGAAAGACATTGCAGCTTCGCTAGGCCTGAGCAGTGCCATCGTCACCATGCATGTACGAAAACTTCAGGATGTAGGCATTATTCAGTCTAAAATGGTTCGCAAGGACGGCGGCACGCATAAAATGAACAGTTTAGCCGTGGACTGGATTGGCATCTCGATGCCTCAGGAGAGTGGGGTATCCCGCAAGTTTCATGAGGTTTCGATCCCTGTCGGTCACTATACCCATTTTGACGTATATCCTACATGTGGTTTAGCCACATCCGATCATGTCATCGGGCAGTATGATGATCCCCGCTATTTTCTGGACCCGGACCGGATGCATGCCCATATCCTGTGGTTTGGACGTGGATTCGTCGAATACAAAATACCAAACTATATCCTGACCGGACAGCAGATTGACGCGATTGAGTTGTCACTGGAGATTGGATCGGAAGCGCCGTCCGTCAACCCAAACTGGCCTTCTGACATTACGTTTACACTGAACGGTATTCGCTTGGGTGAGTGGACCAGCCCAGGTGACTCGGGTAATGGCCGCGGCATATTTACGCCTGACTGGTGGAGTGACATTGTCAATCAGTACGGCATGCTCAAAGTATTGCGTATAACCAATGAAGGAACGTTTATCGATGGACAGCATATGTCGAGCATTACACTTGCAGACATCCCGGTAGAACGTAATCAGTGGACATTACGCCTTTCTGTAGAGGAAGATGCCAGGCATGTGGGCGGTATGACCTTGTATGGTGAAGGATTCGGTAACTATAATCAAGACATTTTGTTCCGATTATTCTATCACGATGGCATACCGGCACTGTAAACACAGCAAAAAGAACCCCTTTCATGTGCCGATAATAAGGCAAAGAGAAGGGGGTTTGTTTTTGTTTCAATTTCATGTTGATAAAGCCTGCATGAAGAACTGGGTGCACTTTACGGATAACGGAATCAGCTATTCCGTTCGCTCCCGAGTTCCACTTTATACTTGGCTTAGCAATCAGATTAACGGTTAACCATGGGGTTGGTTCTTACAGCGCACTTCCGCCAAATAAGAAGCGGTATTCCCAATGCTTGCCGGCTACATCACTAACCGTTACACCGCCGCCAGCGTTGGAATATGTATGCAGTATTTTACCGTCGCCCAGATAAATACCGGTATGCGTAATCTTTGCCTTCGATTTGTTCACGCCTTTGTAGGCTGACGCCTTAGTTCCTTTGTAAGACATAAAGTACATCAAATCACCACGTTTCAGATTCTTCCAATTCGTTGTGACTGTACCTTTCTTCTTCACGTAGTCTCCTTGTTGGCGAGAATCTGCCGGGAGTGTAACTCCTAATGCATCAATAAAGGCGCGGCGTACAAAGCTGGAGCAGTCAAACACTGCCGTACTGTTACGATTCGCTCCATACTTATACGGGGTTCCCATATACTTCATACCTGCTGTAATAACCTTCTCTACAGATTTTGTTGAAGTCTGAGTAGAAGTGTTACTCCCCGTTGTTGTGCCAGCGTTCAGAGTTTTTGTATATTTGGACGAAGACGATATATAGCCTGTCCGATTCGCCGAATCTTTGATTTTATACCAAGCCGAGCCCGACTTCTGCAGTATAGTTACCGTCTCTCCCTTGGAAACCATTCGAATTACTTTGGCAGATGTGGTTGGCGAGGTTCGAAGATTTACCCCCCGGATAACTTCTGCTTTCGATTGATTTGTCGTTGCTGCGGATACTTGTCCGGTGAGTGCTGTCGTTGTTAGACTTCCCATCAGCATAGCTGCCGTTACGCTTGCCGTAACAATGGTATTCTTCCAGTTCATGATGTCGTGTACCTCCGGATATTACAAAATTTTAACCAAGAAATCATCTTCCCGGCTTGCCTTATTGTAAACGGGCATTTCGTATCGTTCATCAGCCCAAAGTCCTGCAAGGTTTTAGACAAGCTTGAGCAATTAGAATCATCCAAGATACATCTTGGAGTTAAAAAATAGAGGATGGAACACATAGAAAGAAAGGTTAATTTTTTGTAACTATTGATATGCCTTAGCTTGTGACGTTTCGACCAAGATCAGTTTATGTTTTTTTGTACATGCTCCCTATGTACTAGATTTTAATGAAATTTTCTAAGCGATTGGAAAACATTACTACGTTTCATTTCACTATAATCTGTAATCTTGCCTCACAAATTGAAAATATAGGTATCCAAATGTACGAAAAACCGGGGATTTCTCCCCGGCTCTTCGTATAGTGAGACTATTTTATACTCATCTCGTATCGATTATGGTTCCATTCCCCATACCTTCACACCATCTTGGTAACCTGTCACCTTAGTCCAGGCGCCAAATGCCATTTGGGTCGCATCGAAGGAATAATCATTCGTTTGGTGAAAATTGGTCCAGTTGTTCTTGGAAGCACGTGTCTGGATGATCCCTGTCTCGGCACCTGCTGCCAAGTTGCCAGCAGCTGCGGTAAAGCTGATCTCGAGGTAGGTATCTGCTGTGCCTTTTGACGGCTGAACCGTTACAAATTTCCCCTGCACATTCGCACTGCCAATCTGTGCATAGTCACACCAGAAGCTCAGATCTGCATCACTGTCCTTGGTAAAGTAGTAACGAAGCTTCACTTTACTCAGATCGATGTCCGTTGTCCCTGTATTCTTCAGATTAAATTGCGGCGTCAGAGCATTGCCTGAGGCACCAGAGCCTCCGTTGCGGTACTGAACTTCCAACGTTCCCGTTGAGATCGGAGCCGCAGTCGGTGTCAGCACAATCACATTCGAATTGGTCTGACCATCTGCATTCACAGCGACAACTCTGTAATTATACGCAGTACCATTGACGGCTGTAGCATCGGTATATGTCAGTGCAGTCAGACCTGTAGCAATATTGGTATATGCACCAGTTCCCGTTGAACGCTGCACATTATACGATGCTGCTCCAGTTGAAGCTGTCCAGTTCAGTACAGCCTGTGCATCACCAGCTATTCCACTTAACGTGAAGACTCCCGGTGCAGTCACTCCAGCCTGTGGTGTTGCCGTAGCCTGTGCGGAAGGCGCAGATTCTCCTACACTGTTTACCGCAGTGATCACATAATAATATGCTTTTCCATTGGTCAATCCCGTATCGGTAAAGGTCGGACCGGTAACCCCAGTCGCTACGGAAGTATACGGACCACCGTTCACTTCTGCACGCTTCACTGTATAAGAAGTCGCCCCTGCCGCAGCATTCCAGCTCAGCACGACTTGCCCATCACCTCCCGATGCAGTTACGCCAGCAGGTGCAGCCGGCACTTCCTCTTCTGGTGTATCACTGTCGCCGAGGAGACGGTCAAACTCCCCATAAGCGGTAGCCATATCCACTTGTGACCAGAAACGGTGATACGTAAAGGTCGGTGCACCTTTTTCCCACTGCTTCGTCGTTGGGTTGTATGAGGTTTTGTACAGGTTCTCCAGATAAGTCCAAGCTGGGTCTTGCTTAATTGCCGGACGCAGATCCGAGTATCCGATATATACACCATTACCGCCTTTTGCTGGATCTGAAGGTACACCTGCCGTGCCCGGGATCGTATTCCCTTGACCGAAGGTACCCGACCAGTTCGCCGGGAGATAGATTTCTTTGGCGAAGTAACGGAAGTAATCTTTACGCTGCTCTTCCGTAACGATACCCACACCATCATTGTAATCCCAAGCGGTATCCAGAAGACGCTCAGCCAATGCTTTGGCTTCCTGACCTTTCACACTAAGTGTACCGTTCTCTGCCTCTGTTCCAGCCGCGAAGAACGTCAGCGCCTTGATATAACTTCCCAGTACGCCAGTATCCTGAACCGGGTCCTTCGTAATTGCACGGAAGTTTGGATTGTTGGTGAATGAACTGAATCCGTTCCATTTATCCGGCTGTCCTTTCCACTCTTGACCACCTGGAATCCAGAATTCACCTGGAGCAGGTGTTGTCGCTACCTCAACATTCGTTCCACCGAGTATCCGCTGACCAGCCGCATTCAAATAGTATCCTTGTGCATCCGTAAGCGGACGTTCTCCGACAAAGACATAATCCTTCGTCCAGTCAATCCACTTTGTAATGACCTTCTTGGCCATTTGGAAATTTTCAGAGGTCAGATCGCCATTCTCTGCCAAAATATAATACATCTCAGCTACACGCTCCAGCGGCCATGCCTGGAATCCGAACCATGTGTTCGAATCCGGGTCACGATATACGGGTGCTTCCTGATAGGCCATATCGTAGAACGTGCTAACCCCTGAAGGATAAGCCGCGTAGGAACCACCAATGCTGTTGGTTGCCCCGCCTCCGATTGCACCCTCATGAGACTGCAGCCAAGTGTAGAATTCAAGCTGACGTTTTAACGTCGCATTCCAATCTGCTTTGGCTGTAGGTGAATTCGGAATCAAGCCGCCAGCAGGATCAGACAAAGCGTACGCTGCTACCGGATTTTGATAAGCTTGGTGGGTATGGCTTGCTCCAATACGCCATGCCCAGTCTCCACCTTGACCCAGTCCGCCGCCCCATGACGTATACCAAGCCATGAGATACATATTGGAGTCCTTACCTGTCCCTGGAATTGGCGTGCCACTCTTTGCACTTCCGACCTTTTGGAAGTATTTATCGTACATGCCATACCGCAGATAATCACCCATCTTTTTCGCTTTATTCAGATATTCCGTATTGTTATAACCCATCTCTTTGGCCCAATAGAGCACCTGAACTGCACGCGCATCCGCATCCGTTGCGTTCGTATAACGCCACTGTGCTGATGGCGCCTGGTTTTCCTTTGTAAACAAGCTCATAAAACCTTCGCCTGCTTTACCAAAGGATTTATCATCCTGAGATGGATGAGGAATGGCTTCCCACACCGATTCCTGCTCCCCGCGCTGGAACGTATTCACATACGTTGACGTATGGGAAGGATTCAGCAGATTTCCGTATCCATACCAATTATCGACGTCGATAAGCCAGTGCATCAGATACGTCTGATTGTTGCCATAGGTTGCCTTAAGCTCGGCATCCAACGGATCTTTTCCTGCTGCATATTGACCATTAAGGTTGGACGGGTACTGGTCAGGGAACGGTTTTTCCCCTGCATATGTTGCAGGACTGTTCGGATTGTACTTGCTCATCGTCGGCTGTTCTTCCTGGCCATCACCTTCATTGACTGGAATAATATACTTCTCCATGTTATCCCAGGCTGCTTCCAGTTTGGACCAGTCCCCCGTATAGTGGCCATACATCGTCTCCAGCCACAACCAGTAGCTGTACGCCTCCGATGTAGACATATGCCCGTAATCCGGCGCTTCACTTAGCAATGTTTCAATCGAGTGATACGGAATACCTTCTGGAGAAAAGTACCCGTTCGCCGGGTCTTTCAATTGACCGTATAGTTGTAGAAAGCGTGCTTCATTCACGCCATCCGCTTGAATCTCAATCGCCTGATCGGCCGCATGCGCTGTTTGAGGGCCAGCCCACAGTCCTGTGTATCCCGTCAACATGACGGTTCCCGCCAGCATGGCAGTTAAACTCTTTTTTGCAGCTGTTTTCAACATGAATATATACCTCCCCGGAATAGTGGATATTCAATATCACTGCTCGGTCTGCCCATGCTGTTCCTTAACTCTTTAATTTTAAAATTGTGGATTTCCGACTTATAGCTAACCTCGTCTTACCCTGTCCGAGCTCACCTCGTTCAAGGTTCAAGGTTCCAGTCCCCATACCTGGGTACTGCCTTGATATGCGGTCACTTTGTTCCACTCGGCAAAAGCAGTCTTGGTAGCATCAAACGAGTAATCGTTGCTCTGATCAAAGGCACTCCAATTGTTTTTGGAGAAACGCCCCTGAATCACGCCTGTCTCCGCGCCCGCAGCCAGACTGCCCGCTCCAGAGGTGAAACTGATCTCCAGATAGGTATCGGCCGTTCCTTTGGCCGGATCCACTGTCACAAACTTCCCTTGTACATTGGCTGTACCTAACTGCGCATAATCACACCAGAAGGTCAGATCTTCTGTACCATCTTTGGTAAAGTAGTACCGAATCTTTACCGTACTTAGATCAACAGCCTGTGTGCCCGTGTTCTTCACATTAAACTGTGGAGTTACTGCATTACTTGAATTCCCGGATCCTCCACTTCGATACTGCACTTCAAGTGTACCTCCCGAAACTGGCGGCTCAGAAGGCGTCAGCACAACGACGTTAGACAACGTCTGCCCACTTGCGTTCACAGCAACAATTCGATAACTGTAGGACGTACCATTCTGAGCTGTGGTGTCGGTATAGTTCAATACCGTCAATCCAGTGGCCACATCTGCATATGCTCCGTCTGCAACAGTACGTTGCACATTATAGCTCACCGCTTCTGATGCTACTGTCCATGACAACACATTTTGGTTATCTCCAGCTGTACCGCTTAAAACGGGTGCTCCTGGCACGGTCGAAGCCGCCTTCGGCACACCTAGCACCTGTACAGAAGCCGGTGACTCCCCAGCTGCATTGGCAGCAGTCACTACGTAATAATACGTCTTGCCATTCGTCAGTCCTGTATTGGTATAAGTCAACCCGTTAACCCCTGTGGCAATCGTTGTGTATGGGCCGCCGCTAACCTCGGCACGCTTCACCGTGTACGATAATGCCCCGGCAGAAGCAGCCCAGTTCAGCGTGATCTGCTGATTGCCAGATGCGGATTGCACACCAGAAGGCGCAGCTGGTACTGTCACGGGTGTAATCCCCGGCTCTTGGCCGTACACCTTCACTCCGGCATCATAGACGGGAATGGATGCACTTTTGACCGGAGTACCTGTTGTCAGGTTCTGGTACGAAGGATCGTTAGCCGGATTCCACGCCCCTTGTGGTCCAGTAATCCGGAACTGAACTTCTTTGCGGTAATTCCCCTCTCCGCCTGGATAGATTTTGGTATTGCTGAAGTTTGCCGTAATAGCATAGATTCGCTTGGCTGCATCTACCACGACAGGCTGAGATACGGTTGCTCCTTCGGTAGAAGATACCGAAACCTGCACATCGGATACTGTGCGTCCAGCAGCATACACCTCACTTAAATCCAGAAAGTATTTGAAGGATAGCTGATCTCCCATACGTGCAGGCCAGCCTGAACGGTTGTTAAGCAATGCACGAATTTCCGTATAGTTAGAGCCTGATGAGCGAATAGCCGCTTCTACAAAATACTCATCACCTTTGACTTCAGGAGCAGGGAAATTCGCAAGAGGCTGATCATTCTGTCCATACAGCAGATTCATCTTAGCGAGTGCCCCAGTGAAGCCCGCATTGTAATCCGTCGCTACCTCATTGCTCACGTAATCCCCGATATCATCCGTATATTGATCTGACGCATTGGGTCCTCCTACCATTGCGCCATATAAAATATGGCGGTGATTCGCCGGGATATCTTCATTGTTCATCCATGAACTGTGAGCCGTGCGATGATGCGGATGCTGAGGCGGATTTTTCCCGTATCCGACAACATAACTGCTCTGACGAGGATTATCTCCTAAAATGTAATTGATCTGTGAAGTCGCAAAATTTTGATATCTTGATTTTTTCACAGGGTCACTGACCCAATCCGAGTATACGAATGAGATAAAGGCTGCGTTAGCCGCATATCGGAGTGAACCCCACTGATCCAGCCAAGCCAATCCGCCTGGCGTGTATGTTACCCGTCCTCCATTGGTGCCAACGGTCCAGTAATCCAGATTTCGCTCTGTAGACTGAATGAATTTGGTGGCTACAGGCATATTCAGACTGGATGTAATCCGGGCAAGCAAAATCTGTGCACCATAGTGTTTACTATCCCATCCCTGTGTCCAGGTATATGGCCAATTCGCGGAACCGCCGCTTGTAGACCACCGATCTGCAGCTGCAATCGCTTTGGACAAGTAAGCGTTATCATTTGTTGCTAAATAAAGCCACGCCCCACCCCATGCCAGCTCGTCTTCATATCCCGTCCACGAGTTATAGAATGCCGCAGCATCGGTAATACAATCGGTGTATTTTCCCCGATATGTATCTGCAAAGTTGTACAGTTCTTTCGCATGCTGAAGCATTTTCGCCGAGTAGGCCGGATCATCATCTGCAAATACGATGGAGGCAGCCGCAAGTGCAGCAGCTGTTTCTGCCGCCAGATCACTTCCCGGACAGGAAGCATCGATCTTGAACGAAGGACGATTCATCTGCATTACCTCTGCAGGTCCCCACCAAGCGTGATCGATATTGCCCCCTCCGACTTGTCCCCATAATTCGTTTGGCTTCGTATGCGCTTTCATAAAATAGTCAGTGGCCCATCTGATATTATCTTTGATCTCCTCCAGTTGCCCAGCCTGCTCATAACCATCACGATACTCGACTACAGACCAGGCAAGCATCGTTGCTGAAGCAGCCATTGGAAAACCAAACTTCACATGATCTCCAGCATCGTACCAGCCACCGGTGAGATCCACACCAACATCGGCTCCATCTTGCATGCCCGAGTCGCCCCGCCATTCAACCCGATTATTGTCAGGCAACGGGCCTGATCGCTGTGCCTCATAGAAATAAATAGCCTTCTGAAGTGCTTCAGCATAGTTATGATCTCCAGCGGCCGCATCCGCCTGACGTAATCCTGTATTCATAGAAAAGCTCCCTGCCAGTAGTCCTGCCGATAATGTTACTGCAGCAACTCGTCTCCACCAGCGCTCTTTCATCAATCCTGTTCAGCTCCTTTTCCTGAAGGTTCCAGGTGATTTCTTCTAGTTATTGGAGTAGCCTCGCTCCTTTCCATGGTGGTAACTGGATGTAATTTCCACCATTAATTACCATTATATCTTTTTGTTAGACTTGAAATATCAACATTGGTGACTTCTGAAATAACATTGTTGTGACCTAATTGACGCGATATGACAAAAGAGCTGTTTCTTCACAGGTTATCCCTGGAAGAAACAGCTCTCTTTATTTCCCAACTTTTGAATCAAAATTAACCTATACTCTGAATTTGTTGATTTGCCCCTGCAATTCCTCCGCCATCTTCGATAACAACCCTGCCGAGGAAGCGATCTCTTCCATAGAAGCCAGTTGCTCTTGTGTTGCAGCCGATACGTTATGAACCGCACCTGAAGCCTCACTAGCAATGTTAGAGATCTGATTCACATAACTTACAGCCTCATTCGTGCTAGCAGACATCTCCTCCGAACCTGCAGACACTTCTTCAATGTCCGCAGCAACCTTGTTTGCAACGTTCGAAATCTGTTCAAATGCTTGTCCAGCAGCAGCAACCAGTTCGATTCCCATTTCCGTTTCATTGCTGTTTACTTGCACGGCCTGTACGGCATGATCGGTATCCTGCTGAATGAGCTGAACAATCTGTGTGATCTGCTGTGCTGAAGCTGATGATTCTTCTGCCAGTTTACACACTTCCCCCGCAACGACAGCGAAACCGCTACCATGTTCACCTGCACGTGCTGCTTCAATTGCTGCATTGAGTGCAAGCAGATTGGTTTGCCGGGCAATGTTATTGATCACTTCAGTAATTGTACCAATCTCGGCAGAGCGCTCTCCGAGTCCAGTAACCAGCTCTCTCAACGAAGTAATAGAGTTACGTACAGCTCCCATCTGATCAACAGCCTGCTGGATAATTTTATTTCCTTCTGATGACTGGTTAGCCGCATCCACAGCAGATACAGCTACACTCTGAGCCAGTTCGGCAATCTGTTCCGAACCCAGTGCCATCTCATTCATCGCCTGCGATGAACGACTCACCATATCGACCTGATTCGTTGTTCCTACAGACAACTGTTCAACTGTCTCTGTAATTTGCTCCGATGCTTTCGCATTTTGCTCGGCGCTAGCAAGAAGTTCTTCCGATGAAGCCGCAACCTGCTCGGATGTTTCCGATACGGATTGAATCATGGAACGCAGATTTTGACTCATGGTATTAAAGGACGTCGCGAGTACACCCAGTTCATCTCTATTCTTGAGGGTAATTCTCTCACCTGTCAGATCACCTTCGGCAATCGCTGCAGCAGCCTCACTCATTTTACGAATCGGACGCGAGATCATGCTCGCAATAAATAAAGCAATACATAATCCAATCAATACTGTGATAATTGTCATGACTATAACAATGGTAAATGCTCTTTCCGCCAGCTTGACCGATCCACTCGTGGCTTCTTTGGAGACACTATTACCATATTCAGTCAACTGAGCGATAATATCGTTGGCAGTGTACCAGAGCGGGTATGCCTCCGTATGCAACTTGCTAGACGTATCATAGTCATTTTTCAATCCGAAATCTATGAACGTCGGCATTTTCTGTACATATTCATCATAGTTCATGGAGAACTGCTCATACAGCTGCTCAGCTCTGGCATCTCCTGAAATCATCGTAAGCAATTGCTTCCGTTCGTCTTCAATCTTGGCGAGCAGTAATTGCAAGGCCTCATTCATTTTTTCCGTTTCACTTGGATTCTGTTCGACAATGATGGCCAGCGCCAACCGTTCTACATCCGAAACATCACCATTCATCATTCCAAGTAAACTGACATTTGGCATCCAAAGCTCATCCACTTCGTTGACGTTGTCAACCATCTTAGAAACCTGAGTTAGCGTGTACACACTAACAAAACCCGATAGAGCCAGTACAATCAAGAAACCGCTTAATAACTTGCCGCGAATCGTAAATTTCATTTTCCCTAATGTGTTCCCGTTCCCCCGAACGTTCCCCATGTTCCCACTCCTCTGGCTTGGCCAATTTAAATAATACATCTGTATATATCGACATCCATACCTTATGAATGAATATATAAAATTTGGGATTCACAGAAGATTTCATTTAACAACAGAAAGAGAAAAAAATAAAGAAAAAATTGAGAGAGGATCCTCTTTGAAGCCAGGATCAAAGACTTGTTCCTTTGTAAAAAACGCTTGTCAACCAATCATCATCTATATTCATAACGCGCTCTACATTCATAACGTGCGAGATATACACAAAAGACAAACAATTAGTTCATCAAATGAACATCAAACCGTAATTTAGTGAACAAAGGGGACATTTTTCTTTCTTTTTGTTAAAATAACGTGGGTATGTATATCTATCAGATTAACCATAGAAAGGTGAAGATTATGTTTAAAAAATGGCTATGGGGGATCCCCCTAACCTTGATGCTTGTTGTAACTGGAATCATTGTCTATTACGGATATTCCATCGTTCATTTCGCCAATAGCATCTCAACCGCATCTAGCACCTCGTCCGCAGCGGGCAGTGATGTAACAAGTAATCCAAGTTCAGACACTATAGTAACAACCATCCCGAAATGGGAAGGTCAGGAGAGAGTGAATATTTTACTGATTGGCGGTGACTCCAGAGGGGATGACGCTGGACGTTCAGACACGGTCATGGTTGCTTCCATTGATCCACTTTCCAAGAAAGCTCACCTATTTTCCGTGCTTCGTGACACGTACGTTGAGATTCCAGGTCATGGCAAAAGCCGCCTTAACGCTGCCTTCTCCTATGGAGGAGCCGAATTAACGAAACAAACGGTCAGTAACCTGCTCGGTATTCCGATCCAGCACTACGTGTACACCGACTTCACAGGATTCATGGCTCTCGTTGATGCCCTGGGCGGTATTGATATTGATGTAGAAAAGGATATGTACTATACAAGCAAAGCCGATAAACACATGTATGATATTGATTTAAAAAAAGGACTGCAGCATATGGATGGCAGAACTGCACTCCAATATGTTCGTTTCCGACACGATGCGACCTCTGATTTCACAAGGACACAGCGTCAACGTATCTTTATGACCGAACTTGCGAAGAAGATGCAGAGCACCACTTCTCTCTTCAAGATCCCTGAGATCCTGGAAGCAATAGCTCCTTATGTTCAAACGGATCTCAGTCCAACCCAGATGTTGAAGCTCGCTTCTCTTGGGTTTGATATTCGTGCTCAAGAGATCCATCAACAACAGATTCCGCCGAACCATCTTCTCACCAATGAACGGGTTGGAGGTGCTCAGGTATTAGGTGTCAATGTGAATAAGCTTCAAGCCTACATACAGAAATTATTTGAAGAGGACAACAACACTTCCGATAGCTCGCCATCTGGTGAGTCCAATGAATGATAACGGAATGACAACTGAATGACTACTGGTTCGATAGTAAAAGACGGCCTAAGCCGTCTTTTTTCTACCTTTTTTCGACATTTAATGCAGCCTTAATGTTTGGAGGGTAGTCTTATTTGATGACCTCGACTGGATAAGGGAGGAACCTGAATGAACAAACCAAAAATAGCTGAATGGACCAAGCTACGCGGACTAGCCTTCCTGGCCATCGTCATGCAACATAACATTGCTGAATATATTTATCGGCCTGACATCGAACAACCTGATTCTGTTATGCTGACCATGATTTATCATCTAACAAGGTTTGGTACACCCACCTTTGTATTTCTGTCAGGTGTGATGTTGTTTTACCACCATCGTCATGATAAGCCGGATTATCCCCGTTTCATTGGCAAACGGTTTGCTGATATTTATATCCCTTTTTTCCTATGGACACTCATCTATTGGTTATCCGTGCGTGTATTCACCCCTGCATTCTGGTCTTCAGGCATGCCGGATCTGGGGAGTTTTATTCGTGAGCTATTCGTACCGCAGACAGGATATCACCTTTGGTTCGTCTTGATGGTCTTCCAGTTTTATATTCTGTTTCCATTGTTTTTGTCATTAGCTCACGCAATTCGCCAACGTCTGGAGAACTTCAAACGCTTTACCTCAAAGCAGTTAACTGTGTCTATCCTATTGGTGGCAGGATTACTCTATATGTGGCTTATGAAACTGTCATATTATGATATGGGCGGCTGGACTGAACGTTGGGCAGAACCTTGGTCCAGCCTGCTGGAATACCGATCGTTTTCATGGATTTTTTACTGGTTTTACTTTTTCCTGGGCGCTGTATGTGCCTGGTCGGTAGAGAGCTGGAGAAACTGGACAGTGAAGATTTTGCCTCTAAGCATCATCGTTTTTATCGTGATGTATATCTGGCTTGGATATGATGTCTTACGAGGGT
Organism: Paenibacillus sp.; assembly: GCA_017512705.1. Classification (GTDB taxonomy): domain Bacteria; phylum Bacillota; class Bacilli; order Paenibacillales; family Paenibacillaceae; genus Paenibacillus. The sequence continues at coordinate 352,221 of JAFWEX010000150.1, forward strand.
CAGAAGGTACGATGAACCTGGGTATTTCTACTTATCTTAAACCCAGCACGTTCATCCTCATTATGGCTCAGATATTGATGTTATACAGTTTCCTCGTGCTGTTGCGTGGCAATGATGGTCAGAATCTATGGTTTGGCCTACTCCTCACCTGGATTGGACGATATTCTTTTGGTGGTTATCTCGTCCATGCCCTGGTGATCTATGCCATCGCATATGTTACCAGACCAATGCAACTCAGCGGATGGCACCTGTCCGTAACGATCCTCTCCTTTGTTGTCACGGTAGTTTCTTCTCTTGGTATCAGCTGGACATTATCCAAGTTGCCAGGTTCCCGTTATACGGTTGGATTAGCCGCTTCCAAGAACAAAACTTTAGAGACCGATAACTGAAACGAACACCGTTTTTTATAATAGGGAACTTAGGGTACTGAATGAAGCCTCTCCCTTCAGACGTTAACCCTGAGAATCTTAGAAGCTTTAGTTAAAGAGAAAAGAGCGTGCTCCTTGTGGAACACGCTCTTTTCTCTCTTAATTGCCATCGGTTGCGGTTCGATCAATTACTTGACCAGGGCGATTGGGAACGCGGTGACCTGGATACTTTCGATGAACAAATCGCTGAAGATCATCCGTCAGCTGCTCCTTGAGTTGATCCACCAGTTGGGTTTCAGTAATCCCTTTCGCTTGAGCAATTTCAACCAATGATTTGCCTGCACGGAGCTGCTCTTTCAGTTGATCGGTTGTTATTCCGATAAATTTTGCTATGGCTTCCTTGTCTACCATGGAATGTTTTCCGTGATGTGTAAATTCACGTCGTAATTCGGCAAGCGGTGTGTTGACTACCTTTCTCAGTTTCACATCCATATCTTTTTTCGCTACTGCAGCTTGTTCTTTGGTAAGACAACCTTCTTCTACTGCTTTATCCAAACGCGCTGATAGCGTAGGTTTTAGCTTTTGTAATAACTTTTCCTCACTGAGGCCTTTACGTTCCTTGGCGATCTGAGACAAAGTCTTGCCAAGTCCCATCTCCTGCTTCAATTCACGAAGTCCAATACCGAGCAAGTCAGCGGTTTCACCGATCATAAACAGACTATGTCCTGCATGCATACAAGGCTTTTGATGCCCTCCAGTTGAGCCAGCCTGCTGATCACCTTGTTGCTCCGCAGGAGCAGCAGGATTGGCAAAAGTGGTTGCCCCCGGTGCCACGGAGAAAATGACAACTGTCACTCCGGCTGCCAGCCATGATTTCCAATTCTTTCTCATTGTTTATCCGCCTTTCGTGTGGTCGATATCCTCTGCCTCCCTATTTTGAACCCAAACGCCACCTTTTTATGCTATAAAATCCAAAATGTCATGATATATTTCACAAATGATCACAAAAACCCTATTTTTTTCAAAATAAACAAGCTATACTGTATGTAACTTCTTGAATCTACTTCACACGATAACGAATCAGGAAGGACGTTGCCTTATCATGCAGCGAGAATGGTTAGATCCGTACCTGCTGGACGTACAAGCGGTGTTCTCTTCAGCTGAAGAGAGGTTTCAGCGATACCCTGAGCCACTGGTTGGACATGCACTTGAACAGCTCCGTTTACTTCACCCCTCCAGAAAAGAATCAGGACACAGCTGCATCGGTTACATCACTCCGCTATGGATGCAACACACCGAGGGACTCCCATCAGAACAAGCTCATTTACTTAGCACAGCTTGCCTGTTACACATGTTGTACTTTCTGAATCTGGATGACGTCATGGATGAGCCCACTGAGGAATCCGTGCTCAAGTTATCACTAGGCAACCTTTATTACGTGGATGCCCTTCAAACTTATGGTGCATTATTTGAATCATCTTCTGTCTTTTGGATTCATTTCAGAAAGGTTATTCTGGACTGGGCCGTAAGTGTGAACGGGGAATTACATCTCGATTATTTTCAGCAAAACCCGCTTCTGATTGCCCAGAAAGCTTCACCGTCACAAATAGGAATTATCGGTGCTCTGCTTCTGCTAGAACAGCCCGATCGAATCGTTCCGGTCTGTAGTGCGATGAATATCGTACTCATGACTCTTCAGATGACGGATGATTTTACAGATACGAAACAAGACGCTGTTCACGGCAACTACAATAGCTACCTCTCTCACATATCCGCAGCACTCCAGCAAGAATATCTGACTCATCCGCTGAAAGATTCCATTCATCAAAATGTATTTAACTCTCACCTCATGAATAGTTATGCAGACATAGCCCATCATTTTAACCGTATTCTTGCTACATCAAACTCATCATTACCACAATTCATTTCACTTAATTCTTATCTGTGCAACACATTGGTACAAGCTGTTCATGACATTATAGGGCATAAACAAAGACTTTACCGAGGCGGGTTTCACTACTGGATCAGTGAGTCACAACCTGAACTATCTGACGAAGAACAAGCTGATTCGGTTTAATATTAAATACGAAGGGAATGTTGACGATGATGGTGTCAGAGAAAACGTTGCAAGAGGATATTATTGAGAAGGCTTGGACTGATGAGCAATTCCGGCAACAACTTCTTTCCAATCCCAAACAGGCACTTCGCGAAGCGTTCGGCATTACAATTCCTGATCATATCAAGGTTCGTACGGTTGAGGAGCAACAAAATGATTATGTTCTTGTCATTCCTCCTAATCCCGCAAAAGTGAATTATGATGTCAATTGCGGCCCATGGAGAGATTAGATTCATCCGAGTTTAAGCTTTAAACTTGTCATCATAAAAAAAGGGGTAGAACATGCAACTGGGTATCCTCCCCGAGTCATTTAACGAACTCGGGAAAAGATACAACAGCTTCTGTTCCTACCCCTTTTGTGCTTGTAAAACTGATCTGTCCATTCATGGCTTCCACGATACGGAACGTCACCATCATTCCTAGTCCAGTGCCTTTGATCTTGTTGGAGAAATACGGTTCTCCTAATCGAGACAAGGCTTCCTCACTCATCCCCTCACCATTGTCTCTAACATGCACCTTAACTTGGCCATCCTGTGAGTATGCCCAGATATCAATCTGGCCTCCCCCTCCCTGAAACGCCTCTATACTATTCTTAATAATGTTGATAAAAGCCTGTTTGAACTTTGAAGAATTTCCACGAATGTATAGATTCGGCGGGATATCTGTTGTAATTTTCCCACCTTCCAAGTTAGCCATCGGTACAAGTATGCCTTCAATATGATCAAATTCATGCGAAATATTCAACGATATAATATGATCGAATTCCGGTTTGGCAAAAGTTAAGAAATCAGTGATAATGCCAGAAGCTCGGTCAAGTTCCTCCAGTGCGATTCGCACGTAACCTTTATTCTTATTATCTTCCTGCTCTGTCATAAGTTGAAGAAAACCTCGCGTCACCTGAAGCGGATTACGTACTTCATGTGCAACGGACGCGGCAAGCTCGCTAATAATCTCCATCTTCTCCGATCGTTGCAATTCATTGTTAAACAGCTCCAGTTCCTTGGAGTACTCCAGTACTTTATTATGTTTCTCCGCGAAACGGCTTCCAAGAATGGCAATTAACGAGATTACAAATGCAACCATAGACCATTTCCACCAAAAGAGATGGTAGGTCCCATTACGCTGAAAGTACCACAACAGTTCAAGCACGCTGATCAGAGAAAAAGTACCAAAACCGGATGCTAACAGTATAGCTTCGCGATTGCGTTGCAATGCTCTTGTGATCGTACCAGCCAGCAGGATAATCAATAGAATAACCAGTACAATGCCAACTACATGCGTCACGAACAAACTATACAGCAGATTCCATTGCCCGCCAGAGACCACATATATAAATAACGAAAACAATGCAATACTTGAATAGGTCCATTGAATTTTTCTTATTTTGGTGAATATTCCGTAGACTCCGGGACCAATGATCTGTTCAAAGAAATAACAAAGCGCCGGCATCCCCAGTAGCATAGCTGTATCAAATAGGACTGAATATAAATCGCCATAGACTTGATAGAAAGTGTACAGGAACTTCGAGTATGTAATAACCATCGTCCCGATTGAACCCATCACAACGCATAGTGATATCCATAACCCCTTATGAAACTTCCCTAGGAAAAATGTGCAGCTCAACATAATCAGCGAGGTGAATACGAAAGTTGAACCCAAAATGATATCCATGAGCCCATTATGAATATATCGCTCCTGCAGCATTGCGTAGGGCCCTACCTGGACATCCCCTTGAATGCCTACCCATCCTCTTTCATTTTGTGCCCAAACATAGAGAGTATTGCCGGAATGATCAGCAGATAGCGGTAAAAAAACAGCATTATTATCGTAATTATAGTGGTAATTCTCGTACACTTTCCGATCTTCAAGATAGATTACAACATGAGTACCTTTAATATTTTCGAAACGAATCGCTGAACTTCCATCATGTAAAGAGGGAATGGTTAGGCGTGTCCACAAAGAACCGGATGGCTCTTTAGTAACGTCCATGATTTGGTCAGCACTCTGTCTCTCCCAAATCTCGTCCTCTCCCATTACTTCACTAATGAAACCTTGATCTCCAGCTTTCCCCCATTTCACTTCCCATCCGGTTATGGATGTAGGCTCCTCAATTTCCTCTGGCGCGGCAAGCATAAGTCCATGTGGCATGCACAAAATCATCCACACCGTCATCCATACGATGATGATTGCTTTGGGTACATTCCTCATTCAACAGCACCTCAAAGTTTTTATTTTCTCTTATTAAGTTCTCTTCATAATATCATTCGCCATCACTTATCATGTCACCTTCTTCAGTAAATACATTTTTCACATATAAGTATATTTATAGCCTTTTTTCCATTTTATTGTTATATGAATCGTTAGTTTCGTAAATCCTCAAACTGATTTTCAATCATTTCACGTTCCTTCTGCTCCACTTTCGTTCGAAATTCGAGCCACTGCTCAGTCTCTTCGTCATCGTAAATGGTCCATATATCAGAGAACAGGAAATCACGTAACTGGACCACCTGCCCGGACCATATTCCCCCCACCCAGAACAAACCGTCTGGACGTCGAATGACGGTACGAGAAAATCCGGGTGTGGATGCCTTTTGTCCAATCCGAATACGGGTAATCATATTACCAAGTGTGAACCAGTCCACGAGCACTCCTCCTTATCAAACTTCATCATAACATAGGCAAAACGGGAAAAGTTGTAAAAGCGGCTCCCGCGATTCAATCGCGTGAATCATGTGTAATGGTTTTTCAAAGCAAATACTCACGATATAAGGAGATGATCAGAATGAATGAGCCTCATCGTACAGTAGAAGTTGAGCATAAGGATGTTCAGCACAAATCAGATTCGAGTATGGTTGCTTCCACTTTTATTAAATATGCTGCATACATCATTATCTTTTTTGGTTTTCTCTACTTCCTCGTGAAGTATGTATTTCCGAAATTTTAATGAAATCTCTAACATAATTTGTTCGATTTAAGGGGATAATAACATGCCTCGATTCCGATGAAAACACGATTTTATATACTTTTGTGGAAGGAAGTGCCTAATTATGTCTGACAAGCCGATTAGTAACGTAGAGAGTGAACGCTATTACGATCGCTATCAGAGATCTCGTGATATTCCTCCTGAAACCGAAATCCCTGTGGGAGACATGGATACCTTTGATGAAGTTGCAGGCAGCCGCATTGAAATGGATGATTCCGATCTGCCGCCTGTTGCCTCTACTGATCTGGATGATGAAGGACTGGAATCCCGTTTGACTGAACCTCCGTTGGAATCTGTACCTGATGCGGATCAAGTGCAACCTGGCAGCCCCGTTGACCCTGCCGCACCTGATCCGGATGCCTTACATGGAACAGATCTGTTAAACGGAGCCGGTGCTGACGCCAAGCCACAGCAAAACATCTTGCCGCCACGCTAGATATCTGGACATGAATGATGTGAATTCAACATGCTGTATCTTTCGGTTGTATCATTATATTGAAGCCCTCTTCTCGCTAGGGGGCTTCTTATTTTTATTCTTATCGTAATGCTTAGGTCAGCAATACAAACAACTGCTGAAACAGGTTCCCCCATAAGTTGCTGCACCTCCCCCGATACAGATGCATCTCAGTTCATTTATCCCTGTGCTATATCTAACCAGCGCTAAATCCGCTCACATTGCCATTCAGTATCAAAAAACGGTATGATAGTTGAAGAAATATCCAAACTATATTTCTTGAAAATTCGTTGTTATAGCGAACCAAGGAGGAACCTATTCATGTCTTTACGGTGGAAAAAAACAACCGCAGTATCCCTTGTCCTGGCGATGCTGTTAATCGTTATGAGCGGGTGCGTACGCCCTGCAAGCAATGCTGCGCAAACGCCGGTTCCGGCTCCGCCGGAAGGGCCGAATCCTGTAGCGACGATTGAGATGCAGGATGGGCAGAAGATTGTCATTGAGCTACAACCTGAAATTGCACCAAATACGGTGTACAATTTTATCTCACTGGCGAACAAAGGCTTCTATGATGGAACCATATTTCACCGTGTTATTCCGGGCTTCATGATTCAAGGTGGCGACCCCAACGGTGATGGTTCAGGCGGACCAGGCTATACCATCAAAGGTGAGTTCACCTCTAACGGTCATAAAAACCATCTATTGCATACCCGTGGAGTGATCTCTATGGCACGCAAATCAGACAATCTAGATTCAGCCGGTTCTCAATTTTTTATTATGCTGTCCGAGGCCGACTATCTTGATAACTCTTATGCTACTTTTGGCAAAGTAACCGAAGGTATGGATGTAGTTGATGGTATAGCAGCACAACAGATCGGCAAGCGCGACAAACCGGTAACGGACCAGGTGATGAAAAAAGTAACAGTAGATACTCACGGTCTTGAGTATCCAGAACCTGTGAAGATTACGGAAGATAATAAGTAAACCATCCTCTATATGAACAAACAAAAGCTCTGTCCTGTGCATTCGGCGCAGAGCAGAGCTTATTTAATGATAGCGTTTACATAAATGACTAGTTAAAACATCTTTTTTAGCAACGGATAACAACTCAATGCATCTACCCCAACAAACGCAGCCACCCGATGATCGCAATCCATAATGGGAAACTAAAGGCTATCCCCCATGCAAGCCCTTTCAACACACTGCCGTCTGCTTCCACGAACAACGACTCCTTTCTCCAGGGAATAGTCGTAGTATCGGTACCATTATATGGTTTTATACCTCTATTCATTCGTTATGACACCGCCTTTTTCCTGCAACCACTTCTGTAACTTCATGGCATGAGCAATATGAACCTGATATACTATGACTACGATAACGATATGGATTATGTTCATGTTTGGAAAGGAGATTTTCCTATGGCAAAATCGAAAAGACACACCCCGGCACCCAAAGCTCAGACTCAAGACAAACCGACCACGCTAAAAGATCTCCTCAGTAGTGATGTGCTTGAGAAACTAAAAGCACAGGCTGACGAAGCCAAAGCTGCGGAAGCACATCGTAAGGAACAGGAACGTCTACAGGCAGAGGAAGCTCGCAAAGCGGAGCAGAAACGGCGCGATAATGATTTTGAATATTTGCTGAATAATAGTTCGATGGATTGGAAGAAACACAAGTAACCCAGGAAAGACTGAAAGTCTGTCTATCGGTGTTGGTCCCTCCTCTATCATTAATCGCTGAAGTTTAAACCATACCTGAATTCATAAACAGAACCTAACAAGGTTCTGTTTTTTAATATGCGGACATATGATTCAGCCCCCTCATGACGGGTATTTAGAAGTAAAGTAGTTGAGGACACTTTATACACGGAGGGATCGATGATGGCTGAACAGCGTTTGGAAGGCAAAGTGGCAATTGTTACTGGAGGTGGCTCGGGCATTGGTCAGGCTTCCGCAATTCGTTTCGCTGAACATGGAGCCAAAGTATATATGCTGGATCGTACACCGGAGAACGCAGAAGAAACCAAACAAATCATTGAAAAGGCTGGCGGCGAAGCTTACGTCATTGCATGTGATATCTCCAGACCTGAGGAAGTACAAAAAGCAATAGATCAGGCGGCAGCAGAAGCAGGCAAGCTGGATATTGTTTTCGCTAATGCCGGCATCAATGGTGCGATGGCTCCAATCGAAACGATGAAGATCGAGGATTGGGATCAGACGATGGAGATTAATATGCGCGGCACGTTTGCAACAGTGAAATATGCCATCCCTCATCTGAAAGATCGTGGCGGTAGCATCATTATCACCAGCTCGATTAATGGCAACCGCGTGTTCTCGGGAATCGGTTTTTCTGCATACGCTTCCAGTAAGGCTGGTCAAACTGCGTTTACCAAAATGGCTGCACTCGAGCTCGCTCGGTACAAAATTCGTGTGAATGCGGTATGTCCAGGCGCAATTGATACGAATATTGACGACAATACGTATCCATCGGACGATCTGAAAGATGTTCAGATTCCAGTGGAGTTCCCTGAAGGACATGAACACCCCCTCAAAGGTGAACCAGGGACATCTGAGCAAGTGGCCAATCTGGTGCTGTTCCTGGCTTCGGATGAAGCCTCTCATGTGACAGGGACACGAATCTATGTGGATGGAGCCGAATCCCTTTTGCGTGGATAACTCCCCCTCTCCTTTTTCAAATAACGTTAAAATAAAACGACCCGCAAATGCACTGGATGCCCAGAAGTTTGCGGGTTATCTACATGATTACAAGATGACATCAGCTTTTGGAATGAATCCGAGGTTGCTCCTCCTGTTTACCACTTATGCGTCTCAAGCGCTCAGGGATGGCAAAGAACAAAACATATAGCAGGGAGAATAATACCAATGCAAGAACTTCTTCTCCAAGAATGTAAATTGGATATGGCCCAAGCATATCGATAACAGAGGGCGTACTTGGCTTATGTCTTAGAAACATGTAATTGGCCCCTAATGCCACATCCACAATATATACAAAGAGGGCCGCGATGTTCACAAATATCATGGAGCCAGCGACAGATCGCCATCCTGGACGAAGCTGTTCCACCCATGTCATATAGAGCAGTGCAAGAATAATCATCGCATGAGCTACAAAAAATTGAATGAAACGGAAATGGGCAAAGGCATATCCCAAATTCGGTGTTACAATGGCCATCAAAGCACCTGCAATGCCAGAAAATATCAAAGCCGAATATAACCACCGCGAGCGCGTTAATAATAACAGAGCTGATAATAGTAGAGACAAGCTGCACAGCTCTAATGGCAGTGAGGTTTGCAAGCTCCAGATCTCTCCGTACACATACCAGCACTGAAGTACAATCTCACAACTAACCATCAATCCTGCCAATCCGATACGCATCAAGCGACTTGAACGTTCAGGTAGTGAACGAAGCTGATGCCTGAAGAGAAATAACAGGATTAGGAGTGCAGCAATGATGATGATGGTTACAATATGTGAAGTGGAGAATGCCACAAAAGGCTCTGCATCATACGGGTCAAGCCAAGGTGGGTAGTCCATGCCTTATCTCTCTCCTTTTACGCTTGTTAATAGGGATATTATTACCGACACGGCTAGTAACTTTTTCTTATTTTGCCACTGAACTCCACAGCTGTCCAGCCTCATCTGAATTAAGCATTGTGTTTTAAATATCTTTATGTTAAGATAAAATCAGAAACAAACATACTAAAAGTTAGTAGCTTTACAATATGAATTAAAAATTAACACTTCTTATTTATCTTATATCTTACCTATATGGATCTTTAGCGTTTCATCCTGTCCATGAAACATTTGTTATCGACTCAACCTTAATTTTAGGAGGAATTATGATGCTAATCAAAGGACTTCACCACGTATCCGCACTTACTGCACAAGCCGATCAGAACTACCGCTTCTATACTGAAATCATGGGTCTGCGCCTGATCAAAAAAACCGTTAATCAGGATGATGTATCTGTCTATCACCTGTTCTATGGAGATGAGATAGGAAATCCAGGTACAGAACTTACCTTCTTCGAGATTCCAATGGCTGGTCGCACACGCGAAGGCGTTAACAGCATCTCAGCTACTTCACTACGTGTGCCCAATGATGCAGCCCTTGCCTATTGGGTACAACGCTTCGATGAATATGAAGTACCGCACGGCGAAATTGTAGAACGAGGCGGTCGCGCAACACTGGCTTTGACTGACTTCGAAGGTATGCGTCTGATCCTTGTCTCAGATGAACATAACTCAGGCGTTGCTGGTGGTACACCATGGGATCGAAGCCCGGTGCCTTCAGAATTCGCTATAGTTGGATTGGGGCCAATTCATCTGACTGTACGAGATGCTTCACTCACAACTCCTGTGCTTACGGAACTGCTTGGATTCAGAGCTAAAGGTAGCTATCCTGCTTTTACACCGGGGCAACCCGATGTGTTTGTGTTCGAGTCTGGTGAAGGTGGCAGTGGTACTGAAGTTCACCTTGAGGAGCGCAACGATCTTGCGCAGGAACGACCTGGACGCGGTAGTGTGCACCACGTAGCATTCCGTGTAGATAATGAGGAAGAATTGAGACAATGGGTTGACCGGGTACACCAGTTCCAATTCCCAAGCTCTGGTTTTGTAGACCGCTTCTACTTCCGCTCCCTGTACTTCCGCGAAGCTAACGGTATTTTGTTCGAGCTGGCTACAGATGGTCCGGGATTTGATACAGACGAGGACTTCGCTACGCTAGGAGAATCGCTTGCTTTACCACCATTTTTGGAAGGACGCCGTGCTGAGATTGAGGCCAACCTTAAACCGCTGGATACCATCATTCGTTAATTGAGTTAATTCAATGAATTGCGTTTAATTGACCTGAAATCTGCCAAGTATTAGGCTGAGTTTTAAAAATAAAAACGATGTTCACCTAGCCTTTCTGAACTAATTCTGGTTCAGGGAGGACAAGTGAAACATCGTTTTTTGATGCTGATTTTTTTCACGGATTTCCATGCCACGAGATAAGGATTTTGTGTTATTTAGTCAGATATGATGTTGTGAGTGGCACAAATAGAGCTGAACCGGGATCTTCGGATACAATCTCCACGTACACAGCCTCCGTTCCACTTACATCCACGTCCAGACTCATCATGCCGTTTTCCGGTGATATACTCAGCTTTTTGAGAACCGTAAGGTCTTGGTCGACAATCTGTATCTCCTGATTTCCTTTGAGCGCTGCCAGTTCCAGATGAAGAGAAGAATACTTTTTGCCCGTATTAATCTGAATATCGTCCCCTTGTTTCTTAGGATCATTATGCAGATAGACATCCTTGTAGTCTTTACCGTTGTATGTTGTCTCAGCTGGATCTTTCGTATGCCATGCGATCGAGCCCAGTACAGATGTTCCAAGAGAACTTAACGTTAATTTTTCGCTGCTTACCGGCGCCGAGCCAGTGGTTCCACCGATCAGGACGGATGAAGTTGCCGCATCATATGTGATCTCTGTACCAAGCAGAGTGCCCACCGCGCGTACTGGCAGATACGTGGTTCCATTATAAGTAATCGGCAGTACTGTCTTTCCATTGCTATCTTTGGCTGTTACGACCTCACCATTCAGCTTCAAGGTAATCTTACTATTCAAATATGCTTTGATCTGTTCCAAACCTGTAGCCGCCAACGCACCTGTACCTATCCCAAGCGTCAGTGTGCCCACCATTAAACCGAGTACGACCTTCTTCTTCATCCTAATTCCCTCCCAGACATTTAAATGAGTTGTCCTTTATACATTTAAATGACTAAAGCAGTAATGTCAATTATTTCCGAGTAATTTTCTAATCTTTTTTATTCCAGGCAGCACAAAATGAGGCTGGAGTACTTCCTTTTTTTCAGCCCCTTGCACTGGACACCGTTGCCATAACTTGTCCCATATGAATTAAAGATATATCGACCGCTCTTATGCTGCAGCTCCATCGATTGACATACTCAATCAAATGATTCGTAGTACTCCTCTTCATATACTTCCATACTGTATTTCAGCTCACTCGCTTGCCATTCCCCGTTCTGATACGCATAGACGAATGTCAAATCGCCTGCATATAAACCCTCACCATATGCTCCAGACGTTGATACAACAAGCTTGCCATCTTCAACACTATAATAGGTCACACGACCAAACTGTAACTTGCCATGATAGACACCATCACCGGCTGCTTTCTCCACACGAGTTGTTTCCGTAGGAACACCGTTTACGGTCACGCCGATCTCGATATGGTCGGAGTTCACCGTAACGTTGGATTCTACATGATCCTTTACGATGTCATCCAAGGATTGCATCTTCATTACTTCCAGTGATATCGGGTCCAAAATATGAGCCTGGCCCAGATAAATTCCGGTTCCGTGTCCTTCTGAATACAATACGACAATCTCTTTTTTACCGTCCTCATTCAAATCAAGTTCATGTACTTCAGGTTTATAGGCCCCACCTTCTGCACGCCAATCACTGAATTCACGCTTCTTGCCATTGACCTCAACGACAAGGCCATTATATATATATCCCGAACCTTCGACACTCATTGGGTACACTCGAACATTGTTATTCTCTGGTGCTACCGAAACATCATCTGCTTTAATCGGTGTTTTGTCTCTATTGCTGTTCACTTCATCATTCTTCAAATCGATATGGGAAGCCTCGACCGCTACGGTCTGGCTGGATGAATTATCTATATTAAGCTGTTGTTGCGACTCATTTGTCGTTTTGGCAGTCGAAGTTACTGAAAGTGTAGCAACCGCCAAAATAATCATCAGCAGGATACCTGTCCAAGTTTTCAATATACTGGGCTCCTTCTTCTGTTGTAATAATATTATTATATCTTCATTTATCGCCCGCGCGTTGCAATTTTGTTAATCTTTATTAAAAAATCTTTACAAATCACCATTGTCACGAAAAAACGTTCGTCTTTAACCAGAATAGGCTAATTTTTATGACAAAAAATCAATTTCATAACTCATTAAATTATCGTTTTGTAACTAGATTAGACAAATTGGATCTTTTTGATCTATATCTAGCCTTGATTGAAGCTGCTGAAGGTATTATGAAATTGATTCAATAAAAAAAGCATTTCGGAAACAGCTCAAGGCTGCATCCGAAATGCTTTCGTTTTATCGAGTAACCGATCTGTTAACCGTCTTAACTCTTCCGCTGATGAAGATATCTCCTCCATAATTGCGGTTTCTTCATGTGCAGCATCCATGATCCGATTAGCTTCATCCGAGAAAGAGCTCGCTTTGCCTTGTATCTTCTTCACATTGCCGTGTGTTTGCTCCACACGTCCCGTCTGTTCAGCAATTTTGGAGCCGATCTCATGTGCACCTTTCATGAATACTTCAACCGTACCCGTTAGTTCATGTAATGTCTGATCCACGGAAATGGTCCGTTCTGACTCATCTACAACCAATCCATGCTGTTCTTGACTAAGCTGCACAGTTTCCCCGATTCGTTGCTGCACACGGCTAATCAGCTCATTAATTCGATGTACCGAATCTTTACTCTCATCAGCAAGTTTACGAATCTGCTGAGCAACAACTGCAAAACCTGCCCCTTCTTCCCCTGCTCGGGCGGCTTCAATGGAAGCGTTCAGGGCAAGCAACCCTGTTTCTTCAGCTATATTTTTGACCGACTGTGTAATCACTTCAATATCGGAAGCTTCCTTCTCCAATAGCAGCATAATATCACGAGAACGATTGTGTGACTCAGCCAGCTCGTCCATACCTTTCATCAGTGAAGAGAATGTTTCCTTCGTATGATCCACCGATTGTTCCATCTGACCGGACAGTTCTGTCATCCCCAAAGACTGATGTTGCATCTTCTGAAAATCATTCAACATTTCATCAGCTGTAATCAAGGAATGATGGGAAGTCACTTTTTGCTCTTCAACACCTACCGCAATATGATTAACCGCTTCCGACATCATCTCGATCTGCTCCGCTGCCTGGGTAATCGCCTCACTAAGCGACTGTGCATTCTGAGAGGTTGTGCGTGTACTTTCCGCAATATCGTTCACAATACTTCTCAGATTAGAAACCATGACGTTGAAAGCATCATATAATACGGTAAGCTCATCTTGAGCGCGGCGATGCGGAATTTCCGTAGTCAAATCTCCCGAAGATACCTGCTGCGCAGCACGAGACAGCCGAACAATCGGACGAGTCAGGTAGCGAGAAGCCATCCACCCGAGAATTCCGTTCCAGCATACCCCCATAAGCAGAATGATCGATATGTACAGCCAGTTTGGTATATCAAGCGAAACCCAATCTTTCACAAAAAAAATAAAAAAGCCGCTAGTTCCGTACGTAATAATTGAGATAAGTACCAAACCAGCGACACTCTTCGCCCCTAAAGTCCATTTCATGTGTTCGCACCCCGTAGTCCTTTTTTCCTATTTTACCAATATGATACCATATTTCATGTGATTAATATCACTGAAAACGCTGTATTCTCGTCATGATTCGCTGTCCATACATGACTTTATTACTACAAAAATCACTCAAATTGAATAAGACAAGCTTGGATAGACCTCCTTATAAATTTAATTCTTGTAGAGAATTTTAGATTTTCTAATTTAAATTATTATCGGTTACAAGAAAAGAATCATTTAGCTTGGCATCTATTTTGCTTAAATGGTATACTGAGTGCGTTTCAGCAATGCTGGAGCAGAAGTATTTTTATGATGCCAATGGAGGCGAACGAGATGTCTACTATGTCCACACGGACGGAAAAAGATTTTATCGGCGAAAAAGAAATCCCGGATTATGCGTACTATGGAATTCAGACGGTGCGGGCTGTAGAAAACTTTCCGATTACCGGCGTTCCGGTTCACCGCGAGCTGATTACAGCATTGGCCGCTGTTAAAAAGGCTGCTGCTATGGCAAACATGGAACTGAAAATGCTTCCATCCAAAATCGGAGAAGTGATCATCATGGCGGCGGATGAAATGATGAAAGGCCATCATCTCGATCATTTTATTGTAGACTCCATTCAGGGTGGTGCGGGCACCTCCATGAATATGAATATCAACGAAATTTTGGCTAATCGCGGACTTGAACTGTTGACCAAAAGCAAGGGTGACTACTTCCACTGTAATCCTAACAATCATGTGAACATGTCCCAGTCTACGAATGACGTTGTGCCAACAGCCCTGCGCATCGCGGCATATCGCCTATCCGAGACTCTGCTGGATACAATGAAGAAGTTGCAAGAAGCTTTTCACAAAAAAGAAATCGAGTTCAACGACGTTGTTAAAGTGGGACGTACTCATCTGCAGGATGCCGTACCGATCCGTCTAGGTCAAGAATTCGGTGCTTATGCTCGTGTCATTGGGCGGGACATTGAACGTCTCGAATATGCTAACAAACGCTTGCTCAAGATTAATATGGGTGCTACAGCTGTTGGAACAGGGCTCAATGCCAAACCTGAGTACATTGTCAAGGTTACCGAGCATCTGTCCGAGGTAACGGGTCTGCCGCTGCAGACCGCAGACGATCTGGTTGACGCGACTCAGAACACAGATGCATATTTGGAACTCTCAGCAGCCCTGAAAGTATGTGCAGTCAGCCTGTCCAAAATCTGTAATGACATCCGCATGATGGCTTCAGGTCCACGTGCTGGACTGAATGAATTGCTTCTGCCGGCTCGTCAGCCTGGTTCTTCCATTATGCCGGGTAAGGTTAATCCGGTGATGGCCGAGGTGATTAATCAGGTATCCTTCCAGGTTATGGGGAACGACCATACGATCTGTATGGCCTGTGAAGCAGGTCAATTCGAACTGAATGTTATGGGTCCAGTCATTGCCTTTAACCTGTTGCAATCACTGAAGATCATGAATAACGGTATTGATGTCTTCACCAGATATGCAGTGGAAGAGATGGAAGCTAATCGTGAGCGCTGTGAATCAATTATGAAACAAAGCTTCAGTGTCGTTACGGCCCTGAATCCTCACCTTGGCTACAACGTAGCTGCCACGATCGTAAAAGAAGCGCTAAAGACAGGCATGAGTCTACAGGAAATCATTCTGGAGCGAGGCTTGCTGACACCGGAAGAATTGGAAGAGATTTTACATCCGGAGCAGATGACCACCCCAGGTATTGCTGGAGAACATTTCTTGCGTAACATGGAGCGTTTATAATATATATAGAGCATCATCCAAAAATGTTAAAATCCCTGTTGATCCGGATGTCCGGATCAACAGGGATTTTTGTAATATCTAATGCAACGTTCAGTTATCATTCCAACTGATTTTGATACGATTGTGCTCATCGTTTTCGTTCCAGAGACGATAAAATACGCAGTTCCTCCCTATACTTCGCAATGGTTCTTCGGGATATCACAATTCCTTCATCAGCTAGAATAGCAGCTAATCGGCTGTCTGAATAAGGTCTGCTCATCTGCTCCGTTCGAATAATTTCCTTCAGCCGCATTTTTACAGCCGATGCGGACGTCTGCTGCCCGGATACTGTTGAAATGCCAGAATCAAAAAAATGCTTCAGCTCATAGATCCCATAGGGGGTGTGTATAAATTTATTCTTCACGGCACGGCTGACGGTCGATTCATGCATATCGATTTTCTCGGCAATAACCGTAAGATTAAGCGGTACTATGGCAGCAGGCCCCTCACTCAAAAACGGCTTCTGCTCATCCATAACCGCCTTCATTACACTTAGCAGCGTCCTGCGTCTCATCTGCACACTACGCACAATGGCCTTCGCCTCTGACGCCTGATTCAGCCAGAACTGGCTGGGAGCTGAGCCTCTTACCCAGCTGCTACAAGCCTCATTCAAGGATACGCGTGGATTACCTGCTGCAAGCAATCCGAGCACCCTCTCCCCTTGAACGAACTCTACATAGGCATCAGGAGCGATATAATAAGAGCGTTCATTACATCCGATCGAGCGGCACGGCTTGGGGTTCAGTCGGATAATATAGTCATATGCTTCTTGTGCTTCTCGTGAGGTTATACCTAACCTGCCTGCTGTCCGTCCGGGATGAAAAGGAACCAAAGCCTTCAGCCCGGCCTGCACCATGTGTTCGGCATAACGTGCAGCAGACGCATCACGCCGAATCTGCAGCAGCAAGCATTCCTGCAAACTCCGTGCTCCTACACCCGGAGGGTCCAGCGACTGCAGCAGGCAGAGCCCTATGTTTAGTTCGCCTGAAGAAACCCCCAATTCAGACTGCACCTCTGACAGTTCAATCCTCAAATATCCATCTTCATCTACACATCCAGCCAAATAAGAAGCGACTCTCCCGGGTCCGTTCGGAACATTCATCAAACGAATTTGCGAAGCAAGTAACTGTTCCAGCGTAGGCTCCATCCCTTTGACCTGCAGCAAAGGATCATAGGAATCCAGCCAGCGCAAATTATTCTTCCGTGCATATTTAGAAAAGTGTATTGATTGCTCTTCCAGTTCAAGCAGCGGATTATCTGCTGCGGCATCCTGTAAATAACGCGATAGCTCCTGACCGGACAAGGTTAGCAAATGAAAGGACTGCTTCATCTCCGGCGTGATGGACAGCCGGAACCGCTGTTCTTGCACTAATTGAACACCTAACATCCAATGCCCTCCTTATGTCACGCTGGACATGAATTTAATGCAGTATGCACTTTGAGTTGTCATCCGGTCACTTCTATTTACATAAAAAGGGATTTGCAGGCATGATATCATATAAGCAAGTCCTTGTCAGCAGTATTCATCTACATCCTTGCATTTTTCAATATTTCTCAGATACGAGCTTGGCTTGAGTAAAGAGCAGCAGATAATCTCTGCCTCCTGCTTTAGAATCTGTACCCGACATATTGAAGCCGCCAAAAGGATGTGTGCCCACTAAGGCCCCCGTACACTTGCGATTGAAATACAAATTGCCCGCAAAATATTCACGTCTTGCTTGCTCCAGATGTGCCCGATTACGCGAGATAACGGCACCTGTCAAACCATAGTCTGTATTGTTAGCAATCTCCAGCGCATCCTGGAATGAATCGGCTTTAATAAAAGCGAGTACCGGGCCGAAGATCTCCTCCTGTGCAATTCGAGCCTGAGGGTTCACTTCTGCGATAATCGTCGGTTCAATGAAATAACCTGCGGCATCCCCTGTACCTCCGCCATAAACTAGACGTCCTTCCTCTTTACCTATCTCAATATATTCTGTGATCTTCGCATAGGCCTTATCGTCGATGACAGGCCCCATGTAATTCCCTGCCTGTAACGGACTGCCCATCGTCAGCTTCTGTGTACGTTCCACTACCTTTTGTAACACTTCATCATATACATCCTTATGAATAATGGCACGGGAGCAGGCAGAACATTTTTGCCCGGAGAAGCCAAAAGCGGAGGCCGTAATCGATTCGGCTGCCAGTTCCAGATCACTGTCATTGTCAACGACGATCGAATCCTTACCCCCCATCTCAGCAATAACACGTTTAATCCACTTTTGTCCCGGAGCGGTGCGCGCAGCGCGTTCATTGATTCGCAAGCCAACATCCCGAGAACCGGTGAAACTGATAAAACGGGTCAGTGCATGATCCACAAGATAATCCCCTACCTCGCTGCCCGGCCCCGGCAAGAAGTTAACCACACCGTTCGGCAGACCAACTTCTTGAAGCAGTTCCATGAACTTGGCCGCAATAACCGGAGTGGTACTCGCAGGTTTTAATACTACTGTATTGCCCGATACCAATGCAGCTGAAGTCATGCCTGCCATAATCGCCAGCGGAAAATTCCACGGCGGGATAACCACCCCCACTCCCAGCGGAATGTACGTCAGCTCATTATCCTCACCTGCAATTCGAACAAGCGGTTGCGGTTCACTAAGACGTTGCATTTCTCTTGCATAAAACTCCATAAAGTCAATGGCTTCTGCGGTGTCTGCATCCGCTTCCGCCCATGTTTTGCCCGCCTCATAGACCATCCAGGCGGAGAACTCGTGCTTGCGGCGACGCATGATTGCAGCCGCTTTGTACAGATAACGGGCCCGTTCATTCGGGTCCGTATGTTTCCAGGTCTCGAACGTCTGAGCTGCGGTCTGGATGGCCTTCTCGGCCAGCTCCTGATTCGCTTGATGAATCGTTCCAATGACCTGATCCTTTGCAGCCGGGTTTACGGAGGTTAACGTGCGGCTGCTAGTTACTTTTTGCCCATCGATAATCATTGAATATTCTTGCCCGAGCTCAGATTCAACTTTGCGGAGTGCTTCTTCAAAGGCGTCCCGGTTCGCTTGCACCGTAAAAGCTGTAAATGGTTCGTTAACAAATGGGATATTCATCAGTAATTCCTCCTTCAAGATATAGGTCACTGGCTGGTCATATGAAGCTATGGGTGGCTCCCCGCCAGAACTCGCGCCGAATGCGCCTCACCAAAATATATGAAGCAAGAAGCGTGCCAACTCCGCTTGAAAATGAATTTTTTTTTTAAAAAAGTAGGATGTATGTGCTGTATTTATGATCATTCTCACGACCACTCCGATGCCAGAATAATCTGAGAGTAGATGTAATCTCCAGTTTTTTGACTCTACTTTGCTAAGGGCAGATCTCATGATCTCGCTTGTGTCGATGATTCGTTCAACAGATATAAAAAATATTAGGGGTATCCCACGGCTAAAAGGGCCGCTCTTGGCACAGTTTTTGCTAGATATATGAGTACACAATCATGAATGTTTAAGGAGGTACCACGATGAGTGTCGGAACGGAACTATACCGCAAAACCCTGTTAACCGTGGCTGGCAACAAAGCTGTAGAGAATCTATCTCTCAAATACGGCAAAAAGCTGGCCGGCAAATTTATTGCAGGCAGTACGCTAGAAGAGGCACTGGAGGCAATTCGGTCATTAAATAGCAAAGGGATTATGGCGACATTGGATCATCTAGGCGAGGGTATTACGCACCTGCACGAAGCGGCGCTCTACAGAGATGAATATCTGAGGCTAGTTGAAGGCATAGCAGATGAAGGTGTGGACTCCAATGTCTCACTTAAACCTACACAAATGGGGCTGGCTCTCGATTCAGAAGAGAGTTATCAGAATATTCGCGCCGTCGCAATTCGGGCTAAAGAGCGTGAATTGTTCATACGCATTGATATGGAGGATAGTCCGTTCACACAAGCAACACTGGATATGGTGCGAAGGCTACATTCCGAAGGGCTGGATAACACCGGTACAGTATTACAAGCTTATCTTCATCGAACCGAAGAGGATACACGTGATATGATCCGGGAAGGCATTCGGCTACGCCTTGTCAAAGGAGCCTACAAAGAGCCCGCAAATATTGCTTATCAGAGCTCAGCTGAGGTTATTCACCAGTTCAAGACGATGATTCGTCATCACCTGGATCAAGGCGTGTATACAGCAGTGGCATCTCATGACGATCATATCATTAACTGGACGAAGCAATACGCCAAGGATCGGGATATCTCCCCCGAAGCCTTCGAATTCCAGATGTTATATGGACTTCGCATGAGCGAACAGGAGCGCTTGGCACAGGAAGGTTATCGCATTCGTTGTTATGTACCGTATGGCACGATGTGGTACCCCTATTATACACGTCGTCTCGCAGAGAAACCCGCTAACCTCTGGATGGTTGTAAAAAACATGTTTCGTTAAAACGCATCTCACAACAACGGAGTTCTAGCCATGTAATCCATCCCATCTGGAGAGCATGGTTTTTTGTTTTGGGTTTGGGTTTGTTTTGGGTTTGGGTTTGTTTTAGGTTTGGTTATTGTTTTCCCTCAGTTTCTGGAGACAGATATGTCTAAATTATTAGAATATTCAAAATTTGAATGTAAAAATTTTTAGACATCCTCTTGCAAAATTCACAAATTTTATCTTTTCCTTCTTCGTTAATCTACCTTTTTCTCGGGATAATTCGGTCAACAGATCAAGATGAATAACATTCTTTAACTTAAAACAAATGAAATCAATCCGCCTTAAATAACTGGAATTTTATTCAATTTTAATACACCTTCAACATCCCCTCTCCGGATTGATCCATAAAATAGGATACATCCCTTTTACTTTTTCCAGCTAAACAATCGCTTACAATCATACGAACAACGATGTCAAAAAATATATACACAATCGATGGTAAACGATATAATGAATATAATTCCAATCACTTTAATACGTATTCGAGGTGATCCTGATGAGACACTTACTTCCAACTCTAAAAGAACTGATGCGAACAGATATGAAGATTTACGATGAGTTTCTCTTACGGGAACACATTCTTTCGTCTCCTTATCCCCATTCCGATGTGGCAGATCGGCCTGTATTTGTACGTTCCAAAGCGGGAGATGCTTATCTCTACTCGTTCTTTGATCAATCAAGCTTGCTTCCCGAGCAAGTCCCATCCTCAACATATTCTTCAACGTCAGTAGCATCCCATAAATTTTCGTCCAATTCCTTGCTCCCTGTCCCTGTAATCCCATATAGCTTTGAACTCGTACAAACTGTTCCACTATTTACTAAAGCTCCTTATCTCATGATTAAAAGTGATCGTGACGAATGGATCGGTTATATATCCGCCTCTGATGTGATCCACACCTTGGTGCAAGCCCATCAGCTCATGGAGGCCTATCTGGAAACCACCCTTGAGACCGCTGGTTCTGCACTGTCCATCATTGACGAGGAAGCGAAAGTTGCCTACTGGACATCTGGCGCAGAACATATCTTTTCGATTAGCAAAACCGACATTATCGGCCAGCCCGCTGAAAACTTTTTCCCGCCTGAACGCCTTCAATCACTCAAAACGTTATATACCGGCGAAACAGTCTATCGCAAGCAACATCAGCCCAGACCAGATCTGTTCGCGCTCATTAATGCCCGACCGGTCAGGTTGGACGGACACATTGTCGGAGCAGTCGCAGCAGAAGTGGATATTACCACAGAAATTCGGCTGCATCAGGAACTGCTGCATATGTCCTCCAAAGTTCAGCATTTGGAAAAGGCAGTTGCACAGCTTCGTCCCGAAACCGATCCATTCGCCCGTATCAAAGGCAGCAGTCCGATTATCCGGGAATGTCTTGATACGATCCGCAAGATCAGCTCGACGCCTGCTACCGTACTTATTATGGGTGAAAGCGGTACCGGAAAAGAGCTGTTCGCCAAAGCGATCCATGACCTACGTGAGCCAGAGACTGCCCCTTTTATTGCGATTAACTGTGGTGCCATTCCGGCATCATTATTCGAAAGTGAATTGTTCGGCTACGAGAAAGGAGCATTCTCCGGAGCGGATCCCAAGGGGAAAAAGGGGAAAATTGAACTGGCAGAGGGAGGCACTCTTTTTCTGGATGAGATTGGTGAAATGCCTTCTGAACTGCAAGTTAAGCTGCTTCGTGTTTTGCAAGAACGTAATTACTTCCCGGTAGGTGGCACCCGTACTAAACAAGCCAATTGCCGTATCATTGCCGCAACCAATCAAGATCTTCCTGCTCTCATTACCCGGAATCAATTCCGAGAAGATCTCTATTATCGACTGAATGTGATCAATCTGATTATTCCGCCGCTCCGGCTGCGTAAAGAGGATATCTATGAACTCACACAGACATTCCTGCAAGAATTCTCGATGCTCTACAATCGTCATGTTGAAGTCGTGCCACCTGAGGTATTCAAACTATTATTCCAGTACGACTGGCCAGGTAATGTCCGCGAGCTGCGCAATGTGATTGAACGCTTGACCATCCTCACGGTCGATGGTGAGATTAAACCGGAATATTTACCTGATTCGCTTAAGCTCACGCGTTCCAATGAACCGCCTGAACCCGAGGTTCAGCAGGTGAGCAACACACCAAAGCATCTTGCATCCGAAAAGACGGACGTCCGTGATCTGGACCCTGTTCAGAGCGTCGGTTCCTCCTATCAGCAACAGGTTGATGCCTATGAGGCTCGACTTCTACTTCAATACCTGGAAGCCGCAGGTGGTAATAAACGAACGTTGGCGAAGCAACTGGGTATCTCCAGAGCTACGCTGTATAACCGTATGAAACGTCTTGGTTTGTAATCTTTACTTTGGACGATAGGACGATCGGACATCCTCGAAGATCCGATAATTCGCAGCTGTCCATCTCTAACCATTCATATAAAGCTCGAAAAACCCGCAGTAACGGGCTATCTGCCGTTTACTCGGGTTTTTAGCATGGATATATTACATAAAAGCACCCGTCTTTTGGGTCGCTTCCAGAATCTTTCGAACTCATTCACAAAACATTACGTAGTAGAGCACCCTGCTCGTTACAATATTCTCGCTAGCCGAATCAGCGCTGTTCTGAGATGGCGATAAAAGGTGGCTCTGCTCATTGAGCATGCCTGTGCTGCCGCAGTTGGATTGCCAGCATGGGTCCAGTAAGCCGCATGTAACAGCTTCTGGTCTTGAGGCGATACCCCATGCATTCTGCCTTCCAGCAGATCTAATACATGTAGCTGCAGCTGAACGCCATCCTTTACACCTGTAATCCTGTCCGCATATTCCTGCAACTCCCCGGGAGACCGAAGGTTTCCAAGCATTTTGCGCACTTCTTGTTCAGACCATACCTTCTCACCCGATCTCAATGTTCCTTGCTGTATTGGATTAACTGGCAGGTCCGGATGCAGGAGTGACATCACCCAATCCCCGAATTGCCCGCTGCGCAGATCCAGCTCCAGCACATCCGCCTGATCCTCATACCGATCACATACACGTGTAGAAGTTCTCCGCATCTGAAAGCCAATACTCCGCAGAAACAGCTTGAGATGCGGGTTAGTAGCCACCAGAATAGCTCTCGCTCCATCTCCTAGCAGTGACAACCGGTCCAGCACCATATATCCAACGAGTTCCTCACGTGTATATCCAGGCACATCATCTCTTGCCGCCGCTAGCAAAGCGAAGTGTGTATCACTTTCGTCTGGATCATTCCGCAGTTCCTCTTCAGAAAAACACTCCTTCATTTCATTGGGAAAATACTTCACCAGCAACTCACTTGTCTCTCGGTGTACCAGCACTGTAATGAACATTGCAATGACTTCTCCACGCTGATCCCGCTTTAATACGATGCCGTCTGGATATCGAAGAGCCAGCTCATCCAAAAAGGGACCATAGTTCACCGCTTGCCAAGGTTCAACGCTATACTCACACCATTGCTCCAGCAGCTTATGCATGGAGGGCAGATCAGCCCTGTTCATCGGTTCAAGTGGCGAGAACAACGAATCACGATCACGAGACACATCGGCGTACTTGCGGTACTGGAGCATGGATTCATGACAGAGCAGCAGCATCTTTCTCGCAATTTGACGCCGCTCATATGCACAAGCTTGTTCATGAAGCAGCTTCAGCAGCTCGGCTATTCGCATTCGCATGGACTGCATACGGTGCGGCTCACGTTGCCGAAAATCTCGCATCAAATGCACTCTGGCCATATCATGCAGAGCCAGGCCGTCCGGGGCTGAACGGATAAAGGACATTCGCCTCAGCATATGATATTCTTCCTGCGGAATTGTAATATCCAGTACAGCAGATAACAGTTCTTGGTTCGCTGTCTCCAGCAGGGTCAGAACCTCTACCATTGGATGCAGACGAGGTGTGGTCAACTCAAGGAGCAGCCGAGCACTAATCATCTGTGAGAATTCAGCCCAATCAACATGAGGAAGATTACGTCCCTGATCAGCCGCTTCCACCGCAAGCGCCAGCCCAAGTGGATGTCCGTCTGTCATTCGGGTAATGGTCCCGGCCACACTTGGCTTCAATTGTCCAGCTGTTGCGATATATTCTGTAACTTCTTCTGTCGTAAAATGCTGAAGCTGCATCTGCACCAATTGCTGATACAACCTCGGGTGCGTTCGCCATGCCGCGGATAGTTCTGAACGGGAAGCAAGGATGATGAGTACCCCACTTAGATGAAGTTTCGCAATAAAAACTTCCATAAACCAGCTCTCAAGTAATGTAAGTTCCTCGTAATTATCGACTGCAATAACCAGACGCTTCTCAGTAGACATGACTTTCAACAGAGATAGCGGGTGGGTTTCGCTGCGTTCAGGAACCTCTAGTATAAGTCCCAGCGTAGATATAAAATTCTCCATAAAAACGGAAGGTGTCGTTCCGCACGATCTCCCGTCCATCCATAGAGCGATTGCCCCCCGTTCCCGAGCGATGGACAGCATTTCTGAAAGTAACGATGATTTCCCTATTCCTCCCATACCGGTAATTGAAAATATAGTCATAGGAGCTTCGTCGTGATCAAACCATTGCTCCAGTGTCATCCGTTCTCTGGCTCGACCAACAAAACGTTTCCCGTCCCTGACAACCTTCTCCATTCGAGACTCACTACCATTTCCCATATATGTCCTCCGTACTCGATACTGGTTCTTATACGATCCATTACTTTTAACAAAAATGAGACTATATTGAGACGCGCAATCCCATCTAAAATGTTAGAATCTTGATAAAAGCCATTTTATAGAAAAGATAATGTCGCGGCCGTTTTTACCGACCGATTCCATGCCGCTGGTTGATAACACATACCGTAATACTCCGCCGATCATCCTAAGCAAGTCTGTACACCGTATACCAACTTGGTTTCATGCTTCCCTTTCGTATCTTACTTTCAGCCCGATAAACCAGGAAAGGCGGATTTGTATGAAAAAACATCTCGATATCTGTCATTTGAGCGGACAGCTTGGCATATCATCCAAACAGCTTCAGGAGTGGCTAAACGGTAATGGTTTAGCCACTACGAATCGATCAGACCAACGAGAGCGAAGGGATGAGCGTGTGGAGTCACCCTATCGTCTTGCGGCTCCTGCCTCCCTTTCCTTGGCATTCTCTTCTCGTCCATCCATATGTTACCGGGGACGCCTCTCCAGGACAGGATCTGATCTCAATCAAAATCCATATCTCTAAATGTTACGATCCTGAGTTTAGCCCGTCCCCGCCTTCAATCATGGCCATCGCAAGCAGTGCAATCTCCAAACACACTCGTTTCTCCTGTTGCATATAATTCGGCCCCAGCAGTTCCTCCAGCTTCTCAAGACGGTTATACAAAGTCTGCCGATGAACGAACAGCTGGGCAGCCGCATCTCTTTTGCACCCGAAATTCGCAAGATAGGCATCAAGTGTCTCTACTAACCGTAACTGGTGGTTCCGATCATACTCGACAAGTACTCCGAGATGATCCATCGCAAAGGATCGCAGGAAAGTAGGCGGCATCGCTTTTAACATTTGATATATACCCATACGATCGTAAAAATGAACATGTTTCATCGGTGTAACGGATCTCGCAACCTCAATCACTTGATACGCTTCAAGAAGACTGTCTTTTAGAGGGAGTAGTTGATTTCGAAGTTTGCCGAAGCCAGCATGAATCTCGACTTGTTTCAGATTGGAGCGAGCAAACCGTTTCACATCCTGAATCACACCCTCAAGTGTCTGGATCAATTGCTGTTGCAAGGAGTTTGGGGTCCCTTCCTTGGCACAACAAAGATAGATTTGATTGTTTTTCAGCATGATGAGACTGGTCATATGATTCTTCTTCAAAAGCGAACGAAGCAGCACCAGAATATCCTGGTGGTTGGCCTCCATTCGTTCCCTGCCCGTCCCTTTCATTTGGTGCTCAATCTCCAATATACCTCCGGCGAACCAGTATTGTCCCTTCACCAACAAGCGAAGCCCCATACGTGTTCGTGCCTGCTCCTCCAGCTGAATGCGACCGTTCATCAGATCCTGAATCAATTCATTCTGGTTGCGAACCATCTTCTCTTCCAGGAACTGAGATCGAAGCGTAAGTGCAGCCGCGGCTTTAGCCGTGTAGTCAAGCAGCAGCTTGATATACTCTACAGCCGCCGATGGATGCACAATCATCCCGATCGCCGAGAACACTTGTCCAAAACAAACCACAGGATAACAGAGCAGAGCCTTCTCCTCATCCATGTGAAACCACAACTCCGTATCTGAGTCGTTCAGATCCAGCTGTTCGACTTCCTGGCTATACCAGCTATAGATGGCCTGTTCCATCTCCGAAGCCAATTCAGGCACAAAACTGCCTGCCTCCATGGATGAAATATACACTACCGGCTTCGCAGCATAGGTATGCAGCAACTCCAGCACCGCAGAAATATCTGTGCGTTGCAGCGTACGCTGCTGAAGTTCACGAGAATAGGTCTCCAGGCTCTTCAAGAGCTGGTGTTGGTGGTTAATAAGTAGAGAGTGGATATCTTGCGTAATTTCAACAAAACGCACAGGTTTTTCGAATACGATAAGCGGAAACTGATGCTGGTTCGCCAGTTCCATCAACGTTTCGGGGATTTCATGAATGCTGGTTCCTAACTCGACACATAATCCAGCCGCTTCACGGTCAATCAGTTGCATCAGATAAACTTCGCGCCCTTCTTCCGACTGAAGCCATAACCCGGTGGATAAAATAAGATCATGTTGACTCACATAAGGAGACACATTGGTAATCTCCAGCACATGAACCCATCCCACCTGACGCTCTAACCCTTCTTGCCCTGCGGCAAGTCTTGCTTGACCAAATACCGGACGTTTCAGAATATCTCTGACAGTAAATACACGGTCATTTCGCAAAGTTTTTCCCTCTTAGTGTCATTTTTTCTTACATTATAATCCAAGGACATCTGTCCTGAATAGTATTGTTTGACAAAATGTTGTATTATCATCCTAAAAAATAGACATCATGTATGGTGCAAAACCATGTATGGGGTCATAAACTTGTAGTATAATCTAACAACCATTAAATGGACGAGGTGCATGGCGATGAGAATCGGGATTCCGAAAGAGATCAAAAACAATGAAAATCGTGTAGCGATGACGCCTTCGGGGGCGGCTGATTTCGTGAGAGCCGGGCATCAAGTCTTCATCGAACAAGCTGCCGGACGGGGTAGCGGATTCATGGATCTGGAATATGAAGAGGCTGGCGCTACTATTGTGGAAAAAGCATCTCAGGTATGGCAACAGGCTGAGCTCATTCTTAAAGTAAAAGAACCTCTTGCCAGTGAATATGATTATTTTCGCCCTGGCCTGATTCTGTTCACCTATCTGCACCTCGCCGCAGAACCGGAACTTGCTAAAGCACTGGTTGAAAAGCAGGTAACTGCCCTTGCGTATGAAACCCTCGAAGTCGGCGGTTCTCTCCCGTTGCTCACTCCCATGAGTGAAGTTGCCGGACGGATGGCTGCGCAGATTGGTGCGCAGCTTCTGGAGAAAACAGAAGGCGGCAAAGGCATTCTGTTATCCGGTGTGCCTGGCGTAAGCCGCGGCAAGGTCGTCATTATTGGCGGCGGTACGGTAGGTACCAATGCTGCCAAAATTGCCCTTGGCCTTGGGGCGGATGTGACGATTCTGGATCTGAATCTGAATCGGCTGCGCCAGCTGGACGATACTTTCGGCAATCAGATCCAGACGCTGGCATCCAGCCCTTCCAATATTGCGTCCGCTGTCGCTACGGCGGACTTGCTGATCTGTGCGGTGCTGATCCCGGGCGCCAAAGCGCCAACGCTTGTCAGCGAGCAGGTTGTGAAGACCATGACACCCGGGTCGGTCATTGTGGATGTGGCCATTGATCAGGGCGGGATCGTGGAGACCATTGATCATATCACCACCCACGATGAACCCACCTATGTGAAACATGGTGTCGTGCATTACGCTGTGGCGAACATGCCTGGCGCCGTACCGCGCACGTCTACGGTGGCGCTGACCAACGCCACCATGCCTTATGCGCTACAGCTGGCGAACCAGGGTGCAGCCGCCGCGATTCGCGGCAGTTCGTCCATTCGCAGCGCAGTGAATGCGCTGAATGGACATATCACCTACGAGGCGGTTGCCCGCGACCTCGGGCACGCCTATGTACCTGCAGGACAGGCGCTGGAGGATAACGCCGCCGTCCAGTGAATCTTTCGGCCGTTCCACCTGGACCAACCGTGTCCAGCCTGTGGAACGCACAGAAGCGCAGTGCTCCACGGAGGATTCCTCCGGGCACTGCGCTTCTTTTTTTTGTGTACACCCTCTGCTTTGCTTATTTGCATCTTCAATTTACTGTCTCGGTCATCTCCACGATTACTTTACATACTAGACCACGCGTCATACTAGACCACGCGTTCACTGCATACCTCACGAAAGTTGCAATCCCGGCATGCTCGGTGCGAAGGCATCGGCGTGAAATAGGACATGTCCTTGGGACGGTTGTAATACTCATCTGCCACACAGGAGCGCATCTCCTCGATGTAACGGCCGACGTTCTCCTCCACTTTACGAATGTCCTCTTCAGTTGCGGTAAACTCTTTGTGTTTGCCAGTCAACAGGTACTCCACCCGAATCTCGATCTGCTCCAGTGGAACCTGGTAATGTTCTCTTACATAGGAAGCGTACAGGATCAACTGATCGGAGAAATCATCCTCTTTGCCCGTCTTCCAGTCCACAATGACGATGTTGCCGTTACTCCGTCTATATAACAAGTCCATCTTCACATACACACGCGTATCATGCAGCACCATCGTATCCCATTTCTCAATTTCCAGAATTGTTGTACTCGCACGGGACAAATCTTCCCATGTGAGTGTCTGATAGAGATTGCCTACACAAGCTCCTGCACGTTCTTTAATGATTGCGATCCGATCGTTTAGCGTATCATCGCCATAATATATTTCGGATAACATCGTATAATTCTTGGGATGAAGACGCCACTGCTCGGGATTAATCGACTCCTTGTAAGCCTGGTTCAGTAGATCACGTATCGTTTTCTCCAAGAAAGCTTCACGCGGCTTAGGTTTGCCATCCTCCCTGCTTCGCACTGCCGATTCACACATCCGGTGTGCCAGATCACCAAATACCAGATACAGATTGCTGAGCTGCTTGAGACGATAGAGCCTGACCTGCATCTCGTCCGCTGATTCTGTTTTCCAGCCATTGTGGGCACCATAATAATGATAATAATATTTGCGCAGGCACTCATCGAACATACTCGCCCGCGACTGCGAATAAGACCACTGCGGGTATTGTGCCATATAAAAAATCTGCCTTTCTGTATACCGGATCTATGGTTGTCCATGCAGAATATTGTTTCGCACTGGGCTAGAAGATCCTTTCATTGCTCACAGTATAAAGCCCCTGATCTCATGTCGCAACCCAGCCTCCGTTATTTTCATATGATCGCAACCGTTTGAAATACGATACGTATCGTTTATATAGTTACATCTGCATTGCACGAAAAATAGTATACATTACTGAAAATATGTACAGGCATATCCAAAAGGAGGCGCCACCCATGAATCAGCCGGATTGGTTCCAGGCGGAAGAAGCATTACAACCGATTCAAGTCATTGGAAGCGATCGGAATGAGCTGGTGAATATCATCGGCGAGGCAGCAGGAGTGAACTGCATTGGGATCGGAACGGATGCGGCTGTCTTTACGTATGACGGTCTACCGCAGTACGCCTTCAAAATGTACTCGGATCATGCTTTGGATAAATTAAATAATGAAAAAGCGGTCTACACGCAGCTTAAAGGGCTGCCCTACTTCCCGACGTATTACGGCAGCGGCCGAAATATACTGGTCATCAGTTACGAACCTGGAGACACTCTACTTGAATGTTTGGAAAAAGGAATCCCCGTCCCCGAGCAGGTCATGCTCGATGTAGACGCAGCGCGGGAAGAAGTTCGTCGCCTCGGACTGAACCCACGCGATATTCACCTGAAGAATGTACTTCTCCAGAATGGACGAGGCAAAGTCCTCGACGTCTCCGAGTACATTCAGGAGGGCGACGATCATCGCTGGGAACATCTCGTGTGGGCTTATCACCATATCTATCCACGGATCAAGGGCACACCCCTCTCCCCCCGAATGCTGCAAACGATCAAATGGATGTATAATCAGCTCGATCAGGCCAATCTCAAAATGGAAGATCTCTCAAAGAAGGCCAATCGACTGTTTTCCCGATTTATGAAGTAATCTAGTGTATAGCTCAACCGGGTCCAGCACGGGTCCAGTCCAATCGGCAAGCCCCACTCGGCTAGATTGGGGTACCCGTGCTCACCCCTGCACGAGCCTGTGAAGGGGTCATGCCCTTGTATTGTTTGAACAATTTTGTAAAATAGTTCGCATTGTCACAGCCGACCTGAGCAGCGATCTCCGTGACAGTAAGGCCGCTCTCCTGTAGCAAACGCTCAGCTTCACTCATTCTGCACCTGTTCACGTATTCCACAAAGGTGCGGCCGGTCAACTTTTTGAACATTTTGCAGAAATGGTACACATTCAGTCCCACTTGGCTTGCCGCTTCACTAACCGACAATCTCTCCTGAGGATTAGCTTCAATCTGTGCAATCAGTTGTTTGAACCGCTCCCGATTCGGAAAATAAACACCGCTCGATCGATCTCGTAACGGATGCGGCATAAATGTTCGAGCCAGCAGGGTGAATAACGCATGCAACTTGGACTTGACCACAAGTTGATACGCCGGAGCCTGCAACGCCATTTCTTCCACCGCTTCATTTAACAAAGAAAAATAGCTGGTACAGTCTGCGTTTTCTTCAGCTGGCTTCACGGGAAACCTCACACTGCCTTCCAGATAAGGCGCTACGTACTGCTCATGCACGGGGTCGCTGGCAAAATCCTGAAACAAGGCTCGATTCACTACAACCGAATCATAATGCACCTCCCCCTCCTCAAGGGCATATCCCACATGCAGTGCACCACCCGGAATAATAATGACCTCTCCCGCCTCCGCCTCATAAGGCCGACTGTCGATATGGAACACCGCTCTTCCCTCACGCATGATGATCCATTCGAAATGCTCATGCCAGTGCAGATACAAGATGCATTCCTCCGTCTTCTTCGCAAAGCAACGATTTTGAAACAACTGAAACGGATGAGATTGATGATCCATTCGCGTATTTTCGTGAAGCGCTTTCAAGTCTAGCACGGCTTTCTTCCCCCTCACCACAATATCCGACTAATAAAGCACAAAATTGTTTAGAGCCATCCCGTAGAACCACCGCTATAATGAGTGTGTCACGAAGTACTATAAGCCAATATTGGAGTGAAATACAACCATGAATCCATCCATTCGTATCGGAACCCTTGTAGGCGGTCACGATGCCGTCCGGGTCATTCCGCAGATATTACAGCACGGGTTTGAATCCTTTAATCTCACGTTCTGGCAAACGACGGGCAGCCTTGATCTGGCGGAGACTGCCAAACGAGTTCGCGACATTGTTGACGAACACGGCATCATCATTTCGGCTGTAAGTGTATTCGGTAATCCGCTTACCGGAACGGGGGATAACTCGGACACCTTGGCAAGCTGGGAGCGTGTCATTGATCATGCGCAGCTGTTTGGAGCCGATATTGTCTCTGGTTTTACTGGACGATTGACGAATCAGCCGATCGATGAATCGATTCCACGATTCAAGGAAGTATTCGGTGAACTCGCAAGGCGGGCGGCAGACCGCGGTGTACGCATTGCTTTTGAAAATTGTGATATGGGTGGGACGTGGCAGACCGGTGACTGGAATATTGCCCATAACCCGACTGCCTGGGAGATGATGTTCAATGCCGTACCTGATGAGAATGTCGGTCTGGAGTGGGAACCATGCCACCAGATGGTTAGCTTGATTGATCCGATTCCTCAGCTGCGTAGATGGGCTCCGAAAGTGTTCCACGTTCATGGCAAAGATGCCACAATCGCATGGGATATTGTCAAAGAACATGGCGTGCATGGTCCGAAGGAGTTTGTCTGGCATCGCACACCCGGATTCGGTGACAGTAACTGGGCAGATATCATCACCATTTTGCGTCAGAACGGCTATCAAGGCACCATCGACATTGAAGGCTGGCATGATCCGGTATATCGGGACGAACTTGAAATGACCGGGCAAGTCCATGCTCTGAACTATTTAAAACATTGTCGCGGCGGTAGCTTTGTCCCTAATCCGGTGTAACAACATGAAGACTCAGCTGCTCACGTGTCAAAAAAATCACAGTAACAATCCATGTATCATTACCATCTATGCGAGGGAGTTGAATATATGACTGTCACTTATCGGGTGATCATCGCAGGATGCGGGGCCATGGCGAACACATGGGCTGACTATGCGAAGCAGAGACCAGATACCGAGATCGTGGGACTCGTTGATCTCTTTGAGGACACAGCAGCCGCCTTCGCCAAGCGACATAACCTGACCTGTCCTACATTCCCCAACATTCGTGATGCCCTTGCGGCCGTGGATGCCAACATTGTATTTGACGTGACCATCCCGTCAAGTCACTATGAGATTGCGATGACCTCACTACAGGCAGGATGTCACGTCTTTGGAGAAAAACCTTTGGCAGAATCCTTCTTAGACTGCACGGACATTGTACATACAGCTCGCAGTACAGGACGTATTCAGGCAGTCATGCAGAACCGCAGATTTGATCCAAGGATTCGTGCCTATCGACAGCTCATTTCCAGTGGAACCATTGGACAGCCGGGCTATGCAGGGGCAGACTTTTTCCTCGGTCCACATTTCGGCGGCTTCCGTGACCTTATGGATAGCCCACTGTTGCTGGATATGGCGATTCATACCTTTGATCAGGCGCGTTATATCCTTGGAGCCAATCCAGTGTCAGTCTATTGCCATGAATTCAATCCTCCAGGGTCGTGGTATAGAGGGAATGCGATGGCATTATGCATCTTCGAAATGTCCGACGGATCTGTGTTCGACTATCGTGGTTCCTGGTGTGCCGAGGGTGTGCCTACATCCTGGGAAGCAAGCTGGCGCGTAACAGGGGAAAAAGGAACCGCCATCTGGGATGGTCACGACAACATCTATGCTGAAGTGGTTCATACACTTTCGCTGGAGCCCGACGGCAAGCCATCTTTTCTCCAGCGTGGTGAACGAATTGAAGCCGAGCTGCCCCTAATGGATAAAACAGGACATCACGGCTGCCTTGAAGAAATGTTCAATGCCCTTGAAGAAGGACGTCTGCCAGAAACGGATTGCAGTGACAATCAGTTCAGCATGGCTATGGTTCTCGCCTCTCTCGAAAGCGCACGTACCGGACAAAAAGTACGGATTACCGACTGGTTAAAAGCACCCTAATTCACCGCGATATCAACATCATCGTTCTTGCATTCACCATATTCACCTTATACAATCGGCAAATAAACGTAATCACTAAAAAAAGACTTGAACCATTCATATAAAATGAGTGGTTCAAGTCTTTATCATAATGATTATTATTCTTGCCCAACTTTTTCCCACGGAAGGGATGTATAGGAAGGCAGGTCGACAGACCAGTCCACATCAGTAACCACTTTGTTGACTACCTTCCGCTTTATAGTAATCTCTTTGGCATCAATCGGGTAACCCTTAACGAGCATCTGCATCCCCGTTAGTTCATAAAGGTTACGGTCACCTTCAGTCGTTCCTATAGCTCCTTCAAAATCCACTTTGTATTCTTTCCCCGTATGATCCAAAGCTACCCAATAATCAGAAGGACCAAGATCATTTGTCGTAATTCCTTCCATATTTATCCTTAGTACATCCTCCTTGGTCTCTTCATCTTTTTCATACGTATACTTGGTAAAGCTGATCTCATCTCCGTTATCCTTTAACTCCGCTTTGTTTGTTTTTCCTCCCTGTTCAAGCTGAACCTTGACCTCTGCTTCTTCCTTTACTGGAACACTGTAACCATCCAGGACAAACTTTAACTTTTTCTTGTCCGGCGGCAGGGTTTCGAAGTAAGGTATATTTGAAAACCAAAGCGAGTGCTGTTCGCTGTTATACTTTATTCCCTCAACCTTTCTCGCACTATAATTGATTCGATCTCCAACATGTCCAATGGAGCCATCTGTACCTTCTGCCTCGAAGTGATACCACAGTGAGATGTCCCACCACCATCCCGGCTGAAGCTTCGATATCATCTCAGCGTTAGGTGTAATATCCATATCCAGCCGAATGCCGTTTACGGTACGAATGAACCTGTTCAGATCCAGCTCGAGTCCATCCTTCGTTGTATATTTTGCATCCTGTATCGTTTCATAGATTGCGAGTTCCTTACCTCTACGTGTGTCAACCTTGAATTCAAAATTCCAATCCACATCCACTTTTTCTCGACTATAGTCTTCTGTACTAATCGCGATCTGACTAGTATCACTTTTCACGACAACTGTGTCTGGAATGTCATCATCAAAAAGGAATACGTAATTCGATAGGCCAGACAAATCCCCTATAGTCCTGCCTCGCTTGGCAATCTTATTTCCCTGAAGATCCGTTACCTTAATACTCTCTTCATCCAATGTAGCCTCTAATGGATCCTGTAGAATCTTCCCGTCAGGTCCCTTTTCAACGACAGCAATCATCAGCGTTGAACCGTCAAACTGTACTTGTTTTACTTCGAAGCTGTAGCCTTTGTCTTCGACCTTGAGCTTTGGATATTGAATCAATCCGAGCGGTTTGGAACGCAAGTAGTCATCATACCAAAACCACTCCGACATTTTTTCCTCATTCTTGAACATCTCGTCCTCCTGTTCCCAGATCGGAGAGACTATACTCATAACCTGACGTTTGAGCTCAGGCTGACTCCAGATCGTCAGAGAACCACCCAGTATAATGCAAGCCGCAGCTATCGATATAATTCCGCGTCTTTTCCGACGGTTCATTCTTTTTCTATGCTCCATGTTAACAGCCACTTCTTCTCCATGCTCCATCTCCACATGTTCAATCTCCTTCATCACGTTTTCCGTAAAATTAAAATCAGGCGTTTCTTGAAACAACTTTTTCTCCCACTGCACGTCCTGTTCCGTCGGTTTAGACTTCATAAGACCACTCCCCTCGCGCCTGCTTCAACTGCTTTTGAAGGCTTTTTTTACCGCGATACAATGCATTTCGAATCTGGGCAGCACTCATGCCGGTAACCTCGCTAATTTCTTCATAACTCAGTTCATTGGTATATTTGAGAAGCAGCACCAGTCTGTAGGAATCTGGCAGCTGCTCTAAGTGACGATAGATTTCACGTTTCATTTCTTGCTGTAATATTTGTTTCTCCGGCGTCGACTCTTCGATCCCTTGTGTATAAGACTCTTCGTTCACACGGGTTGTTGTTGACTTGACACGCCGCATGTGATCCCTCATCATATTCACCGCTATGGTATACACCCAAGCCGAAAAACTGCTGCCTTCTCTTCTTGTCGGCAGATATCTATAGATGCGGATAAACGTATCCTGCGCAAGATCCTGTGCATCCGGGTGACTGGCGCCCATTCCGCGCATAATGCCGTAGACTTTATGTTTATATCGATCCACGATCACACTGAACAGCTGCTTGTCCCCGTCTATAATGCGCTGAATCAGTTCCTCCTCCGGTACCTGTTGTGTCATGTAGTCCTCCTTCTCTACAGCTTCCATGCATGGTTCTGTACTATATAGACGGAACCCGCTCTCATAACTTCTCACTTTATTCCAAAAAAAAAGAATCCATCCTTCCCAGCACATCGCCGAGCAGGATGAACTCACACATGAAGTGATATGTTGAAGTACGCTGATGTTCTTATTCCCCACCGTTCTTCTCTGCCACAAAATCTGCGAGCTGAGTATAGATGGCCACAATCTCATCCATCGACATGCGCACCAGTCCACTAGACGAAGGCGCGACGAACTCCTGAATTTCCTTGACGATCGGGTCATCTTGGAATCCCCACTCCACCTTAGAACGTTTGCTGTACTGGGTGTACACGCCTTTACCAACGAAACAGGCAATGTCCGGTCGGTACGTCTCCAGTTTTTGACGTAAAATCTTGCGTCCTTCTGCGTACTCCTCCTTGGTAATGTCCTCCATGCCTTTGGTTGGACGGGCAACGATATTGGTGAACCCATACCCCAGCTTCAGCAGTTCACTATCCTCCGTTGCATCATAAAGACGCGGGGTCAGCCCGGAACGCTCCAGAATCCGCCAGAAGCGGTTGCCTTTATACGCATAATGATGACCTGTCTCTCCTGAGGTAATGCTAGGATTGAAGCCGATAAATAAAATCGATAAGCCCATATCCAGATGATCTGGAATCATGATACAGCACCTCCTGAACTATTTTTATCCAATGCCCTTACAGCTAGGGATAAATGATATAATAATCAAAGTGTTTTTCGTAAATATCTGAAATTTTCATGAAAAAGGAAGCTGAACCAATGATTGCAGACATCATGTTAGAAGTCGTCCTGCCCGTATTTCTCCTGATTGCTGTTGGGTCCTGGATGCAAAAGGTGTTCAAGCTGGACTTGTACACCCTGGCGAAGATTAATTTCTATTGTATTACCCCCGCAGCCGTCTTTATGAGCATGTATCATTCAGATATGTCGGGTGACTTACTTGGTACGGTTACACTGTTCTATGCGATCTATGTTTTTATTCTTTATATCATCGGTTCCATTGTGGCACGTACATTTCGAATGAACAAAGGGATGAAGGCCGCTTTTAATAACAGTATCATGCTCGACAATGCAGGCAACTACGGTCTGCCGATTAATGCACTGGTGTTCCGCGGTGACCCGCTTGCCTCTTCTATTCAGGCGCTTGTTATGTCCTTGCAATCTCTGCTCACCTTCACCTATGGTGTATTATCGATCCAAGGGGCTAAGCTTAAAGGAAACTACCGTGCGGTTATTATTGGGTTTCTAAAAATGCCTGTACCTTATGCGCTATTGCTCGGGTTATTGTTTCATACGTGGAAAGTGCCGCTGCCTACCTTTTTATCCATGCCGCTAACCTATGCGCAACAAAGTATGGTGGCTGTGGCCTTGTTGACACTGGGAGCCCAGATTGTAAAATATCCGATTCATCTGTACCGTCTTGATGTGTATATTAGCACATTTATCCGTTTACTGATTGGGCCAGCCATCGGAATTTCGGTTGTACTGTTGTTAGGGTTACAAGGTATTGCCGCGCAGGCACTTATTATCGCTTCCGGAATGCCAGCTGGGGTGAATGCTTCGATTTTGGCAGAAGAGTATGACAACGAACCCGATTTTGCAGCCCAAACAGTGCTCATCTCTACCTTGCTCAATATCATAACCATTACGGCTCTGATCTCGTATGCAAAAACATTTTGATATTGAACGGATCGTACAACCCTGCTTACAAACTAATATAAGCCCACATCCCTAATCAGGGGATTTGTGGGCATTTTTTATTCCTTTTCAATCGTCGAGACAGCGCCATAAAATCTATACGTACAGTCTACTGAAAAACCAGGAAAACGACATTCTTAAACTACTCCGTAAAACCTGGAGTCAACGTAAGTCACCTTCCAAAAAGCAAATGAAATAACACAGGAAATGTTTCTACCAAGGTATAAATAAAACCCAAGTCAAGTGCTCATATGAAGAGCACTTGGACTTGGGTTTGTATCTGTTCCTATTTAGTTGACCCTTTTATCACGATTCAAACGATGTCCGCTCTGGAAACTTACCACCTTCTCTGAATAAACATCGCACCAATCGCTGAGCGGCTCGATTGAAGTAAAAACTTGGATTCATACCTTCTACCTGAACAGGCTCCAGTTCCTTCACACTTTCCTTAATTTTGTTCATCTCGATGAGTCCCATCTTCCGCTCATTCGGTCCGAATCGATAAATAACCTTTTCATCGTCTTCAGTCTGTTTCACGAGTATAATCATTGACGCCATACAGGTTACCTCCTATCCTTACGTAGTGAGATTCCAATGCTTCTTCTTATAATTATTACCTAGAATGTACAGATTGGATATAGGCCTATGGTTCATTCGTATGATTCCGAAAACCCATCTTCACGATATGAAAATGAGGTCCTTTAGGCCTCCATCCTCATATCTAAAAAACACTATCTGGTTTATATTCAATTCGAGTTTATATGATTAATTTCAACATAAATGTATATTTTACGTTGATATATGAAGTTATTTGTATTTTTTTGTCACATATTGTCCTGGATCAACCAGCCAAGCATATCGTTCCTTATGCATATATACCTCCTGTGCGTTCACAATGGACGGAATCACATCCTCCCCTTTATAAAATACTCTTCCCCCGACTTTCTGAATCGGCACATGATAGGAGATGCGCAAGGCTCTCAGTAGCACTGGCTCCAGTAACATGGCATAATAACGGATCTGTTTCATTTCAGCGTAGTGCACTATGGCAGATAACAACTCGGCAATATACTGCCCGCGGAAGGTAGACAAAATAGCTAATTTATCGATCTCCGCAATGTTTCCCATCTCTTCCTGAATCAGGGGATACTCCAGAAATGGCCCGACTTCATTAATAGAACTTTCTCTGGCGTAAGGTTTGATCTCAATTGAACCTACATAATATCCTTCCCCCGTAACCACCACATATCGTTCAAGAAAATCCTCAGAAAACTCAAACTCAAACCCCTTTTCATTCCAGACGGTTGTCCACACCCCATTGAACATCGCAAATTCCAATTCATTCTCTACACGTTTAAACATATTCTTCGCTTCCTTTCTGAGTCAGTATGATGGAAAACTCACCATTACTATCGGTGCATACAAAGTTGCTATTTATAAAGAAACACCATCCCCAAACTTCTTCAAACAAAGAAAGAAAGCGTTGAACAAACCGTTTGTACCGTAAAAAGTGAACAACAAAAAAGGAACATAACATGAATGAAAAATCATCCAGTTACATTCCTTTTTCAGACTTATTTCAGACTCAACTACGATCAGAAAAATGGGCTATTCCACTCATCTAACGTTCGCTCCGTGTCTGTATGAGAAGCCTATAAACGCGGATCTACTCGCTCCGATTCAAGAGATAAGGCAGCGAGTACACATTCATGAATCCGCTCTATGGATTCGCCGCGCACAAAACGTTCGACCCCTTCCATACCCAAAGCACTTTCAAGCAACCCATGCCGTTCCTTTTTGGACGTTTTGCGTTTGCGAAGACGAGCGACGTGCTCAGGAGCCAGATAATCCATGCCGTAGATGATATGCAAATATGCACGCCCTCTAACTTTCAGTGCAGGCTGAATCATCTTGTTGCCGTTCCAACTGCGGAATGTCTCGGGTTTGATTACGATCCCCTCATGACCTTCCGCTGTAATCTCCTCCCACCAGCGAATGATGTCTTCCTCATCTGTCTCATCTGCAATAACACGGTATTCCGTCTCCATCATTAGCCCCGAGATCTGAGCCAGCTCCCGGCTCTGCTCCATATGCCACTCATGGGTCTGCTCCCAGAACGTTCCCGTGCTATGAGCCAGAATATGAAACGGTGCAATACGGATGTCACCAATGTCCTTGACATCCCAGCAGTAGTATTGGAACACATCCCGGAATTTCCGGGCATTCGCCAGCTTAACCTTCGTTTCCTGTAGCCAATCGGCAACATCACGTCCTGCATTCGCAGCCTCACGGATTTTGTCTACCACAACGCTGCGATCCAACAATGCTGCTTCAGCAACATGAGCATATTGTGAAGCAATCAGCTCCTGCGCTTTCAGATTCCAAGGTACAATCTCTGCATCCAACAAAACAAATTCGGTCTGATACCGTTTGAAATATCCGTCCACAGTCAAGTCCGCGTGTAACCTGGAGAGTACCTCCTGCTCTGTCGTTGGATCAAAAAAGGATCGTCCTGTGCGTGTTACGATACGGCCCAGCATCGGTCTCCCTACACGCTGGGAGGCAGCCTGTTCATCACGGAACAGGAGTAGAATAGCTCGACTACCCATATGTTTCTTCTCCGCAACCATACGAGTTACTCCCTGTGAACGATAGTAACGGAATGCATCCCTCGGATGCTCCATAAACCCTTCCACAGAACATTCACCCGGCGGTGGACTCATGGTTGGCGGGATATAGACTAGTTCCTCAAGCGGTACCGTAAAATGTGAAAAGGTATCCAGCGCCGTCTGTGCCAATTCTCCCTGCACAGTAACATTCAACCTTGACCCTGTCTGCACTGTAAAACCGTTCTTGAACTTGCGTATGTTCGGCGGTGCAAAGCACTGATGTTCCCAACGTTTCAACGGACTATCCGGGTCCTGGGCATAGTCTTGCTTCGCCGGTACACTAACAATCTCCCGTTCGGGCATTCTCCATGCCGTGAGCATGCCCCCAAATACAACGCCCTGATCAATATTGACGGTGTCATTCACCATGGTAGGGTACGGTCTTGGATCATGTCCCCAGACAACACATTCACCAGACATATGATCTACGTACCAATCCTTGCGCACCGGCCTTCCTTTCTCATCTGTTCCATCCACATCCCCATACCGGCAGTAATCCTGAATGCGCTTGGACTGCTTACCGATAAAATGATCTCGTATCCCCGCGTGGACAACAACGACCTGTCTTACACCATTTTGGGTGAACACCAGATGTGACGGTGCTCCAAACAGAAAATCTCGCAGTTCTGCCCGAACTTGCTGTGCCCGATCTGTGCCTTGGACTTGTTCCAGTTGCATCAGCTCGGCTTCTACAAGCTCATCCCCATGATTCAATGTGACGTCACGTCCGTCCAGATAACGCGCTATTTTCCATCCGTGGTTACTGTCGACCATATAAGCAAGACCAGCTTCACAATGCCGCTGCCAGAAAAGCAAACATTTTAACGATTCCGGGCCACGGCTGCTTACATCCCCGACAGAAACGAGCTTTCGCCCTTCGGGATGGCGCATCATGCCATCGCCTCGTTCGTCCACGTACCCTAGACGATGAATGAGATCCATCATTTCAACGTAACAGCCGTGAATATCGCCAATGATATCAATCCCCGTGCCCATGTCTAACATCAGCGGATTCGTTGTGCGTACAAAGGTCACAGGGTAAGGGTGTTTCAGCACGTAGCTCGCATCAAATCCTTCATCACGGATGGAGCGCAAGGTACACTTGAATTGCTGGGCTTGCTGTTTTACCCGCTGACGTCCACGCGGATGTTTACGCCGTTCATCACGCTCAAGCAATACATGCTCCGGCACATCCAGAACGATGGCGATGACAGGCACATGGGCTTTACGTGCCAGCTCAATCAACCGTTCGCGATCCTCGGGATACAGATGAGTCGCATCCACCCAGGTCAGCTTGTTCAGACGACAGCGGGTTGCGAGCATCGCTTCCATCGCTTCAAATGCTTTGGCTGATACCTGCTGATACTCTGCGTACAACACATCCGCTTCACTGCGAGGTCGATGCCTCCATTCCACATACTCGTCGTCACCAACCAGCATACGAAACTGATCAGACGAGACTACCTCAGTAGCACGAATAATATCCTCAGCTACAAGCTGGGCCAGCAATGTACTTTTGCCACTGTTCGATGGGCCAATCAGTACAACGATTCCTGCATGCGGCAACTGAATCTCACGCTGTCTGCCTGGCTGTCTGTCGTGGTCTTCATGAGGTTGCCTGTCCTGCGCATAGTCTTTATAACGTGGCTTTCCCGGGCCCGATCCAGGTTGTGAATGACTGTGATCCCCCGTACCTGTCTGTTTATCTCTTCTCATCCCTGCTCCTCCTTTCTCTGTGTGAACATGGCCAGTTGTGTTGGCTGTCCGAAGCCTTCCTTGTCCATACCAATTCCGCTGATCTCATAGGTATAATTACTTTTTTCCGCCCAATGTGCACAACGACTGTTAAATTCCTCCCGTGTCCACTCAAAACGATGATCATGGTGACGTAGCTGCTCTTGCTCCATCGCATACACTTCGTTATATTCCTTGTTTGGTGTTGTCATCAGTAACACTTTCGGCTGATACTCCTTCAGAATGGTATCCAGAATGCCATCCAAACGATATTCCTCAATGTGTTCAATCACTTCACACAAGATCATGACATCCTGATGCTGCATCTGCTCATCAAAATAAAACAAGGAACCTAGCATCGGCTCCGGTATAACTTGAACTCCAGGCCGATCCTGCATTTTGGCGAATCGCTCCATCGCCCGCAGACGTGATTGACCCGAAGGCTCAACGGCAAGGATGGATTCCACGCCAGAGATATAAGCGAGGCGGGCAGACAACTTGCCCTCCCCTGCACCCATATCCACAATACGCCGTTTATCCGACAACGAATCCACGATATCTGTGATGGCTCGATAGCGTAAATCATTCAAGCGTACAGGTGGTTCGGATGAGCCTACAGCTAAAGTTACATTAGCACTTGTCCCCTTATCCTCATGCCTTGGTAATGCAGACTCCGGTTCCGCTGTTGCCTGCTGGTTACCATCTGCCCCCTCCACAAGCTCATTTCCCTGTGTTCCAGCAATTAATGCTCCATACTGACGTTCATACGTCCGAATCAATTCAGCAAAACGAAGAGTACGCCTAACGATAAGCTCCTTAAGCGGATGTGTGTCTAGCCATCCCTCGCCATACCGGTTGATTTTATCCATCTCATCCTCACTGATGAAATAGTGCTTGTAGTTATCCAGCACCGGAATCAGCAGAAACAATTGACGTAAGGACTGCTGTATCGTTTGCTTACCACGTATCGTAATGTGACGAACTGTGCTTCTATTTTTCAGGTCAAAAGAGTAGGCTGACTCTCCCCGTTCTATAGTTACATCATATCCCAGAGGGGAGAATAGCTCCTCCACCACACGGTCAGGCAGATCGGAAGCCACCGGGCCAAACTTCAGCTCCAATTCGAAGGCATGATCCACCCACTGCACGTAGTCTTCCTTCGGTTTGCCATTCAGAGCCGTGCCCAGTGCACCACGTATGTAGGAGCAAAATAGACTGCTAGTCACGAACTCCCTGTCATTGATGTATTGCGTAATGTCATAACCATCCGGTGTACCTCTGACCAGCTGAACTGGATCGGGCTCGGCATGAATGAACACTTCTATCTCTGTCTCCTGCTCCAAGGTTGTCGTATAGACCATTCGGACACGTACACCTTTATCCATTCGGTCATACACGTTGTTCGGATTTTTGGCGAGCAGATGAGACACGACCCCTGCATTCGCTCCACTAGCTTTTAAGATCAGATGCATATCTTCTCCTCCTCTCGTTGATTCACAAGCCATGTATACACTTTAAATCTCTCTATTTCTTTTATGCCCAAACTTCCTGTACAGCAGATCGAAATATCCGGTTTAATGCATCATTCTCCACAGTCACTTGTCCCTCAATCCTGGCGGCCATCTGCTCCACATGTGCAATTTGATCAACAATGTATGATTGGATGGCCGGAAGCTGCGGCTCCATATCCATTTCGTCTCCAGCTTTTTTCCGACGCAGCAGCTCCTGAATCTCGGTATACAGGGACGTGTCTGCTGGAATTAAGGTATCAACAAGCTCCTCAAACGCCATAGGCGGCATACTTTCATTCCGTTCAATCCAG
This sequence comes from Paenibacillus sp., assembly GCA_017512705.1. GTDB lineage: Bacteria > Bacillota > Bacilli > Paenibacillales > Paenibacillaceae > Paenibacillus. The sequence goes on from JAFWEX010000150.1 coordinate 396,479, forward strand.
CCACAAGCCAGCAGCGGGCGCAGCACATAAAAGTATTTCTTGATCTTCACCTGTTCGCCCTGCAAGTAATCACGGAAGTTGCCTTTAGCCATGTTCAGGTAGTGATATAGACATGATTTTGGTGAAAACGTCAGCGGTGACAGACTACGGATCTGCTCAGCGACACTATATTGCTCCTTATACTGAATTGGGGACTGCAGCCACTCCAACAACGGTGGGTTCGACTTGCGGAACAGCTTCAGTGCTTTGCGTATATCCCATCCGCTCATGTCCAGCTGGTCACTAATTGGACGTTCAATCACATCCCGCTGATCATCAATCGACAAATACCACTCCAAAGGTCTGACATAAATAAAACGCACATCATAGTCACTGTCCTGAGAAGGAAATCCCCAAGCCCGGCTGCCTGACTCACAGGCATAGATAATGCGAATATGCTCCTCCTGCTCGATCTGAGCGAGTTGTCTTACGATATGGTCTCTCATCGTTTGATCCACTCCGGTCATACTTGATCTCCTCCATCTCGGTACCGTCTACAAAGCTGCGGTAAAATGTTTTATTCTCATATGTTCAATCTTCTCCTTGTAGTATGCTGGATATCCTGCACTCCGAACATGGTGAAAGTATGACGACTTTAGTGGGACTTTGGAGCGAATCTGCGCGAATATAAGCAACTTTGCAATGAAAACAGACGTTTATCTTGATACAATAAAGAGATCACAATCCATACGGGAGTGAGACACTTGGCAAAAGAAAGCTTTGACAAAGAGATTCAGTTCCTGCGTATGCTGTCTCTGACCAGCGGCGCATATAACCGTCAGCAATACGCCAAACGACTTGGCATATCCGTACATACCTTTGATAAAACCCAGCGCAAGCTGCGAGATATTCACCATAGTCTGACCAATCAAGACCATGACAGTGACTCTGGCCGGGAGATGGCAGATCTTGTTCGTTTTCAGTACGGCGAGTCCGCCGAGCCCCTGCTGCTCTTCCTTTTTCGCGCCAAATCGATGAAAGAATCGGAAGTTGAGCGCTTATCCGTCATTTTGCACACACTTCAAGATTCCGCACGAACCGCGATGGAATTGCTGGATGCGTGCTGCGCCGACCTGCCGGAAGAATTGGCACTGCCCGATGAAAAAACGATACGCTCGGATCTCAAGTACCTGGAGGAAGTGGGTGTCATTCGCAGAGAACCGGGCGGGCGCCCCTATCGGTATGCCTTACAACAGGATGTACTGACGAAACTTACGCCAGAGGAGCAGCTGGAGCTGTACGACTTTGTCGATATCATGGCGAACACGCAGATTCCATCGGTGCAGGGTTATTTACTCCGGGATAGTCTAAAAAAAGTGATTACCGCAAATTATCCGCAAGAAGAAGCGACAGAACCATATATTTATAAATACCATTATGTTTCGCGCATTCTGGACGAAGCTCATCTCTTTACCTTACTTGGTGCCATACGACAGCGTAAACGCGTGCAGTTTCAGTATTTTTCGCCGAAAAAACCTTCCTCCTACAGCTCGCAAAACACCAATCCGAAGTTTGAACGGGAAGGTAGTGGGAGTTCCATCCGGATCACCCCGATTGAAGTCGTCTATGATCATCAGTATGGGCGTTGGTATGTCATCGGATATCAGAGTCGGCGAAGATATGTAAAGTTTCGGATGGAGGGCATCACTCAGCTGGAGGAGCTCCATCCCGTTGAAGAAGAGCATATGTCCGCATTGAAAAAAGAGTGGGCGGAGATAAGCCGGTACAGCTGGCTTGTCGACACAGGACGCACCGTGACGGTGCAAGCACGCTTTTTTCACCCGGGAGAGGGACAGCGCAACTTTATTCTGGATCGTGTCCGCTTGCAAGGACAATGGGGAACCATTACGCCAGAAACGGATCATAGCTTTCGATATGAAATCCGGGTGAATGGCACAACAGAGATTAAACCTTGGCTGCGCAGCTTTGGCTCCAGCTGTGAGATTCTGGCTCCGCCTAGGCTGCGCCAGGAGATGATTGAGGAATGGAAGGAGATTGCGGCGTACTATGAACCTGTTCGAGAAGATGTTCAACTATCAGATTATGACGAGGCTGAATGAGACAGGAGTGTTCACCTGGACTTCACAGGAACGAGCCTGGTTGCGAATGATGATGGAACATCCAGCTGCACAAGAGGCGTTAAGTCCAGAAACATGGGCAAAACTGAACCATATGCTGGACGGTGAGCAACACCTGAATCTTCAGGATTACTTGACCGAAAAAGCCAAGAGCGAGGAAAGCAGTGTCTCGCATCCGCTCCTTCGACCGTTAAGACAGATCATATTGGAAGGTCAAGGGTTTCAGATGACAGGACGAATCCGCAGCGGGCGCACAAGTCAGGAGCAGTTCGGGTTCCCGTATAAACTTGAATATTCCATGGTTAAAAAGGAATGGTATGTCCTCTGGTATGCTCCACATTTTGGGAGATTAATGTCCACCAAACTGCATAGCATCACCAAGCTGGAGGCTCGGTCCATCAAACCAGAAGCAGCATCCCGATATAAAGCAAGCATCGCTCTCCTAACCGAGAAACGCAAAACGTCGCTTACTATCGAGGTGCTGCCTGAGTTCAATACGGAGTTATCTCGCATTCTTTATGCTTTCTCCAGTTTTGAGAGACAAGTCGAGTATAACGAAACCCAACAGATCTATCGGATTCTGCTGACAGTTTCGCGAAATGAGATAGATTATGTGTTGTCCAAAATGCGTTTTCTCGGCAAACGCGTTCGAATCATTAACGATACCGCCTTGCAGGAACGAATGTCCGAGACTGCGGCCAAAGTTTTGGCCCGTTATGAACAGTCCGAGTCTGCGCAGGTGGAACATGAAACTACAGCACAAGCTGATTAGAATAACATCCTCAATCGAATACTCCATCGAATAAGGGACGGAATGCTGCAAAAGGCTCGATTCACGTAGCACTGCTACTGTTTGCTGCATTTCGTCTTTTGTTAATGGCGTGTACTCCCATCACCACAGCAACCAATTCATAGGTGTTCAAATATTCCGATTGGTTATCCAGGACAAATGCCCCTGAACTAAACCAGCCACTTGTGCGGCGGAAACTTGCGGCGATCCGGCCAGCTCCGTCGGTCACATCATATTCCTGCGAAAATGCCGGAGCAGATACATTATATAGACCACGTGAACCGGCATCGTATTCATATTTTTTGCTAAAAAAGCTAAACCTTCCTCTCAACACTCCCAGATGTGTACCATCCGCTGCTGTCACATCCCAACGACTCGTTAACATGCGGAATTTACCACTGCACACCAGACCATATTCGTCCGATACCTCAAGTGATGATCCAAACATACTTTTTAGATACAGGAATCCTGCCCGTTCCTGATTGGCATTCATAATTTCCGTTGATCCCGCATTAAAGAAATTATCTCTGAAGTATAATTGCATAATTCTTTCTCCTTCCCGTTGCCGTCTTTCCTGATGCATAACAAGTGAATTCATTTCTTATAAGACATCCTATATACATCAATTTACGTATTCAAACTAAAATTGGGTGCATATACTCCGTAATTTTCTGTTAAAAAAAACGAGCAGCTCCGCCACCCGTTTTATCCGTACAGTATTTTATTGTTGACGAAATGATTACACCTCTACTTTTTTATTGTTCAAATAGACCATTGCCCACACGAGGAGTAAAGCGAGAGCCATTTCAAACACAGTGCTTCCCCAGCGTCCATCTGCCCATATGTTCCCACTCGCTGTAATTGAAATACCTGCGCTCCCCTCGGTGAACTGGATCATATCATTAGGAGTGAACTTTCCTGCAAAAATCATATTTTCCAGCCAACTGATCAGGTTGATCAAAATTAAGAAAGCTACAATGCCGATCCATGGGCCTGTTTTCCAGCGAAAAGTACCTGCTACGCTAATCGAGAAAAAGATAATAATGGTCATAAACAGAACAATCCAGCCTGTAAACAACAATATGCTAATGATATTGGTGATGTTAATATTCGGCATATCTAGGTATGATGACAGATTCATTCCTAGTTTCATCGTGATATAGAGGTAACCGTGGGTAAAACTAAGCAACATCAGACCCAATCCGCAAAGTATACCAAAAATGATAGGTGACAACACATGAGACAGACTTGTGACCGGGATGAGACGACGATTATAAGAGCGGATGTTGGCCGTATAGGTTTTAATCATTTTCACAAAAATGGCCACGCCTGCTCCTACATAAGCCATAATGCCAAGCAGACTCCCTGTAACGGGAGACATTAATATCGTCTGTCCCACCTGAATAATCATCAGAATAACGAGCCCTGCGAGCAATGTATTCCAATTTCTCCGAAAATCATATTTCAACAATGTCATCATTCTGCAAAGACCTCCTTAAACATCTCATCCACACTTTTTCCATGTTTCAGCCGAATGGCCTCGACTTCCTCATGCATGACCAGCTTACCTTCCCGAATAAAGATCACTTCGTCGAATATACGTTCAATGTCATTCACCAGATGTGTGGATATGATCAGGCTGCTGTCTTCATCATAGAATTTGACGATGGCATCCAGAATTTTACCTCTGGCTACCGGATCAACCCCGCCAATCGGTTCATCGAGCAAATACAGTTTTGCCTTACGGGAAAGAGCTAGTGTTAACTGCAGTCGCTCATTCATACCTTTGGACAGATGACTAACACGTTCATCCTTCCCGAGACTCATGAACTCCAGCATCTCCTGTGCCTTTTCTTCATCAAAATCTGCATAAAAATCGCGATAGTACGCTATTGCATCACGCACCCTCATCCACTTCTCCGTTAACGGATGATCAGGCATGAATGAAACGAGTGACTTCGTTTCCAAACCGACACGCTTACCTGTAACCTGAATACTTCCGCTAGCAGGATGCAACAAACCCGCGACCAGTTTCATCAGTGTACTTTTACCACTACCGTTGCTGCCAAGTAGCCCTACAACCCGCCCAGGAGCAATATGAAGTGAAACGTTCTGTAAAGCCTGCTTCCTCCCGTACACTTTGCTGACCTCATTGAGTTCAAGTATGTTACTCATGTATGTGTCCTCCCTTCTCTTGACTTCCTTCTGCCAGAGCGTCTGCTACAATCGACACGATATCCTTCTCTTCAATTCCGAGTTCCTGCATTCCGGTCAGAAAACGATCCAGCAGTTCACCGGCCATCTCTTTTTTGATCATCATGATTTTTCTCTCCTCACCTGTTACATATCTGCCCAAGCCCCGCTTCGTTTCAACCACTTCTTCTCGCTCCAGTTCCTGGAATGTTCGCTGTATTGTATTCGGATTAATCTGCAATTCAGCAGCGAGTTCACGAACCGATGGAATTTTATCTCCTGCCTTAAGGGCACCGGTTACAATCTGCCGCTTAATGTATTGCATGATCTGTAAATAGATCGGTAAATTATTATCAAATTCTATAGACACAATGTTCTCGCTCCTTTCTGTATTGGTGTTCTAGTTACATAGTACACTAGTGCTATAGTGTTGTAAAGCCTATTTTGAAACGTCGTCTGAATGCCAATAAAAAAAGCAGGTCACAATGACCTGCTCCTCTACACTTTATCCGGTATACAGAACGATTTTTCCGTCTTCTGCGCCAGCTTATTTAAGCTTTCGCTATTTCTCTTGGTCGAGACTGCCTAATGCTCACCTTGGTATGGTATCTTGGACACGCTGCCATTGATTAATCATCATGAGATACAGTTGATCAAGGGGCAACGTAATGCTGTTCTGAGGGATACTGATCGTCGCATCAACCATGTTAGTGCTCGCCGTCATCAGTTTTCGCTTCACCCCGCTCTGACGCTCCAGGAACGCCTGTTCATCTTTCAATTTGACGCCAATCATTTGTTGTCCCATGAGCTCATACATAAAAATATGTTCAACATCCTCCCAGCTTATGTCGCCGCCTGAGGTATAAGAGGAAGAATCGATAAATCCACGTTCATTAATCACAAAGGAAGGTTCTTTCTTAATCATCTTTACCAGATAGTATACGAAACATAATCCAAAAAAGAGAATGGATAACAGGCCAATCACCCTCGAAATCATTGAAGAACCCGCATCTTCTGACGGGTCAAACATCAGAAATAATCCAGCGCCTACAAAAAGCGCCGATCCGGCGGCAAACCAAGCCATTCGCCCCCTGCTCGGATACTCCACGTGCTGTTCATAAGATGTGTTCAAGTGTAATTTCCTCCTTCTAGCCACTAAATCATGCGCAGAACAAAACAAATATAAACTAACTGCATTGTACATTAAACCATTACAACATATTTTTAAACACGTCGCCTCTGTTCACTCCCTCGCTGTAAATTCCTAGCCTGATTCCGTTCAGCAAGTTATTGTCCTGTACTTGTCTTTCCGTTAATATAAATGGAAAGCTTAGGAAATTATTCAATCTGAATGATAGTGGGAGGGCTAATGATGAACGGACAACGCGGCATAACTTCGGAAGATCTATATCAGATAACATGGGTTAATGATCCAGTTCCATCTCCCCAAGGTGGACTTCTGGTATATGTAAGTCGGCAAATCAATGACCAACGCGATGGATATCGCTCTCATCTGAGACTGATTCATCTTGAGACCAGAAAGGACAAGCCTTTTACTTTCGGAGAACATGATCACTCCCCTTCCTGGTCACCAGATGGAACGCAGATTGCGTTTATACGAAAGGTGAGTGGGCAGTCTCAAGTGTGGCTCATTCCTTCGGACGGTGGAGAAGCTCAGCAGATCAGTCATCTGCAACATGGTGTGACTTCCTTCTTATGGTCGCCTGATGGCAAGTCATTGCTTGTAAAGTCTTCTGTAGACATCGATGAAAAACAGGACGGAAGTGCTACAGCAAGTTCCAATGAAGATAGTACAAGCAGTGTCCTGCCTCAGGAAATTATCGTAGACCGAATCCATATGAAATCCGACAGTGGTGGACTGTGGAATGGCAGACGCAATCATCTTTTTATGATCACGCTAACCTGCTCGGAAGCTATCCCTGTAACCTCCGGCCACTACGATATTGGTGATTACGCCTGGTCACCTGATGGAACCCGAATTGCCTGGATTACCACGATGCCTGAAGAAGGCAATAATCATAGTGACTTTACTCTAACCAATCATGTGTACATGTCCAGACCTGATGGATCAGATATACAACAACTCACATCCGAAGGATACACCTTCCATAGGCTTAGTTTTGCTCCAGATGCACAGTCACTAGCCCTTCTTGCGAGTGACCGTTCCTATGGCAATGCTACACTTGTGAAGCTATATACACTCCCCATATCGGGCGGGACACCTGTCTGTCTAAGTACAGATTGGGATGTACAGATCAATCATAGCCTTGTTGGTGACATGCGCTCTCATCTTGTTCCTACTGGCCCGGTATATTCACAAGACGGCTCGTCCATTCTCTGTCTTGCCTCTGTACATGGCAGTGTACGCATAGCCCGTTTTGCATTAGATGGGAGTCATGTCGATTATATGTTGCCTGAGGAGTGCGAGGTATACCAGTTCTCCGAGCTGCCACAAGGGTCGATCGTGGCCGCTGTAGCCGACACGCAGCATCCGGGGGACTTGTATCTATATGAACAACCGGGTAACTCCGAGATTGAATCTGTGCGGCTCACTCGGAGTAATCCGCAGCTGGAGCACGACATTCAGCTTAGTACACCGGAAACCTTCTGGTATGAATCTTCAGATGGACTGCAGATGCAAGGCTGGATTATGAAACCTTACGGCATGGTTGATGGTGTCAAAGTTCCGACCATTCTTGAGATCCATGGCGGCCCCCACATGATGTACGGTTTCACATTTATGCAGGAGTTCCAACTCCTTGCCGCTCAAGGTTATGCTGTGATGTATATGAATCCACGTGGTAGCCTTGGATATGGACAGCAATTTGTGAATGCTTGTCGCGGAGATTACGGCGGCGGAGATTATCACGACCTGATGGAGTGCGTCGATTATGCATTGTCACAGTATGCTTTCATCGATGCATCCAGACTGGGTGTAACCGGCGGGAGCTACGGTGGTTTTATGACCAATTGGATCGTAGGACATACCGATCGATTCAAAGCTGCGGTTACTCAGCGTTCCATCTCTAACTGGATATCATTCTACGGAGTCAGTGATATCGGATATTTCTTTACAGAGGATCAGATTGGTGGCAACGCATGGGAAGACACAGAGAAATTGTGGAAACATTCGCCGCTTGCTTATGTTAGTAACGTGCAGACACCACTGCTTATTCTTCACAGTGAAGAAGATCTACGTTGCCCGATAGAACAAGCAGAGCAACTGTATGTTGCATTGAAACGACGTAAACAGATAACACGGCTTGTTCGTTTCCCTGGGGCTAACCACGAATTATCCCGCTCCGGTAATCCTCATCTAAGGGTAAGACGTTTAGAGCATATCATTGGGTGGTTTAGCGAATACCTATAATGTTCACCTAAACGGGATTAGTGAATCACACCGGAGGATACTATTCCATAGCCGATGTTGTGCAGCTCATGAAATTAAGCCATAAATTGTAGTGATATAGTGCAGTGATATAAGTACTGTAAACATAATAAGAGCCGTTTGCCTGGAAATGCTAGATTCCAGGCAAACGGCTTTGCTATTTTGGAGTTCAGAAGAAATATTAACTTGCTTATTCCTCTCCCCAGATAACCGTTATTTCATTCAATTCCTCATTATCCGCAGACATACTACCTGTAATGGTTACAGCGTATTTGCCCTCCTCACGACCAATAATATTGAATTCATCCGTCTGGATATCCTCACTGTTCTGAGTCAAATTTTTGGTCAGATAATAGTTCTTGTAAGAGGTGCCGATAGTCAAGAGGCTTTCTTTGGTTGTGTAGGTAAGAGATACTTTCTTGTTCCCATCTACTGTGCTTTCAATAAGACTGGTGGCTTTTGCATCCTTCGGGAATGGGAAGTCAGCAGGCAGGTATTTGGACTTCACTCCTGAAGCTTGGGTATTCATCTCTGTCGAAGGTGATTTTGATTCACCAGCATTATTGGATGAAGATCCTCCTGAGAAGCTTGAAGAACCAATACTAACTTTATTATTTTTAGCATCATACTTCACATCCGTATCCAGTGCTTCGGCAATAGAACGAACCGGAAGATATGTACTACCATCATAGGTGATAGGCGCAAGCTTTGTTCCTTGATCCCCTTTGGGTGTGAATTTCTGTCCGTTTACTTCAATAGATAAACCGTGGTTCAGATATGCCTTGATCGTTTCAAGTTTAGTACCTGCGTATACTCCTGCCGATCCTGTTAGTACCAAGGTAAATACACCCGCAGTAATTAGCCATTTTCTATTATTCATGTTCATTCGCCTCCAAGGTCCAGTTTATGGATCAGTATAGACTTTAAGAATCAATCCAAACTAATTACAACAAATATAGTTCGCATAACAAGGCATGATGTAACTCAAAATGTTGACACATCTGATGTTAGCCATATCATAAGCACAGGATAGCATGTTGTAAACGTCATATCCTCAAAACGGGACTTGCGGCATACAAAAATAGTTTAGAAGTTGCGAAAATAGAAGAAGTATTAGATAATAATGTTTTGTTTAAAGAACATCACAACCAAAATCGTTACACCCAACCAATGAACCAAGGAGGGCTTCTTTTTTATGATAAATCAAAGTTCGTTCGATACACCGATTCCCCGGTTATCTACAGCTTCCGAGAAATGGGACGGGCTGGAGAAAATCTTCGGTGTAGCAGATGCACTTCCCATGTGGGTGGCCGACATGGATTTCGCCGCTCCTCCATCTGTTATTGAAGCATTACAAACCCGTATGGCTCACGGGATCTTTGGCTATACACTGCGTACCGAGGCTTATCACGCTGCAGTCGCAAACTGGATGGAACGCCGTCACAACTGGAAAATCGAAGCGGACTGGATCGTCTTCACACCAGGGATTGTGCCAGCGCTTAGCATCGCGGTTCAACAATTCACTTCGCCAGGTGATGCTGTAGTCATTCAGCCCCCCGTATATCCTCCCTTTTATGATGTAGTACAGAACCAAGGCCGGGAACTCATTACTAATCCATTGATCGAGAAGCAAGGGCGATATACCATGGATCTGGATCAGCTTGAGACAAGTCTGAAGACGGGCAAGGTCAAAATGCTCATCCTTTGCAGTCCACAAAATCCGGTTGGTCGAGTATGGACTCGTGAAGAGCTGGAAGAACTTGCGGCGCTATGTGTGAAGTATAATGTACTTATCGTTTCGGATGAGATTCATGCTGATCTCATCTATGAGCGCGGAACCCATACACCATTAAGTCTGATCTCGGGAGCGATCGCAGATCAGAGCATCATCTGCACAGCACCGAGCAAAACGTTTAATATCCCCGGATTATGTACATCCAACATCATTATTCCCAATGCCGAATTGCGGGAGCGTTTCGCCCTAGGTGTTCGCACAATGGGATTGTCCAGCGTCAGCACATTAGGAGCTGCTGCCACCGAGGCTGCATATAATGGAGGAGAAGATTGGCTTGACCAATGTCTTGCTTACATTCGTGGTAATATGGAATACGTGCAGCAATTTATTTCAGAGCATATGCCAAGTGTCAAGGTCCATCTGCCTGAAGCAACCTACTTGTTATGGGTCGATTTCAGGGGGCTTGGCTTGTCACATGCTCAATTAAGTCATAAACTGCTTCATGAAGCTGGACTTGCCTTTAATGACGGCATTGTATTCGGCAAAGAAAGTGCCGGATTCATGCGAATTAACGTAGCCTGCCCACGAGCCACGGTTGAAGAAGCCATGCGTAGATTGTTGGTATTGGTTGATAAGTAAACAATAGGGTATCTCGCATCTTGCCATGAATCTTCATGGTTAACTGTGGGACGCCCTCTTTTTTATCTCAAACTTGATCTCCGCATGCCTTTCAGCTTCTTATCGTTCACGATCACTAGGCTTGTACCTCTTACCATGTTCAACAAACTGATCATTTCGATTTTTTACTTATCTCTTGGCTAACTTTAGCGTAGATTGCTGATACATTCTGCTCCAGCTTGTGAATATTCTCATTCACACCTGCCCACTTCTCAGCGGAAGAGGCCAAGGAATTCATATCACGTAGAACTTGAGCGGGTTCGCCATTTTTCAGCGTTTGCTTTAATGATCGGAACGCATTCGAATATCTTTCCCTGGATAAGCTGATTTGCTTTTTGGCTGTTTGGATCTGTTTTTGCACAGTATTCGCTCCATTCAACATCGTTCGCAGTCTCTTCATCTCGTTCGTTTTGAGTTTGCGTACCTCGGCAAGGTTCATCTTCTTCAGACGAATCTCTTCACGTGCCAGCTGTACCATCGGTTTTAAGGCCTCGGTCTGAGTCCGAATGGCTGAACTTAACTCTTTGCTTTGAAAGGCCTTGGCTGCCGACAATTGCTGATTCAACGAGCTATAGAGTGTAAACAAAGGTTCATAGCGCGCTTGCGTCTGTTCCAGACTCTGTTGAAGCAAGGCCAATTTTGTTGCGTCAATGCCACTGATAGCCTTACGAAGCCGTCTCAATTCAGTAGAATTGATCCCACGCAGTTGCTTGATCTTTTGTTCCCACATCTCGTTATGAATCTTCCATCTCCCGGCATTCTCGTACGATTGCTGCAAGGAACGTTTGGTCTGTGCATCAGCCTTGTTCAGCACCGTGTTCCAAGCTTTTTGCGCCGTTACATTCAGCTCAATCCCCTCACCATGAACTGCTGTTGTACTCCCAATCATTCCGAAGCTGAACATTACAGCAAACATCACCATGAATCTGGATAATACGGATTGTCTGCCCCGTATTTGAGGCTTTATCAACAGTCTCTTCTCTCCGCTTAAATGCATATCCGTCTACACCCCTTCTTCGCAAATTAGGTTTAAATTCCCCACCGCTATTCACTCTGAGCGCGGCATCCTTCGAGTAAAAGATTCAAAGTTAGCCATAGAATGACTCGGCTAACGACAAAAAAGCACCCGCAAGTCAGGCATGTGCCTGCTCTTACGGGTGCTTCCCTCTTGAGCCGTTCCCTATGAGATTCGAATTCAATGAATCAACGAATCGCTTGAATCTTTACTTTTTTCTAATATATTCCATGCGAATAAATTGGTCAAGCTCTAATGTAAATCCTCGCGAAATTCAATATTATGCACAAACAGTGAATACACGCCCTTAAGGATCTATCAAAATCGCTCTCATTTCCTCGGTCAGGTCTTCCTCTTTTAACATCATATAGACGTTCTGGCCTTTGATAAAATTAAGTTTGATCTGATAGAAGGTGCCATCCTCCGTGTAATCCCCTGATCTCTGGCGTTGAAGCAATTCGCTAATAATTTTTTTATTCTTGGTAGCGACCTTCTTATTCCCTTTCACATTTTCATCTATAAATTGCGGATCAGGATAGACCCATCTAACCTTACCTGGGCTATCGATCTCCTGTTTGATAAACTGCGCCGAAGCAATTTCATCTGTGGATACCTGCAACTGATCGTACAGATTATTTTCTTTGAGCCATGCAATCAAACGGGTATAGGTTGGTTTAATTGAATACGTTGAACTAAGATTAGGGCTATCCAGTACCCTTTTTGATGATAACTCAGCCCGGTAATCTTGATAGACCTCAGCTGACGCAATAGACTCCCATTGGGATTCCTGATCATCATACGTTTGATCTAAAATTTCTGCTTTTAGCAGATCTTTAAATTCACGAATGAGCTGCGGGTTACTAATGTACACAGCACGATCGCCTAGAAGACTTGAACGGATACCGATGCTTCGGACGTCATTGTCCAGTGCATAGGTTCCATAGCTGACAACTTTATAATCTTCGAAGTTCTTCATATTCTTAAACTCTTGTTGAAAACTGGATTCCTGAACCATATATTCCCGCGATAACGTCTTTCCGTTTTTCAATATATAGTCAATTTGGACACGCTCTTCATCAGGTATATAGTGATTTTGTCCCCTGATATTCAAAGCCTGACCAGCATCAACAATGCTCTGATGAAGTGTAAGGACAGCATCAATATATCCGATAGAGTTAGAGTACAGCTGTTCATCATCCAGCTTTACAGACCGATTATCGACATAAATATACTGGTCGCCGCCGATACGCACCTTCTCTACATTATTTTTGGAAGGTACATTTGCTGCATAACCGTTCCAGTTCGCGACAGGTACGTACAGGATTAGCGCTGCTACAATTCCATATAACGCAAACCGTGGAAGGATATTGCCGCTCCAGATCAGCCAGGTTTTGCGAATGATCATCTCGGCTCCAATGTACCCCACAATACCTCCAAGGATGTATCCTGCAACGCCCCATATCTGGGGATTTCCGGGTGAAATCATTGAAAGATAAGCACCACTAAGCAAAACAACCGTGAACATGAAGCCAAAACGGAAAATTGGTTTTACAATTCCGAAGGTAATGGCTTGTGTTGCTGATTCTACATGCCGTTTACGGTACAAAAGATACGATAGAACGCTTAATAGTACGGTCAACGCAGCATAGATACTAAGCTCGCTCCAGTCCGGAGGAATACTCAGGCTAGTGAGACGTGAGATCGGAGATATCATCTCTGCCTGAAATTTAGAAGCTTTCTCCGGGTAGCCAAACAAATAACGCTGCAGATGCAATTCAAACGCACCCCAGAAAATAAGTGGAATCAGGCAGATTCCATATACGGTAAGTCCCTGTAGAATAGACTGCCCGATACACATACCCACCGTCACTGCCATTGTAAACATGAACAGGGAGATCACACTCATCGTCAATCCCCACATGGAGATGACTGTTCCGTCGAAGCTAAAGGCAGGTTCAACCAGAGTTGCTGATACCCAGCCGGTAACTCCAGCGGTGATCCAGATGGGAACCAAAATCATCACATAACCAGTCAACAGGTTCATCGTAAGCAAATGTTTACGCTGCAACGGCAAACTATGATATACATCCGCAGGACCGCCCGCTTGAATGTAGCGGAACAGGAATAGAGCCATCACAACCGGGATTGTAACTGCGAAGAGCCAGTGAAATTCTCCATTCGCTCTAAATAGACTGCTAATCTCCTCTGGAACATCCCGTATCTGTGTACCGATGTACAGGGGAAGTGAAAATAATAAAAGAAGCAGATAGACAATGCCCAGCCATCCATGTTGTCTGAAGTTTTGGTACAGGAAGCCGCGGTTAAAGTATAATCGGTTGAATGTCATACCCTGCACCCTCCATTTCATAGATGAAAATTTCCTCCAGCGTTAAGGGCAATACATCCAGCAAGTACGGGTCATGTAGACGGAATTGTTCGGTGACTTGCTCGCGTTGACCTTTAACAATGTATAAGGAGACACTTCCCCTTTTTTCTTCATGCAAAATGTGAATCTGTTCTTTCAGAACACCGGCATGATCCGGATGACGGAAAGCAACCTGAATCTTGTGGGTATCGGCTTTGAGATCATCGAGATCCTTCTGGACAATAATCTGTCCTTTGTGCATGATCCCGACATGGTCACAGAGATCTTCAATCTCCCGCAAATTGTGAGATGAGATGATGATCGTTACCTGGCGCTCTGCCGCTTCCTGGAACAGCAAATTTTTGATCTGTTGCCGCATAACCGGATCAAGGCCATCAATAGGCTCATCCATAAGCAGTATTTCCGGCATACAGCTGAGTCCCAACCATACCGCAGCTTGACGGCGCATGCCTTTGGACATGCGATGTAGCTTGCGTTTTACATCTAATTTGAAGACAGAGGCCAGCTGCTTGAAGCGCTCCTCGCTCCAGCTTGGATAGATTGAACGATAAAATGCAGCCATGTGATGAATTGAAGATTGCGGGAAAAAATATGGGGAATCTGCCATAAAAATCGTGCGGCCTTTCAGGTCCATATTTTCGTAAATATCAGTTCCATTAATGCGTACCGTTCCGCTGTCTTGACGATAAATGCCTGCGATCATCTTGAGCAGAGATGTTTTACCTGCACCGTTGGAACCAAGCAAACCGTAGATCGATCCCTTATGTATCTGCATCGTGACGCCATCGACGGCCTTCTCACTCTCAAAAGTTTTCATGACTTGATTCAGCTCAATCATGAGGCACCTCCTTCTCTATACGGGCCATCGCTTCTTCAAATAAAAGAGTCATCTCTGCCTTGGTTAAACCTGAATACGAAGCTTCGGCAATCAATTTCACCAAGGATGCTCTGATCTCATCTTTCATAGCGTCCTTCGGATGTTCCACAGATGGTGATACGAAACTCCCTTTACCCTGCACGGAATAGATGTAACCTTCGCGCTCAAGCTCGCGATACGCCTTCTGGATCGTATTCGGATTCACCGTAAGCTGCGTTGACAATGACCGAACGGAAGGAAGCTGCTCATCGGGTTTCAGAATACCGTATACGATCATTTCTTTGACTTTATCCACCAGCTGTTCATAGATCGCCTTACGGCTGCGTACATCCAATTCGAACATCCCGCACCTCCTCTCTTAACATGATTGACCTACATCGTTTTGTCTGCCGTACTTGTTTCGGCTTTTTGAGTATTTATTCAGCTCTTGGTCGTTTAAGTCAAACCTATACCTTGAGCTTAGTTTCCTCTTCTCTGCTGCTCAACAAGTCTTATCATTGGGGCTGTGTTATGCGATGGTGTCATATGGTTTTGTGATGCTGCTTTGTTATGTTGCTTTGTCATGCAGTTTTGTTATGGATATGCGTCATGCGTCATGTAGCCTCTCAGGCCTCGATGTCTTACGTGTCTGGAGACCGACATGAGGCCATGCGAGAGCATACACATCACATACACACATACATACA